>MPMV01000066.1 GCA_002238685.1 bacterium EF100-94H03 bin56
GATGGCTTCCTTGTGATTGAGGATCATGACCGCTTCCTTGCGGTCCTTCCCGGAAGCCTCCTGGCCGAAACGGATCAGGCGTTCGGTTTCAAGCAGGTTGTAGGTGTTCCCTTCCATGCGCGAAGACGCCCATGAGAGATCGACCAGCAACCGTTCGAGAATGCGGCGCGCATAGGTGCCTGCCGGAAGCGGCGCCCCGGCGGGCGTGCCGGCTTCATGCAGGCGTTGCCGCTCGGCCTCGGTTAGGTAGAAGGTTTTGTCCGGCACGTAGCGGTCCAAGAATTCTCGCTTGTAGCTGACAGGCTTGCGCCGGTTGTAGGGCGTTTGCAGGTAAGCCCGGATCACGGCAGGCCCTGCGAGCGTGTAACCGGTGGCGCGCCCCTTGCCGGAGACCTCCAGCCTTCCCTCATCGACCAGGCGCCTGAGCGCGCGCCATACGGTCGTGTCGCTCGCGTCCGGCGCGGCATGACGCCGGATATCGTCCCGGCGGGCGCCAGCATGGCCAGCGATGTAGTCGACTATGGCCTGGCCCGAGAGGGTCATGAAACGATCCGCCTATCCTGCGAAACGATTATGTATCTACAATATATAGTGTTTTTTGGCTTTTCAAGGTATCGTTTCACCAATTTTGAAACGATAAAGGCAACCTTGCGGGTGCAACGAAATGCGGTCGGTCTGAAACGTTTAAGCTATTGACCTGCTTACGATAATTTACAACACAGAAGTATCGCTTCATCGAAAATGAAACGATATGAGACATAGCCCATGGCCGGGCTTGGGGCGATCGGCAGGGATCAGGCGGTCACAGGCGCGCTCTCGTTGAGCGCGTGGAGAACGAGGCGCTGCCCTCTGTCCAGGCCGACAGGAACGCACCAAAGGACTCTTCGTGGACGCGCAGGACATTCAGGCCGGTGACCTGCCCGTCCCTTGTGCGCGCACTGACAAAGGCGAACATGGCCGCCTGGGCGGCGCTGTTGCGCCCGTATTCATCGAGATAGGTGACGCCGCCATGGGCGAGCGCAGATCAAGCAGCACGCGGCGCGCCGGGGCGTTGCGGGCAGCCTCGAAGGCTTGCGGCGCGGAAAGCGCCGCGAGAAGCTCGTCGGGCCACTCGCCAGCGATGTCAAAGGGCGGATGAGCCTGCACATAGCTCCACGCCTGGGGCAAACGGAACGTCGCGGAAGGATCGTATAGCGCCAAACACGCCGGCCAATTCCTTAGCCAGCGCAGGATCGAGGCCTCTGCTTCGAATCTTGCCGACGTCACGCCACCGTGCCCTTGCCGGCGCCCGATCCCTTTCTCGCCGCAACCTTGCGGCGGAAGTGGACGGCGCCCCGTTCCTTGCGGATATCGAAGCCGCCCGACTTCTCGACCAGCGTGCTCAGGTTCGCGCAGCCGCAACTGCGCGAATCGAAGTCCGGATGCGCGCCCTGAATGCGCTGCCCGACGCTGGCCAGGTTCTCCCAGCCGTCGGCGTCAGGTTCGGCGATCGCGCCCGCATGGAGAATGATCTTTCGAGCCTTGTTCGGGGAGTCCTTCTTCTGCGCCTCGGTTCCGGCCGGCGCCGCACCATCCTTCTTTTCCTCGGGCTCAGCCTCCAGGAGGTTCTCGACATAGATGAACCGGGTGCAGGCATTGCGGAAGGCTTCGAAAGCCTTGCGCTCGTGGAAACCGTACACGTCGAGCCCTTCCTCGCGCAGGCGTTGGGCGAGCCGCGTGAAGTCGCTGTCGGAGCTCACCTGCACGACACCGTCGAGGGTGCGCTTGTACATGAGGTTCATCACGTCGATCACCAGAGCGATGTCGGAGGCGTTCTTGCCCTTCGAATTGCTCCGCTGCAGGTGTCGCAGGATTGCGAGCGACCGGATCGCCTTGTCCCAACCGGCGAGTCGAGTTCCCGAGAAATCGCCGAGAGACACGCCACCGGGAAACAACACCCCGATCAGACACACTACCGCCGCGGAACGCGGCCCAGTTCAACGGATGATGTCGGCCTGTGCCGATCGCGTCGAGCGCTCGGCGTCCAAGCGGTCCAACGTGCTTGACTAATCGCGCGACCAAACACAGTTTGTCGGTGACACCCCTTGCGGTTTCGACCGTAGGGCGCGGGGCCTCTTCGGAGGCCCTTGCTTTTCGGCGGGCAGCCATGCGTACCTTCGTCTATGTAGATGGGTTCAATCTCTACTACGGGGCCCTCAAGGGAACGCCTTGGCGGTGGCTTGACTTGCCCGTCCTGTTCACCAGGGTGCTGCAACCGCATCACGAGATCCTGAAGGTCAAGTATTGCACGGCACGGGTGTCCGGCACGCTGGCGGACCAGTCCAAGCCACAGTGTCAGGACGTCTATCTTCGCGCCCATCAGCGGTATCGGCCCGATGTCGAGGTGTATTTCGGGCACTTCCTGGGCCATCCTGTGACAGCACCGCTCGCGCAGCCGGTCGACAATGTGCGCACTGCGACGGTGATCAGGACGGAAGAGAAAGGTCCGGACGTGAATCTCGCCGTGCACCTGCTCAATGACAGTTGGCTCGATGCCTACGATTGCGCGGTCGTGGTGAGCAATGACAGTGACCTCGCTGAGGCGATGCGGCTTGTCAAGCAGCAGCATGGCAAGCGGATCGGACTGGTGACGCCGGGGAACAGGGGGGTGTCGCGCCAACTCCTGGCGCATGCCGATTTTGCCCGGCGCATCCGGACTGCCGGGCTGCGCGACGCACAATTGCCGGACCTGGTTCCCGGGACGAGTATCCGGAAACCTGCGAGGTGGTGAGGACGTGCCTACGCTAATCCGTGGGCACAATCAGGTGGGAAGCCAGAAGGCTGTGCAGACATCATGATCGACCTGTCCAAGATGACGCTGCGGCGGCTTCCGGGATTGCATTCGGGAATCATGGAAGAGGTCCTGCGACCGCGCCATCCTGAGTCGAAATCGCTGCCTGCGCTCCATGATCTTGCGACCAACAGGGGCGTGCGATTGCCACTCTCGACGTGCATTTGAGGTTGTGTCGATGCCTGATCGGATCCGATGAGGCTCCGGTTGAATCTGAGCTACCGCGACTGAGGGCGCAAGCCGAACATCCGAGCCAATTGACCACGACCCTTGGAATGAACGAGTCCCGCGCGGCAACACTCCGCCGGTCGGCGTGATCCGCGCAGGCAGCGACTGATGTCAATCGACCGTCCTGGCGACGCGGAAACCGTAGACATCGATACGCGTCGCAGACTCGTTTCCGCGACGGACGGCAAAGCGGAGGAACTGCGGATCGTTGCCCCAGGAGCCGCCGCGAACCGCGCGTTGCGAGCAATCGCAGGCAATCCGGGCGCTCCCGTCCGCTGTCGCGTGCGTGTGGTCGGCGTACCAGCAGTCGACCGTCCACTCCCAGACGTTCCCCAGCATGTCGTGCAGACCGAAACCGTTTGGCGCATAGGAACCGACCGGCGCGGCATGCGCCGAACCGTCACTGCATTCCACGCCCCAATCCCGATCGGGGAAGATGCTCCTGAAGGTCCGATCGGCCCCGTTCGCGTGACGGCACTGTGCGCCGGCATCCCAGTCTTGCGGCGACGACGCCCCGGCCCGCGCCGCGTACTCCCATTCAGCCTCCGTCAGGAGCCGATAGCTCGTCCCCATCTTCAGGCGCAGCCAGTTCACGTAGGCTTGCGCATCGTTCCAGCTCACGCACACGACGGGGCCGCGGTCTCCTTGCTGATCAGATTCCGTGAAACGGCTGCAGCAGGCGGGGAACAGCGGCCACGAATTTCAGTGGTGCGTCGGTCACGGCGAGGCAGATGCAATCCTCCTCCGGGCCGGCGACCGGCCGGTGCACCACGGCCGAATCGGCGATCCCGACATCGCCGCGCCGGTACCACGATCCCCGGTCGTAGAACGAACCGGCCAGCACCAGCGTCGCCTCGAACCCGGAATGGCCGTGTTCCGGAACGCTCTTGCCGGCCGGAATGGACAGCAGCCGCGCCGTCGCACCCGCGCCATGCGTCTTCAGGGGAACCTGCCGGATGCCTCCGCCGACCGAACGCCACCGCAACCCCGCCACGTCGCCGCCGGCGTAGCCGCGCAAAGGCTGCGGCAGCACGAAAGGCCCGAGCGGAGCCGCCGCCGCCGCGGCGGAGCCTTCGTCGTCTTCGCAGGCGATGCAGCGGACCAACGCATCGAGCACGGTCTCATCAGCAGGCGGGGCGAGCCGGTCGCTCTCCATCAACGCGCCGCCGACAGCCTCGGCCAGTTCGAGATCGGACCGGCAGGCCGGGCACAGCGCGAGATGGGCGGCGACGAGCAGCGACGTGGCCTCGTCCAGCGTGCCCGCACCGTAGGCAAGAAGCCGCTCGTCACCGACATGGTGTTCGATGGTCATCGCAACTCCTCCCGGCGCCCGCCAAGCACGGCGCGCAGACGCCTGAACGCCAGTCGGGCACGCGACTTGACGGTGCCGACCGGAATTCCCAGGCGAATGGCGATCGCCGCATAGCTTTCGCCGTCGTAGAATGACAGGCGCAGGACCTCGCGCTGTTCTTCGCTGAGTGCGGCCAAGGCCGCCCGGACGGATTCGGCGCGCTCCCGCGTGGCGAGCGTCTCTTCCCCGTCTGGCTGCGGATCGGGTTGGAAGGCAGGGTCTTGCCGATCGAATTCAGGCCGTCTTTCGCGCCGAAATGCATCGATCGAACGGTTGCGCGCGATGGCAAAGATCCATGCCGCTGCGGTGGCTCGCCGGCTGTCGTACTGGCCTGCCTTGCGCCAGACCGCGGCGAAGGTCTCCTGAAGCAGGTCGTCGACCCTGCCGGCATCGCCGCCGGCACGCAGCAGATAAGCCCTGACCCGCGGACCGAAATGGCGGAACAGCACGGCGAACGCAGCGCGGTCGCCGTGCTCCGCGACGGCGAGAAGCCGGTCGGACATCTCGTCCGTCGCATCAGCGGGCTCCGACCGCCCGGCCGAAGCCCGACCGAAACTGCGACGCGGAAATCCAATCACGTTCCCGGGAGCCTTCATGTCTGGTTATACGGTTCCATCGGCGATCCGGATCACATCTTTTCTCTTGCGCATGCGGTGATCCGTCCGCGCGTCCGGATCGTAATTTCTTTGACATGCAAGATGGGTGGACAGATGCGGCGGTGCGGGACCGCGGGAGCCGGCGAAGGATCGCCGTGGTAGGCTCGGGGATTTCGGGCCTGGGTGCGGCATGGCTGCTGTCACGCAGCCACGATGTCGTGCTGTTTGAGGCGGCTGACCGGCTGGGCGGCCATGCGCGCACCATCGTCGTTGGGACCGGCCGCAGGGAAGTGCCCGTCGATACCGGCTTCATCGTCTTCAACCAGATCAACTATCCCAATCTCTGCCTGCTGTTCAAGCGGCTCGACGTGGCGGTTCGCAAGAGCGACATGTCCTTTGCCGTTTCCGTCGACGGCGGAGCGCTCGAATACGGCTGCCGGAACATCAGGGCCGTGCTGGCTCAGCCGGCGAATGCGGCGAGGCCGGGATTCTGGCGCATGCTGCGCGACATTGCGGTCTTCAACCGGACGGCGCTCGCGGACTCGTCCGGCGACCCTGGCCTGACCCTGGAGGGGCTGATCCGACGCCGTCAGCTTGGTTCCTGGTTCGAGCGCTACTACCTGTTGCCCATGAGCGGTGCTATCTGGTCGACGCCGAGGACCGAGATGCTGAACTTTCCAGCCGGCGTACTTGCACGTTTCTTCGCCAATCACGGCCTGCTGTCCTTCACCGGCCAACATCTCTGGTGGACCGTCGAGGGCGGTTCGCGCAACTACGTCTCGCGGATCGCGGCCGACATGGCTGCACAGGTGCGACTGCGTTCAAAGGTCGAGGTCGTGACCCGCGGATCGGGCGGGGTCCGCGTCAAGACTACCGGGCAGGAAACCGAACAGTTCGACTCCGTCGTGTTCGCCTGCCACGCTGACACGGCGCTGGCGATCCTCAGGGACGCCAAGGCGGGCGAGCGGCGCGTCCTTGGCCGGATCCCGTTCCGGCGCAACAGGATCGTGCTCCATACCGACACCCGTCTGATGCCGCGGCGCCGGGCCTGCTGGTCGAGCTGGGTGTATCTGGCGAAGTCGCAAGCTGACGAGGACCGGGCGTCGGTCACCTACTGGATGAACTCGCTCCAGGGCATCCCGCACGACACGCCACTGTTCGCGACGCTCAACCCGTCAATGCCGATTGATGAATCCCGCATCCTCGACGAGCATCAGTTTGAACATCCGCAATACGATTTCGGCACGATCGCCGCCCAGGCAGCGTTGCCGTCGATCCAGGGACGAGAAAACACATGGTATTGCGGGGCGTGGACCGGTATGGGCTTTCACGAGGACGGGCTGGCGAGCGCGATCAGGGTCGCCCGGAGCCTTGGAGTGCCGCCGCCATGGGCGTGATCGGGCCTTCGGTCGTCCGGGCCACGGTGCGCCATGTCCGGCGGACGCCGGTGACCAACCGCTTCGACTACGGGGTCGACTACCTGCTTCTCGACGAGGCGACGCTTGCGGGGGAACCGGGACCCAGACTGTTCTCGTTCGGCCGGCCCAATCTCGTCACCCTCCATGCGCCCGATCACGGAATTGCCGGTTGCGGCGGCATCCGGGAAGTGCGCCGACTGGCGCGGGACGAGGGCGTCGACGGCGTTGATCGCGTGCTCCTGCTCACCCATCCGCGCTACTGGGGCTATACGTTCAATCCGGTCAGCTTCTGGTTCCTTATGGGCGCCGCCAGCAACCTCCGGGCCGTGCTCGCCGAGGTCCACAACACCTTCGGCGACCGCCACGGCTACCTCTGCACGGGGGAGTGCGGCGCCGACATCGGTCCCGGCAGCCAGGTCGCGCGAGCCAAGCGGTTCCACGTCTCGCCATTCTTCGACATAGCAGGCGAATACCGGTTCCGGTTCCTGCTGGACGAAACCCGGGTCGCCGTGTGGATCGCCTACGACGACGGAGCGGGTGGCGGTCTGGACACCGCGATTGTCGGCGCTCGTCAGCCCTTCAGCGACCGCGAACTCGTCCGGGCGCTGCTTCGCCGGCCGTTTGGCGCCGCGCGGACGACGGCGCTGATCCACTGGCAGGCGCTGCGGCTCTGGCGCAAGGGCGTGGCTTATCGGCGGCGGCCCGAGCCGCCGCGCCACCACGTTACATGATGCTCCGGGTCGCCCTCCTGGCGTCGGTGCTCGCGGCCGGAAGCGTCATCGCCGCGCCCCCGGAACTGTCGGGCCGCGTCGCCGCCGAGCGTCCTGCCGGCTGCGCCGAATACCGGCTCCTGTTCTTCGACCTCTACAGGGCCGAGCTGTGGACAGACGCCGCCACGCCGCCCGGCCGGACCTTCGGGCTATCCCTGATCTACCGCCGCGCCTTCGGACATGACGAGCTGGTTTCGAGCTCCATATCCGAGATGGCGCGCATGTCGGACCGGCCGGAGGAGAGTTTCGGCGCTGCGCGGTCAGAGCTTTGGCGGGCGTTCCGCGACGTGGCGGAAGGCGACCGCTACACCGCCTGGAGGCACGATTCTGACCGGGTCGAATTCTTTTACAACGGCAAGACCACGGGACACCTTACGCACGACGCCGACCTTTTCCTTGATATCTGGCTGGGCTCCCAGAGCCGCGATCGAGAGCGACAGGCAGCGCTGTTGTCAGGCCGTTGCGATGACTGATCGCCCCGGCAGCCGGCTCGCTGGGCGTCAGCTGTTTCCGCCGGCCACGATCGCGGCTCTGCTCGCCTTCGCCGGCCTGCCCCTCTACATCCACGCGCCGCGCTATTACGCGGAGGAGATGGGCATCAGCCTCGCCGCACTCGGAATCGTCCTGTTGGCGGCGCGTGCGGTCGACAGCATGCAGGACCCCATCATCGGCCGACTGGCCGATCGGTGGCCACGCCGCCGCGAAGCATGGGCGCTGGGTTCGGGCCTCCTTCTCGCAACGGGACTGGCTCTGATTTTCGCGCCGCCGGGCTGGGGCGAGCCGCTGCCCCGCCTGGTCGTCGGGCTGCTTGCCGCCTTCACCGGCTTCAGCGCGCTTCAGATCGCGCTCTACGATCACGGCCTGGCCCAGGCGGAGGCAGCCGCCGGAGGCTACACCCGGATCGCTCTCTGGCGCGAGGCCGGCGGGCTTTCCGGCATTTGCCTCGCTGCAGTCGCGCCCGCGGCGCTGGCCCCAGCCTTTGGTGCCACCCTCTCCTACCCCGCCTATGCAGCGCTATTCGCTCTCTTCGCCCTGTTCGCCCTCGGGCGGATGGGCGGCCGCTGGCAGGCTTCGGGCAAGACACCTGCCGCCGGCTTCGTCGAAGCGGTGCGCGTTGCGGGCGTGGCGCCGATCCTCGCCCTGGGCTTTACCAACGCGCTGCCGACAGCGGTGACATCGACCCTCTTTCTCTTCTTCGTCGCCGACATCCTCGACGCCGAGGGGCATGCCGGACCGATGCTGCTCACGTTCTTCGCCGCTGCGGCGGCGGCGGCACCGGCCTGGGCGCGGCTAGCCGGCAGGATCGGGCGCAAGGCGGCACTCGCGACGGGCATGGTGCTGTCGGTTCCGACCTTCATCTGGGCCTACATGTTGGGGGCCGGAGACATCGCAGCCTTCTATGCCATCGCCGCTGCCTCTGGCGCGGCGCTCGGCGCCGACATGACACTGACGCCAGCGATGCTTGCAGCCAGGATTCAGGGTGGGGGCGCGCGGGTGTTTTCGTTGTGGACGTTCCTGCAAAAGACCGCGCTTGCCGTCGCCGCGGGCTCCACGCTGCCCGTTCTCGCCCTCGCAGGGTACGAGCCGGGGGCGCTCGACGACAACGGCCGACAGGCCTTGGCAACAGCCTATGCGCTTGTGCCCTGCGGTCTGAAGCTCGTCGCCGTTGCCGTGCTCTGGATATTCGTAAGCGACACGGGAGACGAAGTTTGAAGACAAGACATTTTCCAGGCTCGGGGCTGTTGTTCGGTCTCGGCTCGCAAAGCGTCGACGACTACGCCGCCGGAACGCCAGTTCTTGACCTTCGGGATTACCTGAACGGCCCGTTGACCGCCGCCGGCGTGTTCTTCGGGCTTTCGGGCCGGGTGGAACGGCGATTCACCGCTGACATGGTCGGCCGCTGGTCCGCCAAGAGTGGCACGCTTGACGAGAGTTTCCGCTACGACAACGGCGAGACCGGCGACAGGCGCTGGAACCTGACGTTCGCTGCCGACGGCACCTTCACCGCGACCGCGCATGACGTGGAAGGCACGGCGGCCGGCGCGCAAAGCGGCAACGCGGCGGCAATGCGCTACAGGCTGCGGGTGTCGACGGCGCGGCGCGAGATCGTCGTCGGGATGGAGGACTGGTTCTACCTCATGGACGACGGCACGCTCATCAACCGGGCGCGCATGTCGAAATTCGGGCTGAAGGTCGGCGAGTTGATGGCGTCCTTCCGCAGGGGCTCCGATGCCGCGCGGGGAGCCTCGCCGTGAGCCGCCTTGCCGGCAGACGCTTCTGGCTGGTCGGCGCCAGCGCCGGCATCGGCCGCGAGCTCGCCCTGCGCCTCGCGCGCGAGGGCGCCGCCATCGCCGCATCGGCGCGCGACGGCACGGCGCTCGACAGGCTGGTCGACGAGATGGCGCCCGTGCAGACAGCCCACGGCGGCCATGCCGCAGTGCCGTTCGACGTCACCGACAGCGCCGGCACCATGCAGGCGTTCGACAGCGCCGGTCCCGTCGACGGCGTCATCTACTGCGCCGGCGCCTACGAGCCAATGTCGGCTCGCCGGCCCGACCTCGGCACCCTCGAGACGGTCGTCGACGTCAACCTCACGGGCGCTCTGCGTGTGCTCGCAGCCTGCGTTCCGGCATTCTGCCGACGCCGGTCTGGCCGCATCCTCCTGATCGGCTCGCTCGCCGGCTATCGCGGGCTGCCCGGGGCGTGGGGCTACGGCGCTACCAAGGCGGCGCTGATTCACCTTGCCGAGAATCTGCGCTCCGACCTGCGCGGATCCGGCGTCGGGATCCAGGTCTGCAATCCCGGTTTCGTGGCAACCCGGCTGACGGACAAGAACAGCTTCGGGATGCCGTTGATCATGACCACGAAAGCGGCTGCAGACCGGATCGTGCGCGGCATGGAGCGAAAGCGATTCGAAATCGCCTTTCCCTTCGTCATGGTGGCGATGTTCAAGTTCCTCGCGGCCCTTCCCGGGCCCCTCTATTTCGCTCTGCTGGCGCTTGTCGGCGGCAAGCCGGACAAGACGTCATGACCGCCACGGCTGGCCAGCGCGGCATTCACCGCGAAGCGGCGGGCGCCAGATCGCGGCGGCAGCGGCTGCTCCTGTCGATTCTTGACCGCATCGAACGCGGAGCGATCGAGGTCGAACTGCCCGACGGCCAACGTTTCCGGGCCGTGGGCGGCAAACCGGGGCCGCAGGGCAGCCTTGTCATCCGGAATCCGAAATTCTTTCGGCGCCTGCTTTTCGAGGGCGATGTCGGATTTGGCGAGATGTTCATGGAGGGCTGGTGGACGACTCCCGACCTCCAGGTCTTGCTCGACGTCATCCTGCTGAACAACGAGAACATGGCGCGGCGCCTTCCCGGCGTCGGGCTGTACCGCCTCTGGGCGCGCCTGCACCATTGCCTGAACGCCAACAGCCGCAAGGGATCGCGGCGCAACATCGCCCGCCACTACGATCTCGGCAACGCCTTCTACGGCCCCCCCCGCCACCGTTGCGAAACCGCCACCGGCCGAAGGGGCCGGCGGCACACCACCGCCCGCCACTACGATCTCGGCAACGCCTTCTACGGCCTCTGGCTCGACGAGACAATGACCTACTCGTCAGCGCTCTTCCGGAACGGGCAGGAAAGCCTCGGCGAAGCGCAGCGCCACAAGTACGCCGCGATCTGCGATCGGCTGGCTGCGGCGCCCGGCGCCCGGATCCTCGAAATCGGCTGCGGCTGGGGCGGGTTCGTCGAATATGCCGTCAGGGAACGCGGCCTCCGGGTCACCGGCCTGACCATCTCCCGGGAACAGCACGACTACGCCCGCCAACGTCTCTACGAGGCGGGGCTGGCTGAGCGGGCGGAGATATGTCTGCGCGATTATCGCGACGAACGCGGAACGTATGACGGAATTGCCTCGATCGAGATGATCGAGGCGGTCGGTGAAAGTTACTGGCCGGCCTACTTCTCGGCGCTCCACGACCGGCTCCGGCCGGGCGGCATTGCAACGCTCCAGGCGATCACGCTAGCCGACCGGCTGTTCCCGCGTTATCGGACCGGCACGGACTTTATCCAGAAGCACATCTTCCCCGGCGGGATGCTGCCGTGCCCCGCTGCGCTGCACCGCAGTTCCAAGAACGCCGGTCTTGAAACTCTCGGGACAGAAACCTTTGCCGAGAGCTATTCACGTACGCTGCGCACCTGGCGCCACCGGTTCAACGCGCGATGGGACCGGATCGCGGCGCTGGGGTTCGACGTCCGCTTCCATCGGATGTGGAACTTCTACCTTGCGGCAAGCGCCGCCGGCTTCGCGGCGGGAACCACGGACGTGGTGCAGATCGTGTTTCGCAGGGCGGCGTGACGGGGTCGGAAAGCCCGCTCGACTGATCGATCTCGGGCTGCCTGACCGGGGAGAATCGAGGTTTCGGGGGATTCTTGCACAATGTGCGGTGTGTTTCTCCCGATTCCCCGGAACAGCGGGCCGAATCAGGAGATTTCAGGGCGCGTTGGCGCATGGGTGTGAGATGAACTCGGAGAAGACGCTGGCCTCGGCCTGTTCCTGCTGGGCATAGGCTAAGCCGTCGAGTATCAGGAGATGGTAGTGGTGGTGCCGGACCGGCAGGTCTTTCGCCGTCCTGTTCTGGAGGTTGTCCCCAACTCGGCCCGGAGGGATAGGCGGGCCGGTCGCCAAACAATCAGCAAGCATGATGGTTCCCGCCACTAGTGTCCCAACGTTAATCCAATAGAGTCAGGAAGTTATTCTGATGCAGGTCGACAGTTGCGGCTGGTTCCAGCTCAAGTAGCTGTTTCAGGGGCATTTTTTCGAACGGGGTCAGGCTCAGGATCTGCAGGATTGTGTGGAGGCTCATGTCGAGCCCGAGGCGCTTGCGGATGATTGCCAGCAGGACGTAGACGGAGATGGCGATCCAGATCTGGTTCTTGACGGCATTTTCGGAGGTGCCGAAGAATGTTTTTGTTCGCAAGTGTTGCTTGATCCATTTGAAGAATAATTCCACCTGCCAGCGTGACCGGTAGAGCTGTGCGATGGTCAGGGGATCAAGGATGACGTCGTTGGTGAGAAACACCTGTGTCTTGCCTCGTTCCCTGTCGACGAACCTGATGCGCCGCAGCGTGTCGGGATAGTCCTTCGATGTGGCGACGCCATCGGGCCTGACAACTTGGTCACAGATGACGCCGGTGGACCGGTCGACCGTCCGTGAGGACAGCCGCCGGAGTTTGGTGTTCTTCTTGGACCGCAGCACGAAGTGAGCGCCGTTCAGGTGCAACGTGTAGAGGCGGGCAAAGTCGAGATACGCACGGTCCATGATGTAGAAGGTGCCCGGCTCCGGCGCCATGATGTCCAGGACATTGACATCATGGAGCTTTCCATCCGTGATGTGGATGAAGGCGGGGATGTTGCTCCGCAGGTCGAGGAGCGTGTGCAGCTTGACAGCGGCCCTGGTCTTGCGGAAGCGGGCCCATGGGAACAGGGCCAGGCACAGGTCGATGGTGGAGGAATCAAGCGCATAGACTGTGTTGTCGAGATCAATCCCGTGGCGGTCATCGGCATAGAGGGTCCTTGCCATGTGCATCAGGTGCTGTGTGAATGCGGCCTGGAGCCGCCAGTCCCTGACATGGTTGGCGTTGGCCAGCGTGTTCCGTGCCACGCCGCCCCGGATGCCCATGTGGTAGAGCTTGTTGGACTGGGCGCGCAGACAGGTCTCGATATCGCGCAGGCTTGACCGGTAGGTCAACTGGGCGAATGCCATGCACCGGTACTGATCACCGCAGGTGAATGATTTGACTTTCCGGTTCCCACCGTACTGCTCGACAAATTCGTTGAATCTGTGCCATGGCAGATGATCCATGACCTGAGCGAACACGAGCTTCCCGGTGTACATGGCCATCCCCCTGGCGGGTCTGAATGGCCTGATGGTGTTCCTGGCGTCAGGTGGGGTTCAAGTCGACGACTCGCAAAGGTGGCGTTTATCCACTTATCAACAACCCCTTACACAACCCCCAACCAACAACGTTGGGACACTAGTGAGATGGGTTCAATCTCTACTACGGGGCCCTCAAGGGAACGCCTTGGCGGTGGCTTGACTTGCCCGTCCTGTTCACCAGGGTGCTGCAACCGCATCACGAGATCCTGAAGGTCAAGTATTATACGGCACGGGTGTCCGGCACGCTGGCGCACCAGCCATCGATGTAAGTCCCAAAACAATCCCACAGCGAACCTCGCCGAGTTCTTGTTTTGCCGCGCCTACGATTGGCAGAAGGCGCCGAATTCGGAAAAGGGATGTTCCGCAAGCGACCGTGATGGCGTGCGCTATCAGATCAAGGGACGGCGTCTCCATCGGCGCAACGAATCCCGGCAGCTCTCGGCGATTCTGGATTTCGACGGGTTCGATACGCTGGTAGCGGTTCTGTTGGACGCCGAATACAGAGTGTTGCGTGCGGCCTTGATCCCGTGTGTGGTCGTACGGCACACGAACAGCTACAAGTTCGTGCTGACCGACGACGTATGGGATGACAAGCGGGTGACGGATGCGACCAGGAAGTTGCGCGCGGTCGAGTTGGAGAGTTGATATTCATCGGCTCTCGTGAAACCGGGAGTCCGCCCCATCTCCGGTCCGACAGGTTTGGCAAGCCGAGGCGAATGTGGGACGTCTCTCCGACCACCTCCGATCCCGCCAGGCACTCTGATAACGTCAGGGTGGCCTGCTGTTTTCTTGCGGCCGATTCCGTTGGGCTCTCCCGCGCCCCGACCGGGTCCACTAACTCCCACGGCGGCGCGGGCGAAGAGATCGAGCCCTATCACACCAACGCCATTTCGATGCTCTTCAATCAGGGCCACGAGACGATGGAGGGAGGGAGCGAGCGGCGACGACTGGATGTCGTGGCGCAATCCATGCGCGCCTACTTGCGATTCTCCGTGCATGGCGGCGTGATTGCCGAACATGTCCGCCGTCTGGGCTGTTCGGCACGCGTTCAGACCGACTTGGAGGGCGATGTTCTCCAACCTCCGCTCCTGACTCTGGCTGGTCTCGGAGAGGTCAGCCGGATCGGCGACGTCATCCTCGATCCCTGTCTGGGTCCAAGGCGGAACTCCGGGGCCATGAGGCCGGGAAGCAATTGTCCTTTCCAAGAGTCGGAATCTTCTTCTCGACCGAGCCCGCGCGGGCCTCCCAGATGCGGTCGCGATAACCGTTACGCCGGTTGATCCGCTCCGGCGTTCATTCGCCGTGCGCGGCGGCGGTCATTCCTCCATGTCCCAGCGCCATCGGATGTTCGGCCGTGAAGCTGATCGTCTCGCGAAGAAGATCGGCGTCAGAGATCTCCCCCAACAGCGCGTGCAGGGTCATCATGTCGTTGGTGGTCATCGTGGCACTCCTCCGGAGCATGTTGGTCTTGCGTTGACCCAACCCTGAACCGGAAGCGCGATCACTGCCGTTGGGGATAGGTCGGCCGCCGCCATAACCTTGGCGGTCGCTGCGGCGGGCCAGTTCTCCACAGCTGTACCCGGCCACAGTGAGAGATTTTCGATCGGCAAGAGTGAGAAAAATTCATTCGGAACTGACATTGACACGGGAACAGTTTGGCAGCCGATGCCGGACACCCATGGCCGCGGTTTATCCCCGCAGGTACGGGGAACAGGCTACCACATGCCCCGCCTGGCGTGCCGACAACGGTTCATCCCCGAGGGTACGGGGAACAGGATAGAGGCGATCTTGTCGCCGGGTGTCGCCGTGGCTCATCCCCGAGGTGACGGGGAACAGTGACAGCGACGCGGGTGTTGCGTCACTACTTTCGGTTCATCCCCGTGGGTAAGGGGAACAGTCTTTGCCTATCGATCGCCCACGCCCCAGTTCGCTCAACAAAGGTCGGAGCATAGACTCCGGCGACACCCTAATCGAAATGATTGTGGTCAAGTTAGCAGAATGGGGCGCAAATGGGCGGCCAAGTCGCCGTCGCCATGATTGAACTGCCACAGATTGGTGCACTTCGCAGGAAGATAGAGTTGATTCCATGTGTCATTTGCAAGAATCCGTGGTTGCATGATGTGCGCGGCGCAATCCGATCGCATGTCCGGACAGGACGCCATGCCAGATTGTGGCACGACGGTGAAAGGGGCTGTTAACACTACCTGAGAGCGCCACAGGACCCGTGACGACAGCGCCGTCATGCTGCCTGATCGTTGGCCGGGCAAGGAACGATCTCGGGAGTATCAAACGAAGCCTGCAACATCTACGGCAGCCGCCGGCAGGAGGCTGTGCTCCTTCTGTCGCCGAAGCGTCGGTGCCTGCGGCGTGGTTTTCGTCGGGACCTGCCCCACCCCTGGTGTGTTGCTTGACAATGAGGCGGCCGCCGACCGTACTTGGAATACTCACGGATCGGAGGATTCCGACGCCAGACGCGGACGGACGACAGGCTGGGCAGTCGAGTGCGCCGGATCCACGGTCAAGTCCACAGGGCTTAGCATGCGATGGACAAGAGACTTCTTGAACTGATGACCCGCTCGGAACGAGACAGGGTGATGGCGCCGATCGGCGAGGCCATGACATTGCCTGCCAGTGCTTTCACGGACGGCGCATGGCATGCGCTTGAGGTG
>MPMV01000067.1 GCA_002238685.1 bacterium EF100-94H03 bin56
GTCCTCGTCAACCTCTCCATGACCCGGGCCCAGAAGCGCGAGATCCGCAACTACCGCGAGGGCGACGTCGTCGTCTTCCACAACGACCTCTACCACTACCGGGTGAAGTCGGGAGACATCTGTCCCATACAGGCGATCGACGGCGAGCGCCTCGTTCTCGATCACCACGACAGCAAGGCCCGTCACGTGAAGCCGGACAGCGATGTCCGTTTTCGCTACGACGTCTTCGAGAGCGACGCCATCGATCTTGCGGCCGGCGACCGCATCCGCTGGACCCGCAACCACAACCCGAGCGGCCTCGTCAACGGCGCCACCGCGACGATCGAGACGATGGGGAGAAAGTCCCTCGTCCTCGTCACCGACGACGACCGGCGCCTCAAACTGGACTTCGACGATCCCCGGCTGCGCCACATCGCCCATGCCTATGCCACCACGGTCCACGCGGCCCAGGGTCTGACCCGCGACAAGGTGATCGCGGTCCTCGATTCGGGCCACGGGCATCTTGCCAACCAGCAGACCTTCTACGTCGAGATCAGCCGGGCGCGGGACGAGGCGATCATCCTCACCGACAACCGCGAGCAACTCAGCCAGACTCTCGAAGAGAACACGGGCGAGGTCCTCACCGCCCTGGAGGCGGTGGGCGAGAGCCTCGATGCTTCAGCGATCGCCCGGCGCGTCCCTCATAAGGAGAGCGTCGCCGATCTCGGCGTCGAACCGGTCGAGATCGGCCGCTGGAAGCGTGCGCGGAACCCCGAGCTCTCTCCTGACGAACCCGAGGCCCTGGCGCAGCTGAAGGCGCTCGCCGCCATGACGGACTCGCCCGACAAGACCGTGGCGGCCTGGGCCAGCGACGAGTGGGCGCGCGAAAAGGCCCGCGCGATCAGGGCAAGCGAGACGCGCCTTGCCGAGGCTCTTGGACGTCAGGGCGCGCTCCGGGCAGGCGCGGATGTCGATCCGGGCGACTACGCGGCCTGGCGCTTCGAGGTGGAGTCGGGCTTGAGCGCGGCGCGGGAGTTGCTGGGCATGGCCGAGGCGCCGGAACTCGCCGGCCTCGTCGCCCGTGCCGACGCCCTCCTGGCCGGCGACGACCGCGTCTTTGCCCGGCAGGCGACCCGGGATCATGCCGAGGCCTGGGAGGCGCGCTGGCAGGACCTCATGAAACGCGCCGACGCGGCGGGCCTGCCGGTTCACGATCACGGGTCGGCCGCCGGGGCCATCGCCCGCGCGCGGCGGATCCTTGAGGACCCGGCCCTGCCGGAGTCTCACCGGGACCGGCTTTCGGGCGTCGTCGACGCCTTCGAGGCACGCAGCGAAGCCCGCCGACAGACCGAGACGTGGCTTGCCGCGTGGGAGGAGCACAAGCCCTCCGATACGGTCGGGGCCGAGGTCATGATCGGCGATGCCCGTCGGCTCGTCGCCGATCCCGCGCTTCCCTCGACATTGAAGTCCCGTCTCGATCTCGCCATCGCGCGCCATGACCGCCTGGTCGAGGTCGCGTCCCCGTCGGCTGCGCAAACCGCGGCGCCGGCTGTCGAGGTTCCTGCCGTCGAGGATGCCATGCCGGATAAGCCGGTGACGCCCGGGCGGCGGGAGGACGATACCGCGCCGGTCCGGCCGGACGTGGTCGAGGACGAGAATGAAAGGGAGAGACGGCGTGAGCAGGCCCGCGAGGCCGCCAACCGGGCACGGCAGAGGGCTGAGGCCGTCCATCGCCAACTGGAGGGCTGGGAGGTGCACCTCGCCCGTGGAGAGCTCGGTCACGTGATCGCCCACGCCGACGAGGTGGCCCGGGATCCCGATCTCGCCGCTCCCGGCCGCCGCCGTCTCGAAGAAGCGGTACGCCTGGGCCGCAGGCGCCTCGACACGCACGGAGCCCATGGCGACTGGCAGGCGGCCTGCCGGGGCCATGCCGACGCCGCCGTATCACGAGGGCGCCATGTGCTCGATCATCCCGACCACGAGGATCTCGTGAACACCGCAGGCCGGTTGGTGAAGAATCCGGCCTTGAGCGGAGCGGCCCGCCGGACGGTCACGGCCTGGCTCGCGCAAGCCGCGGACATGGCCGACGCCCGCGCGGCCTTCCTGGAACAGCGCGTCGCCTGGCAGCGCCTGACGACCGAGGCGCAAGCTCGCGCAGAGAATCCTCTCGATCTGCCCGAGACCCGGGACGTGGTGTCGTGGCTCCGGGAGAACCTGGAAAGCGCCGGCGTCACCGAAACCGAAAGGCAGGCCATGAGGGATGTCGTCGCAGCCCACGAGGCCCGGCAGGCCGAGCGCAGGCGCCGCGACCGCGGGATCAGCTGGCGGACTTAAGATCGGGTGCGCTCGTAGACCTCTTCCTCGAGCTTGGCGGCGCGGCTGTCCTGGAGCACCTGTTCGAGCAGGCGGACCATGGTCTTGTGACGCCCGGTGCGGGTCATCGCGTCGAGCCTGATCTCGAAGAGCACGCGAAGGGTCCCGGCGAAGCCCGGTGCGTCATCGCTCCCCTCCAGGTCCCGGACGGTCTCCCCGATGGCCTTGACGGTCTCCAGCAGGGTCGGCTGTTCCTGCGGGCCGAGGACGAGGCGTGGCGGGTTCCTCACCTTCGACGGCGGGTTGCGGCTGAGCGCCCTCTCCACGATCAGCTTCGACATCGACACGCCCTCGCGCTCCGCACACGCACGAATGCGCTCCCGCTCGAGACGGCTGCACGAGATCGAGTGCATGGTGACCCTTTCCTCGACGCGCCGGCCCGTCATGGTCCCGGTCTCCCGGCATCCCGCTGCGCCTGGAAGTCCCGTGCCGCAAGGTAGAGGAACGACAGCGCCTCCATGGCCGTGACGTCGCTCCCCGGCAGCGGCGCAAGCAGGTCCTCGAGGACCAGCAGGGTCCGGTTCACCCGGTTGAGGAGATCGCGTTGCTCGGCTTCCGAGAGCGTCAGGCGCATGTCGTCCTCCTCCTCCAGGACGCAGGCGACGACGAAGCGCGAGATCGTCATCTTCGCCTCCTTCGCCCGCCGGCCGATCTCCGCCCAGTCGCTCGGGCGGCAGCTGACGCTGAACTGCTGGTGGCGCCTCACCGGTGTTCCCCCTTTCCGTCGAGCAGCGCCTCGGCCTCCAGCAAGGCTTGAGCCTCTTCCTCGATCGCCTGCCAGGCCTCGCCGGAGCCGCCGCGCTCGAAGCGGTACTGCTCGATGCGGGCGAGCACCAGGAGATGGTGCGCGAGGCGCCACTGCAGGTCGACCGGAAGACACTCCGGTTGTGGTCTCCCTGTGGTCAACGGCTGTGGGGTCGTAGTGGCGCCGAGGATCTGCTGCACGACGAAGCGAGAGATGGGCATGTCGAGGGCCCGGGCTCGCTCGCCGAACCGTGCCCAGTCGCTGTCGGAGACCATGATGGTGCGCGCCTTGCGCTTCGGTTCCTTCGCGTCCATCATCCACTCCGTCGCCGGTGGCCGGGACGATGTATGGCGGCCCCGGAAGGCGTGAAGAGGTGGAAGTGCAGTTCATATGGCATTGGAAACCCCTATGTAAGTCATTGGTCCCCATTGTTGGTGATTATCATAATGTGGCGAGATACCTCGGTATCTGGCCCATACTCAAAATGGTATCGATTACTTCCCCAAATGCAACTGTGTTATTTGTGATATAGATCTAGTATAGGCCATATGTCGCTGCCGTTACTTGACATAGGCATTATTGTGGCGTAGTTACATGCGAATAGAGAGATACGCGTTATTGGTTGGGAGTGTCATACAGGTATGATTTTGACTATTGGTCTGTCACACCCGCCTCGGGCTACTCTATGCTGGACTCTCGGGACGCCGCAACCGGCACACCGGATGGGTTGACCCGACATGCCGACCGCTGCACCGTTGTCACTGATGCCTGTCCGGAGAGATGGACCATGTATGAAGAAGTGACCCGTGGTGTACGCATCTCGGTCAATCCGGTCTACCTCGAGAGCCAGTCCGAGCCGGACAGCAATCACTTCGTGTGGGCCTACCAGGTCAGAATTGCCAATGAAGGTGAGGAAACCGTGCAGCTTCTGACCCGTCACTGGAAGATTACTGATGGACGGGGCCGGCTCCAGGAGGTCCAGGGGCCAGGTGTCGTCGGGGAACAACCTGTCCTCCTCCCTGGAGAGTCCTTCGAATACACGTCCGGGACACCGCTTTCGACACCATCCGGCATCATGGCCGGGACCTACCAGATGCAGGCCGAATCAGGTGAGATGTTCGATGCCGTGGTCCCTGCATTTTCCCTGGATAGCCCCTGGCAGGCCCGGCGCATCAATTGAACCCTCATTCACCAGGGGATATGAGGGGCCGGCCTGCCAACGGTCGGGGGAGTCGAGACGTGAGCGAATCCTGCAAGGACGGTCCCTCCCGCGAGGATGCCGAGGAGGCGGTCAGGACACTGATCCGCTGGGCTGGCGACGACCCGGAACGAAAGGGACTGTTGGACACTCCGTCACGCGTGGTGAACGCCTATCGCGAGTGGTTTACCGGCTACGGCATGGATCCGGCCGGTTTCCTCGCGAGAACCTTCGACGAGACGGAGGGCTACGACGAGATGGTCGCCCTCAGGAATGTCCGCTTCGAATCCCACTGCGAACACCACCTCGCCCCTGTCATCGGCCAGTGCCATATCGCCTACCTGCCCCGCTCGCGTGTCGTCGGCATATCCAAACTGGCCCGCATGGTGGAGATCTATTCACGACGGCTGCAGATCCAGGAACGCCTGACGGCACAGATCGCAGATACCATCAACGACATCCTGGAGCCAAGGGGCGTGGGCGTCGTCATCGAGGCCACCCACCACTGCATGACCACGCGTGGCGTCCACAAGCCCGGCGTCACCATGGTAACCAGCCGCATGCTTGGCGACTTCCGCATCAAGTCGGCGACGCGCCGCGAGTTTCTGGCCTATATCGGCAATCCCGTACCGGGGATGTCGACATAGAACACGCCGGACCCTCGAAGAGCGGAACACATCCGTGATCGATATCAGGCCCATTCTCCAGATTGCCGGCATCCTACTTTCCATGCTTGCCGTGGCCATGTTTCTGCCGATGACGGCGGATCTTGTCGAAGGACATGATGACTGGTTGGTGTTTCTCGGCGCCGGGTCGCTGACGCTGTTTATCGGCATGGCGCTCTTTCTCACCAACCTCACAAGCACCTCAGGACTGAGTGTGCGCCAGGCCTTTCTCCTGACGGCCGTCTCATGGATCGTGCTGTGTGCCTTTGCCGCGCTGCCCTTTGCCTTTGCCGATCTCGGTCTCGATTACGCCGATGCCCTGTTCGAGGCGACGGCGGGACTGACCACGACCGGCGCGAGCGTCGTGACCGACCTGCAGTCCAGGCAGACCGGCATTCTGCTTTGGCGGGCCCTGCTCCAATGGCTGGGCGGCATCGGTATCATCGTCACGGCCGTTGCCGTGCTGCCCATGCTGCGCATTGCCGGCATGCAGCTGTTCAGCACGGAATCGTCGGATCAGGAAAAAATGCTGCCGCGCACCGTGCGCATCGCCGCCGTCATCACAACCATCTATGCGGTGTTCTCGGTGCTGTGCTTCCTTGCCTACTGGAGCGCCGGCATGTCGACGTTCGATGCCCTGGCCCATGCCATGACCACGGTGTCCACCGCCGGTTTCTCCACCCATGACGGCTCCATCGGTCACTTCGACAATCAGGCGATCGAACTTGTCGCCATGGTGTTCATGATCCTGGGCGCCCTTCCCTTCGTCATCTACATGCAGATGACGCGTGGCCACTTTGTCCCACTGTGGCGCGATGTCCAACTCCGACTCTTCGTGAGCATCATCGTCGTCATCATCGCCCTGCTCACCATCTATCGCTCCGTCCAGACCGGCGACATGATGTTCTCCTGGAGTGTGCTGCGGGAGGTGTCATTCAACGTCGTGGCCATCGCCACGAGCACTGGATACACGACGGAGGACTTTGGCGCCTGGGGCGGCTTTGCCGTCGCCATCTTCTTCATTCTCCTGTTCCTGGGGGGATGTACCGGCTCGACTGCCGGTGGCATCAAGATGTTCCGCGTACATGTTCTCGCTGCCCTGCTCTACATCCAGCTCCGGCGGCTCATCCAGCCACACGGGGTGTTCATCGCCCACTACAACGACATGCGCATCAGTGATGGTGTGGCGCAGTCCGTAGCGACCTTCCTGATCATCTTTGTCGCCGGCTTCTTCCTGTTGACTGCCGGCCTGGCGGCACACGATCTCGATTTCGTGACCAGTGCTTCTGGTGCGGCGGCCGCGCTCTCCAACATCGGACCGGGCCTCGGCCCCGTGATCGGACCACACGGCAACTATTCAGAGCTTCCCGATACTGCGAAAATTCTTCTGTGCATCGGCATGCTCCTGGGCAGACTCGAGTTTCTGACCCTCCTCGTCCTCGTGACACCTGATTTCTGGAGAGAGTGACCATGACACCGGTCGACATGATCCGCCGCCTGATTGCCTTCGACACCACGAGCCACCGCTCGAACCTGGAGATGATCCACTGGATCGCCGACTACCTGGAATCGCACGGTATCGCGAGCACCCTCGTTCACGACGACGAACACCGCAAGGCGAACCTGTTCGCGACCCTGGGACCGGACAGGGAGGGAGGCGTGGTGCTTTCCGGTCACACGGACGTGGTGCCGGTGGATGGCCAGCCATGGGACACCGATCCCTTCGAGGTCCACGATGAGGGCGGCAAGCTCTTTGGCCGCGGCACCAGTGACATGAAGAGCTTCATCGCCGTCGCCCTGGCGTGTGTGCCGGAGTTTATCGCCTGCGGACTGAATCGCCCTGTTCACTTTGCCTTTTCCTATGACGAGGAGGTCGGTTGCCTCGGTGTCCACGGACTCATCGGCGAACTGAAACGCCGTGACCTTCGCCCCTCGGCCGTCATCATCGGCGAGCCGACACTGATGGAGGTGGTGGATGCCCACAAGGGAATCGCGGTGTTCCACACGCATTTCAGGGGGGTGCCGGCCCACTCCAGCGCCACCCACATCGGAGTGAGTGCCACCCATGCTGCCGGTCGATTCGTCGCCTTTCTCGATGACCTGTTCGAGGAATACCAGACCCGGGCCCGTCCCGATCTCGGGTTCGTGCCGCCCTATACCACCATTCAGGTGGGCATCCTCAATGGTGGCACCGCCAGCAACATCATCGCCCGGGACTGTGATGTCGACTGGCACTTCCGCACCATGCCGACGGACGATCCAGCAGAGATCGAAAGCCGGGCCCATTCGTGTCTCGATCAATTGCGAGAGAACATGAGGGCGCGCCATGCGGACTGCGACATCACCACGACAAGTGGCGCCAGGGTACCGCCACTCAGACCGGACAGCGCTTCTGCGGCAACCGAACTCGCCCTCCAGCTGACCGGCGCCAACAGCACCTCACAGGCTTCATTCGGCACCGAAGCCGGCATCTTCCAGGAAAACAGCTATGCCGCCGTGGTGTGCGGTCCCGGAGACATCGCCCAGGCGCATCAGCCGAACGAGTTCATCGCAATGGAACAGGTTGAAGCCTGTCACGCCTTCCTGCGCCGGCTCATGAGACACCTCGCATGACCGATCTCTGCCATCTGCCGGCCCTCGAACACAAGCGGCTGCTCGACTCGGGCGCGCTGTCCTCGCTCGAACTCGTTGATGCCCAGATCGCCCGCATCACAAGGAGCAATCCCGGTATCAACGCTTTCGTCACGCTGGACGCCGAACAGGCCCGGGACGAGGCGAGGAGAAAGGACGACGAACGGGCAAGAGGTAACGCCGAAGGGGTCCTCCACGGCCTCACGGTCGGTGTGAAGGACTGCTTCGCGACGCGGGGAATCCGCACCACCTGGGGATCGCGGGCCTTCGCCCGCCATGTGCCGGATCATGATCACCTCGTTGTCGAGCGCGAACGGCGCGCCGGCGCCATTATCCTCGGCAAACTCAACACACCCGAATTCACGATGGCGCGCAACACCTGCGACAACCCGGTGTTCGGAGCGACACGCAACCCCTGGGACACCCGGCTGTGCCCCGGAGCGTCCAGTGGTGGCAGCGCCGCGGCACTGTCAGCCGGCATGGTATCGCTGGCCGACGGCTCCGACATCGGAGGGTCCCTGCGCAATCCGGCCGCATGGTGCAATGTCGTCGGCCATCGCCCGACTTCCTGGATGGTGCCGGATGTGCCCAATCCTCTCTACTGGCACAACATGAACTCACCGGGCCCCATGGCCAGAACGGTGGCGGATGCGACTCTCTTCCTTTCCGCTCTGGCCGGTCCGGACCCGCGCTCTCCGGTGGTCGTGGCACCGCCCTTTCCGGCGGGACCGGTGGATCTGGCCATCGATCTTTCCGGTCTGCGCATCGGCTGGAGCTGCGATCACGGATCGCTCGATATCGACCCTTCGATCCGCGGCACCTTCATGACGGCACTCGATGTCTTCAGCGGTCTCGGAGTTCGACTGACACGGTGCGATATCGATATCGGTGGCGTTTCCGACATGAGCCAGCGCCTTTCCGAACAGCGTCTGGCGCGCGATGTCGGTGCTGTCAGCGGTCCGGGTGTTGATCCGGTCCTGATGCGGCGCGCAGGAACAGCCGAGACCATGACCGGCAGGGACATTCTTGAAGCAGAGGCCTGCCGCCACCGGGTCTGGGCCGACCTTGTCCGTGCCTTCCAGGACCACGACGTCCTGCTTTGGCCTGACGATCTCTGTGACGCCATCGGCTTCGATGATGAAGTGGCCGGTGACCTGGTCGACTGGACTCTGCTCTACGTGTCTCCCCTGGTGGGTTTGCCAACGACCACTGTCCCCTGCGGCTTTTCCGATTCTGGCATCCCCCGGGGGTTGCAGGTGATTGCCCCTCCCGGCCGCGATCGTCTCGCACTGCAAGTGGCCTTCGCCTTCGAGCAGGCCACCGGCTTCACCCAAAGGCTCCCACCGATCTGAAAGCACATGCCACCCGATGAGACGGTGTCGTCGTCGAGGGGCGGATCAGGGTCTCATGATCCAGCTCCACAGGTGGTCCGCCATCTCCGCCTCAAGCCGTTCGTCAAGGGCCGTGACAACGTCCTGGAACAGGGCATGGAGCGTCTCCTCGCGTTCCAGGATTGACAGGCTTTCAGGAACTGTCTGCCTGCGATAGCTGCGGGCCTCTGCGAAGCCGTCGCCCGAAGGGTGATCGACAATCTCGATCCTGACCGTCAGCGACCCTTCGTAGGCGACCGACTGCTCGTCGGTGAAGAAGCCCTCCAACGTCCCGGCCGTATCGAGAGGGACGGCAACAAACCGGCTTTCCAGGAGGATGACACGCGCCTCCCCCCGGTCTCCGGCCGCCCGGAGACGTTCCCGCGACCAGCGCCTGACCACGTTGCCAGGCCATTCGGAAAGATCAAATCTCACGTCCCGTGCCGGTGCAGCGATGGCGCCATCGGCCGCCGCGTTCACGAAGGTGATGGCTGCCACATCCAGGGGCAGTGTTGCAGGCGAGGCAAAGCTGATCGACGGCATTGCGCGGATGGCCGGTCCACGTGCACAGCCGGCAAGGAGAGCGCCCGCGGACAGCACAAGGAAGGCTCTGCGGCAGGACATCATCATCTGTTCAAAGTCGAGGCCGGCGGCTGCGTCACGTCTCCGGGAGTGAAGGTCTGGCGCCGGTTGCAGAACTTGCATACCACCTCGATTTCACCGTCCACCACGTACTCGTCGATACTCTCGGCCGGAAGGCGGCGCAACATCGTCAGCGCCCTCGTGTGCGAGCAGCTGCAAGCAAAACGAACATCCCTCGGTTCATGGACCCTCACGCCGATATCGTGAAAGAGACGGTATAGCAGATCCCGGGACGTCAGGAACGGATCGGTCAGTTCTCCACCGGTGACCGAGCTCAACAGGACCATCGTGGTGTTCCATGCGTCCTGCCGTTCGGCCATCGTGACCGGCTCGTCTCCGGGCCCGAGTTCGGCAATGCGCTGCAGGGCAATGGCGCCGCTGCGCCAGCACCCTGCATGGCGTTGCACAGCAACCTCCAGAGCCGTGTCGATCTGGTCCGACTGCCGGAAGAAGCCTCGCATGCAGTCGGCGAGGTCCGATCCGCCGAGTTCAACGACACTCTGGTAGATGTCACTCTTCGAACCCTGATCGACCGTCATCACGAGGACACCCTTGCCAACCAGACCGGAAAGAGGAGAAACACCGGATCCAAGGCGTTGCCGGTCGAATCCTGCATAGGCTCGCACGTCTCCATCACTGGTGTAGTCAGCGACAAGCAGGTGGACCGGCCCGTCGCCCCGGGTTTCGGCGGTCATCCGTCCTTCGAACTTGAGACCGGCGCCCAGGACCACGGTAATCGTAATCAGTTCTCCCAGCACCCTGGAAATCGCTTCCGGGTAGTCATGCTGGGAGAGAATCCTGTCGAGCGCAGGACCGAGGCGCACCAGACGTCCCCCTAGATGGAGCCGACCCAGGTTGAAGGGCTGGATCGCGTCATCCCTGCCAGCGATGTTCAGGCCATGCACCATCCCAGGATCGCCTTCTGGGCATGCAACCTGTTCTCGGCCTCGTCGAACACCACCGACTGGGGCCCGTCGGCCACGTCCACGGACACCTCCCTGTCCCGGTACATGGGCATGCAATGCATGAAAATGGCATTGTCGCGGGCAAGCGCCATGGCCCTGGCATCAATACGAAACGCCTCGAGTGCCGTCGTGTCAATGTCCCCGGTCCGGGCGCGTTCATCGCTCATGGATACCCAGGTGTCGGTCACCACGCAGTCCGCATCCCGGACGGCCTCGTCGACGGTGTCGACGATGTACACACGCGCATGGTGCGCCAGCGCCCAGTCGACAACCTCTCCTGGAGGCCGGTAGTGGGGCGGGCAGGCGATACGCAACTCGAATCCGAAACGGGCTGCCGCATGAATCCACGAACAGGCCATGTTGTTGCCGTCACCGGCCCAGGCGACGGTCCTCTCGGAGATCGGCCCGAGGTGCTCTTCAACAGTCATGACATCGGCCATCAGCTGCGCGGGATGGGTGCGGTCGGTCAGGCCGTTGATCACGGGCACCGTCGCGTGGCGTGCCAGATCGAGCATCTTGGTGTGATCCGTCGTGCGAATCATGATGGCATCGACGTAGCGGGAGAGCACCCGCGCCGTGTCGGCGACCGACTCGCCGCGGCCAAGCTGCATGTCGCCCGGCGCCAGGTTGATGACATGACCTCCGAGCTGACGCATCGCAACATCGAACGACACCCGCGTACGGGTGGACGGCTTTTCGAAGATGGTGGCAAGAACCATATCGAGAAGTGGCCGCGGCCGGTCGTTCTCACGCCAACCACGCTTGAGGTCATGGGCACTGTCGAGCATGGCGCGCAGATGAGGTTCCCCCAGTTCCGAAATGTCGAGGAAATGGCGCACCGGTTTCATGACGCAAGCTCGCCCGCCGTCCCGTCAAGCGCCTCGAGGGCCACGTCAACGTCCTCGTCGGTCACCACGAGTGGCGGCAGGAAGCGGACCATGTTGTCTCCCGCCGGCACTGTCAGCACATGACGACGGTTCATGGCGGCAACGACGTCGACTGCCGGCACATGACACCTGATGCCCAGCATGAAGCCCAGCCCGCGCACGTGATCGAGGACTGCGGGGTGGCGCGCAATGATCTCCTCCACACCACGCCGGAGCCGGTCGGCCCGCTCACGGACCGATTCGAAGAAACCCTCTTCCAGCATGACGTCGAGCACGGCATTGCCAACCGCCGTGGCGAGCGGATTGCCGCCGAAGGTGGATCCATGGCTTCCCGGGACCAGTGCCTCACCCGCTTCGCCGGTCGCCAGGCAGGCGCCGATGGGAAATCCGCCACCCAGCGCCTTTGCCACCGCCATGATGTCGGGCGTGATGCCGCTCCATTCATGGGCGAACAGTCGGCCTGTGCGGCCCATGCCGCACTGCACCTCATCGTAGATCACCAGCAGGCCGAACTCGTCAGCGGCACGGCGAATCATCTCGAGAAACGTGTGGCTGACCGGCGCGATGCCGCCTTCACCCTGGACCGGTTCAAGCAGAATGGCTGCCGTCTCGGGTCCGATGGCATCGCGCAGGGCGTTCGAATCGTGGAGTGGAACCTGGTCGAACCCGTCGGCCGGAGGACCGAATCCCTCCAGATGCTTGTCGGCACCTCCCGCCGCAATGGCTGTCAGCGTGCGCCCGTGGAAAGCGCCGCTGAAGGTGATGGTGCGATATCGCTCCGGATGACCCCTGGTGTACTGGTATCGCCGTGCCATCTTCAGCGCGCACTCGATGGCTTCGGCGCCCGAGTTTGCAAAGAACACGCTCGATGCAAAAGTCGCGTCGACGAGGCGCCGGGCCAGCCGTTCCTGATTGGGAATCCTGTAAAGATTGGATGTGTGCCACAGTTCACCGGCCTGCTGCGTGATGGCGTCGACCAGCCTGGGATGGGCATGTCCCAGGCTCGCGACAGCGATACCACTGCCAAAGTCGAGGTAGCGTTCGCCGTCCTTCGTGTGGAGCCAGGAACCCGACCCCCGCACGAACTCGAGATCGAAACGCGCATAGGTCTGCATGAGAGGTTCGGTCATGACACTCTGCCGTATCCAGAAAATGATGTGGGGAAAAATCCTTCCCCAGACTATCTGTTCCCGCAGTGATGCTGTCAATTGGCCCGGCTACCGGAAAGGCGGAGTACTGACCGCTTCGCGGAATCCGAGATTGCGGTTGTTGCGTCATGCGGCGCTGACTTATGGTGCGGGAACGATTCCGGAGTTGCCCGGCATCGGTGGTGAGCGGGATGGTTGCATGTCGATGTCGCGCGTGATGAGGATGCCGGCCGTTGCCACTGTCGTCCTGCTTGTCGTTGCCTGTGCCGAAGTTCCGGATGACCCTGTGGAGCACGAAATCTTCATCGAGACCAACGATCCGCTCGAGCCCACCAACCGAACCGTGTTCGATTTTGACGTTACCCTTCTTGACCATGCGCTGAGCCCGGTCGCCCTCGCCTACAGGGACCATGTTCCCGGACCGGTGCGCGATGGAGTCAGCAATGTGCTCGACAACCTGCAGATGCCGGTCACCATCCTCAACAGCGGCCTGCAGGGTGATTTCGACAACATGGCCGAGGCAACCTCGTCCTTCTTCATCAACTCGACCGCCGGCATCGCAGGACTGTTCGACATCCCCGCCAACTCGGGCCGGAAACCCCGCAGGGAGGATTTCGGACAGACACTTGCCGTCTGGGGGATGGAGGAAGGTCCCTATCTCGTCCTGCCGCTTGTCGGACCATCGTCCGCCAGGGACACCGTAGGCCTGGGAGTTGACATTATGACCGATCCCCTCACATGGTTGCTGACTCCGGCGTGGAGCTATGTGCGGACCGGCGCCGCCACCATCGACAGCACGGCACGCGAACACGACCGCATCGAGGTGGCAAGGCAGGGCTCGATCGACTTTTACGCCACCGCGCGCAGTCTCTATCGCCAGAACCGGGCGCGCGAGATTGCCAACGGGGTGGAAGACCCCTTCGGATTCGACGATACCTTCGAGGAGTGACCATGGGACGGCACGTCTGGCAACGCATCGCGCCGGCGCTTGTTCTGGCGGCTCTTCTCTGGACACCGGTCAACGCCGGTTCCCTGGAGGAGGCAACCGACTTCGTGGCACAAAGGGCGGAACGCCTTCTGGACATCATGAACCGCCCACCCGGCTCCGAGCGACGGGACTCCTTCGCCCGGTGGATCGCATCAACCGTCGATCATGACGGCATGGCCAACCGGGCGCTCGGCCGCTATCTCGAAGTGGCGACGGACGCCGAGTTGCGCGCCTACACGGACGCCTTCCACAACTACATCATCGTCACCTATGAAAGGCGGCTGGCGACCTTTTCCGGCTACAAGCTGAAGGTGGAACGGTCCCGTGCCCTGAATGAAAGCGATATCGTCGTGCGCACCACCATCGGTTCACCGGATGGCGCCCGTACCATTGTCGACTTCCGAGTCAGCAACGACAACGGCGGTCAGTGGCGGCTCACGGATTTCGCCATCGAGGGCCTGTCCATGGTGAAGACACTGCGTGACGAGTTCGCCGGTGTGATTCGGCGCGACGGCATCGATGGGCTGACCGCACTCATCGAAAGCAACGTTTCCGAATCGGCTCTTTGATGCAGCACACGATCGATAATCGCGGTGTCCCTCTGCGTGTGCGCGAGGAGGGAGAGGGGACCGATCTCGTGCTCGTCCATGGTGTCGGTGCATCCCTGGAAGCCTGGGATGAGGTGGTGTCTTGCCTGGGCGGCGGGTTCCGCACCATCCGCCTGGACCTCAGGGGCCATGGCGCCTCCGGCAAGCCGCCCGGCCCCTACCACATCGACGATTTCGTCGGCGATGTCGTTGCCGTGATGGATCACTTCGCGATTGGGTCATGCCACCTCGCAGGCCATTCCCTGGGGGCTCTCATCGCCCAGGGCATTGCACTGGCCCACCCCCGGCGCCTGGACCGGCTTGTTCTTCTCTCCGGTATTGCCGGGCGCACGGACGAGGAGCGCTGCCGGGTTGAACAGCGCCTCGCAATGGTCGCCGACGGTATCCCGGGCGCCCATTTCGAGGCTTCCGTCAGCCGCTGGTTCACCGACGACTTCCTTCGGCGCCACCCCGACGTCATTGCCCGTCAGGCCGAGGCCAACCGGCGCAATGATCCGGCGGCCTATGCCGCCTCCTACCGCGTCCTCACCGAGACCGACTTTGCCGAACGCTTGCGCAACATCACGGCGCAGACGCTGATCGTGACAGGAGAACATGATCTCGGCTCGAATGCCCGCATGGCCCGCTACATGCACGCGACCATCCCGCACTCATCGCTCCACATCCTTCCCGGTCTCAAGCATGCGATCCTCACCGAAGCACCCGATGACGTCGCCCGTCTCGTGAAGGAGTTCGTCCGGCAGGACGGCTGAAGCGCACAAACCAGCAACGGTTAGGTGTGGTGTGTTTGCCGGCCCAAGCGACGCCAGAATGCACCGGTTCGGGAACATGGCCGTCGACCGCTCTACATGGCTTCACAGTTCAAGGATGCCCTGCGCCCGTCCATAGCCACACCGGCGAAGGGGTCTTGGAGCGCCCAGACTAGGGCGAGAGCCAAGTCGGCCCCAGACGGCGATCTGATACACCGTCTCTCCACTCTCGTTGACGATCTCGCGACCATTGTCCGGCAATTGTCTCAGACCCGAACCCTTCCAGATCATCACACGGCTCAAGCAACCCCGGCGGAGAGCCCAGGACCACCTCAGTTTGCCCGTAACCCTCCCAGTGGCAGCATTCTCGATCGTATCGAACGCCCGTACATTCAATGTCTTGCGTCTGAACAAGGCTGGTGTATCGGGTCAGCGTTCAGTCAACTTGAACTCGATCCGGCGGTTGCGCTGCATGGTGTCGGCATCCTCACCGTCGGCAAGGGGCTGGGATTCGCCGAGACCGGCGGCCATCAGGCGGGGTTCGGGCACGACGGAGGGGGCGCCGGCCGTCGACAGTTCCCAGTTGCTCGGGAACCGGATCGTCTGGATCGGCTTCGAGTCGGTGTGACCGTCCACCCTGAGGATCCAGTCCACATCGTCGGGAATCTCCGAGACAAGTTCACGGATGAAA
>MPMV01000068.1 GCA_002238685.1 bacterium EF100-94H03 bin56
CGGTAGCCCCCGCGGCGCAGCCAGGCGACGTTGTCGGCGGTGGCGACGCCGGCATCCATGACCACCAGGGCCTGCTGTGGCGCCTCGAGGGGCGACAGCATCCCTTCCAGCGTGGTGTCCTCGTCGACATTGCCGGCAAAGACCTCGCATCGGCGCACGAAGCCGCTGCCGTCGAGCACCAGCCCCAGGGTCAGGAGAGGGCAGTCGCTGCGCTTCTCCTTCGAGTGACCGCGCCGCGCCTTGGGTTGCTGCGCCGCCGCGCCCTCGAGGAACGTGTTGGTCAGGTCGATCAGGGTGACCGTGCGCTGAAGACCGAACAGGTCGCTCACCGTCTCGAACAGGTGGTCCTCGATCGCCCGGCGATGGGACATCAGGGCATCCGAGGCACGGTAGAGCCGCATCATGCTCATGGTCTCGAAGTCCGTGTCCAGCAACTCGCCAAGGGCGCTGCGCTCGCACAGCCAGCGCCAGGTGGCGCGCTCCGATCCCGGCGCCGCCATGCGGCCGATGATCGAAGCCATGGCCGCGGCGCGCAGCGGACCGTTGAAGCCCAGCCGTTGCAGGAACTCGCCAAGTCCGAGCTGCTCCATGGCCCACAGCCCGGCATGTTCGACACCCGCCGAGCGCGGCCGCACCATCTCCAGGGAGTCCACATCCACGCTGTGCATCTCGCCGCCCGGGGGCCCCGCACCATCCGCAGAGCGGCCGACAAGCTGCGCCGCGATGCGCTGCGCCTCGCGTTCCACCACCTCGGGACATGCCAGCGGCAGCATCGTGGCCTGGCGCGACAGAAGCTGTGAGATCCGGTCGCACAACTCAGGCCAGTGCTTCCGGTCCACGGCAAAGTCGCTTCCCAGGTTGAGCAGGGTCTTCTGGCGGACCTTGCTGCCGTCACGCCGGGAGTGCACCAGGCGGTAGGAGAAGTAAGCCTTGCCGGCCTCGGTGGTTCTGGTCCTGGTGCGCCGGATGAACATGGCGGGAGACTACCAGGCCTTTCGAGGGCATGGAAGTCACAAAACAAACATTATGGCACTACTTCACGCCCCATCGAAACGTCTATCCCATCAAATCAGATAGTTGCATCACGACAGACGCACGAATGGCCCGAAAAAAGGCGAAATCTCGTCGGCGCTCGTTAAAGATGGGTTAAGATTCTGGGAACCTGACCCCCTGCGGGTACTGATATTCAAGGACCTGGGCACGGATCAGGTTCCCATAAGAATGGAGTGTTCAGGTCCCTGCGAGCATCGCGAGCAACTCGTCATGCACCCCCTTGAACTTGCCTTTTTTGAGGCTGGGAGGGCGCCACCTGTGGAGCGTATCGAGTTTGTCGGTCGGATCCGCCTGCAGATACATCTCGGTGGTCTGAACGCTTGAGTGCCCGAGCCAGAGTGAGACCTTCCTGACGTCACCGGTCGCCTCGAGAGTGTGAAGCGCGCAAGCGTGGCGCAACAGGTGGGGAGATACGGTCTTGCCGGCGATCGACGGCACGCTGTGCGCCGCGGTTTGCGCATGCAGGGAAAGCCGTTTGGCGAAGCCGCGCCGGGTCATGCCGGTGCCCATGGCATTGAGGAAGAGATGCCGGTCGGCACTTTCCGGCCGGAGGGCCAGCCAGTCCCGCAGGAGCCTGCGGGTTTCCTTCCACAGGGGCAGGATGCGTTCGCGCCGGCCCTTGCCGATGACGTGCACCTCGTCGAGGGCCGGCATCTTCAGATCGTCGAGCGCAAGCCCGACCAGTTCCGAGACCCGCAAGCCGGCGTTGTAGGTGAGGCACAGCATCGCGCGGTCCCGTATTCCGGCCACCGTGTCTGGATCCGGCGCGTCGAGCAGGGCCCGCGTTTCGGCCCGGTCGAGAGAGCCGATGAGGGGCACGTCACCCTTCTTTGCCGGGATCTGACGCACCTGCGCGGCGAGGTCGAGATATGCCGGGTACCGGAACTCGAGGAAGCGGAAGAAGGTCTTGATGGCGGCGAGGCGGACATTTCGTGTACGCGCCCCGTTTCCGCGATCCCGTTCGAGATGTTCGAGGAACTCGAGAAGGGTCGCTATGTCGAGATGACCGATCTCGAGCGTGCTGGGCCGGATACCGTGTTTGTCCGCCGCGAAGACGACCAGCAGCTTGAAGCAAAGAGCATAGCTTTCAACGGTATGCCGGCTCGTGCCTTTGTCGCGTGGAAGATGGTCCCGCAGGAACATCGCCAGGGGAGGAGCGAGTTCAGCCATCATTCTTGCCTTCCTCATGCAGCCTCTCGGTGGCCTGCGACATCTGTCGCAACAACACCGGCGTCGCTTCGAGGTACCAGTACGTGTTGGCGGTGGTGGCATGGCCGAGATAGGTCGACAGCGCCAGCATGTGGCGGCCCACATCCCGCCGCTCGGTCGCGAGCATGTTCTCGAGCGCGCGAACCGCGAAGGAGTGTCGAAGATCATGAAGGCGCGGGCCCGGCTCGCCTGGTCCGGCTCGGAGCCCGAGCCGCCGTGCCAGCTTGATGAAGACGGTCGTGAGATAGACCGGGTGCATGGGCCGGCCCGTCGACAGCACGAACAGGTGGTCGTCGGGCCCGCCGCGGCGCATCCTCTCCCGGAGATACGCATCCATGGCCCGGTGGACGCTGTCCTCCAGCGGGACGAGGCGACGCTTGCCGAGCTTCGCCTTTCTGATCAGCAGACCATCTGCTGTCAGGTCCGTCACAAGCAGGCCGACCGCTTCCGAACTCCGCAATCCGGTCGCGGCCATCAGTCCCAGGAGGTAATGGAACGTCAGGGGTGTGATCGAACCGGTTGGCGGCAACTCCAGCGCCGCATCCATGATCCGCCGGATCTCGGTCAGAGACAGCAGATGGGGAGATGGCCGCCGTGACCTTGTCTTGCCCAGGACGTCGCGGTCCGGCACCTCGTGACGAGCGTCGTCGGCGTGCAGGACGCTGGCAAGATCGCACACATAACGCAGTCTGGCTTGCGCCTGCCGGGGAGATGACGCTGTCGATGCCCATTCGAGGACCGTGCTGCTGCGCACGAAGCTGTCGCCACAGGCCTCGGCATAGATCGCGTAGTCCTGCAGGTACCGAGCCTGTTGCACATACACATGACCCAGGGCCCTGCGGAATGCCACGTAGTGCTCTACATGCTCCGCCAGGGTCATGGTTCTTCTCCGGCCATCGGCCAGGGCTGGGCGACTTCCCGGAGCATGCGGACATCGACCCGTGCATAGATTGCCGTTGTCTGCGTGGATTGATGGCGCAGCAGGGTGCTGATGACTTCAAGCGGCGTCCCGTCGCGCAGCAGGTTCGTTGCCGCTGAATGCCGGAAGACATGCCCCGCCGGCAGTCCCTCTGCCTTGACGCCGGACCGCTTGATCGCAGCTTTCGCGACCGCCGACACACCACCGCTGGCCAGGGGTTGGTGGAGCGGCGGCATCATGCGCAGGAAGACATTGCCGGCATCCGCCACAGGCCGGGCATGGAGGATGTAGTCCTTGACCGCGTCGCCGACATCCTGCGGCAGCGGCAAGACGGCGGCACGCCGCGATTTGCCGCTGACCCGGATGCGCGCATTGTCCCAGTCGATATCGCTCAGCCGAAGGTTGGCGACATCGCCGGCACGCAGGGCGAGCCGGGCGAGGAACAGCAGGATGGCGTGGTCCCGCAGTCCCGCAGGAGTCGCCCGGTCGCAGGATGCGATGATGCATTCGATATCGTCCCGCGGCAGGTGGCGGGGCAATGTCGAGAACCTCTGGTGGGGAACCGTCGGCACTACAGCGACAAGCCCGGGCCGGCAAAGGCCCTCCAGAAGGAGGAAGCGCAGATACGACCGAAGCGCTGACGTCTCGCGTCGGACAAGATCACGCGATTCCGTCTCAAGGCGGTGCCGCACCGCATTCCTGATCAGCGTCGCGCTGTAGCGATCGGGATCATCGCCAAGATGGGGAAGAAGCACCCGCATGGCCTTGTGGTAGCTCTGTATGGTCCGCTCCCCGATACCGCGATAGCGGCGCAGCCAGATCAGGAAGCGCGCCAGGTGTTGTCCTGGCTCTTCGCACACTGGTGCCCGCCGCGGAGGGGCGATGCCCGTGTCAATCAGATACTTGATGAACAGACCGATCTTTGATCGGCTGTTGTGACGGCCCGCGAATCTGCCGTTTCTGATGAAGAAGTGTGGATGCGCACAAGCGCAGTCGTGCGCAAGGAACCGGGCGAAGACCTCGTCATCGACCTCGGCGAGTGCGACATCGCGGAGATAGAGCCAGACGATGAAGTGCCGACAGCGTGTCCGGTATGCGGCGATCGACTCGGGCACGTATCCCTGTGCTATGAGCGTCTGAAGGAACGCCTCCACCACGTGGGCGCCGCTCTCGATCTCCGCAGGCATCCGTACGCGTCCCGTCTCCTGAAGGAAGCCCAGGAACCGGTGCAGATGCCATCCGGCGCGCCCGAGGTTCTTGCGGTAACCGTGCGGACCGGGACAGACACAGTCGTGGTCCAGGAACCGGTGCAGGACGCGAATGTCGAGCGTCTCGATCCCTCCTTCGTTCGCTGACAACCATGTGATGAGGTGCAGGATCGTTCGGATGCACTTGCCCATCAGACTCGGGGAGTATCCCAAGGCCTGCAAACGCGCCTTGTAGGTCGCAACGATGCCCGAGTCCGGTTCGCCACACTCTTCGGGCGCCGCCACCTTTGTGATCATGGAAGACATGCTGATTCTCCTGTCCAGGGTTCAAACTGGCAGGAGATAAACACATTCTTATGGGAACCTGATCCGTGCCCAGGTCCTTGAATATCAGTACCCGCAGGGGGTCAGGTTCCCAGAATCTTAAGGTTCCCATATCCCACGCTGGCGAACGTCTACCTGCACTATGTTCTCGACCTCTGGTTCCACCGCAAGTGGCGGCCTGAAAGGGCCGATGGCGAAGCCATCATCGTGCGTTATGCCGATGATGTGGTCGTCGGGTTCGAGCACAAGCGGGACGCGGTACGCTTCCTGAAGGCGCTCTCGGAGCGGCTCGGCCAGTTCGATCTGGCCCTGCATCCGGCGAAGACCCGGCTTATCGAGTTTGGCAGGCACGCGGATGCGAACCGCCGAGCGAGGGGGCTGGGTCGCCCGGAGACGTTCGACTTTCTGGGCTTCACGCACTACAGCCGAAAGACCAGAGGCGGACGGTTCGGGCTCGGACGCAAGCCCGCTGCAAAGCGGGTGAGGCGTACTCTGAAGCGGATCAAGGAGGTCCTGCGGAGACGCATGCACCACGACCTTTACGAGGTCGCCAGATGGCTGGGACGGGTCGTCAACGGATGGTTGAACTACTACGCCGTTCCGACCAGCTCTCCCCACCTGGAGCAGTTCGTCCGTGCTCTGCAAAGGACATGGATGAAGGTGCTGCGTCGGCGATCGCAACGGGGCCGGTTCAACTGGCAACGGTTGACGGCGCTCGTGGATCGTTACTGGCCCAAGCCACGGATCCGGCACCCTTGGCCGGACGCGCGGTTTGCCGTCAAACACCCGAGGTAGGAGCCGGATGCGTTAACGCGCACGTCCGGATCTGCGCGGGGGGCGCTGGGCAACCAGCGTCCCTACCGCGACAAACGGCCGAGGCTTGGGTTCAGTCCTCTGGATCATCCAGAAGACTGTAAAGATGCTTCGCTGTGCCGACGGAAGTAGGCCCTGTATCCACCGAGGTTTCCGACGCAGTGCTTGCTCATGAAGGTGCTGCAGGTCGACGGTGACCATTCGTGACATGCGTTCATGACGTCACGCGCCCGGAACCTCTTGGGCAGGTTCGCCTCCATCCTTGCGAGGCGGATGTCCTGTAGAAATCTACTCATTGTCTCTCTCCTGTTGTTGGTGGGTACCCTACGTCATGGCGGGGATATCTCGATGATGGTGATGTTTCCGTAGGTCGGCTCGACGACCATGATGTTCTCGTCGTCGAGCGGGTACACGATGGTCTCGGGCGGGTCTCCCGGGGGACTGCCGCCAGACGTTGCGGTGTCCGGATTGTCGGCGTCGATCACATGCGCCATCACTTCGCGGACGACACCCCGCATGGTTTCGGTCAGGCCCTCGACCGTGCCGCCCTGGAGCATGTAAAGGGCCGTGCTCTTCAGCAGTATGATCCTGCGGTTACGGGTCAGCCGTTCCATGTTCTCGGCAAGGCCCAGGGCAATGGAGACGACCATCGCTGACGCGATCGCATGAGCGGCCACATGGGCGGTGTAAGGATCGACGCCCTCGTCCTCGAATTGGCGCGCTGCCTCGCCGGCGAGGATGATGTCGTTGACGGTGAAAGTGCCGTGAACTCTCAAAGTTCACCGATGTCGGTTGTCCGACATCGAGGCATTCGCCCCACCGCTCGATGCTGCGGCCGAGAGCGTATAGATCGTCGCTCTCGAGGTTGGTCGCCAGGTTGCGCAGGCCGGCGCCGAACATAGTGATGTTCTGCGAGCCGAACGCATACACGAACGTGTCGATGTCTTCGTCCAGGGCGCAGCCGCCAGCCAGGCCTATCTCGCCGTCAAGATAGGCGCGACTGGGGGGACTTGAGTCCGCTGGTCTGGCGGTCCGTGGTGGCATGATCGCACGCACTGTTACTGGCCGGAGCCGACGCGGTGAGCAAAACAACGATGGTGGCTGCAATGATTGCTGGAACACGCATGATCTCCTCTCGTCGGTCAAGGTGTCCGTCCCGGCGAGGGTGCCGGGCCGTGCGAACACACAGGTGAAGTGAGTCCCCGCCTGTTCGCCGGGTCCGCGGATCAGCCGGACCGCTTCGAGGTCTGTTCTATTCAGCGGGAGGCCCGACAGAGCGGGCACCTGCATGTTCGCGGGGTGGAGAGCAGCACAAAAGCGTGGTTGTTGTTATTGTTGTGAGTTACCGTCAGGCAAAGAAGGCAGTGACGATGAGATACACAAGGGCCTTGGTGATGGCCGCGGCCATCACCGCATCTGTCGTTGGAGCAGCCCTGCCAATTGACGCCTCAAACGCCCAATGTGAAGTCTGCTACCATGATGGCAGAGAGTACAGCGATGGCGCGCGTAGCCCGGATGGCACTCAAATCTGTCATTGCTCAGAGATAACCGGCTGCAAGTGGCTATAGGCAAAGGAGATCGTCACATGCCCAAGGCACGTAAGGACCGGCCAGTCGTGAAGCTGCGGCCCTCGTCCTATCAGCCATCCAAGACCGAGCTGGAAGAAGACGTGAGGATCGACACGACGCCCGAGCAGCTGCTCAAGGCGGCCGTCAGCGACGTTCAGGTCGGCGTGATCGAGCCGGCGGACTGAGGAATGGACTCAATGCCGAACGAGGGCTTATGCGTGCGGCTCAAGGCCGGTGGACCCTGCATGACGATTTGCGCCATCGACCAGCCCCCCGTGCAGGTCTTGTGCGAGTGGTGCGAGGACGGCGAGCGTCGACACCGGTGGTGGGACCTTAGCGAGCTGGAAGCGGTCCCCAACGGCTGAAGTGTTACTCAACTATATGATCCCCATTGTTATCCAGGCCCGCTGAGTCGGTCCGCCCGTTGAATAGAACAGCCGTTTGAATCGGCGCGGGTTAGCTTCCCGGTCTGGCGAACAGACGGGACTTCACCCTTATCCTGGATGACGTTGCAACAGCGCGGTACCCCTGTCGGGCCCGCGCGCCGGGAGACAGTCATATGACAGTAAGAATGAGCTTGGCATCGTTGGCATCCGCCTCGGGGCTGCTGTTTCTTGCCGCCTGCGGCGGTGGGGGTCCAGTGGCGGACCATGTGCCAGCGGTCGGCATTGCGCCGCAGGCGCAGGAGTACGCATACCCCAGCACGATGCGCAGAGACATTTCTTACCTTGGGCGCCGGGACTACAAGGAAGCCATGGTCCTCGACTGCATAGAGCAGAACCAATCGGGATGCTCTGTATATGGCCGTGGGTGGTTCGTGCGTTGGAGCCAGGCACCGAACTATGTGGCCATTCCGAATCCGGATAAGGGGAAGGGCACGTATGACGAAGAGGACGTCATCCGACGAGCGGTCGCAATCGTGAACCGGTCACTGCCTGCAAGCAAGCGGCTGGCAGTGAAGTACACGAACGAGACGTTCACCGGGACGGCCCTCGGCACGGAAGTCACATACAGCCACACGCGGCGCGTCGGATCAGGCGAGATTCACGCAGAGATCTGGCGATATGTAGATGGGAAAGGGGCTGCAGGTCTCGGCTGGACAGACGGCAGAAAGGGGTTTGCGTTCGTGCACGAAGACGTAATGGCCAACCCCGAGTACGCGGTCCAGACAATGGTTCACGAAATCATGCATGCGCTCGGCCTCATGGGTCACCCCCACCATACCCATACCTCCGTGTTGTCGTACCAGCATCACTCGACGGTCGTCTTCGACAACGTGCCGCTGGTGGACATGGCGGTGCTCTACGACATGAACGGGTGGGAGTACTGGTCAGGGGGCATCAAGACCGTGATAGGCACCGCGGACGGTGTGCAGTTCGGCGTCCATGACCTTGACTTCGGTGCGGTGCTCATTCCGTGGGTTGATGCCGGATACATGCCGCTCCCGCACGTCGAGGCGCTGCGCGGTAGAGCGTCGTGGACAGGAACACTGGTCGGCAAGACCGCCGCATTCGCGCGAAACGTGCATGGGGTTGCGGAGCTGGGCGTGAACTTCGACAACTACGATGGGTGGGCGAAATTCCACACGATCAGGCGCTGGGACGGGACCATGTGGAACCAACGCGGGTGGAGTTACGACCTATACGTGAACGGTTACTACTTCGACTCCAACGACCGGGACGGCATCCCGGACGTGGTCGGAGCATTCTATGGAGCCAAGGCAGAAGTCGCCGCCGGCACACTCCAACGCTCGGAGCTTACCGCAGCGTTTGGGGCGGAAGAGGCACCCTTGCCCGTTGAACCGGACGAGGACGACGGAACCCCCGAGCCAGAGCCGACGGACGAGCCGGTCGCGGATGAACGGATGCATGAACCCGACGATGCCAGCAGCATCCAGTCCACACTTCAGGGCTTGATCGACGCCGCCGATATGGTCACGGACACCAGCGCACAAGTTCCGTTCTTCTGGAGCGCCAGAACCCAAAACGCCCCCGTCGGCCTGTCTCTCTCCGATCTGAACGATGCGGATGAACTGGAGTACCGAATGCTGACAAGCCGCCGCGGAGTTTCCATGGCACGGGGCGAGCGCTCGTCCGTCGTGGGCGACACGACCTTCAGTGGCCTCGGCTATGGAGGCTGGCTCGATCACAGCTTCTTTCTCGTAACGTCCAGCACCATCGACGGCGGCAATCCTCTCGATCGAACTGAATCGACATTCACACACGTCTATTCGCTGGGCGATGCAACGGGATCGAACCCGGTAGCCGGAAGCGCCACATGGTCCGGCGTCATGGCCGGCATTGACATCGGCGGGGAACAAGGCAGCCCGGACGGCACGCGAGGCGATCTCATCGCCGGCGACGCAACGCTCGACATCGCCGATTTCAGTATCGCGAGATTGAATCTGGCCTTCACCAACGTCACCAACCTGGACACCAATGGCCGTCTTGGCGACATGCGGTGGAGCAACATCTCGCTGAACGGCGGCTCGTTCACGGCATCGGGTCTCGCCGGCCAGTTCTACGGCCCCAACCATGAGGAGGTTGGCGGGATATTCCTGCGCAACCAGATCACCGGCGCGTTCGGAGCCAGGCGCCAGTGATTGTCGGGAGGGGACATGGTGATCATGTCCCCTCCCTCATCATCTTCGGATAGACCTTCCTCGCCTTCGTGAAATCCCCTCGGGTGGCGATCAGGTGCGCCAGGAAGACGCTCCATTTGTGCGCATTGTTGAAGATCAACCCCGTCGGGATCGCGGGGCGAGGAATGTTCTGCTCGACGAGGAGTTCTCATGTCGTCACGACATAGGGCATGAACGCATGAGTCGCGACAATCTGCTCCCGGCTCACGGAATTCGTCGGCTTGACCTGCATGTATTCCAGAAAGACCGTGTGGCAACGGCGCACTTCTTCGTACCAAGATCAGCACGCACCGAAGGGTCTCACCCTGGGAGTCCTGGGGGTGGTCGCGCACCACGACGGCGACAACTTCAGGGCCGTCTGCACGGCCCGGTTCGAGACCGCCGTCCATGTCCTGCACGCCTTCCACAAGAAGGCGAGGTATGGCATCGCGTCCCTGAAACAGGAGCTCGACCTGGTCCGCCGCCGGCCGGCTCTGCCGTGACACGCATCGTGGAGACTGACGCCATGAAACCCCGCCGGCACCACCGTGGAACGCGACAGCGGTAGCGTCTTCGCCGATCTCGGCTTTCCCGGTGCCGACGCACACCTGGTCAAGGCCGGGCTGGTCAGCCGCATCGACGACATCGTGCGCGATCGCGGCATCACCGGGACCCGTGGCGGCGCGGCTGATGGGCCTGTCCCGGCCCGACGTGCTGCGGGCGACTTCCGCGAGTATTCACCGGAGCGCCTGCTCAACGCGCTCGGGTGCGATATCGACATCGTTATTCGCCAGTCCCGTTCCGCCTCCGAACCCGCCTGACGCCACGCTTGCTGGCTGCCCCGGAGCTGCCAGTAACACACCGGAACTCCAGGTCGGATTCCTTTGAGAATCACGCGGGCGTGCAGATTGGCATGCGTCAGGTCCCAGCGGAGACGGTGGAGTGGTTCGGCACGGCCTGCAAGGGCGATGAGCCGCTGCGCACGGCATTTGCCTGCGGGTTCTGCGAGAGGCAGGGCCCTGGCGTCGGCGCGCAAGCGCCTGCCGCGCCTGGCCGGGGACTTGCCGATCATCGCGCGAAACCGTCCTCCTCGTCTCGCGCAAGTTCGCCCGCGTCATCCAGAACACGTTCGCTACGCTTGCGACCGCAGGCACAGGCAGCGGAGTCTTGAGAATTCCGATGGCACGGCCACAGGTCACCCACCCCACGGGGAGCTTGCTGCCGGACGTGCGAACCGGCAGCCGAATCCTCCGGCAAGCTCTCCGTGGCGCCACGCGCCGATCCTTGGTCCCGGAACCGGGTGAAGACCGTGCCGCCTCGCATGCTCAAACCCGATGATCCGGACCCTTGATCGGCCGGGCGCCTTCAAGCACGAAACCGGCCGGAACGCGTTGAGTGGAGTTCGCTGCGCACGGTAGTTGATGGTGTGGGTTTCGCGTTATTTGATGGGGATCGGTTGGCGGTCAGGACAAAGCGGGGGGTGTCGCGAGGCCGTCGGCGCGTCAAGCCGCTGCGCGGCTCCTTCGCTCCGCTACGGCCCTTTCGGGTGACCCGCCGCCGTCCACGCGACAGAGTGCTGCCATGGCCGATCGCTTCAGGCAGGACCGCGATGGTATTGGGCGCTGGTGTTCCGGTTCCCGTTCCCTGTAACGCTTAAGGGTTCGTCGGAACGGGAACGGGAAGGCGGGCTGCTTCGCCTCGCTTGAGGCGATGGATTTTTCCCGGTCCTTTGCCAAGCGTCGACAACGTGTAGCCATGCGAAGGTGCATTCGACGACCCATCGCCGGGGCAGGACTTCGAAACCGCTGGCAATATCGGAGCGCTTGACGATTTCGAGTATCCACTTTCCGATCCTGTCCAGTGCGCCACGTAGTTTCGGCCCGGCATAGGCGCCATCGGCGAACAGGTGATGCAGCCATGGGCCGGCATGGTGTGCGGATTTCAACACCGCCGTTGTGCCGTCGCGACACCGGCCCGCACGTGCCGCCATCGACGCTTCGCCTGACACCTCGCGATGTCCGGCGTGAGGCTCGCAGAGAAAGTGGTAGTTAGCCTTTCCTTTCTGAGGGACTTGCACCCCCTGCACTCGCAACATTTAGCCTGGCACACTGTCACTTAGCACTTATCCGTAATCGGCCTGTCTACGGTGATTTACCGGCATCCCGGGCGGATCGGCGGGCGTTTTAGGTTCCACGGCCGAACACATTACTCACGCGTAACGAGGCGAGCGGATCGGCCGCCCCGACGCGTTTGAGGAGCTATGGCGATGTTGCGCCTGGTGCGCCTGCTTCTTGCCTTCATTGCCGATCTGCTCGGCAGTGACTAGAACGCAGCCCCCGGCGGCCTCGGCTGCCGGGTCCACCTTGAACTGAAGGGAGACTGACAATGAATGAGAAACTGCCTGAGCGCATCGCCGACGCATTGAAGTCGGGCATAGTGCAAGGATCGGCGGAAGAGTCGCTGGAAGAGTTGGGCAAAACCCTGCTTCGCGAGGCGGGAGCCGAGAACGATGTCGTCAAGCTTATAGTCGGCAAGATGCTGCTTTCGATCACGGAAAAACTGGGGCAGGCGTGAATCGTGCAACTAACCGGACGGACAATTCTGCCCCGATGTTCCCCGCATACCTGCAGTCTTTCGGTGCGCATCCGCTTCGCCAGCCTCAGACTTCCTGACCTTTACTGATTTGGTGTGATGCGGATTTAGTAGATTCCGGCGCTGCGGCCACCAGGTATTCCATGCGCAGATCGGTCCCGGGGAAGACCGTCCCGGTGGAGTTCAGCTCGGTGAGCAACGCGTCGAATTGGCGGTCGCGGGCGTCAATTCCGAGGCCGAGGATGCGCAGCCGGAGGACGCCGATGGCGGCGTCCGGCAGGATGTCGGCATCGGCAGCAAGCAGGGCGCACAGCAGTTTCCGGGGGTGGGTCTTCTTGCCCTGCGCCTGCATGATGCGCAGCATCATGCGGGTCTCGGCGCGGTAGGCGATCATGCGGATGACGTCGAGGAGGAGGCGCTCGCGCGACGGCAGGGCGTCGAGCTTTTCGCTCACCGGACAGCCCGTGAGGGCCGCCCACCCCGTTCCCTCGAACAATTCGAGCGGAATCGTCCGAATCCCCATCGGTTGTTCTGCAAACGCTCATGGAGTTCGCCGCGCCGCGCCCTGTTCATCGCGCCGCCTCGCAGGCGGGCAAGGATCAACGTCGGCCCGCTCTCGCTCAGGACCCCGCGATAACGGCGTTCGAGGGCAGACCGGCTGAACGGTCCTGGAGACCCTGACGAATGGCCTGAAGCAGGAGTTCGAGGCCCTCAAGGCATCCCTCGACACCCGCGCGGGAGGAATTTTCATGGAACGGGATCGTGTTCCCGGCAGCGGCGCGCCTCGACACCCGCGCGGGAGGAGTTTTCGCCGAAATCGACGGCATCGTCGAGAAGGTCATGCCGTCGGCACGTGCCCTCGGGTCCATGCAGCTGGGCCGTTGTCGGCACGCCCGCCGCCCGCAACCTGGCGGCCATCCGAGACGCGGCGGTCGACAGTCGCGGCGCGGTCGACGAGGTGGTGACCATCAGACCGTCGTCGACAGTGGTTCAGGCCATCACCGAAGTGTTGGCGATGAGACCGGTTCTGGACAAGGTCGAGGCTGGCCTGCGGACTTGGAACGTGAAGACCCGCCGTCTACGGAGAGTCGGGTGGACCCTCCTTGTCGTTCTGGCCCTCCTGACCGGTAGAGGCGGGGTCTGGCTGCAAAGGGAAACGGGCATCTGGACGCCGCCGGCCGACGTCGAGAACCGGGAACGCGATGAGTTCTGGGAACGCCATTACAAGCAGATCACCCACTGCATCGAGGTGGCGCGGACCCACAAGCGGGGCATGACCTGCACGATCGCAGTCATGGACTCCTGAGCCGGGAGAATGAACGCCCAAAGCTCTGGGGTAGTCCGGGAAGTGAAGCTCCAGAGTGAGGATGCCGTCAACGTGTTTGCCCTTCCAGCAGACGAGCGTGCCGAGCGGACGCCCGTCCCTGGTGACGGTCATTTTGCCGTGGGTCACGCCACTCTCGTAAGGCACCAGCATCTCAACGCCATCGGGCCAGATGACGGTAAAGGTTCCTTCAAACCGGTCATCTTCGACCGTTCCCGTCTTGCTGTAGCGGTCATCATCGCGACGGTCCCACGGGCCATGCATGCGTCCGTCCTCGTAGTGCAGGGTGGAGAACCTCGCGTTGATGAGATCGAAGGTCCACGGTCCGTGAAAGACGCCCTCGACATAGCTTGCCGCGATGATGTCGCCATTGGTCAAGCGTCGCCGTCCAACGGCCCTCCCTCAGGCCATCCACGAAGCGTCCCTCGGCACGGTTGGCCATGCCGTCCACCAGGGCGCCATCTCCTTGCGCCTTCCCGTGCCGACAGGCGCCCGTCCAGGTCATGGGCGGTGCATGGTCATAGAACGACACGTGTCCGAAGACGTGGCATCCCTCCTGGCCGGCAACCTCGATGAGCGTTCCAGCAGTGCCGGTGCGGTGCCTCCACATCGGCGCACAGGGGGGGGGACTCCCCACCATTTGTAAAGTTGTTTTCGGCGGGAGTATGTGCCCGCCGATTTTGGTGCGGATGCATGTTGTTGCAATTCACGCAGCACGGCTATGCCTCGAGCTATCGGGATTGAACATGGTCTGGTTTTCGAGCATGGCACAGGCCACGCAGAGAAGCCGATCTGCCACCGAGCGGAGCGCTCGGGCGTGACCGTGACCGCGGGATCGCAAGGCCGCGTACTTGGTTTTGCTGACGGCGTCGTGTTGAACGGCGATGCTGGCCCAGTGATAGACCGCGTCCTGCAGCCGGTTGTGAGCTGCCAGGCGGCGGACCACGATCAGTGATTTGCCCGAACGCCTGGTGACGGGAGCGACACCGGACAAGCAGCGCAAGGCCTGATAGTCTCGTCTGAGCAGAGGGTCATGTGCTTCTGCGAGCAGCGTGGCGAGAACGATCCTGCCGACGCCGGGAAGCGAGTTCAGGATTTCCACGTCACGCTGCGCCGTTGTTTCCGGCTGATGTTCCGGGGATGCCTCAGTTTGCGACAACGCCGTCACCAGACGATCCATTTCGTGATACGCCCTGGCGAGTTGCTGTCCGACGACGGTGAGTTGCGCGAAGACCACTTCGACGTGGGCGACAGCGGCCTCTGTCGTGCCGGGTGCAACGGCGATCGCAGGCTCGCGAAGCCTCTCAAGCACGGTCTCGGCAGTGATGCGTCGAACTCGATGGCGCTTCAGGAGGCCGGCGATGGTCTTGACGCGAATGCGCCGTGCCTTGTCGGGAGTTGGCGCAAGGCTCCAGAGTTCGCGGATCCAGGTCTTGGTGAGATCGTTTTCGATCTTGAGAAGTTGTGGATAGTAGCGCCAAAGCTGCTGACGGGCTCGATTGACGAGCCGGGTTCGATCGCCCGTGAGATCGTTGGCGATCCGTGTCCACTCGCGGAGTTCGATGATCTCCGGAGCAGCCGGATCCAGATGCCGGAATGCATGGTGGTCGGTGCGCAAGGCATCACCGAGCGTGCGGGCATCACGTCGGTCGTCCTTGGCGCCGGCCGGGGAGAAGCGGTCACGGAACCGATCCAATTGCTTCGGATTGAGCGAATGGACCATGAAGCCGCGTTCCATCATGGTTTCCACCACGGGTCCATGGGGGATCTCGATGGCCATCCCGACAGCGTGTGGCTGCGCGCCAGTCGCATCGAGGATCCAGTTTGCCAGTTCCGCAAGACCGGCCCCGCCGTGCCGGAAAGCTCGTTCTCCAAGCACACTGCCTTGCCTGTCCATGAGGCAGACCTGGTGCGATTCAGAGCCCCAGTCGATCCCCACAAAGAACTCAAGATCTTCCATGGCGTTCCTTTCGATCAGTCTCCTCAACGGGCCGCCACGATGCC
>MPMV01000069.1 GCA_002238685.1 bacterium EF100-94H03 bin56
AAGGCGTCCCGGGCGGCCACCGCCTGCGGCAGGGCAGCGGGATCGGCCAGACCGATGTCCTCGACCGCCATGCGGATGACGCGGCGGGGGGCGAAGAGGGGGTGCCCGCCCCGCCGCAGGGGGCGGGGGAGCCGGGAGAGGGCGGGGGGAGCCAGTAGAGGGAGGCGTCCGGATCCGACCCCCGGACCGATTTGTGAAGGGCGCTGATGAGGTTGTAATGGCCCTCCTCGGCCTTGTCGTAGACCGGAACCCGGCGCTGCACCACTTCCGCCAGGCCCTGGCGGTCCAGAGGCGACGGCATATCGAGGGCGAGCAGTTCCTCGGCGATGTTGAGCAGGAAGCGGCCATCGCCATCGGCCATCGCGGCAAGGGCCAGGCGGGCATCGTCATCCAGTGGCAGGGTCCTTTGCCGAAGTTTCTCGGCCCGGCACAGAAGTTGACCAAGGGCGTCAAGGGCCAGCCTCTCCAGCACCAGAACCTGGCATCGCGATACCAGCGCCTGGTTGACCTCGAAGGAGGGATTCTCGGTGGTGGCTCCGACAAGAACGACGGTGCCGTCCTCGACGAAGGGCAGCATGGCGTCCTGCTGTGCCTTGTTGAAGCGATGGATTTCATCGACAAACAGCAGTGTGCCAAGGCCCGTGGCACGCCTCGAACGGGCCCGTTCGAAGACCTTCCTGAGATCCGCCACACCGGAAAACACGGCCGATACGGGATCGAATGCGAGATCGACCCGTTCGGCGATGAGCCGGGCAATGGTGGTCTTGCCGGTTCCAGGCGGCCCCCAGAGGATCATCGAGGCAAGGCGTCCCTGGGCAACCATGCGACCAAGCGGACCATCCTTCTTCAGCAGATGGTCCTGGCCAACGACATCCTCCAGCGCCGCCGGACGCATGCGGTCGGCCAGTGGTCGCGGCACTTCGTCTTCAAAAAGACCCGTCAAGCACCGGCTCCTTCTTCGGCTGGCGGGATACCATGGTGCACCGTCAGCAGTCGAAACGGCAACCGCCGGTGGCCCCCGGCGACAGGATCGGTCATCATGGCGTCATGATCCCTGCCATGATGAATCCCGCCGACCAGGAAGCCTGAACGATGTCCGTCCGACTTGCCTCGGCTGTCTGGGTCCAGGCCTTCCTGCGCCGCTGCGATCTCGCCGCCGTGCCCGTTTACGTCCTGCGACGGGGCGATGCGGACGCCGGGGAAATCTGGCTGAAACTGGTAAAGGCAAGCGACGAGGTCAGCATCCTGCGGGTGTCGCGGGAAGACCACACGTCCACCGTGCACAAGGTCCTGGACGAAGTGGAGGCTGACCGCCACCTGGCCCGCCAGGAGACCTACGACCCCGATCTCTGGGTTATCGAGGTCGACGACCGGGCGGGGCGGAGCGACAGCCTGTTCCACGGCTGAGGCCCGGGAACCTCGCCCGAGCACACTGGCGAGGCCGGCCAGTTCCCGGAAGTTCAGTCCTCGTCTTCGCTCTTCGGCGGCGGACCCGAATCCTGGCCCTTGGCGTCCTCATCACGGTCGACGAACTCGACGACCGCCATGGGCGCGCTGTCGCCGTAGCGAAAGCCTGCCTTGAGGACCCTGGTGTAGCCGCCGGCACGATCCTCATAGCGCGGCGCCAGCGTCTCGAACAGCTTCACCAGCATCGCGTCGTCACGCAGCCTCGCATGGGCAAGGCGCCGGGCGTGAAGCGTACCTCGCTTGCCCAGGGAGACGAGTTTCTCGACATAGGGAGAGACTTCCTTCGCCTTGGCAAGGGTGGTGGTGATCTGCTCGTGCTTGATCATCGCCGCTGCCATGTTGCGCAGCATGGCGGTACGGTGTGCGCTCGTTCGATTGAGCTTGCGCCCCGAATGCCGGTGTCGCATGACCCTCTCCCCGTCCTCGTCAGCTGAAGGGATTCTCGTAACGCCGCGCCAGCTCCTCGATGTTCTCCGGCGGCCAGTCCGGCAGATTCATGTCGAGGCCGAGCTGCATCTGCGCCAGCACTTCCTTGATCTCGTTGAGCGACTTGCGGCCAAAGTTAGGGGTTCGCATCATCTCCGACTCGGACTTCTGAACGAGGTCGCCGATGTAGACGATGTTGTCTCCCTTGAGACAGTTGGCCGAGCGCACCGAAAGCTCGAGTTCGTCAATCTTGCGCAGCAGGTGCCTGTTGAATTCCGGCTCCCGCGCATCATCGTGATCGACAAGATCCTGCGGCTCCTCGAAATTGACGAAGGGCTGCAACTGTTCCTGGAGAATGCGCGCCGCCAGGGCCACTGCGTCCTCGGGGCTGACCGCGCCATTGGTCTCCACCGACATGGCAAGCCTGTCGTAGTCCGTCACCTGCCCGACGCGGCTGTTTTCCACCTTGAAGGCAACCTTGCGCACCGGGCTGTAGATAGCGTCAATGGGGATCAGTCCGATCTGCGCCTCCTCGTCACGGTTGCGCAACGCCGGGACATAGCCGTTGCCGGTTGCCACATGAAACTCCATGTCCAGGCTGGCCCCGGCATCGAGGGTGCAAATGACATGATCGGGATCCAGCACCTCGAAATCTGCTCCACCATCGATGCGGCCAGCCAGCACGGCGCCAGGCTCGCTGGCGTTGAGAAAGACGCGTCGCGGCTGCTCGGGCGTGTGGTCGCTGTGCATCTTGATGGCCAGCGCCTTGATATTGAGGATGATGTCGGTCAGGTCCTCGTGCACGCCGCGGATCGAGGAGAACTCGTGAACGACGTCGTTCACGCGTACACCAACCACGGCGGCGCCGCGCAGCGACGACAGCAGAATTCTCCTCAGGGCGTTGCCCAGGGTCGTGCCAAAACCCCTCTCAAGGGGTTCGACAATGATATCCGCCTCGCGCGAAGCGTCCATTCCGGGAATGATCTGCAACTTCCTGGGCTTGATCAGAGCCGTCCAGTTCTTGTCCATTGTGCTTCATTGCCTCATTGGTGACGCTGCCGCACCGCGGCGTCCGTCAGGGTCACGATGTCAGGGGACAGGTCAGACCCGGCGACGCTTGCGCGGTCGGCACCCGTTGTGCGGGATAGGGGTCACATCCTGGATGGCGGTGATCTGGAAACCGATTGCGGACAGGGCGCGCAGGGCTGATTCACGCCCCGAACCCGGGCCCTTGACATAGACTTCCAGAGTATGGACACCGTGTTCCTGCGCCTTGCGACCGGCGTCTTCGGCCGCCATCTGCGCCGCATAGGGCGTCGACTTGCGCGATCCCTTGAAGCCCATGGACCCCGCTGACGACCAGGAGATGGCATTGCCCTGGGCATCGGTAATGGTGATCATGGTGTTGTTGAACGAAGCGGTCACATGAGCAAGGCCCGATGTGATGTTCTTCCTCTCGCGCCGTCTGACGCGGGTCGTTTCACGTGCCATTTTCTGGAATCTACTTCTTCCTGCCGGCGACCGGCCGCGCCTTGCCCTTGCGGGTTCGCGCATTGTTGTGCGTGTTCTGACCGCGAACCGGCAGCCCTTTGCGGTGACGTATACCGCGATTGCATCCGAGATCCATCAGCCGCTTGATGCTCATGGCCACCTCGCGGCGCAGGTCGCCTTCAACCTTGTAGTCGCGGTCAATCAGCTCGCGGATCTGGACGACCTCCGCGTCCGTGAGTTCGTTGACACGTCTGGCGTCGGGTATCTGCGCCGCACGGCAGATCTGGCGCGCACTTGTGCGGCCGATTCCGTGAATGTAGGTCAGCGCCACTTCCACCCGCTTGGACGTCGGAATGTTCACTCCTGCAATGCGCGCCAAAGCCGTCTCTCCCTGGCCGGTAACTGAAGGGGATATGGATGAATTTGATTGGCGGACAAGAGCCTCATTGTAAGAGGCGCCCGTCACCGCTGTCAATCCTCGACGGCGCCGGAAGCGCCGCCAGTATCTGCTCCGTCACCACGTCAATGGCGGCCATGCCGTCAACCGTGACGAGGATGCCGCGGGAGGCGTAGTACGGCAGGAGTGGCGCGGTCTGACGATGGTAGACGGCAAGCCTCGAACGCACCGTTTCCTCGTTGTCATCGGCGCGCCGGTCGAAGCCCCGCGAGCCGCAGAAATCGCACACGCCGCTCTCAGCCGGCTTGCGGAAGACATCATGGTACCCGGCGCCGCAGGCGCGGCAGGTGAAACGTCCGGTGATGCGGCCGACGAGAATGTCGTCGTCGACACCGATCTCGATGACGCGATCGAGCGCGCTCGAGCGCGTTGACAACATGGTGTCGAGAGCCTCGGCCTGGGCCGGAGACCGGGGGAAACCGTCCAGGATGAAGCCATTCCGGCAGTCCTGCTGGTCGATACGTCCGGCAATCATGTCGACGATGAGGTCGTCGCCGACAAGATCACCCCTTTCCATGATCTCGCAGGCGGTGCGGCCGAGATCGCTGCCGTCGGCCACTTCCTTGCGCAGCATATCCCCCGTGGCAAGCTGGGGGATGGCATAGCGCGCCATCAGGCGGTGCGCCTGGGTCCCCTTGCCGGCCCCCGGGGGACCGAGAAGAAGCAGCTTCATCGCCGCCTCCCCTTCAGCTTGGCCTTGCGGATGAGGCCCTCGTACTGGTGTGCCAGCAGGTGGGACTGGATTTGGGAGACCGTGTCCATGGTCACGGTGACGCAGATCAGAAGCGATGTGCCTCCCAGGAAGACAGGAATGGCAAGGCTGCCGATCAGGTACTCGGGGAGCAGACAGACGAAGGCCAGGTAGAGCGCGCCCACGGTGGTCAGTCTGGTGAGCACGAAATCAAGGTACTCGGTGGTGTTCTTGCCCGGCCTGATGCCCGGAATGAATCCTCCGTTCTTTCTCAGGTTGTCCGCGGTGTCAGCCGGATTGAAGACCACCGCCGTGTAGAAATAGCAGAAGAAGACGATCGCCGAGCCGAAGATCAGCAGGTAGAGAGGCTCGCCACGGCCCAGCAGCCTGGTGATCTCCGTCAGCCAGCTCGAACCGCTTCCCACTGCCGAGAAGCTGGCAAAGGTCGCGGGCATCAGAAGGATTGAACTGGCAAAGATAGGGGGAATGACACCGGCAGTGTTGAGTTTGAGGGGGAGGTAGGAACTCTCACCACCGAACATGCGGTTGCCGACCTGGCGTTTTGGATACTGCACGATGATGCGTCGCTGGGCACGCTCCATCCACACGATCCAGTAGATGATCAGGGCCGCACCGACGAAGATCGCCATGATGGTGAACGCGGAAATGGAGCCGACCCGGCCCAGTTCCAGCAACTGGGCGATAGCACCCGGGAAGCTGGCGACGATACCGGCAAATATGATGAGGGAGACACCGTTGCCGACTCCCCTCTGGGTCACCTGCTCGCCGAGCCACAGCAGGAACATGGTGCCACCCAGCAAGGTGACGACCGTGGTGAAGCGGAAGAAGAGACCGGGTTCCATGACCGCCGAGCCCTGACTTCCCGCCATCGCCTCGAGGCCGACGGCGATGCCATAACCCTGGACGATGCACAGGGCCACTGTCAGGTAGCGGGTGTACTGGTTCATCGTCTTGCGCCCCGACTCGCCTTCCTTCTTGAGCTGATCGAGACGCGGCGAGACCGCCGTCATGAGCTGCATGATGATCGAGGCGGAAATGTAGGGCATGACATTGAGCGCGAAGATCGTCATGCGTTCCAGGGCACCGCCGGCAAACATGTTGAACATCGACAGGATGCCGCCGGCCTGCTGCTGGAAGATGTCGCCCAGGATCGAGGGATCAACACCGGGAATGGGGATGTAGGTCCCCAGGCGATAGACCACCAGTGCGCCCAGGGTAAACCACAGGCGTTTCCTGAGCTCCGTCGCCTTGCCGAGTGCTCCGAGATTGAGCTGGCCGGCGAACTGGTCCTGACGTGTTGCCATGCCCCTTGTCGTCAGCCGGCGGTCACGTTGACGGTACCGCCCCGTTCCTCGATCTGCTGGCGTGCCGACTTCGTGACCCGGGCGACCGTGATCTCGATGCGCGCCGCCAGGTCGCCTGAGCCGAGGAGACTGACACCGTCGCGAAGCCGCCTGATGACGCCGGCATCTCGCAGGGTGTCCCCGGTCATGGCCTGGCTGGCGTCGAGCCTGCCGGAATCGATGGCCCGCTGCAGGCGCTCAAGTGTCACCTCGACATAGCGCTTGCGCGACGGGTTCGTGAACCCGCGCATCGGAAGGCGCCGGTAGATCGGCATCTGGCCACCCTCGAAGGTCGCAAGAGCCACACCGGACCGTGATTTCTGGCCCTTGTGACCACGTCCGCCCGTCTTGCCAAGACCGGAACCGATACCACGCCCGCGTCGCTTGCGCGCATGGGTGGCGCCGTGATTGTCACGGATCTCGTTGAGTTTCATGAATCGGAATCCCCGCCAATCTCTTCCCAGTCCACAAGGTGATGCACCTTTGTCAGCATGCCGCGCACAGCCGGAGTGTCCTCGAGAATGCGCGTTCTCGACATGCGCCCCAGGCCCAGTCCGACGAGTGTCTGGCGCTGGTCTGCCGGGCGGCCGATGGGGCTGCCGGTCTGCGTGACCCTGAGGCGCCCGGTCCTTGCTTCTTCCATCAGGTCCTCGATTCCTGGATCAGGCGGTTCGACTTGTTGCGCTTGGCCGCCACCTGGCGCGGTGACATCGTCCGCGCCAGCGCATCGAACGTTGCCTTGACCATGTTGTGGGGATTGGCGCTGCCGGTTGATTTGCAGACGACGTCCTGGGCACCGAGCGCCTCGAAGACGGCACGCATCGGGCCTCCGGCAATGACACCGGTGCCTGGCGGTGCGGAACGCAGGACCACGCGTCCGGCGCCATAGCGTCCGGTCACGTCATGGTGCAGGGTGCGCCCTTCCCGCAGCGGCACCCTGACCATGTTGCGGCGCGCCTGTTCGGTCGCCTTGCGGATTGCCTCAGGCACTTCGCGCGCCTTGCCGGCGCCATGACCGGCGCGACCCTTCTGGTCACCGACGACCACGAGCGCGGCAAACCCGAAGCGCCGGCCGCCCTTGACGACCTTGGCAACGCGGTTGATGCTGACGAGCTTCTCGAGAAACTCGCTTCCCTCACGGTTGTCACCGCCGCCACGGCGTCCGCCGCCCCGTTCACGACCCGATGATGCCATCCCCTATCCCTTCCAGAACACGTTCTACAGTTTGAGACCGCCTTCACGGGCTGCCTCGGCGAGTGCCTTGACGCGGCCGTGATAACGGTAGCCACCCCTGTCAAAGACCACCTCGGTGATTCCGGCGGCGATGGCGCGCTCGGCAATGACCCTGCCAATACGCGACGCCGCCTCGATGGTGGCGCCGTTCGAAACCTCACCCTTGATCCTGCTGTCGATGCTGGATGCCGAAGCCAGGGTGACCCCGGCGCCGTCCTCGATGATCTGCGCATAGATGTTTCGTGACGAGCGAAAGACAGACAGTCGTGGCCGTCCGGAGGCCCGTGCCTTCAACTTGAGACGTGTACGCGCCCGGCGGCGCGTCTGGAGTTCCCTTGCCGTCTTCATGATCGCCCCTACTTCTTCTTGCCTTCCTTGCGCAACACCACCTCGCCGCGGTAGCGAATCCCCTTGCCCTTGTAAGGCTCGGGTGGCCGCAGGCGCCTGATTTCCGAGGCGAGCTGACCGACCCGCTGCTTGTCGATGCCGCTGATGACGATCTCCTGCTGGTTCGGGCACTCGATTGCGAGGCCATCGGGCACCGGGATCTCGATATCGTGACTGTAGCCGACCTGGAGTCGCAGCATCTCGCCCTGCATCTGCGCCCGGTAACCGACGCCCTGGAGTTCGAGAGTGCGGCGGAATCCCGAGGTCACCCCGGTCACCATAGACTGGATGTTGGAGCGTGTCGTGCCCCACAGGGCCGTCGCCTGGCGCGATGACGAATTCGGTGTCACCACCAGCACGCTCCCCTCCAGGGAAATCGACACCTCGGGAAGGAAGGATTGCGTGAGCGACCCCTTCGCTCCGGAGACCTCGATCGAGGAATCGCCAACAGTAACATCGACTCCCTCGGGTACGGCGATCGCATTCTTTCCGATGCGGGACATGGTTTCCCTCTCCTCACCAGCGACGGCGTCAGAAGATACGGCAGAGCACTTCGCCGCCAACATTGGCGGCCCGTGCCTCGTCGTCGGTCATCACGCCCTTGGGTGTTGACATGATGGTAATGCCCAGACCGCCATAGACGCTGGGCATGTCCCTGACTCCAGAATAGATCCTGCGCCCGGGTGTGGATATCCGGCCAATCTCTCGGATCACCGGTTCGCCCTCGTAATACTTGAGTTCAATCACGAGTTCGGGCCGCGACGGCATCTCGCTGTTGCGGTGCCAGTCACGGATGTAGCCCTCGCGCTTGAGCACACCGAGCACGTTTTCCTTGAGTTTCGACGCCGGGCAGTTGATGCGCGACTTGCCGCGCATGTGCCCGTTCCGGATGCGGGCCAGCAAATCGCCCAGGGGATCGGTCATCGTCATGACACTTGTCTCACCTCGCTCACCAGCTTGACTTGACCATGCCGGGGATCAGGCCATCGGAGGCCAGTTCGCGCAGCATCACCCGGGACATGTCGAACCGGCGGTGGTAACCGCGCGACCTGCCGGTGACGGCGCAACGGTTGCGCACCCTGACCTTCGCTGAATTGCGCGGCAGTTTGGCGAGTTTGAGTCTCGCCTGGAAACGCTCTTCCACGGGAAGGTCCTGCGACTTCGCCTGGGCGAGGAGTGCAGCCCGCCGGGCGGCGAAGCGTGCGACGAGCTTCTTCCGCCGCTTGTTTCTTTCGATGGCGCTCTTCTTTGCCATGATCGTCCTTTCGTTGGGAACTCCCTCGACAGATGTTCACGTTCTGGTGAACGGCATGCGGAAACCGTCGAGCAGGTGCCAGGCTTCGTCGTTGGTCCTGGCCGTGGTGCAGATGACAATGTCGAGCCCGCGAATGCGGCTGACCCGGTCATAGTCGATTTCGGGGAACACGATCTGTTCCCTGAGGCCCATGGCAAAATTGCCCCTGCCGTCGAAACTCTTCGGATTGACGCCACGAAAGTCGCGCACCCTGGGCAGCGCGATGGTGACGAGACGGTCGAGGAACTCGAACATGCGGCGTCCGCGCAGCGTGACCCGCGCCCCGACGGGCATGCCTTCCCTCAGCTTGAAGTTCGATACCGAACGCGAGGCTCGGGTGATGACAGCCTTTTGTCCGGCAATCAGCGTCAGTTCCCCGACTGCGGCATCAGCCTGTCTCGAATCCTGCACGGCATCACCCACGCCCATGTTGAGGATGATCTTGTCAAGCCGGGGAACGGCGTGGATGTTCTTGTAACCGAACGTCTCCATCATCGCCGGGCGGATGGTGCTGTTGTACATCGTCTTGAGACGCGGCACAGCCATGGCGTCACCCTCCTTCATCAGTCAATCACTTCGCCGGAACGCTTTGCGACACGGACCTTGCGGCCATCGTCCAGGGTGCGGAATCCGACACGGGTCGGTCTGCCGTCAACGGGATCGGCCACCGCCAGATTCGACAGATCGATCGAGAGTTCCTTGGTGACGATGCCACCCGGATCCCTCGCCGTCGGTCTGGTGTGACGCCGCACCTCGTTGATGCCTGAGACAATGGCCCGGCCCTCGCGTGGCAGGACCTTGAGGACCTCGCCCTGGCGGCCCCGGTCGCGGCCGGCGAGCACGACCACGCGGTCCCCGTGTTTGATCCTTGCAGCCATCAGAGCACCTCGGGCGCCAGTGAGATGATCTTCATGAAATTGCGGGAACGCAGTTCGCGCGTGACCGGGCCGAAGATGCGGGTACCCACCGGTTCGTTCTGCCGGTTGATGATCACCGCCGCGTTGCGGTCGAAGCGCAGGGCACTGCCGTCCGGACGGCGGATCTCCTTGGCGGTGCGCACGATCACGGCGCGTGCCACGTCACCCTTCCTGATCTTGGCGCTACGGTCCGGAGACTGGGGATCGGCATCCTTGACCGTGACGACGATGATGTCGCCCACACTCGCGGTCTTGCGTTTCGAACCGCCGAGTACCTTGATGCACTGCACACGCCTCGCACCGGAGTTGTCGGCCACAAAGAGATTGGTCTCAGCCTGGATCATCGATCACTTCTCCCAACGGGCACGCCGGTCAGACGGCGGGCTCGAGAACCGTCCATCGCTTCAGTTTCGACAGCGGACGGCTTTCGCCGATCCGGACCTTGTCACCGACCTGGACCTCGTTGGTCTCGTCGTGGACGTGATAGCGCCTGGAGCGGCGGATTGTCTTCTTGTAGAGCGGGTGCTTCATCAGCCGGTCGACCCTGACCACGACGGTCTTGTCGCCCGACTTCCCCGTCACCACTCCCTGCATGGTGCGTCGCGACATGGTTCACGTGCCTCCTTCAAGGCCGGTCCTGGAGCGGCCTTCAACAGTCTTGATGCGCGCGATATCGCGGCGGATCTGCCGCACACGCGCCGTGTTGCCCTCACGCCCGTTGGCCTGCTGAAAACGCAGGTTGAAGAGTTCCTTCTTCAGCGAAAGCAGTTGTTCCTGCCTCTCGTCGGCGCTCATGGCCCGGACCTCGACGGCCTTCATGCCGTTCCTCCGGAATGGCGCTGGATGAAGCGTACCGGTATCGGCAGTTTCGCGGCACCCAGCCTGATGGCTTCGCGGGCCGTCGTCTCGTCGACCCCGTCGAGTTCGAACATTACGCGCCCCGGCTTCACCCGGCACATCCAGTACTCGGGCGAACCCTTGCCCTTGCCCATGCGCACCTCGGCCGGCTTGGTGGACACCGGAACGTCGGGGAACACGGTCACCCAGACACGCCCGGCACGTTTCATGTAGCGGGTGATGGCGCGCCTCGACGCCTCGATCTGGCGTGCCGTGATGCGCCCGGCGGACTGTGCCTTCATGCCGTAGGCACCGAAATTGAGGCTGGTGTACCCCTTGGCGTTCCCGTGGATACGACCCTTTTGCGCCTTGCGGTAGCGTGTCTTCTTCGGAGAAAGCATGACCGTCACATCCTCGCCTGGGTGCCATGAAGTTCCGTCTCACGGCGCTCGTGGGCCCCTGGATCGTGGGTGAACACCTCGCCCTTGAAGACCCACGCCTTGACACCGAGCGTTCCGTAGGCGGTCTTGGCCGTGACCCGGCCGAAATCGATATCAGCCCGCAGCGTGTGGAGTGGCACCCTGCCCTCCCGATACCACTCCGCACGGGCAATCTCGGCGCCGCCCAGACGTCCCTCGACATTGATGCGAATGCCTTCCGCTCCGAGCCGCATGGCCGACTGCACGGCGCGCTTCATGGCGCGGCGAAAGGAGACACGCCGTTCCAGCTGCTGAGCGATGTTCTCGGCGATCAGGTAGGCATCCACTTCGGGCTTGCGGATCTCGACAATGTTCACTGCAACGGTCGATTCGGTCAGGGACTGGAGACTCTCGCTGAGCGACTTGATTCCCTTGCCGCGCGTGCCGATGACGACACCGGGCCTGGCCGTATGGATCAGCACCCGGACCCTCGACGCCTGGCGTTCGACGACAATCTTCGAGATGCCCGCCTGCGACAGCTGGCTGCGCACCAGGCGGCGTATGGCCAGATCCTCGTGCAGCATGCGGGCATAGCCCGCACCACTGGCATACCAGCGCGAATCCCAAGTCCGGTTGATGCCGAGGCGCAAGCCAACGGGATTGACCTTGTGTCCCATATCAGTCCTCACCTTCCTGGGTCTCGCACAGCACGATCTCGAGATTCGAGAACGACTTGCGATAGGGGTGGACGCGGCCGCGGCCGGCTGGCCGGAAACGGCGCATCTTCAGCCCCGGGCCCACCGTGGCCTCACTGACGACCAGACGATCGACATCAAGGCCGTGATTGTTTTCCGCATTCGCCATGGCCGACAGCAGCACCTTGCGTACATCGCCGGCGATACGGCGGCGGGAATACAGCAGGTCGTTGAGCGCCCTATCAAGGGTCTTGCCCCTGATCGGCGCCACAACCTCGTTGAGCTTGCGCGGGCTGACCCTCAGGGAACGGGCCCGAGCGTGCACCCGGTCGTCTCCCAGCTCGGGCAATCGGTGCCGTCTCGCCATGGCGTCAGCCTCTCCGCGCCTTCTTGTCGGCAGCATGTCCGTAATAGGTCCTGGTCGGCGAAAACTCACCGAACTTGTGGCCCACCATGTTTTCCGTCACCAGCACCGGAATGTGGCGGCGGCCGTTGTAGACGCCGAATGTGAGGCCGACGAACTGCGGCACGATGGTCGAACGCCGGGACCAGGTCCTGATGACTTCCTTGCGGCCGGACTCCCGCACAGTCTCGGCTTTCTTGAGCAGATAGCCGTCCACGAAGGGTCCTTTCCAGACAGATCGGGTCACGTCGGATCTCCTAGCGTTTTCTGCGGTGGCGGCGGGCGATGATCAGCTTGTCGCTGGCCTTCTTCGAACGCGTACGCGCACCCTTGGTCGGCTTGCCCCACGGTGTCACGGGATGACGGCCTCCGCTTGTCCGCCCCTCGCCGCCGCCATGGGGATGGTCCACCGGGTTCATCACGACGCCGCGCACCGAGGGCCTCTTGCCAAGCCAGCGTGACCGTCCAGCCTTGCCAAGCTTGCGGTTCTGGTGTTCGGGATTGGACACCGCACCGATGGTGGCCATGCACTCGCCACGCACCACGCGCATCTCGCCGGACTTGAGACGCAGCTGGGCATAGCCCTGGTCCTTGCCGATGAGTTGGGCATAGGCTCCCGCCGAACGGGCGATCCTGCCGCCGGCCCCGGCCTTGAATTCGATGTTGTGCACCACGGTACCCACCGGAATGTTCTGCAGAGGCATCGCGTTGCCGGGCTGGATATCGACCCTGGAACCCGACACCACGCGGTCGCCGACGCCAAGGCGCTGGGGAGCGAGAATGTACGACAGTTCGCCGTCCTCATAGCGCACGAGAGCGATGTGTGCAGAGCGATTGGGATCGTATTCCAGGCGTTCGACCGTCGCCGGGACATCGAATCTCGCACGGCGGAAATCGACCTTGCGGTAGCGTCGCTTGTGCCCGCCCCCACGTCGGCGAGTCATGATTCGGCCGTGGACGTTGCGTCCGCCCTTCCTGTTGAGCCCCTCGGTCAATTCCTTGATCGGCGCGCCCTTGTGAAGATGGCGGCGATCAACCTGGACGAGGCCGCGCCTGCCAGGTGTCACGGGTTTCTGTGGTCTGAGTGCCATGATCAAAGTGTCCCGGTCACATCAATTCGCTGCCCCTCGGCCAGCGTCACCACCGCCTTCTTGACGGCATTGCGACGACCCAGGCGGCCACGGAATCTCTTGACTTTGCCCGTCTGGTTCATGGTGTTCACCGCCTTGACCGTGACACCGAAGATGGTTTCGATGGCCTGGCGAATCTCTTTCTTGGTCGCCCTGCGGTCCACCTGGAAAGTGACCTGATTCCACTCGGCGCCCCGCATCGACTTTTCCGTGATGACCGGCCGGCGAATGATGTCGTAACACTTCTCTGGCGTCATTGGAGTCGTTCCTTCAGCGCCGCCACGGCATCAGTGGTCAGAACCAGCGTGTCGTGACGCAGGATGTCGTGGACGTTGATGCCGCATGAAGGCAGCACGTCAATCCCGGGAATGTTCGAGGCGGCACGCCGGAAACCGGCGTCAACCTCACGGCCATCGACGACGAGCGCATTGCTGATGCCCATTTCCTGCAGGCGGGACCTGAGATGGCCGGTCTTCGCCTCGCTGAGCCGGGTGCTGTCGACCACGACCAGCTTGCCCTCCCCTGCCTTGAGGGAGAGCGCTGTCTTCAGGCCCAGGGCGCGGACACGCCGGGGCAACGCGTGGGCATGGCTGCGCGGACGCGGTCCGTGGGCCACGGCGCCACCGCGGAAGATGTTCGTCTTTCGGCTGCCATGGCGGGCGGTACCGCCGCCCTTCTGGCGCCGGAACTTCGCCGTTGTCCCGGTCACCTCGCCGGTCGTCCTGGTCATGTGAGTGCCCTGCCGCCGCCTGGCCAGCTGCCAGCGCACCACGCGGGCAAGAATGTCCGGCCTGACGGGAAGGCTGAACACCTCTTCGGGCAATTCGACATCGCCCTTCGCGCCATCGTCAAAGGAGAGCAGGTCGATCTTCATGACGTTTCGTCCGGGTGATCGTCATCACTGACAAGGGCGCCGGGAAAGGGAACGTCGTCTCCAGGCGGAGCCTTTACCGCATCACGGATCAACACCCAGCCCGAGGGAGCGCCCGGTACGGCACCCTTCACCATGATGAGACCCTTGCCGGTGTCGGTTGAGACGACCTCGAGGTTCTGCACCGTGACCTTCACGTCCCCCATGTGTCCGGCCATCTTCTTGCCCTTCCACACACGGCCCGGGTCCTGGCTGTTGCCCGTGGAGCCATGGGCGCGGTGGGAGACCGACACACCGTGGGTAGCGCGCATGCCGCCAAAGTTGTGACGCTTCATGGCGCCGGCAAATCCGCGGCCACGCGTTACTCCCGTGACATCGACCTTCTGGCCGGGCACGAAGTGATCGACCGAAAGCGTTGCCCCTACCGGCAACATGGCCTCATCGCTGACGCGAAACTCGACGAGCTGGCGCAGCGGCTCAGTGCCGGCAGCGGCGAAATGACCCCGACGAGGCCGGTTGAGGTGCCGGGCTTTCGCCTCTTGCGCGCCGATTTGCAGGGCCGTGTATCCATCGCGCTCAACGGATCGCCGGGCAACGACGCGGTTGGCACCAACCTCGAGAACGGTGACCGGAATGTGGCCACCGTCGCGGGTGAATATCCTGCTCATTCCGAGTTTTCTGGCGATCATGCCGCAACGCATGGCCTTCACCTCACAGCTTGATCTCGACATCGACACCGGCCGCGAGGTCGAGCTTCATGAGTGCATCGACGGTCTGGGGCGTCGGCTCGACGATGTCGATAAGACGTTTATGGGTGCGGATTTCGAACTGCTCGCGCGACTCCTTGTCAATATGGGGACCTCTCAGAACCGTGAACTTCTCGATCCGTGTCGGTAGTGGAATGGGACCCTTGACCCTGGCGCCGGTACGCCGCGCCGTGGAGACGATTTCGCTGGTCGACTGGTCGAGCAGCCGATGATCGAAGGCCCTGAGCCTGATCCTGATGTTTTGTCCGGCCATTGCCTTCGTCCCCTCGCCCCAACTCTAGTCGACGATTTCGGCGACGACGCCGGCGCCGACGGTGCGGCCACCCTCACGGATGGCAAAGCGCAGGCCTTCGTCCATGGCAATCGGCGAAATCAGTTCCACGTCCATCGTCACGTTGTCCC
>MPMV01000014.1 GCA_002238685.1 bacterium EF100-94H03 bin56
TTGACCGCGCGGGAGGTGAAGGCCTTGTTCACCAGGGCCCGGAGCCTCTTGTGGTCGGGCGGGTCGAGAAACAGCATGGAGAACTCGTCCGCCGGTGGCAGCATGGCCTGTTGGCGGCGGGTCAGCGTGCCCAGGCGCGGGTCGTTGGCGAAGTTGCGGTGATCGCGCAGGATCGTGTCGGCATCGGCGTGGCGCGCGAACAACCAGGCGTTCATCAGTCGGCTGCGATGTATCGCGCCGCGGGCGCGCAGCGCCGCATAGACCGGATAGGGATTCTGGACCATGTCCGCCGACAGCGGGTTGTAGGCCACTCCGGTCCGCCAGCGCTCGCCTGCGACGACAGCACGCGCCAGCACCGAGCGCACCGCCTCCGCGAGCCGGTCCATCGGTGCGCCCCTACCGCCGGGGGCCTGCTCCGCGTGCGCCGCGGCGGTCACGAAGGGTGCCCGTTGCGCGGGTCCGGCGGGGATTGCGCGTCGATTGGCGGGACGGGAAGCCGGGTGGGCGAGCGTTCGGGTTGCACCGGCTGGACCTTTCGGGCGATGGCCTGCTTATGGAAGATCTGGCGCATGCATCTGCATATTCGCAGACTCGGGTCGCTTTCAACAGACTTCGGCCCAGGGAGAGCGTCCTGGTGCAGGTGTCGAACCCTGCGGATGCGAGAAGCAGTCCATGGAGCGGAAGACGGCATCACATGCGGGTGACGAGGTCGATGGAGGCGGGAAGTCCTCGCTGCGCGAGAGTTGGTCCCACGAACGCGACCGGATCGATGCCCAGGTGTTCAGGCGGAGGATGACGACAGCTGAACTCATGTACGCTGCCGCTGTCGCGACCGCCGGGGAACGACCTGCGGTGGCCGGTTCCAATGGCCGTCTGACCCGGCAGATCGAGCGGATGTCCCGGTACACGCGCATTCTCGCGACAGCATTGTGCGACGAGATGCTCGCAAACGGGCGCGGTGAAGAGATGGAGGAGTTTCGCTTTGCCCGGGTGCGGCGGGAGCCTTGAGGGCTTACGGCAGACACGTTGTCATCCGGCGAAAAGACAATGGTGAGTATCGGGCATGGAGATCAAGGTCTTCGTCCCTCGGCTGCCGCAGATATGACTCTGGTATATGTACCCGACTATAGAGTGGAGATCGGCCATGGCGAATGCCGCACAGCAAAGGGCGAACAGGAACTACCGAGCGCGTCTGAAGCAGCGCGGCTTCAAGAGATTCGAGGTGTTGGCTCTCGAAACCGACCGGAATCTGTTGCGTACTCTTGCACGTCGCCTGGCCGAAAGTGGGCCTGAAGCGGATCAGGCGCGGGCTGCAGTCAAGGCGTTGATTGCTGATGAACCGCCAAAGCCAGGCGGGAGTCTCGCGGCGCTGCGTCGCTCGCCGCTGGTTGGAGCTGATCTCGACCTGTCGCGGCCGCGTGTTCAAGGGCGCAGGGTCGATCTTTGACACGCTATCTCCTTGACACCAACATCATCAGCAATGCCGTAAAGCCGCAGCCATCGGCGCCTCTGTTCGACTGGATGGCTGCGCAGCTGGACGAAGATCTGTTTGTCGCCTCGCTGACCATCGCCGAAGTCCAGCGCCGCATTCTGGAATTGCCCAGCGGCAAGAAGCGAGATGACCTTGAAGCCTGGTTTACAGGCGAACAGGGGCCACAGGCGCTGTTTGCGGGGCGAATACTGTCGTTCGACGACAGGGCCGGCCTGATCTGGGCGCGCCTGATGGCAGAGGGCAAGGCCCAGGGCCACCCGCGCGGTGCTCTTGACATGATTCTCGCCGCGGTAGCGGAAGCGAACGACTGCGTGGTGGTCACGGGGAACGAAAGGGACTTCGGGGGGAATCCGATTCTGAACCCCTTGCGGCAAGCAACGGAAGGGGGAGAACATTGACGGAAGAATCGTCGTCGCCGGCCACCAACTGATTGGCTTGGCCAAGGAGGGCATGCCGGCGATGCGCTTGCTGATCTTGACCGGCAAGCCCGGGAGCATACGGCTCCGGGCGATGCTCTCCGAATGGATGCGCATGGAAAGTGCTGTCCGGGTCCGGGATCTCGGTCTCTGCCGACGGTGAGACAATGGCTGACCTCGAGACAACTGTGTTCGACGTGATCGACGCTCTTGCGGACTTGCCCGCTTCGAACAAGCCCGTCATCGTGGCAAGGGCGGGATGCCGTTTCAGCAGCGGGCCCATTCAACACGATGACCATGGGCTTCGAACATCCTGGACCTTCAGGTTCAAGAACCAGCGTGACGGAGCTGCAGTGCGCTTCCCGGCTGAGATTCAGTGGCGTGCCCCCCAGGCAATGGAGGCAAGAGTTCCCGCACCGGAGAGGGCAAAGGAACCCAGGAGTACGAAGAGGGTGCCGTCGTAGAGATAGCCGATCAGGCTTCCCAGGGGCACGGCGACGAGAGTGGAGATCAGCGTGACGATTGCCGCTCCGACGCCGGCAATGTTGCCCAATGGCTGCATGGCAAGGGCATTGAGGTTGCCGAACAGCAGCCCCACCCCGCCGAAGACCAGCAACAGTGATGCCAGGAACAGCCACAGCGGCGGAACACCATCGAAGGCAAAGGTCAGCCCCCAGGTCACGGCGGAACTGGCCGTCACGATGATGGCCGCGATGACGGACAGCCGGCGCATGCCGTAGCGCATGACGAGATGACCGTTGATGAGACCGGTGATACCGAAGGAAAGAGCGAGGCCTCCGAAGTAGAGGGGAAAGAGGAGGCCGACGTTGTAAGTGTCCTGAAAGACCTGCTGTGCGGTGCTGAGATAGGCGACAAAGGGAGCGAAGGCGCAGCCCAGCGCCAGTGTGTGGGCGAAGGCCTGGCGGGTTCGCACCACCATGACGGCCGATCTGATGATCGCCGTCACCGAGAACGGCAGGCGGCGGGGCAGGGTTTCCGGCTGGCGAAGCAGGAGCCACAGGCCGACGATCCCCGCCACGACGAATAGGGCGACAAAGATGGCTCGCCAGTTGGCGACGAGCAGAATCCCCTGTCCCATGGCCGGGGCGACCATGGGGACGGTGATGAAGACAGCCATCACGAAGGACATGATCCGTGCCATCAGGCGTCCCTCGTACTGGTCGCGCACCAGGGCCATGGAAACGACGCGGGGCGCGGCGGCCCCCACCCCCTGGAGCACGCGGCCGGCGATCATGACCCAGAACTCCGTGGCGGCGATGGAGATGACGCAACCGGCCATGAAAATCGCCAGGCCGATGAGGATGGAGCCCTTTCTGCCGATGCTGTCCGACAGGGGCCCGAAGAGGAGGGGACCGACGCCGATTCCGAGGAAGAGCGCGGTGATGACGTACTGCACGTCGTTGCGTTCGGCCGCTCCCAGGTCGACACCGATATCGGGCAATGCCGGCAGCATGGCATCGGTCGACAGTGCCGAAAGCGCCATGAGAAGGGCGACCAGCGGCACGAACTCGCTGTTTTTCAACATCGCCTTCGTCATCCCTGCACCCCGTATCCCCGAACGGATTTCTGATCAGGTGGACGCGGCGTCCGGGAGACCCCTGAAGCTCTGGCGAACCTGTCGACAGCCAGGAACATACGCATTTCCCCGCGGGACGCTACCACCCTGGAGATGGACCGGCCACCGCGCAGCGTTCGTGCACGGGACCATCCGGTTCCGGAGATCAGGACTCCGGATGAAGCGCACTGCTGGCGCAGGGATGCCCTGTTTCCTTGTGACATCTGCTGACGGCCTGAGAGGATCAGGTACCGTCGCCGGGCGACGGCACCGGCCGTCTTCTTGTCCACGGTCGATCGCGAAATCGGGGATCAGGCGAACCCCCACCCGTTGCCAGTGACACCGGGCTCCGATGTCGGCACCCGGCCCGGTTCTCCAACGATGCGGACCCGTGCGCTTACTGGACCAGGGGTGTGTCCGCGGCGGCGATCCGGAAGCCCGAGATGCTGGCGTTGCCTGCCAGAAGCTGAACGTATTGCCGGAAGGCGCGGCGCCAGGAAGCCTCCTTCAGGTAGTCGGCAACCTTGTCGGCGACGGCCTCATAGGGGAGCTGACGTCCTGAAATGCGCTTGTCGACCCGCACGACATGGATGCCGTAACGGCTCCTGACCGGCACCGGCGAGAGCTGGCCTTCGTCCAGGTTGAACAGGAAGGTCTCGAGTTCAGGCACGGTGTCACCACGCGATACCTGGCCGAGCCTGCCGTCGTTGTGACGTGAATCGCAGGCCGAATGGGTCCGTGCCAGTTCACCGAAGCGTTCGGGGGATTCGCTCAGGGTGTCGATGGCGCGTTGTGCTTCGGTTTTCTTGCGTGTGCGCTCTTGCGCGTTGTCGGCTGGTGCGGCGAAGAGGATGTGCGCCGCCTCCACCAGATCGGGGCTGCGAAAGCGTACCCGGTTGTTGCCATAGTAGCGCCGGCATTCCTCGTCGGTTGGCTCGGGAACGTTCACCTCGCGTTCGATCAGGGCCTGGAACGTCCCGCTGTCATCGTCACCCTCGATGCCGATGGCCCGCGCCCGGTCGAGAATGAGGGTGCGAATCACCAGCCACTCGCAGGCGGCCTGGCGTGCCTCGTCGGCACTCTTCGCCGGGTGATACTGCATCTCCCGCAGGATGTCGTCTTCGCTGATGTGCTGATCGTTGACCCGGATGCCGGTCACGGTCAGGCCGTCCGCTTGTGGTCGCGGCTGCGCACCACCTGGTAGCCGCGGCGGCCGAGATAGCCGACGGGAGCGCTCCAGATGTGGACCAGGCGGCTGAACGGAAAGACGAGGAAGATCGTCAGTCCAAGAGCGATGTGCGCCTTGTAGACCCAGGAGACGTCAACCACATGGAGCGCGGCATCGGCCTGGAAGGTGACGATCTTCTGCGCCCACAGGGACAGCGTCACCATGACGTCGCCGCTTTCGCGATGCGCCCAGGAAAACGGCAGCGTCACCATGCCGAGTACAAGCTGCAGCCACAGGATGACCAGGATGGCGATATCCATGGCGCTTGACGTCTTGCGGATGCGCGGATCGAGGAGGCGCCGGTGAAGCAGCATGGTGAGGCCGACGAAGCACACGGCTCCGGCGACGCCGCCGGCGACGATCGCCATCACCTGCTTGGCCGACGAGGTGAGACCAACGGCGTGGTAGATCTCCCTGGGTGTCAGGAGACCGACAAGGTGCCCGAAGAAGAGGAACAGGATTCCGACATGGAAGAGGACGCTCCCCATCATCAACTGGTGCCGGCGCAGAAGCTGGCTGGAGCCGCTGCGCCAGGTGTACTGCTCGCGGTCGAAGCGGATCAGGCTCCCCGCCAGGAATACCGTCGCCGCCAGGTAGGGGTAGTAGCCGAAGACCAGGATGTGGAACCAGTCGCCCATCGTCACACTCCGTCCCGTGCGTGGTCCGTGGGAAGAGCGAATTCCGCCATGCGGTTGAGAGTTTCCCGCGCTGCCGGGCATGACCCGTCACCGGCAAAGGCGGGGACCTCTTCCCAGTCCTCGTCGATGGCCGCGGCCTCTTCCGCCGGCGCCCGGTCGTGTTCGAGAAGGCTCTCCACTGCGGCACGGGGCGCTTTCCTTGCGGCCAGGTCCTCGAGTGCCGCAAAGATCGCGCCATAGTCGCTGCCACGTCGCTCCAGGCGAATGCGGATGGCCGAGAGGATGTGGATGACGTCGCCGAGAAGGCTGTTGGCCTCATCATCCGCGGTCAATGACAGGAACTCGAGGAAGAGCGGCAGGTAGTCCGGCAGTTCACGCGTGTCGATACGGTAGCCTGCCGCTTCATAGTGAGCCGCCAGATTGACCATCGCCTGGCCGCGATCGCGGGATTCACCGTGAATGTGCTCGAAGAGGTGAAGCGACAGGCTGCGCGAACGGTCGAACTGGCTGACATAGATTTCCTGTGCCTCGATGAGATCGCTGGCGCCAAGACGCGCGACGAGCCGGCTGACAGCCGCCCGTGTCGTCGCCGTCAGGCGCCTGTCGGCGTCGAGAACCACGCCGATCTCTGCCGCCGCCTCCACCAGGTCGGCGTCCGGATAATGCAGCAGGGCGCCCAGGGCCCGGTAGATCATCATCGTTCACCGGCATGGACGCCGGAACGCCCGCCGGCGCTCGGTCCCACCCGGACCTCGTGGCTGAAGAGATCGATCTTGCCTCCACCGCTGCACCCGTCGCCGAAGCTGAATCCGCATTCGCCGCGCAGGTCGAAGGCCTCCTCGGCGTATTCGCGGTGGGTGGTGGGTATGACGAAACGGTCTTCGTAGTTGGCGATCGCCATGGTCTGGTACATGTCCTCGACCTGCGCCTCTGTCAGACCGACGGCGTCGAGAACATCCGTCTCACGGCGTCCCTCGACATGCCTGGCGCGCATGTAGATACGCATGGCCAGCATCCGCTCAAGCGCCAGGGTGACCGGCTTGTCGTCTCCGGCCGTGAGCAGGTTGGCGAGATACCTGACGGGAATCCGCAACTGGGAGACGTCCGGGATGAGCCCCTGTGAGCCAAGCATGCCGTTTTCCGCCGCCGACTGGATCGGCGAGAGCGGTGGCACGTACCACACCATGGGCAGGGTGCGGTACTCCGGGTGCAGCGGAAAGGCGACCTTCCAGTCCATCGCCATGCGCCACACGGGCGAGCGTTGCGCGGCATCGATCCACGCCTGGGGAACGCCGTCCTTCAGTGCCTGGCGGATGACATCGGGATCATGGGGATCGAGGAAGATATCGAGCTGTGCCTGGTAGAGGTCCTGGGGGTCCTCGACGGAAGCGGCCTCCTCGATACGGTCGGCATCGTACATCAGGACGCCGAGATAGCGGATGCGACCCACACAGGTCTCCGAACATACCGTCGGTTCGCCGGCCTCGATGCGCGGATAGCAGAAGATGCACTTCTCCGATTTTCCCGAGCGCCAGTTGTAGTAGATCTTCTTGTAGGGACATGCGGACACGCACATGCGCCAGCCGCGGCACTTGTCCTGATCGATGAGGACGATGCCATCCTCTTCGCGCTTGTAGATGGCGCCGGAGGGACAGGCGGCAACGCACGAAGGATTGAGGCAGTGCTCGCACAGACGCGGCAGATACATCATGAAGGTATTCTCGAACTGCCCGTAGATCTCCTTTTCCATCGCCTCGAAATTGACGTCCTGGCTGCGCTTGGCGAACTCGCCACCGAGAATTTCCTCCCAGTTCGGTCCCCATTTCACCTTGTCCATGCGTTCGCCGCTGATCAGGGAACGTGGTCGCGCTGTCGGCGGTGTGCGTGATTCCGGGGCGTTGTGGAGATGCTCGTAGTCGAAGGTGAAGGGCTCGTAGTAGTCGTCGATCTGCGGCATGTCCGGATTGGCGAAGATCTTCGCCAGGATGCGCAGCTTGCCCCCCATCTTCGGCGCGATGCGGCCATTCTTCTTGCGCACCCAGCCGCCGTTCCAGACGTCCTGGTTCTCCCATTGGCGGGGATAGCCGACACCGGGCTTGGTCTCGACGTTGTTGAACCAGGCGTACTCCATGCCCTCGCGGCTGGTCCACACGTTCTTGCAGGTGACCGAGCAGGTATGGCAGCCGATGCACTTGTCAAGATTGAGAACCTTGCCGATCTGTGCGCGCACCTTCATGACGTCGCCTCCATTGCAGTGGCCGGGAGTGGATCGTCCATCCAGTCCACTTCCCGCATACGGCGCACGATCACGAATTCGTCACGATTCGAGCCGACAGTGCCGTAGTAGTTGAACCCGTAGGACTGCTGCGCGTAGCCGCCGACCATGTGGGTTGGCTTGACCGTGGCGCGGGTGACGGAGTTGTGGATGCCGCCGCGCTGACCGGTGATCTCGCTTCCGGGCATGTTCACGATCTTCTCCTGGGCGTGATACATCAGCGTCATGCCTTCCGGAACGCGCTGGCTGACGACCGCCCGGGCGACCAGAGCGCCGTTGGCGTTGTAGGCCTCGACCCAGTCATTGTCCTCGGCGCCAATGCGTGCGGCATCGGTTTCGCTGATCCAGATGATCGGTCCGCCACGCGACAGGGTGAGCATCAGGAGATTGTCGGTATAGGTGGAGTGGATGCCCCACTTCTGGTGCGGCGTGATGAAGTTGAGAACCACCTGCGGGTTGCCGTTGTCCTTGTCATCGATCAGCGGGGAGATGGTCTTCGTGTCGATGGGAGGCTTGTAGACGCACAGCTGTTCGCCGAAGGCACGCATCCACAGGTGGTCCTGGTAGAGTTGCTGGCGGCCGGAGAGCGTGCGCCAGGGGATCAGTTCGTGCACGTTGGTGTAGCCGGCCGTGTAGGTGACATGTTCCGACTCGACGCCCGACCAGGTGGGCGAAGAGATGATCTTGCGCGGCTGGGCCTGGAGATCGCGAAAGCGCAGGCTGTCCTCCTCGCGGGCCGCCGCCAGGTGTTCGTGATCGCGCCCTGTCGCCTTGCCGAGGGCCTTCCAGGCCTTGACCGCCACCTTGCCGTTGGTCTCCGGGGCCAGGGTCAGAACGACCTCCGATGCATCGATATCGGATTCGATCCGGGCCATGCCCTGAGTGATGCCTTCCGTGCGCACCTCGCCGTTCAGCCGCTTCAGGAAGGCAACCTCGTCATCGGTGTTCCACGTGATGCCCTTGCCGCCATTGCCCGCTTTCGTCAGCAGGGGGCCAAGGGCCGTGAACTTCCGGTATGTGTTCGGGTAATCGCGCTCGACGACCACCATGCCCGGCATGGTCTTGCCGGGCTGCGCCTCGCACTCGCCCTTCTTCCAGTCCCTGACCGTGGTCGCCTGGGCGAGTTCCGCGGGCGTGTCGTGCAGGGTCGGCACCAGCACCAGGTCGCGCTCGACACCGAGTGTGCCCTCGGCGAGGTCGGAGAACGTCTTCGCAATTCCCTTGAAGATCTCCCAGTCGCTGCGGGTTTCCCACACCGGGTCCACGGCTGCGGACAGCGGATGGATGAAGGGGTGCATGTCCGAGGTGTTGAGGTCGTTCTTTTCGTACCAGGTCGCCGTGGGGAGGACGATGTCGGAGTAAAGACAGGTCGTCGACATGCGGAAATCGAGGGTGACGAGAAGGTCGAGCTTGCCTTCCGGTGCACTCTCGTGCCAGTCCACCTCGACCGGCTTGCATCCGCCCGTTTCACCCAGATCCTTGCCCTGCACTCCGTGCTGGGTTCCCAGCAGATGCTTGAGGAAGTACTCGTGGCCCTTGCCGCTGGAACCAAGGAGGTTGGAGCGCCACACGAAGAGATTGCGCGGCCAGTTCTTCGGATTGTCGGGGTCTTCGGCGGCAAGGCGTAGATCGCCCGAGGAGAGGCCGGCGACGGTTGTCGCCACCGGGTCACCCTCTCCCGCCGCCCGCGTCACCTCCAGGGGATTGGCCTCGAGCTGCGGAGCGGAGGGCAGCCAGCCCATGCGTTCGGACCTGACATTGAAATCGATGAGGCTGAGTGACGACCATTCGCCGTCGGGCGCCAGCGGCGAGACCAGTTCGCTGGCAGCCAGCTTCTCGTAACGCCACTGGTCGGTATGGGCATACCAGAACGATGTGCTGTTCATGTGGCGCGGCGGCCGGTTCCAGTCGAGAGCGAAGGCGAGCGGCAACCAGCCGGTCTGCGGCCTCAGCTTCTCCTGACCGACATAGTGCGACCAGCCTCCACCGGACTTGCCGACGCAGCCGCACATCACCAGGAGGTTGATGATGCCGCGATAGATCATGTCCATGTGGTACCAGTGGTTGAGGGCGGCGCCGACGATGATCATCGAGCGCCCCTCGGTCTTGTGGGCATTGTCGGCAAAGGCCCTGGCCACGGCGATCACCTTGTCACGCCCCACGCCGGTGATGCGCTCCTGCCACGCCGGTGTGTAGGGCACGTCGTCGTCGAATGTCTGCGCCACGTTGTCGCCGCCAAGCCCGCGGTCGATGCCGTAGTTGGCCACAAGAAGGTCGAAGACCGTGGCAACCGGCATTTCGCCATCCCTGGTGGCAATCGTCTTCACCGGAACATGGCGCCACAGCACGTCGTCGTGATCCGTGCCCGTGAAATGGTCGTGTCGGGCGTTGCCGAAGTAAGGGAACCCGACTGACAGGACGTCGTCTCTGGATTCCAGAAGGCTCAGACGCAGCCTTGTGGCATTTCCCCGGGCCCCCTCCTTTTCCTCGATGTTCCACTTGCCGCTCTCTCCCCAGCGGAATCCGACGGATCCCACCGGACACACGAGGGCATCCCCGGCACTCTCGTCCACCGCGACGGTCTTCCATTCGGGGTTGTTGGTCTCACCCAGGGCGCCCTCGATATCGGCGGCGCGCAGCAGGCGGTCCGGCACCCAGCCGTCATCCGTCTTCCTCAGGGCGACCAGCATCGGCATGTCGGTAAAGCGCCGGCAGTACTCCTCGAAGTAGGGGCTCTTCGATTCGAGATGCCATTCCCTGAGAACGACGTGACCCATGGCAAGGGCCAGGGCCGCATCGGTGCCCTGCTTGGGATTGAGCCAGATGTCGGCGAACTTCGATGCTTCGCTGTAGTCGGGCGTGACGGTCACCGTCGTGGCGCCCTTGTAGCGGACCTCGGTCATGAAATGGGCGTCGGGTGTGCGCGTCTGCGGCACGTTCGAGCCCCACATCATGAGGAAGGTCGAGTTGTACCAGTCGGCACTCTCGGGCACGTCGGTCTGCTCGCCCCAGGTCTGCGGGCTCGACGGCGGCAGATCGCAATACCAGTCGTAGAAGCTCATGCACACACCGCCGATGAGCGACAGGTAGCGCGACCCGGCAGCATAGGAGACCATCGACATCGCCGGAATCGGCGAAAAGCCGATGACCCTGTCAGGCCCGTGAGTCCTGATGGTGTGGATGTTGGCGGCGGCGATGATCTCGTTGACCTCGTCCCAGTTCGAGCGGACAAATCCGCCCTGGCCGCGGACTTTCTGGTAGTCCCGGCGCTTGCTTTCATCACCGGCAATCGAGGCCCAGGCGGCCACCGGGTCCATGGTCCGGCGCGCCTCGCGCCAGTGACGCACCAACCGGCTGCGCACCAGCGGATACTTGAGCCGGTTGGCGCTGTAGATGTACCAGGAGTAGCTGGCGCCGCGCGAGCAGCCGCGCGGCTCGTGGTTGGGCAGATCGGGCCGCGTGCGGGGATAGTCGGTCTGCTGCGTTTCCCAGGTGATGATCCCGCCCTTGACGTAGATCTTCCAGCTGCACGATCCGGTGCAGTTCACACCGTGGGTCGAGCGCACGATCTTGTCATGGCTCCAGCGCGCCCGGTAGGCATCCTCCCAGGTGCGGTCCTCGGCTGTGACCACCCCGTGTCCGTCCGAGAAGGTGTCGATCGTCTTCGTGAAGAAGGTCAGTCGATCCAGGAAATGGCTCATCGGCTTCGACTCCTCTTCTAGGGGTTCTTCACGTAGGCGTTCGGCCTCAGATAGAACCACCAGTTGATCATGATGCACAACGCGTAGAAGGCGGCAAAGCCGTAGAGGGCGTTTTCCGGGGTGGTCGCCTTGATTTGTTCCCCGAACACCTTGGGAATGATGAAGGCGCCATAGGCGGCGACAGCCGATGTCCAGCCAAGGACCGGGCCGGCCTGCACCTTGTCGAAGACGATGGCGATGGTCCGGAAAGTGGACCCGTTGCCGATGCCGGTGGCGGCAAAGAGGACGAGGAAAAGGATGAGGAATGGTACGAAATGGTCTTCCGGCGTCGGCGATACGTAGGCCAGGGACAGGATCCAGGCAACGCCGAGCGCACAGGCGACCATGACGACGGAGACGATCTGCGTGATCAGCGCACCGCCGAACCGGTCCGAGATCATGCCGCCGACGGGACGAATGAGAGCGCCGATGAAGGGGCCGGTCCACGCGTACATGAGGGCGCTTGGCCCGTTGGGATTGATGGTCGTGTGGGTGAGCACCCCGTCAACCTCGATGTGCTGGAAGCCGAAAACGACCTTGATGGCGAGACCGAACGTGGCCGCAAAGCCGATGAAGGAACCGAAGGTCATGGTGTAGATGACCGTCATCGCCCACGTGTGGCGGTTTCGGAAGATGGCGTACTGCTGATCGAGACTGCGGCGGATGGTGCCGGGGATCAATCGCAGGGCAAAGACCGTCGCCGCCACGACGAGGGGGAGGACCAGCCACTTGCTGATCTCGAGGCCCGATCCGCCGGCATCGGCCGGCAGCAGCAGCCACAATCCGGCAGCGGCCGTGACGAGGCCAATTCCCAGCATGCCGAGGATCTTGGCGAAGGCGCCCGCGGTCGAGTTGAGACCGGGGGAGACATGATCGGCGGTGATGTTGTTCATGCCGAACCAGGCGGCGATGATCAGGGGCACCAGGATGGCGACCCAGATGTAGCCTGCATTGTGGATGTAGGTCTCGGTACCGGCCGGGATCTTTCCGATCAGCGTGCCCGAACTGTTGGCAAGGACGAGGGCCGAACCGCCGAAGACTCCGACGGTCATCACAAGCGGCACCAGGATCTGCATCGTGGTGACGCCGAAATTGCCGAGGCCGGCATTCATTCCCAGCGAGTAGCCCTGCACCTTCTTGGGGAAGAAGAAGGAGATGTTCGACATCGACGAGGCGAAGTTGCCGCCACCGAAACCCGACAGCAGGGCCATGATCTGGAACTGCCACAGGGGTGTCGCCGGATCCTGCAGAAGGAACCCGGTGCCGGCGGCCGGGATGATGAGCAGAGCCGTGGTGAGGAAGATCGTGTTGCGTCCGCCGGCGATGCGGATGAAGAAGGACGACGGGATGCGCAGCGTGGCGCCGCTCAGACCGGCGATGGCGGCGAGGGTGAAGAGTTCCGCCTGGGAGAAGGGGAACTTCAGGTTGATCATCTGGACGGTGATGATCCCCCAGTAGAGCCACACCGCAAACCCGCACAGCAGGCACGGTATCGAGATCCACAGGTTGCGTGTCGCCGTGCGCCTGCCCTCGCTTTGCCAGAAACGTTCGTCTTCCGGGTTCCAGTTCGTCAGGTTTCTGGCCATGGAAAGGGTATCCTCAGCGCGGTGTGTGGCTCTCGTGGCCGGAGTCCGGTGACACCCGTGGTTTATCGGGCACATCGGAAAGATAGCGTTCGTCGACAAGCTCGGGATAGCGGCGGCGCTCCATCAGCCGGATGGCGACATGCATCCACACGGTACTCACCGCCACAATGACGAACAGCAGCATGAAGGAACTTGTCCAGACTCCGAACCAGTCGTTGAGAATGCCGAAGGTGATGGGAAGGACAAAGCCTCCCAGGCCGCCGATCATGCCGACAAGCCCACCGACCGATCCAACGTGATTTGGATAATAGACCGGGATGTGCTTGTAGACGGCGGCCTTGCCCAGCGACATGACGAATCCGAGCAAAATGCTCAGGATGACGAAGACGGTGAGGCTGACGCCGAATGTGAACTCGATCGGGCCCTCGATGCCCTGAACGACATAGCGTGTCTGCGGATAGCTCATCGCGAAGAGGCAGGCCAGCGACACGAGGAACGTCAGGTACATGACGGCGCGGGCCCCCCACTTGTCCGACATCCAGCCTCCAAGCGCCCGGAACACGGAGCCTGGCATCGAGTACGCCGCGGCCAGCATGCCGGCGGTTGCCAGCGGCAAGTCGTAGGCGCCGACGTAGAATCGCGGCAGGTAGGAGGCGAGGGCGACGAACCCGCCGAAGACGAAGAAGTAGTAGGTGGCGAAGCGCCAGACCTGCAGGTTCTTCAGGGGCGCCAGCTGTTCGGCCGTGGAGACCGGTTTCAGGCCCTTCTTCTTGCGCGACACCTGCCCCGGGTCAGGGCGTGCCAGCACGTAGTAGACAAGGGCGGTGACGGCCAGAGTCACGGCATAGATTTGCGCTGTCTGTTCCCAGCCGAAGGCCAGCACCAGGAAGGGGGCGCAGAAATTGGTGACGGCAGCGCCGACATTGCCGACACCGAAGAAACCCAGGGCCGTTCCCTGGTGCTCCCTGTCGAACCATTGCGATGTATAGGCAATGCCGACGATGAAGGATCCGCCGGCGAGACCGACACCAAGCGCGGCGACAAGGAAGACCTCGTAGGTCCTCACCTCCGAGAGGAGCCAGCAGGCCAGCGCGGTCGTCAGCATCTGCAGGGTGAACACCAGGCGGCCACCGAACTGCTCGGTCCACACGCCGAGGAAGATGCGGCTGACCGACCCGGTGAGGATCGGCGTGGCGACCAGGATTCCGAACTCCGTCTCCGAGAGACCGAGGTCCTGCTTGATCTTCACGCCGATGATGGAAAAGATCGTCCAGACGGCAAAACAGACGGTGAAGGCGAAAGTACTCAAGCCCAGGGCTTTCAGCTGATCACCTCTCGTGACATCCTTCAGATCAGACATTTGCCAGCCATCCTGTCCGGTCGTGGCGGTGCATTATCGAAGCGGCCTTCAGATGTCAAAACACCTGCCAGGAAGGAATTCCCATGGCCGACATCATTGATGAACACGAGGCGGCGCGGCGCCTCTCCATGACCGTCGAGGAGGTCATCTACCGTCTCGACTACGGGCAGATGATGGGCGTCGAGGTCGATGGCGGCTGGCGGATCGACACGCGGGATCTCGAGTCGTTCAGGAGGGGTCAGGCCCTTGGCCGGGCCATTGCGGCAGCCGGAAAGGCGCCGGTGGACAGCAAGTCGCCGGAGGACTTCCAGGAGATATCAGCGGATGAGTCACCTGGCTGGAGGCGCAACCCCGAATACGAGATCGATCTTGCCATCGTGCCCGCCCGCGTCGAGGCCCGATGTGCGGGCGCCACCGTTGCGGCGAGCGGTCGCACCCTCACGGTCATGGAACTCGGGCACGGGGCTGTCTACTACATGCCGAGGGACGATGTGGACTGGTCGTGCTTTGCGGCCAACACGCACTCCACCTACTGCCAGTACAAGGGATTTGCGTGCTACTGGACGCTTCAGGTCGATTCCAGGGTCGAGGAGAACGTGATCTGGGCCTATGACGAACCGCACAGGGAGGTCTCTCGCCTGAAGGATCACGTGGGATTCTACTGGCACCGCATGGATGCCTGGCTCGAGGATGGCACCATGGTCGAAAGTCCGCGCGACATCGCCGGGCGCTGTGATGCGCGGCACAGTTTCCGTGCGCTCTATCCCGAACTCGCCCGCCAGTGGCACTCGGAGAAGAATCCCAACATCAACCCCTATGAGTGCGCCCCGTGGTTCCACGCATGCGTCTGGTGGCAGGACGACACGGGTCGCGAATGGCGCCAGTCAATCCGCGACCGTGTACTCGGCCACCCCGCCCCCTGAGTTTCGCGATTCCGGCAGACAGGGACGGACCCGAATGGCGCGCTCGGCACTGTGACGACCGAGTTCGGGAGCGGGCGGTATCGATGCCCACGTATGGGCCACGCTCCCCGCGCCGCAGTCATCCCATGGCTGACAGGTCCGCAACAAGCCTGACGGGAGGGACGTTCACCCTCATCGAGGCGGAAAGCGGTCAGGTGTCGAAGACGATGACGCTGCGGGCCACCTCGCCGGCCTTCATGTCGTCGAAGCCGTCGTTGATCTCCTCGAGGCTGATTCGGCGGCTGATCATGTCGTCGAGCTTGAGCTTGCCGTCGAGGTAGAAATCGACATAGCGCGGCATGTCGACCCGGAAATGGTTGGAGCCCATGTTGGAGCCACGCAGCACCTTGTCGTCGAGCAGGTCGGCGCCGTGAATCTCCAACATGTCACCCTCCGGCACCATGCCGATGACGGTGGCCATGCCGGAGACCTTCAGCATCCGGAAGGCCTGCTCGCTGGTCTGCTTGAGACCGAGCGCCTCGAAGGAGTACTCGACGCCGCCCCCCGTCATCTCCCGCACCGCTTCCACCGGGTCATTCTCGGCGGCATTGACCACGTCTGTCGCTCCAAAGTGGCGCGCGAGGTTGAGCTTGGTTCCCTTGACGTCGACGGCAATGATGCGTCCGGCGCCGGCGATGGCCGCACCGTTGATGGCCGAAAGCCCGACTCCACCGCAGCCGATGACCGCCACCGTGCTGCCGACCTCGATCTTCGCCGTGTTGACCACGGCGCCGAATCCGGTGGTGACGCCGCAGCCGATCAACGCGGCGCGGTCGAAGGGCATGTCGTTGCGAATCTTCACGAGCGCATGTTCGTGCACCAGCATCATCTCGGCGAAGGCGGACAGGTTGTAGAACTGGCCGACACCATTGCCGAGACGCGGTTCCTCGTCATCGGCGCGTGACACCTCGGGATTCTGGCAGCTGAAGGGACGGCCTGTCGTGCAGTACTCGCAGTGGCCGCAGAAGACGCTGAGACAGGAAATCACGTGGTCGCCGGGCCTGAAATGGCGCACCTCGGAACCGACGGCCTCGACGACGCCCGCGGCTTCGTGCCCGAGAACCGTCGGCAACGGTGCGGCATACTTGCCCTCGATGTAATGGAGGTCGCTGTGACAGACGCCACAGGCCGCCGTGCGGACCAGGACCTCACGGGATTTTGGCTTCGAGATCGGTACGTCCTCGACGACAAGGGGGGTATTGACCTCATGCAGCACCGCAGCCTTCATGGTATCCTCCTCACGGGATCCGACAGACGTTCATGCTCCCGATCGGGTCTGTCGAGTCAAGTCGCCGGAAGCAAAGGTCGCGCAGGATGCCGCATGCCGACGTGGTGCCCGTTCCCCGCAAAGCGATTGATGATTTTCGCCGTGATGGCGCCGTGGTGCTGAAAGGTGTTCTCGACGTCGGCTGGCGCCGGGAACTCGAACGGGGCATCGCCGCCCTCAGGAGCAACCCCGGCCGCCACAGGGTGGACTGGGTCCGTGACGATGCGACCGGCGATCATGTCCTCTTCGATGCGGCCCTCGTGCCCGACAATCCCTTCTTCGCCTCCTGCATGACCGCCTCACCGCTTGGCCCGATTGCGGCGCGGATGATGGAGTCGCCCACGGCCCTGGCGTTCTACGTGTCGATGTTCCTTCGCTCACCCGGCACGTCGACGCCGACCCCTTGGCACCAGGACCAGACGTACTGGTGTGCCGAAGGCCGCCAGGCCTTGAGTATCTGGACGTCCCTCGATCCGGTGCCGGCGGGCACCGAGCTGCAGTTTGTCCGCGGATCCCATCTGTGGGACCGCCCTCTCGCGCAGCCATTCTTCGAACACGAGCAGCTTGGCGGGGTGCGCGATGACGGCTCCGGCGACACCGTTGCCATCACGGATTTCGCGGCCAGTGACATCCACCAGGTCATCGGCTGGCCCACGGAACCCGGCGACGTCGTGGTGTTTCACGGCATGACAGTCCACGGCGGATCGGGCAACCTGCCCGAAGGGCTGGGAAGACGGACACTGTCGTTCCAGTGGCTGGGCGAGGATATCCGGGTGACCACCCGCCCGGGGGGCTGTTCGCCGGACTGGTTGCCGGAATTCGCCCGCTACGGCGTGGAACCGGGAGACTGTCCATGGTGTGCCATGTGCCCCAGGGTTTCGGCCGACGGTGTGGTCACGCACCGGGAAGGGAGATTGTCATGACCAGTATCGGTTTGCGCCCCGGACACTTCGACGCCTCGGGCATGGCGCCGGTCGACCTGCCGTTCACCGGGGAGGAGTATTGCGCGCGCCTGAAGAAGCTCACCGCCATGGCAGCCGACGAGGGGATCGACCTTCTCTGGGTGACGTCGCCCGAGGGTGTCGCCTGGCTCCACGGGTTCACCGCCTCGTGGTACAAGGGCCAGGCGCCGATGCGCTACCCGCAGTGCTATGGCACCGCCGTTCATGTCGCCAGCCGCCGGTTCATCCATTTTGACAACCCGACCGAGGAACCGGTCCTGGCCCTGACCTCGCGGTCACGGGACAACCGCTGGCTTCCCGATCGCGAGGCGGGACCCAACATCGCCTTCATTGTCGAGGAACTCACGAGGGAGGGATGGCTATCCGGCACCGTCGGCATGGAGTTCTGGAGCTATCTGCCGAATCGCGCCATCAGCACCATGTTTGAGGGAGCCTTTCTCGCTGCCGGCGCCCGACCGGTCGACATGAGCGCCATGGTGCGCCGGGCCCGGCGGGTCAAGTCCGCAGCCGAGATCGCCTGTATCGAGCGAGCCATGGAGATCTGCGACATCGGACATCAGGCGATCGTCGACAACCTTGAGCCCGGTATCACCGAGCTCGATCTCTTCGGCAGGGTGATGGCCGCCATGATGGCGGCTGGCGGTGAATTCTCGGCTCTCATCCCGGTCTTCAACGCCATGCCGCTTGCCGGGTCGAAACCGATGTCAAGCGGTCATTCGATGGCATCGCGCAGGGTGATCAACGCCGGGGAAGTCCTGGCCGCGGACCTGTGCGGCGTGTTCAACCGCTATCATGCCAATGCGTTGCGGGGATACTATGTCGGCGATGATCCCCCACCCGATCTCGTGGAGCGCTACCGCCTCTCGGGCGGCGTGTTCGGGGTGATCGCCAGCGACGTGAAGGCGGGCATGACGGTGCGGGACGTCAATCGCCTGCTGCGCTCCTACTACGAGGAAACCGGCCTGTGGTCCGAGGACGAGGGCTGGGCGCTGGGCTATGAGCTCGGCTGGTCGTTGCCGCCCGACTGGGTCGGGGACTTCTACTTTCACCTGGGAGATGACCGCTATCTCGACCGGGTGTTCGAGGAGAACATGGTGACCAACTTCGAGAGCCTCTTTGACACCCACCTCATCGACACCCTCGTCTATGGCAGGGACGGAACGAGGGTGCTTTCGAAGACGCCACTCGAACTGATCGCCGTGGGATAAGGAGACCGGGTGTCCGCTTCTCGGTCCCGGAACATCAGCCACATCACATCGGGCGGACAGGAGAGGACCCATGACCGAACCAGCCGAGGCCGGCCTCCCGGAGACCGAAACCCAGATTCTGGCGGCGCTTGACCGCTTCCTTGTCCGCGAGGTGGAACCCCATGTCATGGCGTTGGAGGATGCCGACGAGTATCCAGGCGACATCGTCGAGGGCATGAAGGAACTGGGTCTCTTCGGCTGTGTCATTTCCGAGGAGTACGGAGGCCTAGGCCTGCCGGTGACGACCTATGTGCGTATTGTCGAGCGCATCTGCGAGACCTGGATGTCCCTGTCAGGCATCTTCAACACCCATCTCCTGATGGCCTGGATCGTCCAGGCGTGCGGCACCGCGGAGCAGAAGGCAACGTGGCTGCCGAAGTTCGCCAGCGGCGAGATGCGGGGCGGTCTGGCGCTGACGGAACCCGGATGCGGCACGGACCTGCAGGCCATCCGCACGCGTGCGGTGCGGGACGGGACCGACTACGTGGTGAACGGGACCAAGACCTGGATCACCAACGGCTATTACGGGGATTGCGTGGCTTTGCTGGTCAAGACCGACCTGGAGGCCGAACCTCGCCACAGGGGCATCAGTCTCTTCCTCGCGCAAAAGGGCGAGGGATTCACGGCAAGCCGCAAGCTCCGCAAACTCGGCTACCGCGGAGTCGATACTGCGGAGCTCGTCTTCGAGGATTTCAGGATTCCGGAAACCCGGCTGATCGGCGGCACGGAAGGTCTTGGTCTCAAGCAGGCCCTCGGCGCCCTCGAACTCGGTCGCATCAATGTCGCCGCGCGGGGTGTCGGAGTGGCCAGGCGGGCACTCGACCTCGCCGTTGCCTATGCTCAGCAGCGCCAGACATTCGGCAAGGCGATCGCCAATCACCAGGCGATCCAGATCAAGCTCGCCGACATGGCGACCAGACTCGAGGCCTCCAGGCATCTCACCCGGTCCGCGGCTGCGGCGTTCGACGCCGGAGAACGCTGCGACATGGAGGCCGGCATGGCCAAGTTGCATGCCACCGAGACCGCGCTCTTCAACGCGACGGAGTCCATGCGCATCCATGGCGCCTACGGCTATTCCAAGGAGTTCGAGATCGAGCGCCTCTACCGGGACGCCCCCCTGCTGGTCATCGGCGAGGGAACGAACGAGCTGCAGCGGATCATCATCGCCCGTCAGCTTGTCGCCCGTCATCCGGACTGATCGCGCCATGGAATTCCCGCTTGAGGGCCTGCGGATCCTCTCGGTAGAGCAGTACGCCGCCGGTCCCTTCGGCACCCTGCCGCTCGCCGATCTCGGCGCCGAGATCATCCGGATCGAGAACCCGGCCGATGGCGGAGACATCGGCCGGCGCGTTCGCCTCGCCGATGAGACTTCCGCCGAGGGGGACAGCCTGTTTCACCAGACCTTCAACAGGAACAAGAAGAGCATCACGCTCGACCTGAAACACCCTCGGGGACGCGACATCCTGCATCGCCTTGTCGGACGCGCGGACGCGGTCTTCAACAACCTGAGGGGTGATCTGCCCGAATCGCTCGGTCTCGACTACCAGGCACTCGGCGCGGTGAGGCCGGAGATCGTCTGTGTTCATCTCTCGGCCTACGGCCGGGCGAACGAGCGTGCCGGCTGGCCCGGATACGACTATCTCATGCAGGCCGAGTGCGGCTGGCTCTCGGTGACGGGCGAACCCGGAGGCGAGCCCCAACGCGTGGGGCTCTCCCTCGTGGATCTCTCTGCCGGTCTCCAGGGTGCTGTTGCCCTCCTCGCCGGAATCATCGGCGCCCGGACACGTGGAAGGGGCGGGGACCTTGATGTCAGCCTCTTCGGGGCCGCCGTCACCAGCCTTGCCTACGTCGCCACCTGGTATCTCTCGGCCGGCGTCCAGACCGGCCGCACCCCCCGCTCGGCGCACCCCAGCCTCACCCCGAGCCAGCTCTTCCGTACCCGCGACGGCTGGATCTTCATCATGTGCAACAAGGAGAAGTTCTGGCCAAGGCTGTGCGCGGCCATCGGGGAGCCGGCCCTTGCCGATGATCCGGCCTATGCCGGATTCGCCGAACGCCTGCGCCATCGCGACCGACTCACCGGGCTGCTCGACCGGGCGCTCGGGCGACGGACCACGAACGAATGGATGACAGTGTTCTCCGGTGAGGTGCCGGCCGCACCGGTGCACGACATAAAGGGCGCCCTCGACAGCCCCTTTGCGCGCGAGAGCGGCTACATCCTCTCCTGTGAGACATCCGCCGGAACGCCTGTCGCGGCTCCCGGTCCGGCGGTGCGGGTCGCCGGCGCCAGTCCCCTGGCAGCCGCCGCCCCCGGCCTTGCCGGCCACCTCGAATCGGTGATGGCCGAAATCGGCATCGAAGGCGAGGAGCTTGCCGACTTGCGGAAAGCCGGCGTCTGCTGACCGGTCCCTGTTCTGCAACCTGAGGGTCGCCGCCGCGAATCCTCTCCCTGCGACCGGGGCCGACATTGCGATCTGCGGGATTCGTCCGGCCCAATCGATGATGGCGCCGAGTTCACCACGGAGCGTCCGTTCGGGCTGCGGATGATCCGGCCCCGGCCAGCCGCGTCACCTTGCGCCGGCCGACTTCCGCGGCGCCGGAAGGCGTCGCCGGCAGCCGGTCACCATCATCAGGAACGCGTCAGGCATCGATCAGTTCAGGCGCTCGCCGGTATCCGGCGCGAAGTAGGAAACCCTGTCGAGATCGAAGACCAGATCAAGTGTCGAACCCGGGCGGGCCATCGTGTCGGAATGGAGCCTCGCCGTGACCTGCTTGCCGCCAAGCCGGGAAACGACAAAGGTATCCGCCCCGGCCGGTTCCACCATGTCGATCAGGCATTTTACCTCGTGGACGTGGTGCCCTGAACGGAAACCGGCCTCCGCGATGTCTTCAGGCCGCAGCCCGAGGATCACGTCCTCGGGCAGATCACCGTTGCCGGTGTCGATCAACTCGACCGGCGCCCCGTCAGCCCGTTCGATCTGGATCCTTGTGCCGCTGCCCTCGCGCGACGCTCTGGCCGGGATCAGGTTCATTGCGGGGCTGCCCATGAAGTCGGCGACGAACAGGTTTGCCGGACGCCTGTATATCTCGGCCGGCGAACCGGTCTGCTGCACGACGCCATCCTTGAGAACGACGATCTTCGTCGCCAGCGTCATCGCTTCGATCTGGTCATGGGTCACGTAGACCATCGTGGCGCCGAGGTCGTGATGCAGCTTCTTGATCTCCAGCCGCATCTCGACTCGCAGCTTGGCGTCGAGATTCGACAGAGGCTCATCGAACAGGAAGAGCTGGGGATCGCGAACGAGAGCCCGACCCATGGCCACCCGCTGGCGTTGGCCGCCCGAGAGCTGGCTGGGGCGTCGGTCGAGAAGCTGTTCGATCTGGAGCTGCCGGGCCACATCCTGCAGCTTGCTGGCCCTGGTCGCGGCATCCACGCCGCGCACCTTCATGCCGAAGGTGATGTTCCCGGCCACACTCATGGTGGGGTAGAGGGCGTAGGACTGGAACACCATCGCGATGTTGCGGTCCTTGGGGCTGACATGGGTCATGTCGCGCCCGTCGATGTGGATCGAACCGCTGGAGATTGACTCCAGCCCCGCGATACAGTTCAGCAGGGTGGACTTGCCGCAGCCGGAAGGCCCCACCAGAACCAGGAAACCCCCCGGTTCCGCCGAGACGTTCACATCCTTCAGGATTTCCGTCGCGCCATAGTTCTTGTCGAGGTCCCGTACTTCCAGCATCGCTTCCATCGGACTACCCCTTCACGGACCCTGCCGTCAGCCCGCGAATGAAGTACTTGCCGGCGACGGCATAGACGAACAGCGTGGGAAACGCGGCGATGATGGCGGCGGCCATGTTCACGTTGTACTCCTTCACGCCCGTGGTCGAATTGACAATGTTGTTCAGCGCCACCGTAACGGGCTGAGTTCCCGCCTGGCTGAAGCTCACGCCAAAGAGGAAGTCATTCCAGATCTGGGTGAATTGCCAGATCACCGTGACCATCAGGATGGGCAGGCTGAGCGGCATGAAAATGGACCAGAAAATGCGAAAGAAACCCGCACCGTCCACCTTTGCTGCCTTGACCAGCTCGACTGGAATGGTGACGTAGTAGTTGCGGAAGAACAGGGTGGTGAATCCTATTCCATAGATCACGTGAACAAGGACCAGCCCGGGAATGGTCCCCGCCACGCCCATGAACCCCAACGTTCGCGCCATCGGCAGAAGGACGACCTGGAAGGGAATGAAACAACCGAAGAGCATCAGCGAGAAGATCAGATTGGCGCCCCGGAACCGCCACTGCGCGATAACGTAACCGTTCACCGCGCCGAGCAGGGTCGAGAGCGCGACCGCCGGCACCGTCAGTGCCACCGAGTTCCAGAAATAGGGCCGGAGCCCTTCGCACTGGATGCCGGAACAGGCGCTCGACCAGGCCGTGCTCCAGGCCTCGAAGGTCACCCTCTCCGGCAACGCTATCAGGCTTCCGGTCCGGATTTCATCCAGGCTCTTCAGCGATGTGGTGATCATCACGAAGAGCGGCATGAGATAGAAGAGGGCGAACAACGCGAGAACCGCGAACAACAACCAGCGCAGGGCCACGTCGCCGGCGCGGGAAGGAAGGAACGAAATTGAGGTCGGTTCAGCCACGTTTCACCCTCAATTCCGAATAGAGGTAGGGAACGACAATGGCAAAGACGACCGCCATCATGATCATGGCCGAACTGGCCGCCTGGCCGATGTCGCCCCGCGAGAATGCCATCGCATACATGTAGGTGGCCGGCAGATCCGTGGCGTAACCCGGACCACCGCCCGTCAATGCGATGACGAGGTCGAAGCTCTTGATCGCCAGATGTGCCAGGACAATGAAGGCGGACAGGAAGACCGGAGCCATCGAGGGAATGACGATCGCGGAATAGATGCGCCATGTCGGAATGCCGTCGACCCTCGCCGCCTTGATGATCTCGTCGTCCACACTGCGCAGCCCCGCAAGGAACAAGGCCATGACGAAACCGCTCGCCTGCCAGACCGCGGCGACGACGATTGCGTAAATGGCCATGTCCGGGTCGATGACCCAATCGAAAACGAAGCTCTCGAAACCCCAGCCGCGTACCACGGCCTCAATCCCGAGGCCCGGGTTCATGATCCATTTCCAGGCGGTTCCGGTCACGATCATCGAGAGAGCCATGGGGTAGAGGTAGATCGTGCGCAGCGTGCCTTCGATCCTGATTTTCTGGTCGAGAAGAATCGCCAGCAGGAGCCCCAGCATCATCGAGACCACGATGAAGAGGGCACCGAAGATGAACAGATTGTTCATGGCCGTATCCCAGCGCGGTGCCGCGAACAGCCGGTCGTACTGAATGAACCCCTCGATCTCGTATTTCGGCAGAAGGCGCGAACGTGTCATCGACACCCAGGCCGTCCAGGCGATGAATCCGTAGACGAAGATGAGGACGATCAGAAAGGACGGTGCGAGGAGGATTCTCGGAACGTTGCGTTCCAGCCAATCGGCCATGGAAGGGGGCCTTCCCGGAAAGACCGGTCCCGTGCCCACGAGGCCGTGGGCACGGGACCGGAGCGCGTCACATCGAGTTGGCGACTGCCGCGGCCAGCATGTTGACCGCGTCGGCAGACGACATGTCCGAGTTGAAATGTGCCGTCACCACGTCGGTGATCGCACCGGCCTGCGCTCCGCGCAGGGCCATGCCATGGGCGTAGCTGGGTAACAGGGATCCGTTCTGCGAACTTGCCGACATGTCGTCGGCAGACAGGTGCGCACAGCTGTCGAACTCATCCAGGGGCACATCCGTGCGTGCCGGGATGGAGCCCTTGTTCAGGTTGAACACCTTCTGGAAGTTCTTGCCGACGATCAGCCTGGCCAGCAGTGCCTGACCGGCCTGCCTGTCCTCTCCGTCCACGTTGAACATGGCGAAGCTGTCGACGTTGTAGAGGAACCCGTCGCCCGGCGTTGAAGCGCAGAGGAAGTCGACTCCGGGCGCTTTTCCTGCGGCCAGGAACTCGCCCTTGGCCCAGTCCCCCATGATCTGGAAGGCGGCTTCGCCATTCATCACCATGGCTGTGGCGAGGTTCCAGTCGCGGCCCGAGAAGTTGCGATCGACATGTCCGCGCAACGTGCGCATCTGGTCGAAAACGGCAACCATCGCATCCGACGTCAGGGCTGCCTCGTCCAGTTCAACGAAGGCCTTGCGGAATTCGTCGGCACCCAGAATGCCCAGGGCGACCGCTTCGAACACCGTGGCGTCCTGCCAGGCCTGCCCGCCGTGGGCCAGAGGGATGATGCCTGCCGCCTGGAGTTTTTCGGCGGCCGCGTTGAACTCCTGCCATGTGCCCGGCATGGAAATGTCGTTGGCTTTCAGGACGTCGGCATTGGCCCAGATCCAGTCGACGCGGTGAACGTTGACCGGTGCGGCGCACCAGGAGTCCTCACATCGCATGTGGTCGGCGATCGAGGCCGGAAGCACGTCGGCCCAGCCCTCCGCCTCGGCCACGGCTGAAATGTCGGCCAGAGCCCCTTCTTCGTACCATTCCTGAATCGCCGGACCCTTCAACTGGACCGCTGTCGGCGCGTTGCCCGAGAGAACGCGTGCACGAAGGGCGGTCATCGCGGCGTCGCCGCCGCCGCCGGCGACGGGCATGTCGGTCCAGGTTCCGCCATTGTCGGCAAACTCCTGTTGAAGCACGGCCACGGACTTCGCCTCGCCGCCCGACGTCCACCAGTGCAGGACTTCCGCCTCGGGTTCCGCAAGGGCCAACGAGGGATTGACCAGAATGACGGCCGCCACGGCGACAAGCTTGATACGTTTCATGGGGTCTCCTTTCAGCGACTCTGCCCATCGGGGCAACGCGCCCCGGAACCTATACTGAAAGGGACTTCCTTGTCCCGGCTTGAATCGCGCCCCCGACCGGTGGTGCGGAAGCCTGGCGTCCGCTCGCCAGAAACCCTGCTTGAATAGGGTCGGACGGCAACGGGTCGAGGGCATCAAGCGCGGCCGGCTCAGTGTCGAACGTGGATTGGCGCTGCGGCCCCTCTCGCAAGCGCTTCCGGGGACAAGCGGCCATGCCCGACGTTCCCATGGGCAACAGCACGGTGACCAGCGCAGATAGCCGGCAACCGTCGCGATCAGGCTCCGGGCGCCCCCGCAGCTCGCCATCAACCGTCGCCATCGGGCTCCCGGGCCCCCTGTGGGAGAACACCATTCGATGCGATCGAGCCCGATCGCATGCGCGGTTCATCGTCTCGGTGACCTCGTCACGCAGATGGCGTACGAGGTGTTCCTGGAGCGCCATCGCATGGACTTCGCTTCGGGACCGCCGCTCTTGCGATGCCAGGCATTCCGCGCGTTCGAAAATGTCGTCGGGAATTGATACTGCGGTTTTCATGCCAACAGCATAGCCAGCAGGTCGTGCAACCCTCAATTGACCTCCGCCGGGGCAGGACCGTCGTTGTCCAACGTTTGGGTTTCCCGATCCAGTGAACGTCCGGTGTTCAAATCCTGCCCCGCAACCAAGTTAGACCGTGACCTCAAATGGCTACGGGCTTATTGATTCTGACGATAATCACGTCATCGTCCCTGTGGAAGCAAGAGGGTGCGCAAATCTGCGTACATTATCTTGACCACCATTGTCATAAAAATGTTCACTTTCCACATTATCTCATTTCGAATATCTTCAAAATATGAATCGTGAGCAAGTGGTACGCATGTTAGCCTCATTGGCGCATGGACCGCGGCTGGACGTGTTTCTGCTGTTGATTGAGGTGGGCGAGATTGATCCAGGTTTGTTTCAACTCGGGCTTAGCCTATTTCCTGAACCGTCAGTTCGGTGTCGCCCACTGCGTTGCCGCGCCATCGGCTCTGATCGGGGCGAGCAACTTCTTTGAACTCGCCGTGGCGACGGCCATCGGCCTGTTCGGTTTCGATTCCGGTGTGGCATTGGCAACGGTTGTCGGTGTCCTCGTCGAGGTGCCGGTGATGCTGTCTGTGGTCCGCATCGTCAACAAAATGAAGAATTGGTACGAGAGGAAAACTGCATCATGACCATTCGTGTCGGCATCAACGGGTTTGGGCGCATGGGACGCCTGGCGCTACGGGCGGCTTGGGACTGGCCGGAATTCGAGATCGTTCACGTCAACGAGATCAAGGGCGGTGCCACCTGCGCCGGACATCTGACCGAGTTCGACACGGTACATGGGCAGTGGAACCATGACGTTGCCGCAGAGGAAGACGCCCTTGTCATCGACGGCAAAAAAGTTGAGTTTTCTGAATATGCGCAGCCCCAGGATATTCCCTGGGGCGGTCTCGGCGTAGATATCGTCATCGAAAGCACTGGAAAATTCAAGAGCGGTGACGCCATACACCCCCATTTGGACAATGGCGCAAAGAAGGTGATTGTCGCCTGTCCGGTCAAGGACGGCAGTGCGCTCAACATCGTTTATGGCATCAATCACGATCTCTATGATCCGGCGCAACACGATATCCTGACGGCGGCCTCTTGCACCACCAACTGCCTTGCTCCCGTGGTCAAGGTCGTTCACGGCAAGCTCGGAATCGTGCGCGGCTCGATCACCACCATCCACAATGTGACCAATAGCCAGGTCATGGTCGATGCGCCCCATAAGGACCTGCGTCGGGCCCGCTCGGGGCTGAACTCATTGATCCCCACCACCACAGGGTCGGCAACGGCGATCACGGTCATCTACCCCGAACTCAAGGGCAAGCTGGATGGTCACGCCGTGCGCGTTCCGCTTCTGAATGGGTCGCTTACAGACTGCGTTTTCGAGGTGACGCGTCCAACCACGACGGAGGAGGTCAACGCCCTGTTCAAGGAAGCCGCTGATGGAGAATTGGCGGGCATTCTTGGCTACGAGGAGCGCCCGTTGGTTTCCACAGATTTTGTCAACGACCCTCGCTCGTCCATCGTCGATGCACCGTCCACCATGGTGGTTGATGGTACGCACCTCAAGGTCTACGCTTGGTACGACAACGAGTGGGGATACGTGAACCGGATGATGGAGATCGCCAAGATGGTGGCGAGTCCACTCTGATGGCCGATATCCGCAATTACGCCGCTGTGACCGCCGCGTACTGGGCTTTCACCCTGACCGACGGCGCTTTGCGGATGTTGGTTCTGTTGCATTTCCACAAGTTGGGATTCAGCCCACTTGACCTGGCCTTTATGTTCCTGCTTTACGAAGCGATGGGCATCGTCACCAATCTGTTCGGCGGATGGATCGGGGCGCGGTTCGGACTGAAGGTGACCCTGTTCGCGGGACTGGCCATCCAGATCATCGCGCTTTCTGCCCTTTCGGTGGTTGAGCCCGAATGGACGCTGGCGCTTTCCGTCGCTTACGTGATGGGTGCTCAGGCTCTCTCCGGCGTGGCCAAGGACCTCACCAAGATGAGTTCCAAGAGTGCCGTGAAGCTCGTGGTCAAGGAAGAGGGACACGGCCTTCTGTTCAAGTGGGTTGCGTTGCTCACGGGGTCCAAGAACGCCCTCAAGGGCGTTGGCTTCTTTCTTGGGGGTGTGTTGCTGTCCTGGTTGGGGTTCCAGGTGGCGTTGTGGTCGATGGCCGGCATGTTGGCCGTTGTGCTTGTCCTCGCGCTGGCGGTGGTGCGAGGCGAGTTGGGCAAGGCGAAGGATAAAATCCTGGGCAAGGACCTGTTTTCCAAGACCCGTGAAATCAACTACCTGTCGGCGGCTCGCATCTTTCTGTTTGCTTCCCGCGATATCTGGTTCGTCGTTGGTGTGCCGGTGTTTCTCTACAGCACGTTCGGGTGGTCGTTCGACCAGGTCGGTGCGTTCATGGCCGCTTGGGTGGTGGGATATGGGATTGTTCAGGCAAGTGTGCCGAAATTCCTGCGCCGAACGACGGGAGCAGAATCTGGGGCGTTGGCTGCGAAGAAATGGGGCGCACTGCTGGCCTTGATCCCGGCCCTAATCGCCTTGGGGGTCAGTCCGGAACTTCTTGAGACTGTCGGGATCTTGGTCGGCCCTGATATGACGCCGCTCATTCTTGTTGGCGGATTGCTGATCTTCGGTGTGGTGTTCGCTGTGAACTCGTCAGTGCATTCCTATCTGATTGTCGCCTATTCGGACCATGACAAGGTGGCGCTAAACGTCGGATTTTATTACATGGCTAATGCCATCGGACGCCTCGGCGGTACATTGTTGTCTGGCCTGGTCTATCAGGCTGGGGGGCTCGTTGCCTGCCTTTGGATGTCAGGGGGGTTGATTTTGGCAGCCGTGCTGCTGACCTTGCCATTGGATCATCGCCCACAGGTTTCCTCGGGCCATGCGGCATAAATGGAGGTGGTGCGGGAAACCGCTTTCAAGTCTCCCGCGCGAACCAGCGGATCCGCCCGATGATGTTGACCTCGTCCGCCGTCCGTTCGTAGGCGCTGTAGAAGGTGTTGTCCGGGATTACCCGAACCTTGGGCGGATCATCGTTGGGGATGTTCTCGAGCCGCTTGGCGACTAGCCCCATTCCGTCGAACAGGACAAAGATACCTGGCGGGGTGGGAGACTTCCGCGACAGATCGACGAGCACGACGTCGCCGGAATGCAGGGCGGGCCGTCGTCATTCGAGCTCGGCGTCGAGGCGACCCGGACCGAGCCCGCCAACGACGCCGGGACGGAGCCCGAGCGCGGGATCGCGATCCGGTTCAAGCTCGGCGTCCGGTTCTGATGGGCGACGGTGGCCGGTGACCGGTCGAGAGCGGGACGTGGCGAAGGAGGCGTTCGTGCTGGCCGACTGGTGGGCCGGCAAGTTGTAGCAGATGATGTGAGAATGTCGGTCTCGGTAGTTGCGAGCCCACGCTGCCACCGAGACCGACAACTCGCGCGGCAGCGTCCCGATGTCCTTTGTCGCAACCCGTTCGAGGATGGCGCCGAGGTCGCCGGGAGTGCGCGTGGCCAGATTCGGGATGCCAACCGCTGCCTCGGCAAGGCGCTTGAACTTGCGCCGGACGATGTCCGCGATCCGGAGCCGGTCGCTGGCGTGTTCGGTTCTCAATCTTGTCCTGTGCGGGGTGCCGTGCTGGTGGAAGGGGCGATCTGTCACTCGATGAGGTAGGCGTGCTCCACGAGCCGGGTGACGCCACGCTTGCGCAGGTCCGAGCGGCCGATGATGTCTTCCTCCCCCAGGTGCCGTACCCGGCGTCGCTCGTCAAAAAGCGCCCGCACTTCCGGTTCGGCCACCGGGAAGGGGGGACCGTCGATCTCGTGTTCGGGGTAGACCATGGAGATCAGGAGTATCGGAGCTTCGAAGAGTTCGCCGAGGCGCCGCGCGTAGCGTTGCCGCATGTCGGGCGGCACGGCGACAAGAGCGGCCCGGTCATAGACGGCCTTGACGCCCTCGAGGTCGGCGGCGTCGAGCGTGAAGAAGTCCCCCGCGAACAGGCGGAAACCGGGACTTTCGAGGACGGAATGGCGGCGGTGCCGCGTCTCGGTGAAGTCGCGGCCGTGAGCCTCCAGGAACGTGCGCCCGGCAATGGGGCTGAGGTCGACGCCGAGAACGTGGAGGCCGCGTTCATGGAGCCACCACATGTCCTCCGCCTTCCCGCACAACGGCACGAAAACGCTGTCCCCGGGCCGCAGTTCCAGACAATTGAAGTGGCGCTTGAGCGCCGCGTTGACCACGCCCTCGTGCCAGGGGGTGCTGCCCTCCTGCCAGCGCTCCAGCCAGAACTCTTCCTTCATGGTTCGGTCCCTCCGGCGCCCGCAAGCCGTCGTTCCCGGAGAATCCCGGCAGAGCGGGGCGTGCGCCGGGCAACAGGAGCCGGATCGGCGGTGAGCATTGTCTGCCCGCAATCAGAAGACGATGACGTTGCGCAGGGCCTCGCCGCGCTTGACGGCGGCGATGGCCTCGTTGATCTCGTCGAGGGGATAGGTGCGGGTGATGAGTTCATCGAGCTTGAGCCGGCCCTCACAGTAGAGATCGACCAGTCTCGGCACATCCACCCGGAGCCGGGTCGAGCCCATTTTCGAGCCGAGAATGTTCTGGCCGGTGCCGGCAATGGCCTGGGTTTCGAAGGCGGAGGTCTCACCAACCGCCGGCAGGCCGACGATGACCGCCGTGCCGCCCGGACGGATCACGTCCATCGCCTCTTCCATGGCCCGGGCATTGCCGACGGTGATGAAGGCGTAATCGGCCCCGCGGCCACCCGTCAGGCGTCGCACCGCTGCGCCGACATCGCCCTGGGCGCCGTTCACCGTCGCCGTGGCGCCGAAGGAGAGAGCCGATTCGAGCTTCTCTTCGAGGACATCCACGGCGATGACCTGGCGGGCACCGCAGATGGCCGCCCCCTGGATACTGTTGAGACCGACACCCCCGGCACCGATGACGACGACGCTGCAGCCGGCGGGAATTCGCGCCGTCCCGGCCACGGCGCCAAACCCGGTGATGACGCCGCAGGCGAGAAGCGAGGCACTCTCAAGGGGCATGGACCGCGGCACCGCCACCACCTGTGAATGGTGCACGACAACCTCTTCAGCAAAGCCGCCGGTGCGCAGGCCCTGGAGCACCGGCGTGCCGCTCTTCGTGTGCAAGCGTCCCTTGCGGTCCACGGGGAACTCTGCCTCGCACAGGTAGGGCATGCCCTGGTCGCAATAGAAGCAGTTGCCGCAGGATCGGATCAGGGTCACGATCACGGGGTCGCCAACCCCGGGAGAGTCGACCCCCGGTCCTGCCTGGACCACCTCACCGGCCGCCTCGTGGCCGTAGACCGCCGGCAGCGTGCCGCCCCAGGCCCCTTCCGCGTAGTGGATGTCGCTGTGACAGATGGCGCAGGCGGCGATCTTCACGCGAAGTTCGCCGTCCTGCGGTGGATCAAGATCAAGATCCTCGATAACCAGAGGCTCGCCAAAGGCGCGGCACACGGCTGCCCTCATGACGTGGTCCCCTCGTGACGAACCTCACGCCCCGGCGCGGACCTCCTGATAGAGGTTCTCGTACTTGCTCTCGAACTCCGGTTCGAGAGCCGGGAAGAAGATCGTGTTGGCGATCAGCGACTCCGGATCGGCAAAGCCGAGCTGGTCGAGGCGCTCCTGGGGCACCAGGTCGTAGGCCGCGAGATTGGCGCTGCCGTAGCCGTAGTTGTCGATCAGCCAGGCCCCCGATTCCGCAGAGATCCAGGCGTCGATGTAGGTGTAGACGGCCTCGAGGTCCGTCGCGTCCTTGTGGATGATGAAGCCCGACCCCCAGGCGAAGATCCCTTCCTTGGGCACCATGTATCCCACGGGAATGTTCTCGTTCTGCAGGTTCACGAAGGACTGGTTCCACGAGTAGGCGGCGACGATCTCGCCAGCGGCAATGGCCTGTTCCATCAGCGTGACGTCGGACCAGTAGAAGCGTGTCAGGTCGCGCTGTTTCTCCATCAGCTTCTGGACCTCGACAAGCTGGTCATCCGACAGCGTCCAGAGGTTGTCGTACCCCGCCACCAGGGCCGATACGGCGACGGTCGCAGCCGACGTGTCATACCAGGCGAGGCGATTCTTGTAGCGCTCGTCGTAGAGAATCTGCCAGGTATTCTCCTCCAGATACTCCTCGGCAACGAGGTCGGTGCGATAGATCAGAGACGAGTTGCCGAACTCGGCGGGCACGAACCAGCGGGTGCCGTCAATGATGGAGCCGTCGATGTCGGCGATGCCCGGCGCGATGGTCGACCAGTTGGAAAGACGGCCGGTGTCGATCGGCTGGATCAGTCCGGCATCGTAGTACCGCTGGATCATGTAGTTCCCGGGATGGATGAAGTCCGGGGCGAAGCCGGCACGGATCTTCTCGAAGGACTCGTCGTCCGAAGCAATGTAGCTGAACTCGGGCGGGCCACCGTACTTGTCGATGTAACCACCCATCAGCTCGGGCAGATCGTAACCGGCCCACGTATGACCGGAGACTTCCCCGGCGGCACGGGCGTTGCGCGACAGGATGGGCCAGCTCACGACGCCTACGCCGACCGCCGCCATCGCCTTTGCCAGTTCCCGCCTGTTCATGGTCAGGTTCTTCATGATCGTCCTCCTCAAGTTCTGGATCACATGCGGCTTGCAGTCATTCCCTGCAACGGTTCCTGCATGGCTGTCGCAAACCTGGAGCGGGCGATGGGATTCGAACCCACGACCCCAACCTTGGCAAGGTTGTGCTCTACCCCTGAGCTACGCCCGCCCGGTCACAAGCCGGAACGCATCCCTACACCACGGCCGCCGGTGGCCGCAAGCACATTGAGCGGGGAGGGGCACGGATCGAGAAATCACCCGGACCGGATCGGTGAACGCAAGCACATTGCGCGGGGGAGGGCAGTGAGGCGAAGATGGGACGAGAGGCAAGCTCCGGAGTGCCGCCTGTGACCGCTGCCAGATCGAGACGCAGTTTCATCTTCATGCCCGGCCTCAAACCCGGGATGTTCCCCAAGGCGGTCTCGTCGGGCGCCGATATCGTATGCATCGATCTCGAGGACGCGATCCATCCGCGCGACAAGGCGAGTGCGCGGGAGCGCACGTTCGAACTCCTGGCGTCGCTCCCCGAGTCAGGCGTCACCGAGATCGTGCTCAGGATCAACTCCCTTGCCTCGAGCGAGGGCCTCAAGGACCTCGGCGCCGTGATCGATGCCGGCCGGTGCGGCCCTCCCTCCCTGATGCTCCCCAAGGTGGCCAACCGGGAGCAGGTCGCCCTCGTTGCCGACCACCTCGATGCGGCCGGTCTCGATACCACGCTGCACGTCATCATCGAATCGGCCGAAGGACTGGAGAACGCCGCCGCCATTGCCGGATCGGGTTCGCGGCTGCAGTCACTCTTCTTCGGCGCCATCGACTATTCCTCCGACATCGGGGCCAGCAACACCTGGGAGGCGATGCTTTTTGCGCGTTCCAGGGTCGTTCAGGCGGCGGCCCTGGCCGGTCTTGACGCCATCGATGTTCCCTGGCTCGACCTTGACGACATGGCCGGCATGAAGGCCGAAGCCGAGGCGAGCCGGGCAACCGGTTTCGTCGGCAAGGGAGCCATTCACCCTCGCCAGATTCCTGTCATTCACGAAGTGTTCAGCCCGTCACCAGGTGAAATCGAGGAAGCGCGCCGTATCGTGGAGGCCTTTGACGAGGCCGCCACGGGTCTGGTGGTGATCGATGGCAAGCTCATCGAAAGGCCCGTGCTGCGGGCCATGGAACGCGTTCTCGAACAAGCCAGACGCATGGACTGAATTCGGCCCGGGGGCGGGCCACATAATGAGGCGAACTGATCAGGGAGTGACCCCATGGCCGCAGAGATCGTGTTCTACACCCATCCCATGTCGCGGGGACGGATCGTGCGCTGGATGCTGGAAGAAATCGGTATCGACTACACCACCGAAATCATCGAGTACGGGCGTCCGATGAAGTCCCCCGACTACCTCGCGATCAATCCCATGGGCAAGATTCCGGCACTCAGGCACGGGCCCGCGGTCGTCACGGAAGCGGCGGCCATCTGCGCCTACCTTGCCGATGCCTTCCCCGAGGCCGGTCTGGCGCCCCCTCCGGGTGCACGCGGTCCCTACTACCGGTGGCTCTTCTTCGGCGCCGGACCGCTCGAAGCGTCCACCACGAACCGGCACTTCGGGTTCACGGTGCCCGAGGATGGCATCGGCATGATCGGCTACGGCACCTGGGACCTGGTCATGGACGTCCTGGAACAAACCCTGGCAGGGGGCGGTCATGTCGCCGGCGGGGATTTTTCGGCGGCGGACATCTACGTCGGCTGCCAGATCGGCTGGGGCATGCAGTACGGTACCGTCGACAAACGCCCGGCCTTCGAGGACTACTGGGCGAGACTGAGCGCCCGGGACGCCTGCCGCCGCGCCAATGCCATCGATGACGAGCTGATGGCCGGCCTCAAGGCGCCGTTTTAGAACCCGCCATGATCATCACCCGCCTGGAAACGTTCTCCAACCGCTGGGTCGGCTTCGTGAAGGTGACGACCGATACCGGCGACGAGGGCTGGGGTCAGATGTCGACCTACAACGCCGACATCACGGCCGGGGTCTTCCACCGCCAGATCGCACCCCATGCCCTCGGGCACGACGCCCGTGACTTTGCCCCACTCATCGACCTGATACCTTTGCGCGAGCACAAGTTTCCGGGATCCTATCTCAGACGCGCCATGGCCGGTCTCGATACCGCGCTGTGGGATCTCGCCGGCAAACTCGAGGGCAAGCCGGTCACCGTTCTGATTGGCGGCACACCGGGTCCGTTGCGTGCCTATGCAAGCTCGATGAAGCGTCAGATCGGGCCGCGGGACGAGGCCGACCGGCTCTGTCGCCTGCGTGACGAGAAGGGGTTTGATGCCTTCAAGTTCCGGGTTGGTGCCGAGTGCGGCCGCGACGTGGACGAGTGGCCGGGGCGCACGGAGGAGATTGTACCCGTGGTGTCGCGGGCCCTTGGTGATGGTGTGGCGCGCCTGGTGGATGCCAACTCCGGTTTTTCCCCGGCGCGGGCCATCGAGGTCGGGTCCATGCTGGAGGGGGAAGGTGTGTCCCACTTCGAGGAGCCGTGCCCCTACTGGGAAATCGACGAAACGCGTGAGGTGACGCGGGCACTGGCGATCGACGTCACGGGCGGAGAACAGGACTGCGACCTGGCCCAGTGGCGGCGTATCATCGACACCCGTGCTGTCGATATCGTGCAGCCCGACATCATGTACATGGGCGGGCTGACGCGCACCCTCGACGTGGCCGGCATGGCGGCGTCCGCGGGACTGCCCTGCACGCCGCACTGCGCCAACCTGACCCTCGTGACCGTCTGCACCATGCATCTTCTGCCCGCCCTCGCCAACGCCGGGAAGTACCTGGAGTTCTCCATCGAGGGCGCTGACTACTATCCCTGGCAGCAGGGTCTCTTTGTCGGCGATCCCTTCCGCATCGAGGATGGCAGGGTGACCGTGCCGGATACGCCGGGCTGGGGCGTGGACATTCACCCGGACTGGCTGCAGCGGGCCGACTACCAGGAGAGCTCCCTCGAGTCGTGATCCGAACGGGGTGCCGGAAGATCGTCGACGAAGCGGTCGAAACCGGCAACGAAGGCCGCGGGATCCTCACCGGCCTGGCGCGGCGCCAAGTCCTCGGGAGCACCCCTGATCTCAACAGGGCGCCTCGGGGCAGTTGCCGGCACGTGTATCCGGCGCATGCAGGCCTTCAACGTCGACAACCTGCCGGCCGGACCATAGGGTCACCGCCATGAGAACGTGGATCAGGTCGCCGCTGGCAATTCTCGCCGATGACTGCGAGGGCGGTGTCGTCGTCGAGGATGAGAGGATCGTCGAGTGCCTGTCACGGGGCAGCGCTCCGTCGTGTGCATGTGACGGTATCTTCGATGCCTCCCGGCACGTGGTCCTGCCGGGACTGGTCAATGCCCATCACCACTTCTACCAGACGCTGACGCGAGCTCTCGCCCTCGATCGCGGCCTCTTCGACTGGCTGCAGGCGCTCTATCCCGTCTGGACGCACCTTGATCCCCACCACCTCGACTGTGCGGCCCGCCTGGCGCTGGCGGAACTGCTGCTGTCGGGAACCACGACGGCGGCAGACCATCACTACGTCTTTCCCGCCGGCCTCGCGCAAGCGATCGACATCGAGGCCGGCGCGGCGCGGTCCCTGGGAGTGCGGGTGACCCTGACGCGGGGATCGATGAATCTCGCCGAGGAGGATGGAGGCTTGCCGCCGCGGAGCATTGTCGAGGACCGCGACGCCATTCTCGCAGACAGCGAACGGGTGATCGACACCCTGCACGACGCGACCGAGGGAGCCCTCGTGCAGATTGCGCTGGCGCCCTGTTCCCCCTTTTCCGTCACCCCCGACATCATGCGCGAGACGGCGGATCTGGCGGAAGAGAAGGGGGTCCGTCTCCACACCCATCTCGGTGAAACCCTGGACGAGAACCGTTTCTGTGAACAGACCTTCGGGTGCCGTCCGCTCGACCATGTCGAGAGCCTGGGTTGGTTGACCGGACGGGCGTGGTTTGCCCACGGAATCCACTTCACCGATGACGAGATCTCAAGGGTGGGCAGGGCCGGTGCCGGCATCGCTCACTGCCCGGGATCCAACATGATCCTGGGATCGGGGCTGTGCCGCGCGCCTGAACTCGAGGAGGCCGGATCTCCCGTGGGCATCGGTGTCGATGGTTCGGCTTCCCAGGATGCGTCGAACATGATCCAGGAAGTGCGCCTGGCGCTTCAGGTTGAACGCCTGCGCTATGGAGCCTCCAGGGTCAGCCACAAGGATGTGCTGCGCTGGGCAACGCAAGGCTCCGCCGCATGCCTGGGACGCGACGACATTGGCCGGATTGAAAAGGGACGCCAGGCCGATCTGGCCCTCTTCACGCTGGATGAACCGCGGTTCTCCGGGGCCCACGATCCGCTGGCTGCACTGGTGCTGTGCGGCGCCCACCGGGCCGACCGGGTCATGGTGGCGGGCCGGTGGCGGGTCATCGACGGCGCCGTCGTCGGCCTCGATCTCGAACGTCTGATGGCGCAACACGACGAGGCGGCCCGCTCACTGCTGCGCGCGGCCGACGTCTGAGGCCGTCTCAGTTTCGGTTGGCGGCCCTGCCTCCGGTCCACCGGCGGTCCTTTTCCGCCACGCCGGAAAAGTAGGCGCCGGCGCGTTCTCCGGTCACCTTGCGCCACAGGGCGACCGCTTCCGGCGAGGCGTCCGTGCGGGGCCTTGGAACCGGTGTGTAGTGACCGTAGGCATCTTCTCCGCAAACGAGCTGAGCATGGTCGCGTTCGATGACCACCGGCCGCATCGCCGGAGTGGCGAAACGCACCACCAGGCCGACGCGCCGGTGCGGCGAACGATTGGGGTCGGATGCGTGCATGGTGAGACCGTGGTGAACGGACATTTCGCCAGCCTTGAGTTCACCGACTCTCGCCCGGCTCTCGTCAATCTCCCACTTCACGTTCTGGCCCCGGGTCAGGAGGTTGTCGGTTTCGAAGGTGTCTTCGTGGGCGACGAGACCGGCCCGGTGTGATCCGGGAAGAAAGCGCATGCATCCCATGGCGCCCGTGGCGTCGGTCAGGGCGACCCACGCCGTGACGGCATCGTGGGAATCGACCCCCCAGTAGCGAAGATCCTGGTGCCAGCTGACATATCCTTGCGAGTGGGCCTCCTTGATGAAGACATCGCTGTCCCAGACGATGAGATCGTCACCGAGCAGTTGGCGCACCACGTCGAGAACACGCGGATGACGCACCATGTCGTCAACGCAGCGCATGACGAGGTGGCTTCCCGTGCGGAACATCTCGGCCACCGGCAAATCGGCGGCATGGGTCCGCGCGAACGCATCGACCCTCTCGAGGACGGCGGCGGCGGCATCCGCCTCGAGAACCCTCGCACCGGCGATGAAGCCGTCACGCCGGAACGTGTCGGCAAGCGCCGAACCCCCGGTGTCAACCATCACGCGTCACGGCTGGCGCGTCATCTCGTACCAGAACACGATCGCCGAATAGGGCGGCACGGGTACCAGGCCCTCGATGTCGCTGCCGTGGGCGATGATGAGCGGCGCATCCATGGCGAAGATCGATACCGCTTCCTCGTGCAGGATGCGCTGCGCTTCCACCCACGTCGCGTCGGCGGCGCCGGCGTCCGTGGCTTCCTGCCCCCAGGCCTCGAACACGAGGCTGTCGAATGCGGGATTGTTGTAGCCAATGGCCGGGAACCAGCCGTAGGGCGAACTGGTGAAGATGATGAGCCAGGCGTAGGGCGAGGGCACGTCACCGGAAGCGGCGACCACGAAGACGTCGTAGTCCTCGTTGTCGGGGTTGAAGGCACTGTCCCAGAAGGCGCCACCGGACAGCTGGCGAATGTTGAGTGTCACCCCGACTTCGGCCAGGGCCGACTGCCACAGGCGTACCGCCTCCGCCACTTCCTTGGAACCGGCCGAGACCGCGAGATCAAGCTCGAACCCGTCACCGAAACCGGCTTCGGCGAGCATGGCACCGGCGGCATCGAGATCCTGTTTCCAGGAGGGGAAGTCGTCCGGGGGTGTCCACAACGCTGTCGGTCCGGAGCCGGCGCTGACCCGGCCGTGACCGAGAAACACCCCTTCATGGACATCACCATAGGGAAAGGTCATCGCCAGAGCCCGGCGCACCGACCGGTCGTCAAGCGGCGGATTGCTGTGATCGAAGGCGAAGATGAGCTGCGCCAGCGGCAGATAGGGCAGGACCACGAGATCGTCCACACTCTCGAGACTGGCTATCGAATCGAAGGGAAGATGGGTTGTCAGGTCGACCTCGCCGGAACGAATGAGCTGATCGCGCACAGTCGGGTCCTCGACGATGAGGTAGACAATCTTGGTGAACTGGCCCTCTTCCCAGCCTCCCCAGTAGCCGGGATAGCGATCGAGAACGGCACGGGTTCCGGGTTCGAAGCCGGCAACGACGTAGGGACCCGTACCGGCATCGTTTCCTTCGGCCCACCACTCGGGAGGCTGGTCCACCGCCTCGGCCTTGTAGATGAACATGCCGTACTGCGCCGACACGATGAGCGGCACGTTGCGCGGTTCGCTGGCGATGAAGCGCACCGTCATGTCGTCGACCACCTCGATCGATTCGATGCCGATGAAGTCGTAGGCGACCATGCCGACCGCGATGTTGCGATCGAGCGATGCCTTGACGTCAGCGGCCGTGAAGGGCGATCCGTCGTGGAATGTGACGCCCTCGCGCAGTGTGAACGTCCACTCGGTACCCTCGGCATTGGAGTCCCAGGACGTGGCAAGCACCCCGACGATGCCTTCGTCCTCGGTCCAGCGGGTGAGGGTCTCATACACGTTGAAGCCGAGCGTCGTGTCCCAGCTCAGCATATAGGGAGGATCGAGCGAGGGCAGTTCACCGGGAATGGCCTGGAAGGCGATATTCTCGGTGATGTCCTGTGCCTCGAGTGGCCCCATGCCGACCGACAGTGCGGTGACGGCGGCGATGACCGGTCCGCGGACATACCTGTTCATGATCGTGATCCTCCCCATGGCATCGACAGATTCAGGTATCTGAAGTGTGCACCTTGTCGATGGTTGCCTCAACCATGTCTGCCAACACGTGATTTCGCGTCTCGCCTGCGCCGGGAATTTGGTGGTCAAACGCAGTCCGCGACCGCACAATCGCGAATGTCATGTCGGGCGTTTGCACGTTCATTGAAAAGGTGCGGCCATGAGCGGGATCCGCTACCTCCTGCGGCGGTTGGTTCTGGCCCTCCTCGTGATGCTGGGGGCGCTGACGGTGACCTTCGCCATTTCCCATGTCATTCCCGGCGATCCCGCACGCCTCTATCTGGGCGCCCGTGCCAGTGAGGAAGCGATTGTCGCCGTGCGCGCCGACCTTGGTCTCGACGATCCCCTGCCCGTGCAGTTCGTGCGCTTCGTTTCCAACGCCGTCCAGGGAGAATTCGGCTACTCCTATCGCACCAAGCGGCCGATCATCGAGGATCTGGCCGAGCGCCTGCCTGCCACCATGGAACTCGTGGTGCTTGCCACCATCCTGGCTCTCGCTGTCGGCGTTCCCGCCGGTGTCCTTGCGGCTGCGCGCTTCGCCAGCGGCTTTGACCGCGTGATGCGGGTGGTGTCCATTCTCGGCGTGTCGATGCCCGCCTTCTGGCTTGCCCTGCTGCTTCAACTTTTCTTCTTCCTGTGGCTCGACCTGCTGCCGCTCGGCGGACGTCTGAGCCAGACCACCAGCTTCCTGCATCCGGTAACGACGCTGACGGGCTTCCATCTCGTCGATGCCGCACTCACCGGGAACTGGGTGGCGTGGCGGGACGCGGTGGCCCACGCGATCCTGCCGGTGGTGGTGCTGGCGACCTTTCCGGTCAGCCTCACGCTGCGCATGACCCGGGCATCGATGCTCGACGTGCTCGCGGAAACCCACATCACCGCCGCCCGTGCGGCGGGATTGCACGAACGCGAGATCCTGTTCCGCCTGGCGTTGAAGAACGCCATTGTGCCCACGCTGACGGTTCTGGGACTGGTGTTCGCCTTCTCGATCACCGGTGCCGTCCTCATCGAGAGCATCTTCAAGTGGCCGGGCCTGGGCAGCTACATGCTCGATGCCATTCTCAACGACGACATTCCGGTGCTGTTTGCCGTCACCCTGGTCGTGACCGTGATCTACATTGTCATCAATCTCCTCGTGGACCTGTTGCAGGCGGGGCTTGATCCGCGAATTCGGCTCGGTGAGAGCAGTGTCGGCTGAAAGGCCGGCTTCCGGGGCCGCAAGGACATTGCTGGCGGCACTCGTCAACCCGCCGGCGGGATCAGCGCGCCGGCATGTCCTCGGCGACCGCCTGGCTGCGGGCGCCCTGGTGGCCCTTGCGGTCATTGTCATGCTGGCCGTTGCGGCACCCCTCGTCACACCCCATGCCGACCAGGGACGCGGCGCGACGAGCATCGAGGACAAGCTCCTGGCGCCTTCACTCGCTCACCCATTCGGCACCGACGCCCTGGGCCGCGACGTGCTGGCCCGTGTCCTCTTCGGGGCGCGTACGGCACTCGCCTCGGGTCTTGCCATCGTCCTGATCGGGGTGGTGGCGGGGACGCTGCTCGGGGCCACGGCTGGCTATGTCGGAGGCTGGCTCGACGAGGCGATCATGCGCGTCACCGACGTGTTTCTCGCCTTTCCGCCCCTGCTGCTGGCCATGACCGTCGCCGTGGTCCTGCAGCCCAGTCTGGAGAATGCGATCCTGGCCATCGCGATCACCTGGTGGCCGTGGTACGCGCGTATCGCGCGCGGGCAGGCGATTTCGCTGCGCGAACGGCACTATGTCAGGGCGGCGCGTGGCATCGGTGTCAGTCACCCGATGGTAGTCCTTCGCCATGTCCTGCCCAATGTCATGACTCCGGTATGGGTTCAGGCGACGCTGGATCTCGGCGCTGCCATCCTGACCGTGAGCGCGCTGGGCTTCGTCGGACTGGGTGTGCCGCAGCCGACAGCTGACTGGGGGGCGATGATCTCGGAGGGGCGGATCTACGTGCAGACCGGCCACTGGTGGGTGCCGACCTTTCCCGGCCTGGCGCTCTTCGTGACCATCATGGCGTTCAATCTCGCCGGTGATGCAGTGCACATGGCGACCAGCCCGCGCGGCCGTGCCATGCAGGACGCATGAACACGCCGCTCCTCGCCGTCAGCGGCCTCAGGGTCGGCTTTCCCGCGCCCGGGGGGCGCCGCCTGGTGTTGCGCGGAATCGATTTCGAGGTCGAGGAGGGCACGGCCTATGGCATCGTCGGCGAGTCGGGATGCGGCAAGTCGATGACGGCCCACGCCATTCTTGGCCTGGTGCCACCGCCAGGGTCGATAGCCGGCGGCACAATCGCCTACCGCGGTCAGGACCTGGTATCCGGAGACCCCAGTGCCTGGGCCGGACTGCGTGGCCGGCATATCGCCATGGTCCATCAGGATCCAGGCGCCGCTCTCAACCCCCTGTTCACGATCGGCAGCCAGATCAAGGCGATCATGCGACGCCACGGAAGGGCCCGATCCAGGGAGGCACGGCAGCGTGCGGTGTCCCTGCTTGGCGAGCTCGAACTGGCCGATCCCGCCGCCCTGCTCGATCGCTATCCCCACGAACTCTCCGGCGGCATGCAGCAGCGGGTCCTTCTCGCCATGGCCCTTGCCGGCGATCCTGACCTGGTGATCGCCGACGAGGCGACGACGGCGCTGGATGTCACCATCCAGGCCCAGGTTCTCGCCCTGCTCGACCGGTTGCGCAAGAAGCGCGGCCTGACATTGGTCATCATCACACATGATCTCGGTGTGGTGGCCCAGACCTGCGACCGGGTGGCGGTGCTGTATCTCGGACGGATAGTCGAGGAAGGCGACCCCGAGGATATCTTCCTCGAGCCGCATCACCCCTACACGAGGGGACTCCTGAAGGCACGGCCGGGCGAACAGACGCAACGCACGCCGCTTGCCGTCATTCCGGGCTCGGTGCCCGCTGATGCCGCGAACATAACGGGATGCGCCTTCCGCGAGCGATGCGCCTTCGCCATGGACTCGTGTCGTCTCGAGGACCCTGCGGAGCGGCGGCTCTCGGATCGTCATCGCAGTGCCTGCCATCTCGAGGGCGGGCGATGACGATGGAACACGACATCCTGCTCGACGTCATGAACCTCGCGGTCGACTATCCAACAGGAACAGGCATCTTCGGCAGGCGACGCGGACATGTGCGGGTTCTCGAGGACATCAGCCTGCGGCTTCGGCGTGGCGAAACCCTGGGCGTCGTCGGCGAATCGGGGTGCGGCAAGTCAACCCTTGCCATGGCGCTGGCGGGGTTCGTGATCGCCAGCCACGGTGACATCCTGTTTGACGGACGTGACGTGCTCCGGCTTGACGCCGCCGGTGTCAGGGCATGGCGCCGGGACATGCAGCTCGTGTTCCAGAATCCCCTGGCCTCTCTCAATCCGCGCATGACCGTTCACACCATCGTCAGCGAACCTCTCGTGACACACACCAGGCTCGGCCGCGGCGAGCGCCGCAGACGGGTCGAGGCCCTGCTTGGCGAAACCGGTCTCGATCCGTCATTCCTCGCCCGCTATCCCCATGAACTCAGCGGTGGCCAGGCCCAGCGGGTCGTGCTGGCACGCGCCCTTGCCCTCAACCCGCGGCTGCTGGTGCTTGATGAACCGACATCCGCTCTCGACGTCTCCGTTCAGGCGCAGATTCTCAATCTCCTCATGCGCCTGCAGGCGCAGCACAACCTGACCTACATGCTGATTTCCCACAGTCTCGGCGTTGTCGAGCATGTCAGCGACCGCATCGCCGTTCTCTATCTTGGCGAAATCGTCGAGGAAGGGCCGCGAGACGAGATCTTCAGGCAACCACGCCATCCCTACACCCAGGCGCTGATGGCGGCGACACCTGTTGTCGATCCCTCGAAGCGGCAGGTTCATCGGCCGCTGTCGGGGATGATCCCCGGTCCCGCGTCGCGGCCCCGCGGTTGCCGGTTCCACACCCGGTGTCCCCGTGCCTGGTCCTTGTGTCATGACACGAGGCCCCGCCCGCAGCGTGTCGGCGACGGTCATGTGGCAGCGTGCCACCTTCTGACGCCATGAAACCGCCTCAGGCTGTCGCATTGCGGGTGGTCTTCCGGATAGACTCGATCATGCCGGAGTGAGGAGAGACACATGAGCGGACGCGAAGGCCAACGCAAGGCGCCCTATGCCTGGTCGATGCCGGACTGGCCGTCCCCGGGACAGTCCACAGATGACGATGCCCTCGAAGTATGGGGCTACACGGATCGCATGTCCTACGAGGCGGGTGACGTGATCAGGCTCCACGTCAGCGCGACACGTGCCTTCTGGTCGCTGACGATCTACCGCGATGGGGCATCGCCGCAGCGTGTCCTGCAGCGCCAGGACCTGCCCGGCCTGCGCCACGCCGTTCCCGACGACGCCTATGCCTCGGGCTGCGATTGGCCCGTGGCTCTCACCATCCCTGTCGATGAGAACTGGCCGACGGGTCTCTACATTGTTGTCCTCGGCATTGGCGACGGTTCGGACCACTTCGAGTCCGATGCCTTCTTTGTCGTGCGCAGCCCGGCCCGGAAACGGCGGAAGATCGGCTTCATGCTGACGACGAGCACCCTGATTGCCTACAATGACTGGGGAGGCGCCAATCACTATCGCGGCCTTGGGAACGACCCGCGTGACGACATCGCTTCGCCGGTGTTGTCGACACAGCGTCCCGTGGGCCGCGGCTTTCTGCGAAAGCCGGCCGAAGCGCCGCGCGAATCCCATGCCTTCTCGCCGCCGATCGGCTGGCAGCCCCGCTATCCCTCCTACGAATGGGCGCGTCTCTACGACATGAGCAGGCATCATGCCGATGCCTTCTGGGCGACCTACGAGAGACTGTTTGCCGTGTGGGCCGAGAACCGGGGCTATGAACTCGATTATCTGACACAGCACGACCTTCACTTCGACGAGAGCAGCCTCGAGGGCTTTGATGCGCTGGTGATCATCGGACACGATGAGTACTGGACCTGGGAGATGCGCGACCGGGTCGACGACTTCGTTGATCGCGGTGGCGGCCTTGCCCGTTTCGCCGGGAACTTCTATTGGCAGGTGCGGCTGTCCGATGACGGGACCACGCAGTACTGCTACCGGGTTCCCGATGCCGATCCCGCCACGTCCACCACGCCGCACCTTGCGACCACCGCATGGGATTGCACCCTGATCGGACGTCCGGCGGCGACGACGATGGGACTGACGGGCATGTCCGGAACCTACAACCGATACGGAGTGGCGGCGCCCCGCTCTTCGGGAGGCTATACCGTTTACCGGCCGCGGCACTGGGCCTTCGCCGGGACCGATCTCTACTATGGCGATCTCCTGGGCGGTACGCCTGTCAATCTCGCGACTTTCGAACTCGATGCGGTGGAATACACCTTCCGCCGCGGGCTGCCGTTCCCGACTTTCGAGGATGGCGCCCCGGAATCCCTGGAAATCCTCGCCCTGGCGCCCGCGGTACGCGGCGAGGAGGACCGTTTCGGCGGCACTGTCCCGCTCAATGGTCCGTTGCACGAGGCCGAGCAGATCATGGAGGCGCTGGGCGACCTGCTGCCGGCTCACTGCCGCGAGAACGAGGGACGCGGCGCCGGCATGATCGCCACCTTCACCCGCGGCAGGGGAGAGGTGTTCAACGGCGGCTCGACGGAATGGCCGCGGGCGCTGGAACTGCGCGATCCCTTTGTCGAGCGCATAGTCGCCAACGTTCTCGGCCGGTTCACCGCGTCGTGACTCCGTAGCCCGGACAGTCCCGGGATAGCAGCCTCATCGCCAACTCGCGCCATTGGCCGGCAGTCGTCACGTGGAAGGGGTGGATTGAAGTCCTTGTCCGGGGCTTCAGGAACATTGGCCGTCCAAGGTCGGGACGTGTTTCCCCGGCACGTTGGCCTTCCGGCAGGGGCGTCGGCATCCGGATCCGGCAACCCGACAGCGGGCAAGGGACGCGGATACTCTCACTCGGTCAGCGTGTTCCAAACGACATTGGCATGGAGGCCAGAGCCAGTTTGCCCAGGCGCATTCCGGAACAAGATTCAGACAGATGTTGTCTGCACGAAGGCGATAGTGGATGATGGCGGGATAACAGAGGAGATACGCGGGGGAGACACCGCGTCACATGTCGGATCTCCCCGAACCAGAAAACGGCAAGGAGGACAGATCATGACTTTTGGCTCCGTTGACAGACGCAGGTTCATTGGCACATCGGCACTCGCTGGCGCCGCTGCGGCCACCACGGTGCATCCGGGTAGACTGCGCGCCGAGGAGACGGTCCGCATCGGATTTCTCGCACCACTGACAGGCGGTGTCGCAGCCTGGGGGCTGCCCGGACTCTATGGATGCGAAATCTGGGCAGAACAGAAGAACGCCGCCGGAGGCGTCGAGATCGGCGGGACGTCCTACAACGTCGAAATCGTCTCGTACGACAACGAGTACCTTCCGGACAAGGCGCGCACCGGCGCCCAGAAGCTGATCAGCGAAGACGGCGTATCGTTCATCGAGATGCTCGGCGGCGACACCATGCCTGCCGTGACCCCGATCGCCAATCGCGCCGAGATGCTCGTCTCGACGCTTCTTCCCTCGGACCTCTCGCCGGACACGCCCTTCCTGGTCGCGCCCGCGGAAGTCCATCCAATCTACAATCTCACGGGCGTCTGGTGGATGGCAGAGAACATGCCCGAAGCGAAGACGGCAGTGATCTGCGCCCAGGATGACGCGCTTGGCAGGCCCTCCGTGGCAACCTACCTCGCGGCATTCGAAGCGCACGGCATCGAGGTCAAGGACACGATCTTCTTCGACATCTCGACAACGGACTTCGCGCCCGTCATGACCGCGATGCTGGCTCACAAACCCGATATCCTGTGCCTCGACACGGCCTATGCGGAGTTTGTCAACGAGCTGTGCAAGCAGGCGTTCGTGCAGAACTACGGTGGCCAGATCATCTCCTGCACAGCGGATTTCTACGCTGACATCATCGCCAACACGTCCGAGGAGTTCATGGAGGGGGTGATCTTCCAGTTCCCCGACTTCGACGATCCGGCGCTCAACAGCGAGGACATCAACTTCAACGATCCCAACGGTTTCTTCGAGGTCTACAACGAGCGTCATCCCGGGCAGTGGGGTGCGGTATCCTGGGAGTACGCATCAATCCTCGATCTGTGGCTTGATGGCGCCCAGAAAGCGGGTTCCATCGAACCGGCAGCGGTGCTTGGTGGCATGAAGCAGGGTGGCAAGGGCGCCCACGCCTTCGGCGAGGCCAACTGGTGGGGCGAGGAGCTGTTCGGAATCGACAATGCGCTTGTCGGCAACTGGCCCGTGGTGCAGATCCAGAACGGGAAGGCCGTGATCGTCGAGTTCAAGAGCATCCCCGAGTGGTGGGGCGAACACAGTGCGACCATGATCAAGCACTTCGAAGCGATGGGCGAAATGTGGTACCAGCGCGCCTGATCACCTTCCCCGCCGGCCCGCGTGGCACGGCGGCACGCAATACCGGGACCGGCCTCGTGCCGGGCCCGGTATCGTCTTTCCGGACGTTTCGTTAGCCCATGGACATCGCTGTCTTCCTGCAGACCTGCCTGAACGCGACCTATGCGTCGAGTTATCTGGCGCTCGTTGCGGTCGGCCTCGTCCTCATCTTCGGCGTCATGCGGGTCGTGAACTTTGCCCACGGCGAACTCTACATGGCCGGTGCCTACTGCCTGTTCTGGGTGTTCTACCAGAACGAACTGCCTTTCTTTGCGGGCGTCGCGGTCGCGGTTCTCGTCGTGGCCGCGGTCGGACTCTTCCTGGAGAGAACCATGTTCCGGCCCATGAAGGACAACCCGCTCGGAGGTCTCATCTGCTCGATCGGCGCGCTGCTGGTCCTGCAGGCCGGCGCCGTCTCTCTCTTCGGCGTCCGCAAGAAGTCATTTGCCGGTCCCTACAATGAAGCCGTGACACTGTTCGGGGTCGACGCCCTGACCATTTCCGGCCAGCGTCTTGTCGTCATCGCCTTTGCCGTCATCCTCCTTGGAGCATTGTGGGCCTTCCTCCGGAAGAGCCGGTTCGGCTGGGCATTGCGTGCCGTCGCGCAGGATCCCGAGGCGGCGGCGCTGCAGGGAATCTCGATCAGCCGCATTTCGATGCTCGCGATGGTTCTCGGCGCCGCGCTGGCGGGAGCCGCCGGGGCGCTGACTGCCACCATCGTGCCGACGGGCCCCTACATGGGACATCCGGTCATCATTGGAGCCTTCATCGTCATTATCGTCGGAGGTCTGGGCAGCCTTGAGGGTGCGATCATTGCATCCGTGCTCTATGCCTTTACCCATACTTTCGTCACCACGCTCTTTGATGGCACGATTGCCGACATCACGGGCCTCGTGCTGATGCTCATCGTGCTCGTCGTGCGTCCGCACGGCCTTCTCGGCAAGCCGGAGCGCGCCTGATGATGGGTGTTGTCACTTACGCGATCTGGCTGGCGCTCATTGCGCTGTCGCTGGCGGCGGCGGCCCTCAGTCTTGATCCACAACTCGGTGGCCCGCACCGCCGCTGGTGGTGGCAGGGGCTCGCTCTCGCGTCGGCCGCCGTGCTTGCACTCTCACCCCACGTCGTGACCTTTTCGCAGCAGGAACTCCTCGTGTTCCTCACCATCAACACCCTGGTCGTGGTGAGCTACCGGCTGCTTGCGCTGACCGGCGAGTTCTCGCTCGGCCATGTTGTCATGATGGGGTTCGGGGCCTACGCATCGGCCCTGCTCAGCAAGCAGCTCGCCATTCCCGTTCCGCTTTCGATCATCCTCGCCGCCGGTCTCACAGGCCTCGTCGCCTTCGTCCTGGCCTTTCCGCTGTTCCGCATGAAGGGGTTCTATTTCCTGATCGGGTCCTTTGCCGCAGGCGAGACCATCAGGTTGCTCTGGAAGGCCTTCATCGGTCCCAAGGGCATCTCCCGCATTCCCGGTGTTCCCGACATCGAGATCGGCGCCTGGGAGATCAATTTCTGGGAACCGGTCGCCTCGTACTACCTGATACTCGTGATCGCAGCCGTTTCCATCTGGATCCTCTGGCGTATCGAGCATTCGCACGTCGGCCTGACCTTTCATGCCGTTCACTGGCGTGATCAGCTCGCCGGCGCGGTTGGTGTCAACACCTGGCGGACGAGGACCCAGGCCCTGGTCCTGGCGTCGTTCTTCGCCGGTCTCGCCGGCGCACTGCTGGCGCACTATATCACCACCGTCAATCCCAACCGCTTTGCGGTCCACGAGATGGTGTTCGTGCTGATCTGGGTGATTGTCGGAGGCACGGCGACGATCTGGGGGCCCATCATCGGGCTCGTCACGCTGACCGCCATCAACGAGGTGCTGCTGCGGGATATCGGATACGACGAACTGCGCCCCCTTTTCTATGGCGTGCTCCTCGTTCTCGCCATGCTGTTTCTGCCGAACGGTCTCGAGACTCTGCCAGCACGCCTCGTCCGGCATTTCAGACGCGCGAAGCTCCTCGCATCACAGCGTTGAGGCGCCGCGCGGGGTCGAGCGTCGGCGGCACGAGCAGCGCTGCGGCGTAAAGGCGCGCTTCGTCGTCCCTGACCACCGGCGGGTGTTCGGCGAAGCGGTCGATCTCGCGGCCCCGCACGAGTTCTCCAAGCCAGTGCGCCATGGCCGCGGCCGCCGACTCGCGATGTCCGAAGGCATCGCGCCGGCAGGCCAGGGCCGCCTCCATCGCCTGCCGGTCTCCTCGACGGGCGGCACGTTCGGCCTCGACAAGGGCCATGCCCGCGCGCAGCATCTTGCGGCATCGCTGGCGCGCGATGTCGGGATAGACACCGCGATGTTTCGATTCGAGCCGCATGTGGAAGAGCGAGCTGCGGGCACGGACGCCCAGCGCCATCCTCTCGACCCAGGGACCGGCGGCCTGCCATGCCTCGAGTGCGGCTTCAAGCCCCGCTTCGACACCCTCCGGCCCCGGAGACATCAGGGCAAGAGCGTGCGACGTTGCCGCCCGCCTCGGGTCGTCCGGCTCGAAGCCCGAGGCCAGCACGTCGGCCTGACTGCAGCACGCTGCCGCATGGGCCGGATCATCGTCGAGCCATGCGGCGCGGGCTCCCGCCATCCAGTCCACCCACAGTTCGTCTCCCAGGCGCCAACCCGAGCGGTCTTCCCTAGCCTCCGAGGTAGGCACGGCGGACGTGTTCATTCTCGCGCAGCACATCGGTCGGTCCGTCCAGCGCGATGCGGCCGGTTTCAAGCACGTAGCCGTAACTTGCCAGGTGAAGCGCCAGGCTGGCGTTCTGCTCGACGAGAATGACGGGAACGCCCTTCCGGTTGATATCGCCGATGATCGCGGCAATCTCCTGCACCATCAGGGGCGCCAGCCCGATCGAGGGCTCGTCCATCAGCAGCAGCCGTGGCGCCGCCATCAGGGCGCGCCCCATGGCCAGCATCTGCTGTTCACCGCCCGACAATGTCTTGGCGTACTGGCCACGCCGCTCGCGCAACCGTGGAAAGTGGCCGTAAACCATGTCGAGATCGGACCGGACCGACGGGCCGTCATGGCGGAGATAGGCGCCTGTCATCAGGTTTTCCAGGACCGTCAGTTCCGGAAAGACGCGGCGGCCTTCGGGGACATGGGCGATGCCGCGGGCGACAATACGGTCGGGCTCGAGTCCGTCGATTCTCTCGCCTTCGAACATGATCGTCCCCGCGGTGGGACGATTGAGCCCGGACAGGGTTCGCAGGGTCGTCGACTTTCCAGCTCCGTTGGCGCCGATCAGGGTGATGATGTCTGCCGCCTGCAACCGGATGTCGATTCCCTTGATGGCCTGGACCTTGCCATAGTGAACCTCGAGTCCCGTCACCTCCAGGAGAGTCACGCCACGCCCTCGATCGGGGTCCCGAGATAGGCATCGACAACCTCGGGATTGGCGCGGATCGCCTCGGGGTCTCCCTCGGCAAGAAGGGTGCCGAAGTTGAGCACGGTGATCGTCTCGCACAGACCCATGACGGCCTGCATGTCATGCTCGACGAGGAGAATGGTGACCCCTCGGTCCCGCACCTGGCGCACGAGATTCATCATGCGGCGTGTCTCGTCCGGATTCATGCCCGTGAACGGCTCGTCGAGCAGGAGCAGTCGCGGCTCTGCGGCCAGCGCGACGGCGACCCCCAGAGTGCGCTGAAGCCCATGGGGGAGATTTGCGCACGATTCATCGGAGACTCCGTCGAGACCCATGAATGCGAGGATCTCCTCCACCCGGGCCAGGGCCTCCTCCTGGCGTTCCCGCTGCCGGCCGAGGAGGACGCTCACGAGCCCGATCCTTGCGCCGAGATGGCAACCGGCGAGAACATTCTCGGCGACAGTGAGTTCGTGGAACAGGGTCGTCGCCTGGAACGTGCGAACCAGGCCCAGTGCGGCGATGGCATGGGTCGCCATGCCCGAGATGTCTCGTCCGGCGTAGATCACGCGTCCCCTCGTTGGCCTGTAGAAGCCGGAGATCACGTTGAAGGTCGTGGTCTTGCCGGCGCCGTTTGGCCCGATGAGTCCGTGGATCGCGCCTTCCTTCACGGTGAAGGTGAGGTTGTCGACCGCCGTCAGGCCGCCGAATCGCCGTGTCAGGCCCTCGATGTTCAGCACGGCTGCCTGCTGTCCCACGGATCCACCTTGCCGGGCATGTCAACCAGCAGCTCCATCATTGTCCAGAAGCGACTGTTCCGTACGCCAACCACGTCATCAAGGGGCCTCCTTACGACAATGCATGTGATTCCGGCGCGAGCCGTCGGACCCTGCGATGCGACTATAGCCGAAAACCGGCGTCCGAGCCCGAATCGGATGTGCCCGGCTGATCATGCATCGACGACGCCACGGCCCAGAAGCGCCGGCAGGTCGTCGATGGCGTCGATGACGATGTCGAAGAACGGCTCCTGATCCTGCGTCATTGTGCCTGCGGCGCGCACGCCGATGGCCGCTCCGAATCCTGCGGCCCTGGTCATCAGGGCATCGACGATCGAATCGCCGACCATGAGGACACGCTCGGGCGGGATCCCGGTCTGTTCACAAAACGCCAGTCCCATGCCCGGATCGGGCTTTGCCCCGTGCCCGGCATCGGCGCCGCAGTGGAAGGCAAGGTCGTCGGCAAGGTCGCGGTAATCGACCGTCCGCTGCATCTTGCGTGTGCTGTCGTTCGTGGCCGCGCCCAGAATGTAGCCCTGCCTGCGAAGGGACCCCAGAAGTGCCTTCACATCGGTGACGGGCACAGGATCGCGCGTCGAGGCTTCGGCAAACACCTTCAGCAGCGTGGATTCGAGATCGCCCGGCACATTGTTGTCCAGGACTGTTCTCCAGGCGTCGATGATGTCGAGCACCGTGCCTGTGAGGAGCGTGGCATCCGGATCGAATGTTCCCGTGGCGCGATGATAACCGGTCTTGCGCAACATGGCGTCGGCAAGGAGGGGTTGTCCGGCACGCGTCGCCAGTTGGCGCGCGGCGTCTTCCCAGGCCGGAAGCCACATCGGATCCATTTCGATCTGCGTTCCGTCCTTGTCGAACAGGATGCCCCCGATGGCGCTCAAGTCGATCATGCGGTCACACTCGGTGTCAGCATGTGCATTCGGGTCCCCTGAAGTGTTCCGACGATCGGCCCGCAGTCTGGCTTCAACCCATGCACGTGTCACGGGATCGTGCAGCGCCCGGATTGCGTCAGTGCCGGACGGCGCCAGCGTCCCGAAGAGGTGGCGTGTCAGAAATGCGCCCCGGCACCCGGCCCCATGTCCGTGAATCCCGGGTGGAGGGATGTGCGCCAGGCATCTTGCCGATGCTCCCCAAGGCGGCGTGCTCAAGGATGGGTCGGGTCACCCGCTTAACCGTGAGTGCCGGTCCCGGCCAGGTGTCACTGTGCCCGATCGTCCGCCGGCGCGACGACACGTCTTCCTGCCCTTGCGCGTGCACGTCATGCCTTCAAGTAGGGTTCGTGTCCCGGAATGTCCTGCTCATTGCCAGCCTGACCGTTGGCGCTGCACGTAGTCATCGGCGGCTTCGTTGGCCCAGAGACCCTTTCCAAGTCCGCATAGCGCCAGGATGGGGTCCAGGGTGTCTGCGCCAGTCCGGGGAACGTACTCGGCAACGTACCAGTCGAGGAGTTCGCCGTGGCCTATCGGAATTTCATGGCGTTTCGGCATGTGCTCTCCGGCCGCCCTGCCGGGGTGGCAGGGGTCCCCCGGGCGAAACAGACGCCGGCGGCCGGACCGCGTTTCGAGGAGCATGCGATAGCGTCCAGGATTGGGAGGCTTGTTGGCGACGCAATGGAGACAGACATGGACCCTGACCCCGGGCCGCAGCGGCCGATGACCGGTCACGTTGGCGGTCTCCGCCTGTTCCATGATCTCGTTGATGGTGAAGTCCTCTCTCTCGGGATGATTGCGGTGAAGGCTCGCGGCGGCGAGCCAGACTTCATCGGCAACATGGATGTTCTCCGACATGTCCGGATTTCCCTGTCTTGAACACCAGGATCGACGGGATGAGCCTCGTGTACAGTACTCTTGAAGTTCATTAGCCGGATAGTCCTGTTGAGGGATACTTGCCATCGATAACGTTGAGTTCGAGGTGTGCCTCACCCGCTGCCTTCCACCACATGAATGCGGCCATGGTCACCGCCGATCTCTCGTGCCGTCGGTCCGCCTCATCCGGAAGCCACAGAAGACTCACCGACCGGTTCGCCCGGGATGAGGGAGCGTGCAATAGTCCCCAACAAGGCGACATGACCGGAGGCAGAGCCTCGGGCATGAGCCTCCGGTGACTGGTGGCGTGCGGCATGAAGGCTTGTGACTACATCATCATTGGCGCGGGCTCCGCGGGCTGCGTGCTCGCCAACAGGCTCAGTGCCGACGGGCGTCACTCCGTTCTCCTTCTTGAGGCAGGCCCGATGGATCGCCACCTGATGATCCACATTCCGGCCGGATTCTACAGCGCCTACAAGGATCCCCGAATCAACTGGAACTACCTGACGGAGCCCGAATCCGGGCTTCGCGGCCGTCAGGTGGAGATGCCACGGGGCAAGGTGGTCGGCGGTTCGTCGTCGATCAACGGCATGGTCTACATGCGGGGACATCCACTGGATTACGACCTGTGGGCAGACGAACTCGGCCTTGAGGCATGGCGTTACGCAGACTGCCTTCCCTACTTCAGGGCAGGAGAGACCAGCGATCGCGGGGCCAGCGACTGGAGGGGCGGCGACGGACCGCTGGGCGTAACGAAGGGCACTTCCGACAATCCGCTCTATCACGCCTTCCTCGAGGCTGGCGCGATGGCCGGTCACGGCACGACCGACGATCCCAACGGCTACGAGCCGGAAGGAGTCTCCCGACTTGACCGCACCACCCGGAGCGGGCGCCGGTGCAGCGCCGCCATGGCCCACCTGCATCCGTCGCTTTCGCGCGCCAACCTCACTCTTATCACACGCGCAACGGTCGAACGGATTGCCGTCAGCGGAAATCGTGCTTGCGCGGTCACGTTCTCTCACGGTGGAGAAAGCCGCACGGTCGAGGCCGAAAGGGAGGTGATCCTGTCCGGCGGGGCCTTAAACTCACCCCAGATCCTCATGCTGTCGGGCATCGGACCGGCCGACCATCTGCGCGAGCATGGCATCGAGGTCCGGTGCGATCTTCCGGGAGTCGGCCAGAACCTGCAGGACCATGTCTCGGTCGCGATCACGTGGGCATGCACCCGCTCGTTTCCGGTGCACCGGGTCGACCGTCCGCTCAACAGGCTGCTTGCGGGCGCCGGATGGTTCCTGACGCGCGGGGGGCTTGCCGCGTCCAACCACTTCGAGGCCGGTGGCCTCATTCGAGGCAATCCGGACGTCGCCTATCCCAACCTGCAGTACCACTTCGGGCCGATCGGCTACGAGCACGAAGGAACGAAGCTCAGGCTGAAGCAGGCGTTCATGCTCCAGGTCGATCAGCTCAGGCCGAGAAGCCGGGGGCACGTGGCTCTGAAGTCCGCCGATCCCGGTGCAAGCCCGGCGATGTTCTTTCGCTATCTCAGCAATTCCCATGATCTGCGGGAACTCGTCGAGGCCGTCAGGAAGATGCGGGATCTCGTCGCTCAGCCGGCGTTCGGCGAACTGCGTGGTGCCGAACTCACGCCCGGACCCGACGTGCAGACAGACGCGGAGGTCGCAGAGGCGGTGCGTGCCCTGGCCACAACGGATTTCCATCCCTGCGGAACCTGCCGCATGGGCCATGGCGCCGATGCCGTGGTCGATTCAGAACTCAGGGTTCACGGCATGGAAGCCCTGCGAGTGGTCGACGCCTCGGTCATGCCGCGCGTGGTCAGCGGCAATCTCAATGCGCCGACCCAGATGATCGCCTCGCGGGCCGCCGACTGGATTCTCGGCACGCCGCAGCTTGAGCCCTTCGAGGCTCGTTTCGCATTCAGGAAGGCGGATCCGGAATGACCGCGGTCCCTTGCCGATTGCATCGTCGCCAATGTGCCCGACCGGATCACGGCATCCGGTAGCCTGAACCAGGGAGGAACCCATGGACATATCTGACGCCAAACGCTCGGCACTCGACTGGGTCGATGGCCATCGTCAATCGCTCTCCGACTGGCACACGACAATCTGGGACCTTCATGAGCCGGCCTGGCGGGAGTACCGGTCGGCGGCCTGGTACGTCGATCGCCTGCGCCGCGAGGGATTCGAGGTCGAGGAAGGATCCGGGGGCATGCCGACTGCCTTCTGCGCCACCTGGTCCAACGGTGACGGACCGACGATCGGCTCCTATGCGGAGTACGACGCTGTTCCCGGCAACAACCAGGATCGCGTTCCCTGGCGCAAGCTGCGTGACGGCACCCATCATGCCGCCGCCGGACACACCGATCCCCACTCCGCCCTCGGTGTGTCGGCTCTGGGTGGCGTTCTGGCGGCCAAGGCGGCGATGGAACGGCACGGCACCGGAGGGCGGCTGAAGTTCATGGGCGAACCGGCGGAGAAGGTGTGCGGATCCAAGCCTGTCCATGCGGCGAAGGGTTACTACGACGACATGGACGCGGCGGTCTCGTTTCATCCTTCTTACGGGACCCTGCGCACCAACACCTGCATTCTCGACACCCACTGCGGCAGCTACTGGAGCCGCATCTACAGCTTCATCTGCGATTCCCCGGAGACGTGGCGGAGCGTCGGCGCCCCCGGTCCATCGACCTCCCACACCATCGCCCGGGCGCCCGGGGCCAATGATGCGCTGTGCCTGATGTACACGACCACCAAGTACACGAAGGAGTCGATGCTGCCGCACACGGGCACGTGGACACTGAACGAAGCACTGCTGGCGACCGGCAATGCGACGAGTGACAACCTGGCGCCGCGGTTCAGCCAGATCCAGTACTCCTGGAGGTCGCCGACGCTGGAGATGCAGCAGCGAATCGCCGATGTGCTCGACCGGAATGCCGAACATGTCGCCGCCATGACCCACTGCCGCCTGGAATCTCACTGGGTGACGCGTACGCGGGTAGGGTTGCCCAACCACGCGATGGCCCGTCTCGCCTATGCGAATCTCGAGCTGGTCGGCGGACCGCAATGGGATGACGAGGCCAGGTCCTTCTGCCGGGAACTGCAGAAGAATCTGGGGATCGAACCCGTGGAGGAGCCGATCCTCGCCGAGATGACGGATCTCTGCCGTCCGGAGGAGGGTGAGGCGCAACTGCGCGCCATCCTGCCGCCGTGGCAGCTCAACTACACCTCCGACGACTACGTCGACTGGACATGGCATACGCCCACGGTTCGGCTGATCGTCGGCCGCTGCACCCTGACGGGTCACTGATCTGCCCACCCTATAATGCAGCGGTTTCATGCCCGTCATGATACCGATGCGGTCGGCGGGTGGCAATGGCTTAAACCAACCCGCTGATTCCACGCCCTTGTCGAGCGCGCCCAACGTCAACGGGGGCGGCGCACGAACAGGAATCACCAAAGGAAAACGGCCTCCGTGCGGTTACACGGAGGCCGTCGGGGATTGGTTAACTTCGCTTTCCCACAATCGGGGAGGCAAACACGAGTACAAGAGGCTCGTAGTTTGCCCCCCGGCGGGCGGCAATGTCAACCCCGCTCCTGCGAAAATCCATCCGGGCGTCTCCCCGAATCGCGGGGACAGACATGACGAACCAGAGTGCCACGCCGGGCCTGCGCACCATCACTCCAGAGGCGATCGCGGGCCGCAGGGCCGCGGCGCACTTCGACGGCCTGCCGGCCGGGGTGGACGAGAGCCACCTCGAGCGGGCGATCCGGAAGGGAGCACCGGGGTGCGGGTACACCCCGGCCGAAGTCCGGCGCCTCGTCTATCTGGTGCGGCACACCAGGAGTGGCGACTGGCAGGACGGGGACGGGTTGCCGGTCGTGTGGAAGAGCGTCGCGGTGATGGCGGAAGACCTCGGGATCGGCCGGCGGCAGGTCAGCGCGGTCGAGCGCAGTCTCGCCGCCAAGGGCGCGATCGCCCACAGGGACTGGGGATCCCGGCGGCGGTGGGGCCGGCGCGATCCCGAGACCGGCAGGGTGACGCAAGCCTACGGGGTTGATCTGCGGCCGCTGGCTGGTCTCTACGAGCAGTTCGACGACGCGGCGAGAGCCGCGGCAGATGACGAGCGGAGCAGGAAGGCGGTGCGCGGCGAATTGCTGGCGCTGCGCTTCGAGGTCAGGCAGATCGCGGCGGCGGCGGGCCGGGAGTGCGATCTGGGTGCACGTCCGCTCGAGGTCACCGCAGCGCGGGCGGCGCTCGTTGCCGAGCGCGACCGCCTCCTGGAGCTGAGGGATGCCCTGATCGCGGAGTTTCCGGGTCCGGGCGGCGACAGGTCGGCGTTGGGCGGGTGTGAAATCGAAGAGAGCCACGGTGCCGGCGAGACCGGGTGCCGATGTGGTGAACCGGCGCCGATGGCGGGCGGCGGCGGGGAGGCCGCGGGCCGCGGAGGGGGACGTTCTAGTCCCGCGGAGGGGGAAGTTTTCGTCCCGCACATACTAGTACACAGTGAATCGGTACCTAACGGTAATCGCCCCTCGCCAGCCTGCGGGACCGCGGACCCGGCCGTCGATGCCTGCTCCGACGGCCCGCCTCACCCCGCCGGCGGGCCCCGGGACCCCGCCGTCCGCTCCCGGCCCCGGCGGCCCGCCTGACCCGGCTGGCGATACGGGGCCGGGACGGGACCAACCCCGGCGGGACGGCGGTGGCGAGGGCGGACCGGACACCATCGATATCGAACGGGACTTCGGCGTCCAGCACCTGCAGCCGGGCCGGGTGGCGGCGGTGGCGAGCCCCGCCTTCGGGCGCATCGTCGGCGACGACCCCGGATGGCGGGAACTCAGGTGGGGCGGGGAGCAGCAACGTCTGGCGCTGGGCATCCACGACAGGGCCTGGCGGCGGGCGATCGACGTGCTGGGCATCAGGGCGGCGGTGGTGCTGGTGGCCGTCATCGACGGCCGTTGCCAGGACAAGGCGAGTTTCGTCTGGAACCCCAGCGGGTTCGTGGTGGGCTGCGTCAAACGGGCCGAAACGGGTGACCTCCACCTCCACCGATCGGTCTGGGGTCTCGAGCGGACACTCCGGTGGAGGGACGCGAGGTGGGCCTATGCCGTCCCTCGGTCCGGCGGCGAGGCGGTGCGATGACGCCGGCGCGGCGGCTCGCGCAGCAGGGCCGGGGCCACTTCGGCCAGACCGAGCCGGTAGGCCTCGTGGATTGCCACGGTCGGTGTCACCTCGAGGCCCTGGCGGCCCGGACCGCGGAAGGCGACGTGGATGCTCTCGACGAGGCTCTCGAGGAGTTTGTCGTCGTCCGGCGCGGCGGTGCCGGCGCGGATCCGTGCCACGGCGCCGGCGGCGAGGGTCTGGGCCGCGGCGGCAATGCTGCGGGACCTGAGGACGGGCAGGGTGCCCGTGGCCGTGAACCGCAGCCGCTCGAGACTGTCGCACAGCGTCGTGATGTCGGTGGTGGTGATGGCGAGCTGATCCCTGACGCGGGCCATGCCGACGGTGGCGGTCAGCGTGGCGGCGAGAGCGTCTGCCTCGTTGCGGGCGCGCATGACGAGGTCGGTGACCGTGTCGATCGCAAGGTGGGTGGCGGCGGTGGCGGCCTCGGCGTTGCGGACAAGCTGTTCGCACGAGGTGTGGATGTCCGATTCGCACCGGGGCGACGCGAGGTAGTCCAGCGTCGCCTCGATGATCTGTTCGCGGCGGAAGAGGTGGCGCTGTTCGCAGCCGCGTCGCTCCTTCCAGTTCCGGCAGACGAGGTAGCCGCTGTGCACGGTGGAGATTCTCCCGCCGCAGCTGGCGCACCGGGTGCGACGGGTCGTCAGGTAGCGTGGCGGGGGGGCGTGATGGACCGCGGGGCGCTTGCGGCGGGGCGGGGGGGGCGCATTGGGGTTGGCGGCGCGATGGACCGGGGGGCGCTTGCGGCGTGGCGGCGGCGCCGAATCGGGTTTGCCGATGATCTGCTGAACGCGATCCCACTGCGTTTGGCTGATGATGGCGAGGCCGGGTGCCGGGGTGACGAGCCAGTCCGACTGTGGCTGCGGGCGGTGGATGCGCTTGCCGGTGACGGGGTGCCGGACGATGCGGACGCGGCCGAAGACGATGCGGCCGACGTAGATGGGCTGGCGCAGGATTCCTCTCCCGCGGTGCCGGTCGCCGACGATGCTGCTGGTGGACCATTTCTTTCCCCTGGGCGACGGGATGCCGTCGCGGTTGAGGTCCGCAGCGATCTTGTGGATTTCCTTGCGTTGCTCGGCCTCGGTGAAGATGCGGCGGACGACCACGGCCTCCTTCCGGTCGATGCGCCGCAGCCCTCGCGTCACGGAGCCTTCCGGGCGGTGGAGCTCGTAGCCGTAGACGCGCCCACCCGGGACGTGGCCGGTCCGGACGGCGGCGAGCTGACCGCGGCGGACCTTGTCGGAGAGTTGCTTCAGGTGGATCGAGTTCATCGTCCCCTGGAGGCCGATGTGGAGAGCGCCGATTTCGCCCTCCGTAACGGAGACCAGGGCCACGTCGTGGAAGTCGAGGAGCTTGTGGATCGTCGCCACGTCGGCCTGGTCGCGGGAAATCCGCGAGAGGTCCTCGATGAGGACCGCCTCGAAGTCGCCGTCGGCAGCGTGGGCGAGCAGGGTCTGGACCGCCGGACGGCCGGCGAGGATGGCGCCGGTGACCGCTTCGTCCGCGTACTCCCCCACCGCCACCGCCCCGTTGGACCGGGCGGCCTCCCTCAGGCGGTGGAGCTGGGCCGGAACCGACCGCTCCTGGCCGGCGGTGGAATGGCGGGCGTAGAGGGCGACGCGCTTGCCCGTGATGTCGATCACACTGAAACCCCGGCACTTGGCGACGGCGCGGCCGCAACCGGCCGCGGCGCCGGCGTCTCCCCCCACCGCCTGGCGCACGCCCTTATAGCGGGTCGCGCCGCGCGGGGCGAGACCGCAACTCCGCCGATACGACATGACCCCGTTGCGCATTTGCGCATTTGCGCAATTGCGCAACCGCCGACACCAACGGAAAGGAGCCTCCCATGATCATCTCGTTCCTGAACCAGAAGGGCGGAGTCGGCAAGACGACGCTCGCCGTTCACACGGCCGCGGGCCTCGCGCTCGATGGTCTCGACGTCATCCTCGTCGACGCCGATCCCCAGGGCTCGGCGCTGGACTGGCTGGCGGCGCGCCAAAAGCCTCCGCTCTTCGCCGTGGTCGGGATGCCGCGGCCGGTGCTCCACCGGCAGCTGCCGCGGCTCCCCGCCCCCCGGGACGCCCGGGTGGTCGACGGGCCACCCTCCCCCCCCCACCCCGCCCCCCCCGCGCGGCCGGTGCTCCACCGGCAGCTGCCGCGGCTCGCCGCCACCGTGGACGCCGTGGTGATCGACGGACCACCGTCACTCGCCAACATCGCCCGCTCGGCGATGCTGGCGTCCGACCTGGTGCTGATCCCGGTGCAGCCGTCGCCCTACGACGTCTGGGCTGTCGGCGATCTCGTCGAGCTCGTCGACGAGGCGCGACTCGATCACGACAGCATCGATGCCCGGTTCGTCGTCAGCCGGCGAATCGCCAACACGGTGATCGGCCGTGACGTGGCCGAGGCGCTGGGCGAGTGGCCGGTACCGGTCCTCGAGACCCACATCACGCAGCGCGTCGCCTTTGCCGAGAGCGCCGCCACGGGATTGGCGGTGATGGAGTCCGCGCCCGGCTCGGCGGCGGCTGGCGAGGTGCGCTCGCTCGTCAGGGAGGTGATGGCGCTCACCGCCGGCAGCCGGAGGGCGGCGGCATGAGGCGCAAGATCGTCAGCATCGACCCGCGGCCGCGGCGCTCGAGGCAGGGCCGGGACGCGCAGGCCTCCGAACAGTGGGTGATGGGCGGCGGCGAGGGGCTCAAGCGTTTCACGGTCGAGCTCACGCCGGCCCAGCACCGCCGGCTGCGCATGGCTGCGGCCCGGGACGGCAGGTCGATGGCCGACATCGTCCGCGATCTGATCGAGGACGCCTGCCCGGAATGACGGGCGATGAGGACTTGCGCAATTGCGCATTTGCGCAAATGCGCAATTGCGCGGAAGGGAGAATGAGGAATGGCGAAGGGCCAGAAACCGACGACCAGCCTGGCGCCGATCGCGCTCCAGGTCTGGAACATGAAGTACCGCTATACAGGCGGGAACGGCGGCGATGCCAACATTCAGGCCACCTGGCGGCGCATCGCGCGCTCTCTCGCCGCGGTCGAGGACGAGGCCGTCCGTCCGGAGGTGGAGACCCGGTTCCGGGAGGCCCTGGAGGGCTTCCGGTTCCTGCCCGCCGGGCGGATCGTCGCCGGCGCCGGCACCGGGCGCAACGTCACCCTCTTCAACTGCTTCGTCATGGGGACGATCCCCGACGACATGGGCGGGATCTTCACCCACCTGAAGGAGGCGGCGCTCACCATGCAGGCCGGTGGCGGCATCGGCTACGACTTCTCGACCCTGCGGCCGAAGGGCGCGCCGGTGCTGGGCGTCGGCGCCGACGCCTCCGGGCCGCTCACCTTCATGGACGTCTGGGATTCGATGTGCCGCACCATCATGAGCGCCGGCAGCCGGCGCGGCGCCATGATGGCGACGATGCGCTGCGATCACCCGGACATCGAGGCCTTCATCGACGCCAAGCAGGAGGCGGGACGCCTGCGCATGTTCAACCTCTCCGTGCTGGTGAGCGACGCCTTCATGGCGGCGGTGGCGGCCGACGACGCCTGGGAGCTCACCTTCGGCGGGCGCACCTGGCAGAGCGTCCCGGCGCGCGAGCTGTGGGAGCGGATCATGCGCGGGACCTATGCCTGCGCGGAGCCCGGCGTCATCTTCATCGACCGCATCAACCGGCGGAACAACCTCAACTACTGCGAGACCATCTCCGCCACCAACCCGTGCGGCGAGCAGCCCCTGCCGCCCTACGGCGCCTGCCTGCTGGGCTCCATCAACCTGACGCGGTTCATCACCGACCCCTTCGGAGATGAGGCGCGGTTCGACGCGGAGGCATTCTCCCGCACGGTCGAGGCGGCGGTCAGGATGATGGACAACGTCATCGACGTCTCGCGCTTCCCCCTCGAGGAACAGCGCCAGGAGGCTCTCGCCAAGCGCCGCATCGGCCTGGGGATCACCGGTCTTGCCGACGCGCTCATCATGATGAAGGCGCACTACGGCAGCGAGCGGGCCCGGGAGATGGCCGGGACCTGGCTCGCCAGGCTGCGCCGGCAGGCCTACCTGGCGTCGATCCGGCTCGCCTCGGAGAAGGGACCGTTCCCGCTCTTCGACCGCGACGCCTACCTGGGCGGCGAATCGGTGGCCGGGCTCGACGACGACGTCAGGGAGGCGTTGGGCCGGTACGGGATCCGCAACGCGCTGCTGACGTCGATTGCCCCGACCGGCACCATCTCTCTCTTCGCCAACAACATCTCGTCGGGTCTCGAGCCGGTCTTCGCTTTCTCCTACACGCGCCACGTCCTGCTCCCCGACGGGACCAGGCGGAGCGAGGAGGTGACCGACTACGCGGTTCGCCTGTGGCGGCGCCTGCGCGGCGAGGATGCGCCGCTTCCGGACTATTTCGTCGACGCCCAGCAGCTGCGTCCGACCGATCACGTGGCCATGCAGGCCACGGTCCAGGAGTACATCGACAGCTCCATCTCCAAGACCATCAACGTGCCCGAGGACATTCCCTTCGAGGACTTCAAGGACGTCTACCTCGAGGCGTACCGACGTGGCTGCAAGGGCTGCACGACCTACCGGCCAAACGACGTCACCGGGGCAGTGCTCGAGACCGGGCCGAAGGAGGATGTACAGCCGGAACTGCCGCTCGGCGATCAGCCGGCGGAAACCCCGGACGGCCCGATGGAGACCGCCGGGGTCATCCACCTCACCCGGCCCCTCGACCGGCCCGAGGTCCTCCCGGGGCAGACCTACAAGCTGCGCTGGCCGGAGAGCGACCACGCGATCTACCTCACCGTCAACGACGTGGTCCGCGACGCCAGGCGGTGCCCGTTCGAGGTCTTCATCAACTCGAAGAACATGGAGCACTACGCCTGGACGCTGGGTCTCACCCGGATGATCTCGGCCGTGTTCCGCCGTGGCGGCGACGTCAGTTTCGTGGTCGAGGAACTGAAGGCCGTCTTCGATCCCCGGGGCGGCTCCTGGATGAACGGGCGCTACGTGCCGTCGCTGCTGGCCGCCATCGGCGAGGTCCTCGAGACCCACATGAAGCGGATCGGCTTCATCGCGGCCGACGACGGGCCGGCTCTCTCCGGCGGATCGGACGCGAAGGTCGTCGCGATTTCCGCAGGCGGCGGCGGCAGGGCGCCCGCCGGGTGCCCGAAGTGCAGCCAGCCGTCGCTGATCCACCAGGAGGGCTGCGCGATGTGCACGTCGTGCGGCTACTCGAAATGCGCGTGAGGTGACGGTGATCTTGGGATCGGAAGGGGCGGTGGCATGGCGATGAGGATGCGTGAGCGGATCGACCGGGCGCTGAAGTCGGGAGATCCGGGTGTCTTCTTCGACGCGGCGGGTGGTCTGCCGGCGGGCGTGGGCGAGGACGCCCTGAGCTCCGTGATCATGCTGGTAGGGCGTGATTGCGGGCTCTCCGCCGACGAGGTCGGCGTGCTCTCCTTCCTGGTGGCGGTGACCCAGACCCGCGAATGGCGGGGAACGAAGGCATGGCCGCGGGTGCGGGCGAGGGCGGTGGACATTGCCAGGCACCGCCAGATGGATGCGCGGCGGGTCGTGGAGGCCGAGCGCGGTCTCGCCGCCAAGGGATGGATCGGCATGGCCGCGGGTGCGGACGGCGGAGCGGGTTCTCCCCGTGTGGGGAATGAGATGGACGAACTCTGCCTGCGGCCGCTGCTGGAACGCTGGGAGACCATCTGCCACATGGTCGTGGCGCTGTGGGCGGCGAGGAGGGCGGTGAACTATCTGCGCGCTGCGATCGAGTGGCGGGCGGATGGTCTTGGACGGGAGAGTACCCAGGGCGAGGTGGAAGAGTCCGGCCTCTACGCGACATTGGCGGATGTTGCCCTCGAGTGCGACCGGCTCCTGCTGTCACTGGAAGTCCTGATCGACGTGCCCCTGGAGTTCGACGACGACACGCAACCGGAGGACTGAACGATGAGCGATGACGCGAAGGTGGCTGCGGAAGACCCGAAGGCCTGGAAGACATGGCGGTGCCCGCCCGGACTGTGGGGGCGGTGGAAGGCGGCGCTGCCGCCGGGCTCGGATGCCGTGCGCCAGATGACGGGCCGCGTCGCCGCGATGATCCGCAATGTCGAGCGGCAGAAGGAGCGGGAGACCCGCACGGTGTCCTACGCGCTTCCGGCGCCGATGGCGGAAGCGGTGGCAGCGGCTGCCGAGGCGCGTGGCATGTCTCCGTCGGAATGGGCGTCGGAGGCTTTCGCAATGGCGCTCGCGCACTGCGAGGGTGCCGAGCGGTGAGGGGCCGGGTCCGGACGTTTCTTCTGGGCGCCGCCGCCGGCGCCGTGGCGACGGCACTGGTGACAGGTGCGGACCGTGCCGGCGACATTGTGCCGGCCCTCGACAGCGTGACCGCAGGCGTGGGGAGCGCGGTGGACTGGCTCGCCGACGGCGCCGGAACGGTGCGCGAGAAGCTCGACGGCGACACCGCCGGGGCTGCGCTCACCGGCCCCGCACGGATCATCGACGGCGACACGCTGGAGGTTCGCGGGATGCGCGTGCGCCTCCATGGCATCGACGCACCGGAGAGCGCGCAGCGCTGTCTCTCGGCCGCGCAGTTCTGGCCCTGCGGCCAGGACGCCAGCCGTGCGCTCGCCGGACGAATCGGCGCGCAGCCCGTCGCCTGCGAGGAACGCGACCGGGACCGCTACGGGCGCATCGTCGCCGTCTGCCGGGTGGCGGGAGAGGACGTGAACGCCTGGATGGTCAGCGAGGGCTGGGCCTTCGCCTACCGCACCTACTCGCTGCGCTACGTGGCCGACGAGATCGCGGCGCGGGCGGCGGACCGCGGGATCTGGCGGGGCAGGGTCGTGGCGCCCTGGGACTGGCGGAGGGGCGAGCGGCTGCCGGCCATGACGCAGCCCCCCGATCCCGGCGCGATCGTGCTGCCCGGGGCGGCGGGATGCGTCATCAAGGGCAACATAGCCAGCGACGGGGAGCGCATCTACCACGTGCCGGGTGGCGACTTCTACGATCGGACCGGTATCGACACCGGGCGCGGCGAACGGTGGTTTTGTTCCGAGAGTGAGGCGAGGGCGGCGGGATGGCGGAAGTCGCGGCGGTAGCCCGTCCGGCCTGTCTGGACCTGGCGCGCATGACAGCTTGGGAGGGATCCCGTCGTGGCTGACACACTCACCTATGCCGTGGTGCGGGCGGATCACGAATACCTGTGGAAGGTATACGGCCCGGCGAACGACATGACCGGCGGCTATGTTGAGGAAGGTGACTTGGCGCGTCTTCTCAGGGCGCCAACGCGGGCGACTGCCCGCGACTGTTACGCCAACCAGATCGCGCACTGGTTTCACGTTGGCCCGGAGACGGATGTGGGTGGCGGGTGGCGGACCGACCCCAAGGTGCGGGAGATCGCCGCTCGTCACTTGTGTGAAGAGGGTCTCGCGCGGCTGCTCGATGGGATCCAATTCTGATGCGAACGGAAAGGACTGCACGATGACAACGCGAAGGGCGCTGATCTCGAACGGATGGCGGTCGGTTTGGAACCGGATCCCGGCCGCCGACAACGACCGGGCCCACCGGGGCATGCTGGAGTGCGCCGGGACATGGCCGGGGTGGAGAGGACAACGATGACGAAGCGAACGATCTATCTCGCCAACCCGTACGGGTTCTCGGCCAGTCTCGCCGGCGGGCCTCTGCAGGACCTGGTGCGGGCGCTCGAGGAGCTGGGCGCCGAGGTCCAGGAGCCCTTCATGTGCGCGGAGAGCCACGATCCCGCTTCGCCCGAGTGGGCGTGGCGGACCGGGCAGCGCAACGTCGAGCTGCTGTGCGCGGCCGACGCCGTCTTCGCCGTGGTCAACGGCTGCCCGCCCGACGAGGGCGTGGCTTTCGAGATCGGCTACGCCGTCGCCCGCTGGAGGCCTGTGTTCCTTTTCCGGGACGATATCCGGCGCTGCGCCGACGCAGATGCCTATCCGCTGAACCTGATGCTGTTCGCCGGCCACGGGGCCGACGACTGGCGGAAGTGCTGGTACGAAAGCGTCGCCGAACTTGCCGATCCGGACAAGTACCTGGCGCGCTGGCTGGGCGGCGAGGTGATCGCCTGGGGCGGGCGGGTCTTCGATGACCGCATCGTCTTTTGACTGTCGGGCGCGGCCGTCTGCACGCGGCCGGGATCAGCCGGGACGAGGGGCCGGGTGAGTGCGTTCATTCACAGTTGCGCTGTCTGCGGATCGACGTGGCCTTTCCGGGCTGGCGTCCTGGAGGATTGCCCGCACTGCGGCGAGCATCACCTGGTGGCGGTCGAGCAGGTCAGTGCCTGCGAGGCCGCGGGCGACCTCGACGGTGTGGCGGGAGAGGACGTGAACCGCGCCGGTGGCGGGCATGCCTGTCGACGCCGGTGACGGATGGCCCGGTGGCGGCGCGGACGCCGTGCCGTGCGTCCTGGTGCGCATCCGCAACGAGTCCAATGTGCGGCGCTACTACCTGCTGGACCTGCAGGACAATCTCTTCGGCGGCGTGACCCTGGTCAGGGAATGGGGCCGGCTCGGCGGCGGCGGTCAGCGGCGCCTGGTGTTCTTCGACGAGCGGCAGAAGGCCGTTCGCGCGGCGGCGTCGCTCGCCCGGGCCAAGATCCGGCGCGGGTATCGTCAGGTGGCGGGGCTGCCGGTGTGACGGCGGCGGCCTACTCGCCGAGGGCGGCGGCGGTCAGCGGCGTATCCGCATCGGCGGTCCTCCTGTCGGCGCCGGCGGCGGACCTCTTCGTGGCGGTGCCCTCCATGAATTCCCGGATCGCACGGGCGGAGGCAACGATGCCGTGGGCCTTCAGGGTCTTGCTCATCTGTTCGTACGTTGCGCCCCTCTTGCGGCTGAGTTCCAGCTGCGGGCGGATGCGCTCGAGGATCTGACGAAGAGTGATCTTCGGCGGCTCGATGGCGCCCAGGTCATCGGCGATGGCGCCGAAGTCCAGGTGTGTCTCGACGTATTCCGTGCGCGGCATTCTGTCTCCTTCCATGGTGCCGTCCAGCGCTCTAACTGCCGCAGTGGGCGCCGTCGTGTCAACGCCGCCCGCGTCCTCTTCAGTCGGTCATCGGGCACCGCGTTCCGATGCGCAGTCCGTTCGCATCGCTCCTGCATCGAACCAGCCGATCGCGCAGGTCAGGACCATGGGCGAGGCGAAAGCTCGCACTGTGCAGGTGCCGGACCTGGCTTGACATCGCCCGAAGAGCCGACCTACGGTACGGCAATCGAAAGGAACAATCGTCATCACACCTTATCACTTGCAGTGAGAGCCGGGCCGGGACGTGACCATATATGACTCATATATGCCGCTGAAATTGCCGTGCGCAGCGGCGTTTGACCAGTCCGGTCCGGGACGGGACGCACGCTGTTTCCCGCACGGGTACGCCGGGGAACGCTGATGGTCGCAACCCTGGGCAGGATGGCCGTGGCGAGCTACTACCTCGAATCGCAGAGGAGTTTCCGGCCGACGGAATCGCAGGGACTGGGCGCCGGGACGGGCGCGGGAGGGCTCGATGCGGCCACCGGCTACTACATCGAGGGCGACGAACCCGACGGCGTGTGGTGGAACCCCGCCGGTCTTCTCGGCCTCGCCGACGGCGACGCCGTCGACGCCGCGGACTTCACCCGGCTCTATCACGGCTTCGACCCGCGGAGCGAGGAGCGCCTCACCAGAAATGCCGGGTCGAAGACACGTTCGCCCGGCATCGACATCACGTTCTCGGCCGACAAGTCGATCAGCGCCCTTTGGGCGATCGCGCCCAGGGAGATGCGCGACGAGATCGCGCAGGCGCACAACGACGCCTGCCGCCAGGCGCTCGAGGACGTCGTCCGGGCGCACTGCGGTTGGACGCGTACGCGGCCCGGCGGCGGCGACATCGAGCTCGTCCGCGCCGAACTGGTGGGCGCGATGTTTCAGCACGGGACGTCGCGGTCCGACGATCCCCAGCTCCACACGCACTGTCTGATCTTCAACGCCACGCGGGCCGCGGACGGCAAGTACCGGGCGCTCTACACGCCGGCCATGTTCCGCTGGATGAAGGCCGCCGGCGCCACCTACCGCCATGCGCTGGCCTGGCACCTGCAGGAACGCCTTGGCGTGGAGATGGAACGGTACGGCCGCGACGGCGCGTTCACCCGCGTCGCCGGCATGCCGGAGGATCTCGTGCGCGAGTGGTCCAAGCGGCGGCGCACCATCGAGGCCATGGCCGACGACATGGGCTTTGCCACCAACTCGAACGCGGCTGCCGCCGCGGCGATCAACAAGATGACGCGCAAGGCCAAGACTTCCGGCGACGGCGACGACATGCGTCACCTTGCCTGGGATCTCGAGGCGGAAGCGTTCGTGGAAGACCGCGAGTCCCTCATCGCCAGCGTCACGGGCAAGGACATCCAGCTCGACCAGGAGACGCTCCGGGAAGCCACCGCGCGTCTCGAAAGATTGCCCGCCGACCTCACGGAACACGAGGCCGTCTTCCGCGTTCCCGACGTCGTCGAGAGGTCCATGAACGCGACGGCGGGCGTCATGAATCCGATGGCCGCGCGGACCGCGACGGAGCGCGTGCTGCGCCACGGCGAGGTCGTCGAGCTCGACATGCCGACCCATTCCATCGAGGCCGATGCCGGCCTCACGCACACGCGCGTCTTCTCCACGCGCGAAGAGATCGGCATGGAAGAGGCGGTTGGCCGCATGGCCGCCGAGGCCGCCGCCGACCGCCGTTCGAGCCTCGATGCGGCGAGGATCGAAGCGCAGATCAACCGGCTCGTCTCCGAGGGCTACACGATCAGCGGCGAACAGGTCGCCGCGATCCGTTACGGCGCCGGGCCGGCGAGCGGTGCGCTCGCCATCATCGAAGGGGCCGCGGGCGCGGGCAAGACCACCACGCTGCGTCCGATCACGGATCTCTACCGGGAGAACGGCTACACGGTGATCGCGACGGCCGTCGCGTGGCGCACGGCCGTCAGCCTGGGCAACGACTGCGCGTGTTCTCCCTACTCCGTCGACAAGCTGCTGCGCCTCGTGGCGCGCGGCGCGCTCAACCTCGACGCGAAGACGGTGATCGTCGTCGACGAAGCCGGGATGCTGTCGACGCGCCAGGCGCATCACATCCTGCAGTTCGCGCGGGAACACGGCTGCAAGGTCATCGCCGCCGGCGACACCCGCCAGCACCAGCCCATCGGCGCCGGACCGGGTCTGCGCCTGATGCGCGAGGCCGCGGGCGGCGTGCGCGTCGACCAGATCCGCCGGCAGCGTCCGGATCTCGAGGACATCCTGGTGCATGTCCATGGCCTGTCGGAGGAAGACGCCCGGTTCCGCGGCGGGCTCATGGGCGACGAGGAACGCGCGCGCGTCGTTGCGGAGTACGAGGCGATGGCGATGAAGCCGTCGTTCGTTCCTTGGCAGATCGCCGCCTCGGAGGCGCTGCGCGACGGCGATGCCGCGGAGACGATCGCAGCCTACGCCGCACGGGACAAACTCCATCTCGGGCAAGATCTCGAGGAGACGCTGACGCACCTCGTCGACGACTGGCAGGCCTGGCGCAAGGCGAACCCGGGGCGGTCGTCGACGGTGATCGCGCGAACCCACGACGAGATCCGCGTTCTCTCCCACCTCATGCGGGAACGCACCCTCGCCGGAACCGGTGACGGCGAGCGCGTTGTCGTCCAGGCCTGCCGTGCGCGGGCCGACGACACGCGGGCCGTGCCTCTCGAGATCGCGCGGGGCGACCTGCTGCGCATCGGCACGACGGTGTGGGCGAAGCGCCTCTTCAACGGCACCATCGTCGAGGTCGATGACTTCCAGGTCGTGAACCGCGGCGCCGAAAACGAACGCGTCCGGATCAGCGGTCGCTCGGAGTACGGCGACAGCGTCAGCTTCTTCGTCGACGAGATCGTCGACTTCTACGGCCGGATCCGGCTGGACCATGGCTACGCGATGACCGTGGCGAGCGCCCAGGGGCGCACGGTGGACGCGGCCTTCGTCCTGGCCGACGACCGGGCGGCGCAGCCGACGGTCTACCCCGCGTTCACGCGCCACCGGGACCACCTCTCGATCCATGTCAACCAGGCGCCGATCGCGGCGACGCTGCGCGAATGGCGGCCGGAGGATCAGGCCGACGAGGCCGTTTCGAAAGAGGCAATTCACGAGCACCTGGCGCGCGCCTGGTCGCGCGTCGACCCGAAGGTGGCGGCGCACGACCACATGTCCGAGCGGATGATCCGGGCCCGGTCCACCAACGCCGGCGGCCAAGGCGGGCCGGCATGGGCTGCGGCCAACGACAACGGCAGCGGCGTGCTGCGCGACGTTGGCCAGGCCATGCGTTCGACGGCCGATCGCTTGCGCTACGGCCGACGGGTGGCGGCCTGTGGTGCGGAGATGCGCGACATCGATGCGACCTGCCAGGCGCTCGAGGAGCGCCTGGCGCAGACGGGGCGCGTCGCCGACGTCGCGAAGGACTACCGCGACCAGCTCGCCAGGCACGCCGCCGTCGCCGACCGGATGGAGCCCCTGGTCGACAACCCCAGGCGGTTCCGGCCCCTGTGGGAGGACGCCGGCGGCGTCGCTCTCGAGGAGGCCGTGGACTTCCGCGATCGCTACCGGGAACGCGTGACCTGGTGGCGTTCCGAGGTGGCGAAGGACGCCGCTGCACGCAAGGCGGACAGGAACCGGGAGGGTGCGCCGATGAGCATGACGGAGATGGGGACGGACGAGAATGAAGGCGCCGCGTTCTGGGCGGACCGGCCTGGAGCGGCCGAGGTGGAGGGCTACCTCGCACGCACCGGGCTTGTCGGACGACTCATCGATATCCGGGAGGGACCGGGGCAGTGGCTGCCTGCGCGGGAGCGGCTGGCGCTGCTGGAGGAGTGCCTGGCGGCCGTCGACAACTGGCCCGAGGAGCTGGGCGGCCGGGACTTGGGCTACGGCGAGATCGAGACGTTCGTCCGCGAGCAGACGGCGGAATTCAGGCGGGTGAGCGCCGCCGCCGCGCGCGCGGCGGCGTGGGAGCCGTACTCGGGACTTGCCGGGCGGGTCGTCAAGATCCGGGATGACCCGAACTACTGGATGGCGACCACGGGCGAGCGGGCGCGGGAGCGGCTGGCGCTGCTGGAGGAGTGCCGGGCGGCCGTCGACAACTGGCCCGAGGAGCTGGACGACCGGGACTGGGTCTACGGCCAGTTCGAGGCGTTCGTCCGCGAACAGAGGGAGATGGTCAGGCGCGGGCTCCTGCTGGCCGGTGGCGGCAGAGACGACGCGCCGTCCGGCCAACGCCAAACGGGCAGCGGGCTCTGGGCACGACGGCCCCAGGCGGCCGAGGCGGCGGCCGTGCGCCTTGCCGGGCGAGTGGCCGGGATCCGCGAGGACCCGCAACGCTGGCGCGTGGCGAGGCGGCGGAGCCTGGTGGCAGTGATGGATGAGTGTCGTCCCGTCGTCGAAGGATGGCCCGAGGAGCTGCGCCGCGGCTGGGCCTACGGTCAGCTCGAGGCGTTCACCCGCGAGGTTCCCGCGGCGCTCGATGCCTGGAAGAGGGCCGAGGTCTTCGTCCGCGATGCCGAGGCGGTGAGGGCGGCCGCTGGCGCCGGCAGGGCGACCGTCGAGGAGATCGCGCGGGTGCGCGCGATGGCGGACGCCATCGAGGCGGACGAAGGAGCGCCGTGGCAACCCGCGGCTGCGACGATGATCGCGGCGCGCGCGGCGCGCGCCGGCGTCCTCCCGCCAGGGGCGGTATCGGACGAGGCGGAGGACATGATGGCCAGTTACGTGAAACGAGTGCGTACCGACATCGGTGGCGAGGGCGAGAAGGCGCAGGTCCGCAAGGTGGCGGTGGAACCGAAGACCACGCAGGCCGATGGTCCGCAGGCTCACCGTGAGCGCGAGGCCCCGCCCAGGGTCGGGCCATGGGGACCAACGGTTCCGGACGACGCGAAGACGGTGCGGGCGCGGACCTCGAGCGTGCCGGATTCCGGCCGGCCGGGCGACCGGCAGCAGCCGTCCATGCGGCACGGCGAGCGCGATCCGCTCCCCACGGCCCGGGAAGTGCGCGACCAGCTGGCGGAGCGCGCAGAAGACGTGTGCCGCCACTACCTTCCTGCCGGAACGCGATCCGGCAACTACTGGAAGATCGGCAATCCCGAGGGCGATCGAGGCGAATCGACCTTCGTCCTCCTCGGCGGGCCCGCGCGGGGACACTGGGAGGACCGCGCCACCGGTGAAAGCGGCGATCTCCTCGACATCATCCAGCGTTCCATGGGCCTGCCGGGCCTCGGCGAGGCGCTGAAGGAAGCCGGGCGCTTCCAGGGATCCGAACCGTCGCCGGCGAGGACGCGGACGGCCTCGGCGAGAGAGGATCTGCAGGAACGGCGGGAGGACAGACGGCAGCGCCGGAGCCAGGCGTTGTCTATCTGGAACGAGAGCGATCCCCTTCACGGCATCTCGGGCACGAACGCCATGAATCCCGCAATGCGGTATCTCCGCCGGCGCGGGCTCGACCCCGAGCCCTGCGCCAGCCTGCGGTGGCACGCGTCGTGCGCCACCTACGTGGACGGCGAACTGAAGCGGATGCCCGCTCTTCTCGCCCGGATCGAGCGGCCGGGCGGCGACTTCGAGGCCGTGGCGCGGATCTTCCTCGACCGGGCCGGGCGCAAGGCGGCCATGGACTCGCCGAAGAAGCACCTGGGTTCGATGCCCAGGGGCGGCGTCTGGTTCGGCAACCGCGATGCTGAGCGAATCGCGATGACCGAGGGTATCGAGGACGCGCTCGCCGCCATGGAGGCTGTGGGTCCCGAAGCCATGGAGGATCTCGCCATCGTTGCCGCGATCGGGGCCGGACGGGTGCACCATGTCGAGCTGCCGGCGACGGCGCGCGAACTCGTCCTGCTTCAGGATCCCGGTCACGCCGGCGAGCGGGCGTGGTCGCTCCTTAACGAACGCCATGCATCGTCCCGGCTCCGGCTCGAGCGGATCATCCCCGACAAGGATGTCAACGACGACCTTCTGGACAACCCGGAAAAGCTGCGCGAGCTTCTGCGGCCCCTCGCCGCGCCGCAGCTGGGGACGGACCTGGAAGAAAAGCAGACCCGCGGCGGGCGCGGGTTCCGCATGTAAACACGAAGGAGTGATGGACATGACGCAATGGTCGAGAACGGTTCCGGGGTTCGGAGAGGTCGCTGCCGGCACGAAGGTCGAGCTGTGGATGGACGGCGGGCCGGTGGGCTGGGGCGCGGTGGCGGTGGTGCTGCCGGGCAGACAGGTGGTGATCGACCGGTTCGACGAGGACGAGGCGTTTGTCGCCGATCTCGAAGCCGATGGCGGCGAGGTCTACGTCGACGACTGGTCGCCGGAAGTCCGCGAACTCATGGCCGAGCGCAGGAGGCTGCTGTGGCAGCCGGCGGCGGTGGACCACTACGACGTGCCGGGCGTGGGCCGGGTGATGGTCGGAACGAAACTCGAAATCGCCGATGAGAACGGGCCGGCAGACTGGGGCGAGGTGACCGGGCTCCTGACAGGGCGGCGGGTGGCGGTCCACTGGTACAACGCCGAGAACACATCCATTGCCGGGGTCGAGGCGGGCAGCGACCTCTACGTCGACGACTGGTCGGCGGCGGTCTACGACATCCTCCGCGCGCGGGCAAAGGGCGAACGTCATGGCCAGGCCTGACCTCCACGCCGAGATCACGGGCGCCATCCTGGAGCAGCTGCGCCAGGGCATCCGGCCGTGGATGAGGCCCTGGGAGGACGGCGAGAAGGGCGCGCCGGCGGGCGTGGGCCTGCCGCTGCGCGACACCGGCGAGCCCTACAACGGGGTGAACGTCCTCGTCCTGTGGTCGGCGGCGGCGGCGAAGGGGTACAAGGCGCCGACCTGGATGACCTTCAACCAGGCCAAGCGCCACGGCGGAGCCGTGAGGAAGGGCGAGAAGAGCCAGACGGTCGTCTACGCGAAGACCTGGCCCAGGCGGAAGACGGACCCCGCCACCGGCGAGGAGGAGGTGGAGACGCGCGGGTTCCTCAAGAGCTACCGGGTGTTCAACGTCGAGCAGATCGACGGTCTCGGCGAACGCTGGCACCGCTCCTTTGCCGAGATCCACCCGATCAACCAGGAGCGGCGGAGCGAGAGGCTCGACGGCTTCTTCGCCGCCCTCGGCGTCGACATCCGCCACGGCGGCACGGAAGCCTACTACGTTCTGGCCGACGACTACATCCAGATGCCGCCCTTCGAACTCTTCCATGATTCGCAGGCCTACTACACGACGCTGGCCCACGAATCGGTCCACTGGACGCGCCATGCGAGCCGCCTCGACCGCAAGTTCAGGGGCAGCTACCAGGTGCCTTACGCCAAGGAGGAGCTGGTCGCCGAAATCGGCTCGGCCTTCCTCTCGGCGGAACTCGGCATCGCACCCGCCGTCAGGGAGGACCACGCCGACTACATCGGCGCCTGGTTGAGAGTTCTTGAAGACGACAACAAGGCGATCTTCCGCGCTGCCAGTCATGCGGCGAAGGCGGTCACCTGGCTGCACGCCAAAGCGCCGGGATACCGCCTGATGCAGGGCGGCGAGAGCATCGCCACGGAATCCGTGGGCCCCGTGGCGGTCGAAGAGGAGCGCTCCCGGACGCTCGGCATGCCCGCCGGCGCCGTGCAGGGCACTCTCTTCCGGTCGGCCACCCCTGTCGCCTCCCTTTACGCCGCACGGGACGCGCGGGCGTTCGTCGCGGCGGCGATCGACTTCCTGGAACGCGGGGAACGTTCCGAAAAGAGCAACCCGGCGGCCGAGGCGCGGGCGCTGCGTTCGGCGGCCGACCGGCTCGACCTCAAGGACGGCGCCGTCGCCCGGGCGATCGAGGCTGCCGTGATCCGTTCGCGGTTCAGCGCCGGCGGCGACGAGGCGGGGCGGCTGCCGCGGGCGGGAGGGGGATTCGGTGGGCTGGGGGAGGGCGGCGGCGGCAGCCGCGGACGGCAGAGGACTTCGTTGCGCTGGTGAAGGACGACGTCGCCAGCTGCCTGGCCGAGCAGCGGATGGCGCGGACGAGGCAGATCAGCCGGGGCGGCATCAGCCACTGAGCATGGCCTGCGGCGATGGGCGCTCGCCTCGGCCGCCGCAGGACATCGCTGGATGTGATGACCGCACCCACCGTGGGTGATCGGTGCCTGAACGCGAAAGGCCTCTCTGCGGGCTTCCATGGCGCGCTGTGGCGGTCCGAACGGGTGATTGCACGGTCGATCGGGATTTCAGGCCGCCACACGCGTGGGATTATGGAACATGCGGCCGTGTCGGCGTCATCCGGGCCATCCCGGCGTTTCCTCACAGGAATCGGTTTCGGGCCTCGATCCGGCGCGATCGCCTCCGATCGGGCCCCTGCAGGAGCTCCGCGATCCGGACGCGAGGCGCAAAACCGGCCATTTTCGTTTCCTGTGAGGAAACACGGCAACAACCACAAAGGCCAGGTGTCGCAGGGCGAGGCGGGATCCGGATCAGTCCATCGCCCGGCGGCAGTCTCCCCTGATGGCGAGCAGTTCGCGGTAGAGACCCTCATCGAACGCCAGCGGGACACGGCGGCCGTTGCCGTAGAGGATGATCGCCCTCACGGGCCGGCGATAGAGGCGCTGGGCCATGCCGCAATAGAGGGTCACCTGGTAGCGCTCGTAGGCCGTGACCGCGCCCCTGTAGTGGCGGCTCTTGGCCTCTCCGACGACGATCTGCCGGCTGCGGCGATCGCGGAACAGCACGTCGGGCGAACCGACGAGGCCGTCGGCGATGAGACGGCGATCGGAACGCTGGCGGCCGAGATCGCTCGACAGGATCGCGACGTCACCGGGATCGAGCCCCCAGCGCCGGCAGATGCGGGATGCATACCGCCGGCGGTGACGAGCAAGCAGCAGGATCGCGACTCCGGTGAAGGCGGCGACAGCCGCGGCGAGCGCGGGCAAGGTTTCAGGGAGCGCGATCATGATGCCCGCGCATCGCGGCGCTGGTTCCCGGGATCGCGCGGCCGTTCACCGGAACGATGGCGACGCTCTCCAGGAGGTGCGGTGGCCGGTAAGGCAACGGGTGAAGGTATCGACACCACGGCGTTCCATCAGTTCGGCGAACTCGTCGAGGGTCCTGACCGGCGGCCTGGAATAGGCAAGGCACTGTTCCTTCACCACGCGCAGCGTTTCGGCAGGGGACTGTCTGTAAAGCCACGTCAGGAAGGCGTCGGCGGAGACCGCCTCGATCTCGATCGGACCAAGGATCGCTTCAGGGAAATCTCTCAGGTTGTTGGTGACGATGAAGCCGGCTCTGGACGCCATGGCGGCGGAGAGGACGTGTCGGTCGTTCGGATCCGGCAGGCGCGGCGTGGTGGCGACGGGATGCCTGCCCTCGACCAGGGCATCGGGGAACTCCGCATTCATCGCGGCGGTGGTGGTGGCGATCTTGTGCGCCGGCACGCGCCCGGCGAGGGCACGTCCGAGTTCCTCCAGGATCGTCTCGTTCCAGCGAACCTCGTACCTTTCGTCCTCCGCGAGGTTGAGAAGCACGTCGCGTACATAGGGATCGAAGAGGACGCTGGTATCAAGGACTGCGCGCGAGAGATATCCCGCGTCTTGCGGCGGCGACATGGGAGTCGCGTTCCTCCATCTCGATCCTCATCTCTTCGCCCAGGCGCTGGATCTTCTTCATGCCCTCCCGCGCACGGCGGCGATAGGCTTCGGCAAACGCCATGAGATCGTTGTACCGGACGATGTGGCCGTCGTCGGCCTCGATTGAGCGCAGCTCGCCGCTGGCCAGGACCTTGTCGATATAGCTTGGCTGCTTGTGGCTGGCGGCGGCCGCCTGACCTCGGGTCAGCCGGGCATGCTTCGGCAGGATTGACACCATGCGCGCCATGGCGAGCTGGTGGAGGAAACGCGCGAGGACCCCGGCCGCCGCCGGTTCAAGCTCGGGCCTCAGGCCGTATCTGTTGCGGAACCCGACCGCCCCGCCGCCTCCGCAGCCCGGCTCCAGGTCACCGGCCGCCTGCACGGCCGCCCGGTTGGCCTCGCCTGTTGCCAGGACAAAGGCCACGCCCGCCTGGCGCGGCGGGCTGCCACTGGTTCCGTGCGGCTTCTCCATGAAGGCGACGAGATCGTCGTAGCGAACCTGGCGGCGTCCATCGATCTCTTCGTAGGCGAGCTCGCCCCCCATCAGGACCTCGTGGATGGAAGGTTGCTCAAGACCGGTCATGATGACAATCTGACCGCGGTGAATGAACGCCCCCTCCGGGATCGCCGTCGACATGGTGCCCTTGCGGGCCAGAACCGCGAAGTCCGCAACGAGGCCCGCCCCGTCGCGCGCGAGTTCGGCGGGTGCCGATCCCGGGCTCGACACCTCCACGGGCGCACCGGTGCGGCACACCCGCTCGAGGGTCCTGCCGACGGCCGGGGTGAGGCCGATGTGCAGAATGCCGGTCTCGCTGGCGAGGCGATCCACCTCGACGATCCGGTCCGTGATGTCTTCCATGGCTCGTCAGCCTGTGTCGGGGACCGCGGGATTGTAGCAGGGCGGGACAGCACAATCCATGGCAGCGCGGGACCGGCAGATCACCGGAACGATGGCGATGCTCTCCAGGAGGTGCGCTGGCCGGCGAGGCAACGGGTGAAGGTATCGACGCCACGGCGTTCCATCAGATCGGCGAACTCGCCGAGGGTCCTGACCGGCGGCCTGGAATATTCAAGGCACTGTTGCTTCACCACGCGCAGGGTCTCGGCAGGGGACTGTCTGTAGAGCCACGTCAGGAATCCATCCGCCGACATCGGCCGAATCCGGACGGAACCGAGAATGTCCTCGGGAAAGTCTCTCAGGTTGTTGGTGACGATGATGGTGGAGCCGGACGCCATGGCGGCGGAGAGGACGTGTCGGTCGTTCGGATCCGGCAGGCGTGGCGTGGCGGCGACGGGATGCCTGCCCTTGACGACGGCTCTGGGGAACTTCGCGTTCATCGCGTCGATGGTGGTGGCGATCTTGTGCGTCGGCACGCGTCCGGCGAGGGCGCGCTTGAGTTCCTCCAGGATCGTGGTGTTCCAATGGACCTCGTACCTCTTGTCCAGCGCAAGGTTGAGAAGCACGTCGCGCACATAGGGATCGAAGAGGACGCTGGTATCAAGGACTGCGCGCGAACGTTGTCCCGCGTCTTGCTGCGGCGACATGGGAGTCGCGTTCCTCCATCTCGATCCTCATCTCTTCGCCCAGGCGCTGGATCTCCTTCATGCCCTCCCGCGCACGGCGGTAGTAGGCGTCTTCGTACGTCATGATGTCCCTGTACCGGACGATGTGGCCGTCGTCGGCGTCGATCGAGCGCAGCTCGCCGCTGGCCAGGATCTCGTCAAGGTAATGCGGCATGCCACCGATGACGGCACCGGCCTGGTCACGGGTGAGCCGGGCATGCTTCGGCAGGACCGTCACCATGCGCGCCATGGCGAGCTGGTGGAGGAAACGCGCGAGGACTCCGGCCGCTTCCGGGTCAAGCTCGGCCGTCAGGCCGTATCTGTTGCGGAACGCCACCGCCTCGCCGCTTTCGCAGACCGGCTCAAGGACATCGGCCGCCTGCACGGCCGCCCGGTTGGCCTCGCCGGTTGCCAGGACAAAGGCCACGCCGGACTGGCGCGGCGGGCTGCCACTGGTTCCGTGCGGCTTCTCCATGAAGGCGACGAGATCGTCGTAACGCACCGTGAGCTCGTCATCCATCTCCTCGTAGCTGAGCTCGCCCCCCATCAGGACCTCGTAGATGGAAAGCTGCGCAAGACCGGTCATTGTCGCGATCTGGCCGCGGTGAATGTACGCCCCCTCCGGGATCGCCGTCGACATGGTGCCCTTGCGGGCCAGCACGGCGAAGTCGGCAACGAGACCCGCCGCGTCGCGCGCGAGTTCGGCGGGCGCCGGGCCCTGGCTCGGCACCTCCACCGGGGCACCCGGGCGGGACACCCCCCCCGGGGGGCCTGCGGGGGGCCGGGCCGTGGCTCGACACCTCCACGGGCGCACCGGTGCGGCACACCCGCTCGAGGGTCCTGCAGGTGGTGGCGTCGAGGCCGATGTGCAGAATGCCGGTCTCGCTGGCGAGGCGATCAACCTCGACGATCCGGGACGTGATGTCTTCCATGGCTCTTCAGCCTGTGTCGGGGACCGCAGGATTGTAGCAGGGCGGGACGGTACAATCCACGGCGTTGAGGCCGGCGGCTCAGCCGGCGGTGAAGACGAGGGCGAGGGCAGCCGCGAGGGCTGCGATCGCCAGCCATGGCCCCATGCGGACCGGGCGCGGTGCGGATGCGAGACGCTCATGCCAGCGAATGCCGTGGCGTGCAGCGGCCGCACCGGTCCGCCGGCGCGAGCGGAAACCGTCGGGGTCCGCGGCGAACCTGGCGAGGGTGCTGACGGGGATCGGCTTGGGCATGACGACGACACGGCGCTGGCGGTGTCATGCCACCATGCCGAATCCGGCGGCCGGTGCAACAGTCCGGAAAACGTCCGTTATCCAGACCTGATGCCGGTCAACCGAACCAGGCCAGCCTGAGCATGCATCGGCGTCCAGAAACCCGTCTTGTAACCTCGGGTCCGGAAACCTACCCTGCCGGCGGTTTTCCGGACACACGCCCATGCTTGTCGGTTACGCACGGATCTCGACGTCGGACCAGTCCCCGGCCCTGCAGCGCGATGCGCTGGAAGCGGCCGGGTGCGGACGCATCTTCGAGGAAACCGCGTCGGGCGCAAAACGAGAACGGCCGCAGCTCACGGCCGCCCTCGACTGGATGCGCGAGGGCGACACCCTCGTCGTCTGGCGCCTCGACCGGCTGGCGCGTTCGGTCCGCCAGCTCATCGAGACGGTCGAGGACCTGGGCGGACGCGGCATCGGGTTCCGGTCCCTCACCGAGGCCATCGACACGACAACCTCCGGCGGACGCCTGGTCTTCCATGTCTTCGGCGCCCTGGCGGAGTTCGAGCGGAACCTGATCGTCGAGCGGACCCGGGCCGGCCTCGAGGCCGCAAGGGCCCGCGGCCGCGTTGGCGGCCGGCCGGCAGCGCTCGACGACGGCGCCATTGCCGTGGCCGGCGCGCTGCTGCGCGATCCCTCCATCCCGATCAGCGAGGTGGCGCGCCGTGTCGGCGTGTCGCGGGCGACGCTCTACAGCTACTTCCCCGGCGGCCGCGGTGGTGACCTTGAGAGCGACGAGGAGCGGGGCCTGACGCAGACCGCGTGCGCTCCTGAGAATCTCACCGATACGTGAGGGGATCTTCCGAGGGCCGATTCATCATGCCATGGTCGCCTGTGCGCAGGCCGCCCTCGTCATCGGTCTTTTCGCCTGGTTGCGGTCAGACATGCACAAGTTCGGCGGGAGGCGGCTATCACCTTGCGGCGGTCACTTCGTGCTGTGCAAGGGGACGCGGTCACAGTGTCGGCTCCCGGTCACCCCGGGAGACACGGCTCCGATACCACTCTGCTTTCGCGTTCGCCTCCCGTCGCTGCGCCGCCAGCCATCGGAGAACGGCCACGAGCGGCAAGACCAGGAACACGAGGAGCAGAGCCAGCACGATCAGCCCGGCGGTGAGGTCCGCGCTCATGGCGAGAACGCCATGGCCAGGACAGCGGCCAGCGTCGCAAGGCTGATGGCGACGTTGACACCGACAATCCAGCGCAGCCCGCTGATGTCGCTTCGCACGGCGTCAAGGTCCGCCTTCGTCGCGAGATCGCCTTGCCCGGCGCGGATGACCCCGGCGACGGCTTCGGCTTGTTTGCGGTCCATGCCCGCGTTCTCGAGCTCGCGGGCGGCGGAGAGGGTGTCGAAGGCGGTTGCAGTCATGGCAGGATCATACCGGGAGGGCGCCCGTGGCTCCAGCGATATGTCGCTGCCGCGCCGGGTTCGACCGTTGGCCGGCGACGTGCACCTGTCACGGGAACGCCAGCTCTGGCCGTGATTCCTCACAGGAATCGATATCGCCCGCTCTTGCATCTCGAGGGCGGCCTGCGCAGCTCCTGCAGAGTCCCGACCGGCGTCGACCGCGCCAGTTCGAGGGATGAAATCAATTCCTGTGAGGAAGCTCCGGGAAGGGGCGGCTGACGCCGTTTCCGGCCGAATGTTCCATAATCCCCAGCGTGTCGCGGCCTGAAATCCCGATCGACCGTGCATCCGGACGCTTGTCGCGCCACAGAGCGCCATGGAAGCCCGTGGAGGGGCCTTTCGCGGGCAGGCACGAACCACCCACGGTGATCCCGGCCATCGCACTCAGCGCTGGCCTGTGGCCGGCGGGGATGGGCGTCGGCGCGCCAAAGGGCAATCCGGCGCGCCGACGATGCAATCCATTAGTCCGTCAGTCCGGCAACCCATCGATGGCGGGTCCGCGCGAACGCGGACCCGCCATCTCCCTTGAGCTTGCGAGACGACACGGTTTGTCCTCCTTTTCCGGTTGTGGTTCGAACAGGGGCCGCCTACCAGAAGGCGGGCGGCGGTCGACCGCCTGGCGCGGTGCGGCGGACGGCCTCCATGTCTATGGCGCCCCTGGCGGCAGGATCCCCAGGGAGGCCTGGGCCAGCAGCCCCAGCGCCAGGGCGCCCGGCGCCGGGCGCGCCAGGACGGCCCACACGAGGACGCGGCGCCAGGAACGCTCGGCCGAGGCGGCGCGGGCGATGTCCGCCGCGGCCGTGCGCACGGCCGCGGCCGTCTCCCGGTCGGCCGTTGCGGCCTCCCCGCCGGCGGCCGGGGACTGCATGAGATCATCCAGCATCTTCGACTGGGCATCGAGGGCATCGAGGGCCAGGAGCAGACCCGCATCGATCGTTGCGAGCGTCGGTTTCTCCCCGGACTTCGCATCATCCTTCCCGCCGGCGTCCGCGCCGGCGGTCCGCGACAGCCTGTTCAGCGTCTTCGACTGGGCCTTGAGGTTCTTGAGGACCTCGAGCACGGACGCATCGAGGGTCGCGAGCGTCGGTCCGTCCCCGGACTCCGTGCCGTCCTTGCCGCTTGCGTCCGCGGGCCGGTTCTCCGCCATCTCGACGAGCCGCTGCAGGAGCACCGACTGCTCGTCGAGCATGGCCGCGAGGTCTTCGAGATCGGTACCGTCTTCCAGAGTCCGGTCCCGCTCCCTGGCGGTCATGAGTCGCTTTCCCGCGACGATGCGGTGTCTTCCCGGGAGCCGGTGTCTTCCCGGGAGGTGGCGCCGGAAGCTGCCTCGCGGCGCCAGGGCAATGGCAGTCCCCGGAAGCGGGACTCACTCGTGACGTGCAGCGCCCCCAGTTCCTTGCGCAGCACGAAGGGATTGGGATCGGCATGGGCCCTGGCGTCCGGACGCTGCCAGTAGCGCGCGTGGCGCATGTGGAGCGCGTTGCGCGACACGGCCTTGGAAGCGGCGATGACGTATTGTTCGTCCGGGCCCAGCGTCATGAGCTCGTCGGGCTGCACGAGGTATTCGCGCACGAGCTGGGTCGATTCCCCGGTCTGGATCTGCGACGACGCCATCATCACGCGCTGTTCCGACACGGTTCCGGACCGGCTCTCGGAGGCGCTCTCGAAGGTCGCATGGCCGATCGCCTTGGCGAAGCCCTCGGCTCCCTCGGGATCGGCCCGCGGGAAGCCCAGGATCTGCACCACCTCGGCGAGGTCGATCAGGGTCTTGCGCGGCTCGCGGCCCCAGCTCGAATCCAGGGCCGAGATCGACTGCGCGAAGCACCAGAAGTGGATGCCCTTGCCGGCGGCGAGGTTGTAGGCGTCCAT
>MPMV01000070.1 GCA_002238685.1 bacterium EF100-94H03 bin56
AAAATTGAACCGAAAATCGGTCCGAAATACGGCAAAAATCCACCAGCAGAGTACTCAAGGTGATCATCGCTTGCGCCCCGGGCCGAATATGAGGCTATCGTTCCCCTTGGTGATGGATGCGGGTTAGTGTTGATCGCGACGAGGGCGCCGGCGCGGATCATTTCGTTGCCCGCGGCGGCATGGCAACATCGGCGATGCGGCTGGACATGGATCGGCCTCCCTGGTGGCGGCGCGGGGTCCGCTCTTCAGTTCCAGCAGGAATCGCCTGGAGAACGCCGGCCTCGAACGCCTGACGCTGAACCGCGGGTGCAGGCCGTGCGGAACGCCGGAGGTGCCGATCGGGCAGGAATGGCGCGGAATGACGGCTGCTGGGATCGAAATGGCCGGCGCTTCGCGCTAACCGTGGCCGCTGGTCTCGGCTATGGTCCGTCGGGAGAACTCGGCAACGCAGGGGGAGAACGGGTGAACAAGTCGGAGATAGCGGGCCGTGTGGCGGACCGGAGTCAGAAGGTCGACGGCCGGGGACGCCGTCGATGCTATCTTCGAGGCGATCGCGGAAACCCTGGACAGGGGAGAGGATGTGCGGATCGTCGGCTTCGGGACCTTTGGCACCAGGAGACGCCCCGCCCGCACGGGGCGAAATCCGAGGACCGGCGAGAGCCTGAACATCGGCGCCTCGACCACGCCGACCTTCACGGCCGGCAAGCCGTTGCGGGATGCCATGAACGCAGGCGGGCCCTGATCCGCGTGACCGCCGGTCGAGGACAAGCGGGGACAGGAGGGGCCGCATGTTGAATTCGGTTGCATTCCATTCGAAGACTGCGCGCGCCCCGGCGGAACTACCGGACCGCGGGAAATCAAGCCGGGACAAAGGGTTGATTCACGGCCATCGTCTCGGCTACTGCCAAGCTGCTGAAACAAACAGAAACATGCCTGCGAGCATCGTCTCGAGTTCAGAGCGCTTGGCCAATCGGTGTTCCTTCGACATCGCGTCGCCCGGCATGTTGAGACGGCTTGATGGCATTCTTGAATGAACTCAAGGAAATCCTGGCGATCAAGAGTCGGGCCGACTTTTCTCACATGTGTGGGAAAGAGAGGTCGCACATATCGAATTACCTTAATGGGGTGCGGAAACCTGGCATCCGAGTTCTCCGTGACTGCTTGCTGAATGCTACCGTTTCGCGGGTCTTTGATAATCCGCCTGACGAGAATACGCGATTAGGGAAGAAAGCCAGAGCGCTGCGTGATCACGTCTTGGGTTCGATTGTCTCGGATCTGTTCAGAGAGGAAATCCGCGCCTGTCAGGAGGTTGAGGCTATTCCAGATCAGCAGGGATTGTTACCGAGGTTCGGAGGGGTTTACATCTTGTACGACTCAGCCGGAAACGTCCTCTACATCGGAAAAGCAAAGAACTTCAGGACTGAGGTCTGGCAAACTCTTGGGCGAAGTATTCCAGTTGGGATGCGATTCGGACCGAGTATGAGGAAAGTCAACCCGACAATTTGGGATTTGGCGGCGTACCTTTCGTTGTACCAAATAGATAACGAACGGCTCCGCCACAACGTCGAAGCGCTTCTGATACGAGTTTTCATCAATCAGACGCACAATAGCAACATCGGGAAATTCAAGGTGGGGTGAACTGCGTGGACCGATTTCAGTGGGTGGGCCGAAACGATGAATTGAGTGAGATCTCGCAGGTCGGATTGGGTTAGCCTTAGAAGTCGAGAAGCGCCAACAGGTTGATGAGAGCAGGACGAGCCCGCTAGCGGTTAGAACGTGAAGTACCAAGAAGCAATAGGCTCGTGTCTCGGGCGCGCTGGCGAATCATTGTCGTCCATCGGACGGCTCACAGTGAATCTCCTTCTGTCTCATGGTCGACTTCGTCCCACATCTGGCGGAGAACCCGCGCCATCTGGAGCAGGTCGAACTGGTCGGCTTCCGACATGTTGAACTCGTTTGCCGCGGCAGGAAACCGGAACCCCTCCAAGGATCTGTCGAGGCAATCAAGCAGGTCCAGCCCTTTGGCGCAGTCACACGATTGGCGCACGGAGAGCGCCAGGCACCAGAGAAGGGCGCGGGCCGCGCCAGACTGTAGCAACAACGGTTGTATTTGATCGCTCACTGCAAGCTTCCCTTGACGTGAGTGACAGTCCCCTCGGTCGTTGGCGCGACCGAGGGGCATTCAAGCAATCAGTATGTGGCACACTCGTAGATGATGATGGCATCCAGGGCGCCAATAAGACCCAGCACCCCATCCCATACACGGTCACGCACCACATCAGCATTGTTATCGGCCCACGTCTCGGCGACTTGGGCGTAGGCGTCGAAGGCCATTTGGATAAGCCGGTACAGCGCTGTGAAGGCTTCCTTGGAGTGGTTGTCTGTAACCTGCAGGGCAGCGGCGGGACGGGCTTCGTTGAGCTTCTGGAAGGCAGATGCCCATAGTTCATCACCGTGGCTGTGCTGCTCGGCGATGGATGCAAAGGCCGCCAAGGCGAGCGCGAAATTCTCACATTCGTCCGCATGCGCGGATGCGGCCAATGCACTCAACATGCCAACAATGGCAACCAGAAGATGAAGAGCGCCCTTCATGGTGATCTCTCTCCCTTCTTCGGGAGAGCGCGCTCGTGGTGACACCTGACAACGTCTAGCGTGCCCGAAGCGACGGGGTTTCGATCACGCTCTCCCAGCAGCACCGAAACCCCGTCTGCTTGGTCGGAGCCGGGGTGCAACCCGGTTCCGACCGCCTCAGGCAATCGACCGTCCCGACGAGGCGCCGGACCGTTGCAACGTCATCTCAGGATATGGGTGAAGTCCCGCCTGTTCGCCGGGTCCGGGGATCAACCGGGCCACTGCGAGGGCTGTTCTATTCAGAGGGTGGCCCGACTCAGCGGGCCTAGACAACGTTGCGGGAGGAAGCATAGACACGCGGAGTATCCGTGTGCAATAGTCCATAGGCTACTGGATACCCGTAGGGCGGTCTCATACGGCTGATAGAAAACCCGCCCCCACCGTCACCCTTGTCCGCTCGACTTACCAGCCGAGCAAGGCCGAGATTGAGGAAGAGTTCGAGTTCCCGGAAGGAACTCCCGAGGATCTGGCAAGGGCGGTCGTCAGGACCGTCGACGTGGACTGGAAACGGAAGTCTGAGTGAATAGAGGAAGCCATCAATGCTTGAGGTGGGAAAGACCTACAGGATAACGATGTCGCACATGGAAGTAGGCGAAGGGTTGGTTCAGGCTACATATCCGAACCGCACGACCGTCGAAATCGAATGGCCGGTGGTCCGGTTTCAGGATCTGTTGGGCGATAGCATGGTCGTCAATCTGTCTTCGCCGCACTTCGTGATGGCCGAACCTCAAGAATAAGGCCACTCAATCAGACCTCAAGAACTATCGGCACTATCGTAGATAATTCCCCTTTTTGCGCGCAGACCGGAGGCGACCTCGCGGCGGTGTGGTGGAACCTGCCGGCACGGGAGGACCCGCGGTTGGTGGTGCTCCCTCGCCATTCTGGCTTCACCACGGGGCGATCTTGCCATAGGCCAGCAGCGTCAGCGGTTTCGCCCCGTCGAGCGAGGACAGTTCCGTCACGAGTCAGGCTACGCCCACCTTGCCGATGCGCACCTTGTCGCGGCGACGGAGCAGGTTGGTTCAATCATTGCAGCAGCTATGGAATCCGGCCATTGCATGGTGCCCGATCAATCGCCGATTCAAGATCTCGACCTGCGCGATGGCGGACAACATTGCCGAGAACCTGTTCGCACGGTAGTCGCGGCCGCTTGCGGTTGCGCGCCGATAGACCGAATGCAGCTGTGTAAGGCGCCTGCCACCCGATCGGGTCCAGCGGACCGGGAGGCGGAGCGCCCCGATTTTCTCACTCCATTTCTCGCGACACCTTCAATTTTGCAGGATTGCAGCACCACCTGACTCGTTCCAGCTTCTGCCGGACTGTCCTTAGAGCCGGGACATGATCGCCCCGGCCATGCGAGTGCCAGCGGCGGGGGACGGTGTCCGGCAACTGGCGAGTCCTAACCACTGGAGAACGATGCATGACATCCTCAGATAGACGATTGGCGCGAACCGCGACTGTGGCCGTTGCCGCCACATTCGCCCTGCTGACCCTTGCTGCCTGCGGTGGTGGTGGAGGCGGAACCGCCTCGAATGGAGGGCCATCCGGTCCTGGTGCGACCCCCACCCTTGCCGAGGCTCAAATCGCGAATCCTGGTGCGACCCGCAACGCCGGCGCACAAGCGGCGGGCAATCTCCCGAACTTTGGCAGCGTCACCCAGTCGTCGAATGGCGGTTCCGTCGCAGGCGTTACCGGCGACGCGGCTTCAGCCTCGTTCGACGGCCGCAATGTCCGGCTGACGGTCAGGCGCACTGACGGAAGCCGTATCGTCCTCGATGCCGCGATCGACCGGATCGGCAGCGAAAACTACGCCCCGGTTGTGCCGGGCTATTCCTATCGAGGCGATGCTCTTCTGACGCACACAACCACCAGCGTTTCGGTCGCGGCGGTCTATACCAACTGGAACAACTCCGACCCGACCGACTATCTAGCTGGCGGCTACTGGATGCACCTCTCGGGGCGCTCCGATCCGTTGACAATCACGGGCGCGGAGATCGGGGCCTTCGTGGACGGCCCGGAAATCTCAAGCGCGCCGACGCTGACCAACCTCGGCACCGCGACCTATTCGGGGGAAGCGGGTGGCCTCTACGCCTACGGGTCGTCGATGGGCGCAGAAATCGGAGAGTTTGCGGCCGCCGCGGCTCTCACCGCTAATTTCAACGCGAATACCATATCCGGCTGCATCGGATGCAATGGCGGCGTGTTCGTGACCGGCGTCGCCACTGGCGCGAACGGGCAAACACAGACATTCGCGGATGTGCATGTTCCGGCGCGGCTGCGGCTGGGTGCGGCATCCATCGGATCGGACGGCGCTTTCAGGAACCGGGATGTGACCCTGGATCGTGATGATGCGACCGTAACGCAGACAAGCGGATCATGGGGCGGCCGGTTCTCGAATGTCCCAACGCAAGCTGGTGACCCGCGTTTGGTGGCGGGAACGGCCGGCGCCGAGTGGACCGAATCCGATGGAGGTCAAGGCGTCGTCGTGGGCGCTTGGTTCGGGACCCGGGACTGATCGCCAGTCGGGCGCCCCGAGGGTTCTGTTCCTCCCCCTCGGGGCGTCTTCGCCTCAAGCTTTGGGCACTATAGCGGATAGTCACATTTTCGGTAGTGTCTCAGTTTGAAATCGCGGCACTCAACATCTGGTCGGCGGCTACGGCGCACGCCTGCACGAACTTTACATAGACTCGTACGCGACGCCTTGAAGACGGCAACGGCACAGTCCGTCCTTCCCATCGATGCACCGGACTGGCCCGCCCTCATCGGGGAGGTGCGCGCGGCCTTGGCGCGGGACGATCCGGACGCGGCCCGGGTGCAGGCCCTTTCAGCATACCTGACGATGGACGAGCGCTGGCGCGGCGAACGGGCGCGAACCGCCGCTTGTCTGCGGCGTCTGCAGCGTCTCGGGGAGGAGCGTCCGCGCTACGGGACGACAGTCGAGCGACGCCGATGCCTGGGCCCTCAGATGCGAGGCCGTCGGAGGGGAGATCGCTGCGCTGCGGCGCGAGATCGACGCTCGCGAACTCGACGCCCACCTTCGCAGCTCAGGTCTCGATCGTGAAGCGTTCGATCGCCTGTCGGGCGCCCTGCCTGAATGGCAGGCGGCGACCGACGCGCTTCGTTCCCTGGAGGCCTGGCAGGCCCGCGTAACGTCCGCACTGGCCGTGAAGGCGGATGACCGCGCGGCGGCGTGGCGCGGCGACGTGACGGCCCTTCTCGATGACGGCCGGGCGATGGCGGCAACCGCCGTCATGCGTTCGCCCGACATGGTCGGCGCCGACCCTGCGATCGACGCCGCGCTCCGCGACATCGGCGCCGCATTGCTGGCCGACGAGGTGGCGGCGCTGCACGCTCTCGACCACAGGCTCATCCGCGAGGTGAAGCAGACGGGCGGCGTGGCGCTGGACGCCGCCGGGTTCCCGGAACTCGCCGCTGCGCTGGATCGTCTCGACGGACGCGACGGCCTCGACGACGACACCCGCTCCTTCATCGCCAGGTGGCGGGATGCGATCTCGGGCCTGCAGCGCCACCGCAACGAGGTCGCCCTCTTCTGGCGGCGCCTTACGAGCCTCGACGATGCCATGACGAACCATGAGCGCCAGGGAACGTCCCTCCCGGCGGCCTTGTGCCGCGAGGCCGACGACCTGTCGAAGGACGCGGAACAGCTCCTGAACCAGATGCCGGGAAAGGAGCGGGCCGCCCATATCCGCAGCGCCGGCGGCAGGCCCGGCGACACCGCCGCCTTCCTCTCGAGCCTGCCTCAGCGGCTGGCGGCCGACGACGTGGTGCGCGAAGAGGAGAACCGCCGGGACCACCTGGTGCGTCTCGGCCAGGCACGACGACGGCTGCGCGTCGCCAGGACCGCGACGTGGACGAGCCGTCCCTGGGCGCTCACCGAGCCGCTGGTGCCGGGCGACCGGCTGGTGTGGCGGGACGACGGCGGCGCCCGTGACGAGATCGTCATGGAGGCGTCCTTCAGGCAGCACGACGGGCGGACCACGCTGCTCGTCACCCTGCCGGCCACGGCAGCGTCTGACGACGACATCACCCGCTCCCGCATCCGCGACGAGTTCGATCTGGTGCGCCTCGACGCGCAGGCCGGCATCCGCCGTCTCTTCTGGCCCGACGAGACGGTGAGGGAGATGGAGATCAGGCGCCAGCATCCCTCCCCCGATCAGGAGTTCAGCCTGCGCTGCGAGGACCGCGTGGTCGAGGGAGACCGTATTCGCTGGGTCATGGAGCCCGAGGGCCTCCTCGACGACCGGCCCCAGGTCGAGGCACGCGTCGAGCGCATCGAACCGGTGCCGGGCAAGGGCGGCGGCGATGTCGCCGTCCTCACGGTGATCCGTTCATGGGGCCTCGATGACCCACCCGAACCCGGATCGGAGATCCGCCAGACCATGGCGGCGCTCATGGAGCGAAGCTGCGTCAGGCAGCACCGGGACGACGAGGACGTCAGGGCCGCGAAACTCGCCGAAGCTCACGAGAGGATCCGGGCCTATCGCCCGGGTCCGTCCTGGGGCTTCCGGATGTAAGGTGCCGGCCGGCGGTCAGGTCTCGCGCGACCACGAGAAGAGGTCGGGTCCGCCATCCTCCTTCCTGGTCCGGACGGTCGGTCTCGGCGCCTCTTTCTTCCATGAGGCAACGAGGGCACGGGCCTGGTCCTCGCCGATCGTGGAGGAAAGCGCGTGAAGCAGGGCATCCTGCTTGCCTTTGGCCACCAGGTCCCGCGCCCAGACGTCGAACATGGTGGCGATGCGGACCTGGATGTCGGCGATGAGGGCCGGCGTGTCGCCGTCGCCGGCAAAGCCGCGACGAAGCTCCCGCAAGTCCTCGACGACGGCGCGCTGTTCGTCGCGGGTCATCACCAGCGGCGGGCCTGCCTGAGTGCCGGCCACATCCCGTGCCGCAAGGCCCGTGAGGTAGGCTGCTCTCGGCAGCCCGCGATGATCGGCGTGCGCTCCCACCGTCTCCCATTCCTCGTCGGTCGCCGAGATCATGAGCTGCCTCGACGGCGCCTTCGGTTTGCTGCGGCGTCGCCTTCGCGCGGTCATGAGGTGCGCCTCATCAACGCCTCGACGCCGAAGAGGTTGAGGCCCTCATGGTCAGGAAGGCTCCTTGTGAGGATCCGGCAGACCTCCACCAGGACGCGGAGGTGATCGAGGACCTCCTGCTGTTCGTCAGGCGAGAGCACGAGATCGTGAATCTCTGGATCGTCGTTGAGGGCAAGGTCGAGGAGGTAGCCCGAGATCGTCTTGCCGGCGTTCGATGCCGCCTCGCGGATCATCGCCTGGTTCTCCGGCGAGCAGCTGACGCAGCGCTGTCGCTTGAGCTGGCGGGTCACTCGCCCGCCCCGCCGTCGCCCTTCGCCTTCCAGCGGTTGGCCGCTCCGGGATCGGTCAGATGCGCCAGCGCGCCCTCGCTCTCCAGCCAGTCGTCGACCGCCGCCGCAGCGCGCTCCCAGGCATTGCCGGCGCCGGACTCCTGCAGCCGACTCTCCTCGAGACGGGCCATGATGAGGGTCTCCCGTATCCCGCGGCGTATCACTTCCCGCGGCAGGGCATCCGGCATGAGCGTGCGGTGGATGATGAAACGGGAGAGTTCCATGCCGGCGGCTTGCGCCCGGCCGGTGATCATCTCCCACTCGGTGTCCGTCGCCATGACGGCGCGCTGGCGGCGTTCTGGTCTTCCGGTCATCGCTGCCTTTGTGGTCTTCTTGTTGTGTCATAGGGGCGTTGACGATACGGCATTGCTACCTCAATATTTCCTTAGTTCCACCTACGGCGTACTGCTGCGTTTCTGGCAGGTATGAACCTTATATACCGCATTTCTACAGCGTAACCTAAGCCAGCAGCGACCCCGTATGCAACAGACCTGTGGTAACCACAGGACGATTTACTTCCCCGAGTGCAACAACTGGAGAATATAAGACGCACATACAATTGACCGGGTATGTCCCAGATGAGGCTTGACAGAACAACTAACCAGCTGTAAATGTGCTCATTCGTGAGAGAGAGCGACAAGTCGGATAGAGCAGGTATCGGCACTAAATGCGTTGTTTGGCCCGTACACCTGGAGCGGTGTCATGTGCATGTCGCGCAATTCCGTGCCGAAGTGCGGCACGCTGTCTGACGGCATCTGGGCCGCGGTATGCCAGAACGGTGTCGGCGCCGCCAAGGGAACCATTTCCGGACGGGCGGTCGCCGAGATGGCCGCGGGAGAGGACACCGATCTGGTGGCCGACATGGCGGCATTCGAGGATCTGCAACGCTTCCCGCCCCGCTTCGTGACGACACCGGTCATGCAGGCCCGCATCCTGGGTGCCAGGCTGACAGCGGGCCGCGAGGCGTGAACCGTGCTCCAGGCGATGGAGGGAGAGAAGGCAAGACCGGCAGGTGAGGGAGTATCCGAGTGCCTTGCGGGTCTTTCGGATCTCGACTGTCGATCGCGTGATCCTGCCCGGAGAAAGAGGCAGGCGCCGGTCTGGTGACAATGTCTCGGGCCGGCACAGCACGAAACACGGGGCCGGCTATGGCGATTTCAGTACCGCGTTTCGGGGCTGACCGTCCTGCGCTCGATGGCCCAATGCCCCTTTGAGTCATGCACTCTTGATTTCCCGCTGGCCCTGCAGCGCCAGCAGCTCATGGCAAAGCGTTGAGCAGTTTCTGGAACGCCTCGGCCGATTGGGCTGTAGCGCATTGTCCGCAGCCGAAACAGGAGTTCCGCGGGCTCAGCGTCCGTTCAGAACAGTCAGCGCCTGGCGATGAAGTTGCGGGCTGCAGGCGGCGATGAAACGGTCACCCGAATCCAGAGTGAGCGAGTCGCCCGCCCAGTCGCTGACGATTCCTCCGGCGCCCTCCACGACAGGAACGAGTGCCAGGTAATCGTGGGGATCGAAGTCAACATCGATGCCCACGTCGATTCTGCCCGATGCAATCTGGGCATATGCCATGCAGCTTCCGCCATAGACGGTCCAGGCGGTGGCGGCCTTGAGACGTTCCAGCGCCGGCAAGTCCGAAGCGCTGAAGTAGTCCGGATTGCTGGTCGAAAAGAGGGCGGCAGACAGGTTCTGGCAATCCCGGACGCGAACCGGCTCATCGTTACGGGTCGTTGCATGACCATGACAGCCGATCCAGCGTTCGCCGGTGGCCGGCATGTCGACGATGCCAAGGATCGGCGCCCGGTTTTCCAGCAAGGCGATCAATGTGCCGTAGACCGGTATGCCGGACATGAAGGCGAGGGTGCCATCGATCGGGTCGAGGACCCACACCAGTTCCCTGTCGGATGACGACTCTCCGTGTTCCTCCCCGACGATGCCATGATCGGGATAGGTGTCTTCGATCAGTTCACGAAGCCGGCTCTCGACCGTCCGGTCGGTGGCGGTCACAGGACTGCCATCACTCTTGCTGCAGCGATGAATCGGATAACACCCGGATTGACGGATCAAGGCCCGGCTCGTGTCGGCAAGGCCCCGGGCAAACTCGATGATTTCCTGGGTCACGATGGTGGCGGTCATTGCTGGTCTCCGAATGAACGGCGCTTGTTGCCGTGTCGGTCGCGTCGACGAGCCCGTTGGGCCGGACGGTTCAAGCCGCCGAAGTGCGGATGTCTAATGCGACAGGATCTGGCTGAGGAAAAGTCTGGTCCGTTCATTTCTCGGATTCTGGAAGAACTCGGCCGGAGGATTGCTCTCGACGATCTCGCCGGCGTCCATGAATACGACGGCATCGGCGACGGATCGGGCGAACCCCATTTCATGGGTGACGACCACCATCGTCATGCCCTCCTGGGCCAGGTCGATCATGACGTCGAGAACTTCCGATATCATTTCGGGATCCAGCGCGGAGGTGGGCTCGTCGAAGAGCATGATTGCAGGATCCATGCACAACGCGCGCGCAATGGCGACCCGTTGCTGCTGGCCACCGGAGAGCTGGCTCGGCCATTTTCCCGCCTGCTCGGGAATCTTGACCCGCTCGAGGAGATGCATGGCGCGTTCGCGTGCTTCCGCCTTGCCCCGGTTGCGAACGAGCTTTTGCGCGAGCATCAAGTTGTCGACAACCCGAAGGTGCGGAAAGAGATTGAAGCTCTGAAACACCATGCCTACCTCGCGGCGGACCGCATTGACGTCCCTCAAGTTCCCTGTCAGCTCGTGGCCGTTGACGACGATGCGGCCGTTGTTGTGCTCTTCGAGGCGATTGATGCAACGGATCATGGTCGATTTGCCCGACCCGGACGGGCCGCAAACCACCACGCGTTCGCCCTTGTTCACGACCAGGTCTATGTCCTTGAGAGCCTGAAACTGTCCGAAGAACTTGCAGACCTTCTCAAGGACGATGATGGGTACCCGCGCTTCTTCGCCCATCTCATGCATCCTTCTTGACGTAGCGGCTCATGTAGCGCTCCAGCAGGCCGAATCCGCGCTGGAACGTCCAGGTAAAGCAGAGGTAGACGATCGCCGCCGCGATGAATATCTCGTAGGGAGCGAAGGTCTTCGCGACGATGGTTCGCGCCACCCCGGTCATGTCCATCAGCGTCACCGTACTGGCAAGAGCGGTCGCCTTCAGCATGGAGATGAAATCATTGCTGTAGGCCGGTATCGCCAGACGAACGGCAATTGGTGTCGTGATGTAGATGAACCTATGAGGCGTCGAAAGGCCCAGAGCCTTTCCGGCCTCATGCAAGCCGCGGTCCACACCCAGCACGCCTCCACGAAGGATCTCCGAGACGTAGGCGCCCGCGTTGAGGCTCAGAGCGACAACACAGCAACCAAAGGGCTCCCGAAGGAGCGGCCAGAGCACGCCTTCGCGGATGAACTCGAACTGCGGCAATCCGTGATAGATGATGAAGATCTGTACGAGAATCGGTGTTCCGCGAAAGATGTAGATGTAGAACATGGCGGGCCAGGTGAGCAGCCAGTGGCCACTTAGGCGCATCAGCAGCGTGACAACCGCCAGGGCCAGGCCGATAACAGTCGAGAGAAACAGGAGCTTGAGCGTGATGCCCAGGCCCTCGATCATTGTCGGGATGCTGTTCAGGATCAGGAAGACGTCGAAAGTCATCTCGATGTCTCCAGGTGCCTGTTGGCGTACTTCTCCATCCCGGCGACGGCCAGAGTGAGGACCGTCGTGATGGCGAGGTAGATGACAGCCACAACGGCGTACATGGTGAAGGGCTTCACGGTCACGGTGGTGGCGATCTCGGCGACAAAGACGATCTCCTCCAGCCCGATGACCGATATCAGAGCAGTGTCTTTCATGAGCGAAAGCATGTGATTGCCGAAATTGGGCAACGCCAGGCGCCACATCTGCGGCATGCGCACGTAAATGAATGTCTTGAAATTCGAGATTCCCAGCGCCCGGGCAGCCTCTATCTGACCGTAGTCGACGCCGAGGAAGGCACCGCGGAAGGTTTCGGTCATGTAGGCGCCGACCACCAGGGCGATGGCCAGGGCGCCGGCCCAGAAAGGTGGAATGTCGATGAACTGAATGTCCGGATCGAATGCCTGGCTGACGGTGGTCAGCGTGATCGCCGAACCGAAATAGATGATCAGGATGACCAGAAGTTCCGGCGTGCCCCGGAAGACCACGGTGTAACCGCCGGCCAGGATCCCGGCGATCCTGTTCCCGGAGAGTTTGGCCGCCGAACCGATGAGACCGAACAGTACGGCCATAACCAGGGACACGCCGAACACCTTGAGGACAACCGTGGCTCCCCAGAAGTACTCGTCCAGCCACCCATAGATCACCGACACGGCGTCGATCTCCATCCTTCAATGTTCGGACAGACCAAACACCCACCTTCCCGGATGAGAGCGGCTTGGACCGGCAACAAATTGTGCAGGACATGGAGGCGGCGGCCGGCCTTCACTCGGCCGCCGCCCCTGTAACAAGCGATCCCTGCTTCTTCAGATCACTCGGTACCTTGCCACTTCTGCGGATGGATGGTGAACGGGAAGTGTTTCCTGGCAAAGACTTCCAGCGATCCATCTTCGGTGACCTGGCGAATACCTTCGTTGATGCGGGAAAGCAGTTCGTCGTTGCCTTTTCTCAAGCCGACGCCAACACCGATACCAAAGAATTCCGTTTCCTCGATCTGCGGTCCGACCACTTCGAACCCGGCACCTTCGGGCTGGCTGAGAAACTTGAGATACGCCTTCATGGGATTGGTCATGATGGCATCGACACGACCATTCTGGAGGTCCAGATAAAGCGCTTCGATGGCATCGTAGCGCACGACCTCGGCATTGGGCGCGCGCGCCTGGATCCAGTTGTCGTAGGTTGTCGCGCGCTGCAGGCCGATCTTCACGCCCTCGAAACCAGCCTCGTTGACCGACCCGTCCTCGTTGAAGAACATGAGATCCTTCTCCTTCGCGCCGATGAACTGGCCAATGGAGACGCGATAAGGATCAGAAAAATCGATCTTTTGCTTGCGCTGGTCAGTGATCGACATGGAGGCGACAATCAGATCGAACTTGTTCGCCAGGAGAGCCGGGATCATGCCGTCCCACTTCTGACAGTGAAATTCGATCTCGACGCCGAGGTGATCGCCAATCGCCTTGGCAACATCGATGTCGTAGCCCTGCAACTCGCCATTCTCGTCGCGGAAGTTGAAGGGGTGGTAGGTGCATTCGGTGCCGACTCTCAGGGTCTCCGCCGCCGCCGGACCCTGGGGGGTCACAGTGGCAACCGCAAACGCCACAGTTGCAAGTGCAAGTAGTCTTCGCATGTGTTTTCCTCCGAACCTGGTCGTGTTGAACGTTTCAACATCCATATACCATCCAGGCCGTCGATGCACCGCGCGACATGGAGTTCACCCGCATGAAGCCGATTTACAGGTAGCGGAGAGCTTCCGGGAACTCGCGGGAGACCCGATCAGTGCCGGTGAACGAGGGGCGCCGACAACGCGATCCTCGAGGATACGACATCGCCACGTCCACAGCACAAGTCCGAAAATCCCCGCTGTTCCGCAGGCTCCCGGAGTCAGTCGGGAAGCCACCGGATGCCGGTTGCCCCGACTACTCCTGAGGGGATTGAGGTCGGCACCCTGGTGCCGTCTCGCGCCAGTTGCCGGGCGTTTTCCCTGTGATCCTCCGGAACTCTCGATTGAAGTTCGACCGGGTGTTGAATCCGCTTGACAACATGGCTGCGGTCACCGCCTCCCCGGCCAGCAGGCACTCGCAGGCTCTTTCGACCCGAAAGCGATTCACGTAGCGCGACACGTTGGCGCCGGTCGACCGGTTGATCGCCGTCGACAGCTGCTTGGCCGGCACGCCCATCCTCCGGGACAGACGGCCGAGCGTCAGATCGGGATCAAGGTAGAGTTGCTGTTCGGTCAACAATCGTTCCAGGCGCACCATCATTTCGGCGTCCGCTACCGGATCGACGTCCCGAAGGGGCGTTTCCCGCCTGTTTTCCACGGGCCGTTCCCTGCCGTTTGCCAGGCTCTCCGACAGGGCCAGACCGCCCAGCGTCAGGAGCAAGCCGGCGGAACCGCCGCTGACGATCCACGGCTGCCAGTGTGGCAGGTCTGCCAGGAACACGAGAGCGACCGCTACGTCGATGAATGCCGAAGCGATCAGCGTCAGGGCGATGATGCGCCACACGAGTGCGGGGACGTCCCCGCTCTCAAGGCGAATCCGCGGCATGGTGTCGACTCCGGAGCGCAGCACGAGGAGCATCGCTGTGCCATAGCCCAGGAAAGTCAGCGGAATCAGGAGATCGAGCGCAGCTGGCAGGTAGAGGCCACAGAGCAGTGTCGCAAGCGGCCCTGCGAGATGGAGCGCTTCACCTGCCCCGCGCAAGGACCGCACCGCCGTTGCCTGGAATGCGACCCACACCAGGGCCGCACCTTCGGTGCTGAACGAATCTGTAACATACTGACATAAAACACGTTCTCTCTCAATAACTATTGCCGGGGAAGCGGATTCACGTCGTTTCCGCGTCCCCCGGTGCAACAGGAAGCGGAGAG
>MPMV01000015.1 GCA_002238685.1 bacterium EF100-94H03 bin56
TACTACTGTACGCAGCCTGTCCTGTATTCGTACTTTGAACGCTGCGCGTCCGATTTCGGTCTGCGCCCTCACATCCTGTTCGAGCACGAAGTCGTCGGAGCCGATTTCGACGAGGCGGACGGCGCATGGAGCGTGACGGTGCGGGACCGCGGCGGCCGCACCACCGCGTTGAAGGCCAATGCTCTCATCTGTGCGACGGGACAACTCAACCAGCCCCGGCTTCCCGATCTCGATGGCGTGGGCGCATTCGAAGGCCCGGCGTTTCACTCGGCGCGCTGGGATCCCACCCTCGATCTCTCAGACAAGCGGGTGGCGGTCATCGGAACCGGCGCCAGCGCCATGCAGTTCGTGCCCGAGGTCGCCAGGCAGGCCCGCGAGGTCATCGTGTTCCAGCGCACGCCACCCTGGATCTATCCCAATCCCGACTATCGCGCGAGCGTGCCGGCTGGAGAGCGCTGGCTGATCAACCACGTTCCCTTCTATGCGCGCTGGTACCATTTCCTGCTGTTCTGGCTGGATGGAGAAGGTCTCTACGCGTCGGTCACGAAGGACCCCGCCTGGCCGCATCAGGAACGGTCTGTGAGCGCTGCAAACGAGGCCTTGCGCAAGTTCATGGTTCGTAGCATCCGGCGCGAACTCGACGGCGACAAGGACCTGATAGCGGCGTCAATCCCGAAACACCCGCCGTGTGGCAAGCGGCTCCTGGTCGACGACGGCACCTGGTATCGCACCCTGAGGCGCGACAACGTGCAGCTGATCACAGAGAAGATCGATCAGATTACGGCACACGGCGTGCGAACTGCGGACGGCGTCGAGCACCGGGCGGACGCGCTCGTCTACGCCACCGGGTTTCATGCCAGCCGGTTCCTGTGGCCCATGCGTATCCGTGGACGGGACGGATGCGATCTCCGCCGGCATTGGGGGGACGATCCGCGTGCCTACCTCGGCATCGTCGTACCGGGATATCCCAATCTCTTCTGCCTCTACGGACCCAACACCAACATCGTCATCACCGGAAGCACCATATTCTTCTCGGAGTGCGCCATGCACTACGTCATGGGCTGCATCAGGATGCTGTTCGAAAACGGCCACCGCAATCTGGAGTGCCGCAAGGGCGTCCACGACGCCTACAACGTGATCATCGACGAGGGCAATCTGCAGGTCGCCTGGGGTGCACCGAACGTTCGCAGCTGGTACAAGAACAAGGCGGGACGCGTGACCCAGAACTGGCCGTTCAAGCTTCTTGAGTACTGGAGCCGGACCAGGACACCGAACCGCGAGCACTTTCTCTTCAATTGATCGTCGCCTGGCAGTGTTCCACGCCCACTGTCGAGCGTCCTTTGCGTTTCCTGTCAGGTGCGAAAGCCTCGAGACGACACGCTCTACTGTCGGCAAGTCAATGAGACCGAAGCGGGATGGATGTCCTCTCAAGGGGCCATCGCTGAAAGGAACACATGAACCCTGAGCGGGGAAGCAGGGTGATGCGCCCCGTCCAGCCCTGTGTGCGACGTCGTCGGGACATTCGATCGTCAATCAACGTCGCGCCCGTCGCCTGCAATCCAACGTCTGGGGTGGTGAGCCCGGAAGGATTCGAACCTTCGACCGCCTGATTAAAAGTCAGATGCTCTGCCAGCTGAGCTACGGGCTCTCGCGGAAACGAAGAAAGACAAGGGGGGACGGGCGGCGGGCAACCTAGTGACTGCCATGCTCCCGGTCAAGGTTCAGCCGTTGACCCCGGTTGTTCCTGTCGCGAAATTGCATGATGCTTGGCCCATGTCGAGCACACTTCGCACCCGGGGAGATATCGCGGGACTCAGTCAGGACCTTGATCGCTTCGGCTACTGCATGGCCGAAGGCGTGCTCGATGCCGACAGGCTTGCTCATGCCATCGCGGCAGTGGAGCGCGCCGCCGGACGTGGAAAGCAGCACGCGGCGGATGCCGATGAATGGCGGCGTGCCGGCGACGAGTGGGTGGTCCTTGTTGCCGGCGAATGCGGTCTCGACGACATGGCGCGGCATCCCCTCTCCCTTGCCTTGGCCCGCCATCTGCTCGGCGAGCGCATCATGCTCTCAGGCTACACAGCACACGTCATTCACCCGGGCAATGAGGAAATGGATCTTCATACCGACCAGTGGTGGCTGCCCCGCGCCGTGTGCCCGGAGGAACCGCCGCACCGCCCGGGCGCCATTACACGCGCCGTGCCCCGCTACGGACCACCGACGGCCTCCCGCCACCCGATCAATCCCGCCGTGGTCATCAATGTCATGTGGGCGATCAGCGATTTCACACGGGCCAACGGCTGCACGCGCCTGGTTCCCGGCAGCCATCTTTCCGGCTGCGAACCGGACCCGGAGAGAACATTCGCAACCGTGCACGCGGAAGTTCCGGCCGGCAGCGTGGTCATGTGGGATGCCCGCACATGGCATGGCTCGGGCCGCAACACGACGGATGCCAGCCGCATCGGCGTGAGCATCACATACTGTGGACCACAGTTCCGGCAGCTGCAGAACCATACCCTGGCCGTCCGGCCCGAGACCCACGCATCGCTTGACGACACCATGCGGACCCTGCTGGGTTTTCGCCTCTTCTCGAGCTACGGCGCCACTGATGACGATGAGGCCACATTCGCCCGACCCGGTTACGAGCGGCCCTGAACGGCGCCGAACCGCCCCTCATTGATCATCCGGTCGTCCGGTCCAGGCCAACTGGTCAAGGGTTCCCTTCTCGATGGCCTGGCGGATTTCGCCCATGAGATCCTGATAGCGGGTGATGTTGTGGAGTGACAGCAGGATCGGACCCAGCATCTCGCCGCAGCGGAACAGGTGGTGCAGATAGGCTCTCGAATGGTTCCGGCACGCCGGACAGCGGCAGTCAGCTTCGAGCGGCTGCGGGTCATCGCGATGCCGGGCATTCCGGATATTGAGTGTTCCATGTCTGAGGAAGGCCTGGCCTGTTCTTCCGGAACGGCTGGGGAGCACACAGTCGAACATGTCGATACCGCGGGCCACTGCGCCAATGATGTCGTCCGGGCGGCCCACTCCCATCAGATAACGCGGTTTGTCTGACGGCAGATGGTCCACCACAAGGTCCAGGACACGGAACATTTCCTGCTGTCCTTCTCCCACAGCCAGACCGCCGACAGCGTAGCCCTCGAATCCGATGGACCGCAGTGCGCGGGCGCTGGCAAGGCGCAGATCATCGTGCACGCCTCCCTGCACGATGCCGAAGAGTCCGTAGCCATCCCGGGGACGAAACGCAGTCCTGCAGCGCTCGGCCCAGCGCATGGAGCGTTCCATCGATTTCAGCGCCCTTTCGTGCGTGGCCGGATGTTCGGTGCATTCATCGAGAACCATGGTGACGGTCGAATCGAGACAGTCCTGGATTTCCACCGAGCGTTCCGGCGTGAGTTCGTGGCGACTGCCGTCAACATGGCTGCGGAAAACCGCTCCCTCCTCAGTGACCTTGCTCAGGCCCTTGAGCGAAAAAATCTGGAAGCCACCACTGTCGGTCAGGACGGGCCCCGGCCAGTTCATGAACTGCCTCAGTCCGCCCAGACCCCGTATTCTTCCGGCTCCCGGACGCAGCATGAGATGATAGGTGTTGCCAAGGAGCATGGAGACTCCGGCTTCCCGCAGATGACCGGTCATCACGCCCTTGACGGTTGCGGCCGTGCCCACCGGCATGAACACGGGCGTGTGCACTTCGCCGTGTGCGGTAAGGAGGACGCCGGTACGCGCCCGTCCGCAGGTTGCCCGGCGGCGCCAGTTCAGCACGGTCGCTCGCTGGCAAGCAGGCAGGCATCGCCGTAACTGTAGAAACGGTAGCCCCTGGCGATGGCTTCGCAGTAGGCCCGCTTCATGATGCCGGTGCCGAGAAAAGCGCACACGAGCATGAAGAGCGTCGAACGCGGAAGGTGAAAGTTGGTGATCAGGGCATCGATGGCACGAAACCGGTGGCCCGGCGTGATGAAGAGAGTGGTGTCTCCCCGGTACGGGTGCACGACGCCGGAGTCATCGACCGCGCTCTCGAGAAGGCGCACGGTGGTCGTGCCGACAGCAATGATGCGCCCGCCGGACTGGCGCACGGCATTGATCCGGGCTGCCGCCTTCGGGGAAATCTCTCCCCACTCCCCCTGCATCTCGTGATCCCGGGTCATGTCCGTGCGGACCGGCATGAAGGTGCCGGGGCCGACATGGAGCGTGAGGGAAACACGACCGATTCCCGCTGCGGCGAGGGCCTCGAGCAGCCGTTCCGTAAAGTGAAGCCCGGCGGTCGGGGCCGCGATGGCGCCGGCATTGAGGGCGAATATGGTCTGATAGTCGCTGTGGTCGCGCTCATCGGCATGGCGCCGGATGTAGGGCGGCAGCGGCATCGCGCCGTGGCATTCGAGATGGGCCAGGAACTCCTCTCTGGTCATGTCCACATCGAGAATGACGGCCCCGTTCGCCTCCCTGGAGACGACAGCGGCGGCAAGATCACCGGGCAACGAGATACTCTGCCCCGGTTTGAGCTTGCGGGCCGGGCGGGCGAGAACCCGCCACAGGCGGCCGCCTTCACAGCCCACGGCGGTCACCTCGACAGCGGCGCCGGCACTCTGCCCATTCATCCGGACGGGCACGACCCGGGTATCGTTGACCACCAGAATGTCGCCCGGTTCGAGCAACCGGGGGAGGTCCGCGAAAGCGTGATGGGTCCGCACACCTGCACCATCCACACACAGAAGACGCGCCGCATCGCGAGGTTCCGCCGGGCGTGTCGCGATCCTGTCGGCAGGAAGTTCGAAGTCGAAGGTATCGACCCGCATCGTCCTCAAGAGATGGCCCTGGAAAGCCGCCGGGCCACGCGTTCGGGAACGAAGCTCGCGAAGTCGCCCCCCAGCAACGCCACCTCCTTGACCAGGCGCGATGAAATGAACGTGTGACGCTCCGAAGCCATGAGAAACACCGTTTCAACGTCGGGTTCCATGCGGGCGTTCATGCCCGCCATCTGGAACTCGTAGTCGAAATCGCTGACAGCACGCAATCCGCGGATAATCACACCGGCGCCACACTCCTTGGCAAATGCCACCAGAAGGCCGTTGATGGGACGCACATCGATGCTCGCAAGTCCCGACGCATCCGTCAGATCCGACAGTTCCCTCTCGAGCATCTCCACGCGTTCGTCGTAACCGAACAGGGGATTCTTGCCGGTGTTGACTGCCACGCCCACGATGAGCCTGTCCACCAGCGTGCGTGCCCTGGAAATGACATCGATATGCCCGTTGGTCACGGGATCGAACGATCCCGGATAGACACCAACCCTGTTCGAGTTCATCAAACCTTCCCCGGATCCCCCCTTACGCGTCAGGGGTCCCCGTTGTCTTCTTCCTTGACCAGCGCCACCGATACCACTTTCGTGCCTTCGGTAACACGGAAGAGATGCACGCCACGGGTGTTGCGCCCGGCAATGCGTATCTCGTTGACCGGGCTGCGGATCAACTGGCCACTGTCGGAGACGAGCACGATCTGGTCACTGTCGACAACCGGAAAGGAGGCGACGACTTCGGCGCGATTCAACTCCTCGCCACGATCGAGTCCCATGTTGACTATTCCCTGCCCGCCCCGCCCCGTGACGCGGTACTCGTAGGCCGAACTGCGCTTGCCAAGGCCGTCATCGGCCACGGTAAGGAGATACTGTTCCCTGCGGCGCAGTTCTTCGTATACGTCGTCGGCGATGCCTGGCACGTCGTCCGTCTCTTCCTGATCGGAACGCCGTTCGAGCCCAGCCCGTCTCAGGTAGGCCGCCCTGACATCCGGGTTGATGTCGATGTGATCGAGGACCGTCATGTCGATGACGGTGTCACCGTCTCCAAGACGGATTCCCCTCACTCCCGTGGATGTACGCCCGGCGAATGTACGGATGGCGTCGACGGAGAAACGGATGGCGCGTCCCTGGCGGGTGAACAGCAGGATATCCTGATCCTCGCGGCAAGTCTTGACGCCAATCAGCCGCTCGCCTTCCTCCAGTTTCATGGCGATGAGACCATTCTTTCGGATGTTGGCAAAGTCCGACAGCCGGTTGCGTCGTATCGTGCCCTGCGCCGTCGCGAACACCACGTGCAGGTCGTCCCAGCTTTCTTCGTCAATCGGCATGGGCATGACCGCCGAGATCGTCTCGCCGTCATCCAGGGGCAACAGGTTGACAAAGGCCTTTCCGCGCGCCTGCGGCGTTGCCATGGGCAGGCGGTAGGTCTTCAGACGGAAAACAAGGCCGGAGGTGGCAAAAAACAGGACCCAGGCGTGGGTGTTGACCACAAACACCTGGTTGACGACGTCCTCGTCGCGGATGGACATGCCGCTGCGCCCCTTGCCACCGCGCCTCTGTGCCCGGTAGTCGGCCAGCGGCACCCGTTTGACGTAGCCGTTGAGACTGACGGTGACGACCATGTCCTCCGGCTGGATCAGGTCCTCGTCGGTCCTGTCGAACACCTCCTCGCCAAGTTCGGTGCGCCGTTCATTGGCGAACTCGTCACGCAATGTGACGAGTTCGCCGCGAATGAGTTCCATCAGGCGTTCCCGCGACGCCAGAATGGCAAGATGGCCTTCAATTTTCTCCGCCAACCCCTTGAGTTCGGTGATGATCTTATCCCTCTCCAGGCCGGTCAGCCGCTGCAGACGCAATTCCAGAATGGCGCGCGCCTGTTCGAGGGAGAGACGATAGACACCGTCTTCGCGCAACCGGGCGAGGGACTCGGCACCCTCGACGAGTCCGAGCACCGGTTCGACCACCGCCGCGCGCCAGGTCCTCGCCATCAGCTGTGCACGCGCATCCTCCGGACTGTCGGCATTGCGGATGAGGGCCACCACCTCGTCGACTTCCGTCACGGCAATGGCAAGACCGATCAGCTGGTGGGCACGCTCCTGCATGCGCGAAAGTTCATGACGCAACCGCCGGGTGACCACCTCTTCGCGGAAACGGATGAACCGCGAAATGATGTCGAGGAGCGACATCTGGCGGGGTTGCCCTGCCTCGTCGAGAGCCAGCATGTTGACCGCAAAGACGATCTGAAGCGGTGTGTAGTGCCACAGTTGGTTGAGCACGACATCGGACATCGCATCGCGCTTGAGTTCGATCACCACCCGGACACCGTGACGGTCACTCTCGTCGCGCAGTTCGTGAATCCCTTCCACGCGCTTGTCTCGGACCAGTTCGGAGATGCGTTCAATCAACCGCGCCTTGTTCACCTGATAGGGGACTTCGGTAACGATGATCGCCTCGCGGCCCTTGCGCACTTCCTCGATGTGAGTGCGGGCACGCACGATGACCCGCCCCTTCCCCGAAAGGTAGGCATCCCGCGCGCCGGCCTGTCCCATGACCATCCCCCCGGTGGGGAAGTCGGGGCACGGCACGTATCGCAGGAGTTCGCCCGCACTTATCGATGGATCATCGATGAGTGCGCAGCATGCATCAATCACCTCACCCAGATTGTGAGGCGGGATGTTGGTGGCCATGCCGACTGCGATACCGGTGCTGCCGTTGACGATGAGGTTGGGGAAACAGGCCGGCAGCACCACCGGTTCCCTCTCGCTGCCATCGTAGTTGTCACGAAAATCCACCGTGTCGTGGTCGATGTCGGAGAGCAGGCTGAACGCGATGCGGGCAAGTCGTGCTTCGGTGTAGCGCATGGCGGCCGGCGGATCCGCATCCATCGAACCGAAGTTCCCCTGACCATCGACAAGCGGCGAACGCATGGTGAAGGTCTGCGCCATCCTCACCATGGCGTCGTAGATCGCACTGTCGCCGTGGGGATGGTAACGGGCCATCACGTCGCCGACGATGCGGGCGGACTTGCGGAAGGGACGATCGGCCGTGTAGCCGGCCTCGCCCATCGCATAGAGAATGCGACGCTGGACCGGCTTGAGGCCATCGCGGACATCGGGAAGCGCCCGCGACACGATCACGCTCATGGCGTAATCGAGGTAGCTCCTGCGCAGTTCGTCCTCGATTGAAACCGGCGCGATGGCATCCGAAGAAACCGGATCGGTCACGTCACTTCCCGCCATGCGTTATCGACTGGCCGCAGGTGTCTCCCCGGCACGGCGCTCAGAAGGGGATTCCGTCGTCAAAGTCCGATGAATCCCTGTCGGAGACCGTCTGGCCGGAATCCTCGCCCTCGCTCCACGGTACCTGCTGCGGGTCGCCACCGTCCATGCGTGGCGCCCCCCCTCCCCGACTGTCGAGCATGACCATGGTGCCACCAAAGCCCCGCACCACGACTTCCGTCGTATAGCGTTCCTGGCCGCTCTGGTCCTGCCACTTGCGGGTCTGCAACTCACCTTCAATGTAGATTTTCGAACCCTTCCTCAGATAGCGTTCTGCGACCTCCGCCGTCTTGCCGAAAATGGCCACCCGGTGCCACTCGGTGCGTTCCCTCTTCTCACCCGTCTGCCGGTCGTTCCAGGTCTTGCTGGTGGCAAGCGACAGATTGGCGACGGCGTCTCCCGACGTCATCCGGCGGATCTCCGGATCACGACCGAGGTTGCCCACCAATATGACCTTGTTGACACTTCCTGCCATCTGGCATCTCCACATGAATGACCGGTGAATTGAGTGTATCCTTGAGCATATCAGGGGTTTGCCGACGGCGCATGAAGAACTGCACCGCCTATCCACAGACGGCACCCTTGCCAGACAAAGCCCCTCCCCATTATGAAGGTTGGAGCGATACGGAACCACCATGAACAAGAGCATCCGCGTGCGCGGTGCGCGGGAGCACAATCTCAAGGGTATCAACGTCGAGTTCCCTCGTGACCGTCTGATTGTCATGACCGGACTGAGCGGGTCGGGCAAGTCGTCCCTTGCCTTCGATACCATCTATGCCGAAGGCCAGAGGCGCTATGTCGAGAGTCTGAGTGCCTATGCGCGCCAGTTTCTCGAGATGATGGAAAAGCCCGACGTCGAGCACATAGACGGCCTGTCCCCGGCGATCTCGATCGAGCAGAAGACAACCTCGAAGAATCCGCGCTCGACGGTTGGCACCGTGACGGAGATTCACGACTACATGCGCCTCCTGTGGGCCAGGGTCGGCGTTCCGTGGTCGCCCGTCACCGGATTGCCGATCGAAAGCCAGTCGGTCAGCCAGATGGTCGACCGGATCATGGGTATGGCCGATGGTGCGCGCCTCATGCTGCTGGCACCGGTGGTGCGGGGTCGCAAGGGCGAGTACCGCAAGGAACTCGGCGAGCTGCTGAGGTCGGGATTTCAGCGTGTGAGGATCGACGGTGCCGTCCACATGATCGAGGATGCCCCGCGTCTGGACAAGAAACGCAAGCACACCATCGAGGTCGTGGTCGATCGGGTCGTCAAGCGCGAAGGCCTGGAGGGACGGCTGGCGGACTCCATCGAGACGGTCCTTGGCCTTTCCGACGGGCTCCTCGTCGTCATCGATGTCGACAGCAACGAACAGATGACTCTCTCCTCTCGTTTCGCCTGTCCCGTGTCGGGCTTCACGATCGAGGAGATTGAACCCCGGCTGTTTTCCTTCAACAACCCGTTCGGCGCCTGTCCGGAGTGCAGTGGCATCGGCACCCGTCTCGTCTTCGACGTCAATCTCGTTGTTCCCGATTCCCGGCGCAGCCTCGAGGGCGGCGCCATCGTTCCCTGGCAGCGCAGTTCCAGCCTCTACTACAAGCGGGCCATGCGTTCGGTGGCCCGGCATTTCGGTGCGTCCCTCCATACGCCCTGGAAGGACCTGCCGCAGGACATGCGCACCATGCTTCTCGAGGGGTCGGGCAACGAGAGGATCGGGTGGACGGAGGAATTCGGCGAGGAGGATGATCTTTCCGAGTTCCGGGCACCGTTCAGGGGCGTGATCCCGGGCCTTGAGAGACGCCTCCGGGAGACGTCGAGCGAGCACGTGCGCGAGGAACTCGGTCGCTATCAGGCCATGACCACCTGCGAAGCCTGCAACGGTTACCGTCTCAAGCCTGAGGCCCTTGCCGTGCGCATCGCCGGCAAGCATATCGCCGAGGTCTCGGAGTATTCGATCGGCGAAGCCCGGCGCTGGTTTGCCGGCGTAGCCAGGACGCTGACGGCCCAGCAGGCCGAAATCGCCCGGCGCATACTTGCCGAAATCAACGATCGCCTGACCTTCCTCAGCCGGGTGGGTCTCGACTACCTGGCACTGTCGCGCCGCTCAGGAACGCTGTCCGGCGGCGAGGGCCAACGTATCAGGCTCGCCTCCCAGATCGGATCGGGCCTTACCGGGGTTCTCTACGTGCTGGATGAGCCGTCGATTGGCCTCCACCAGAGAGACAACCAGCGGCTTCTCGAGACCCTGACCGATCTTCGCAACCTGGGAAACACCGTGATCGTCGTCGAACACGACGAGGAAGCAATCCGTGCCGCCGACCACGTGATCGATCTCGGCCCTGGCGCCGGCGAACATGGCGGTCACATCGTCGCCGAGGGAACGCCGGCAGACGTCATGGCATCCGAGGCGAGTCTGACCGGTCAGTATCTCGTTGGCGCACGCCGGATCGACATCCCCGACGGCCGGCGCGGATCGGACCGGTTCCTGACCCTCGCCGGAGCGTCCGCCAACAACCTCAAGACGATCACGACCCGCTTTCCCGTTGGCGCCCTCACCTGCGTGACCGGAGTGTCCGGCAGCGGCAAGTCGACCCTGGTGAACGAAACCCTCTATCCGGTCCTGCACAACCACCTCGGATCGCATCACCAGGCGGCGGGTGCTCACACGGCACTTGAGGGCGCGGACATGTTCGACAAGGTGGTGGACATCGACCAGTCGCCGATCGGCCGGACTCCGCGATCCAATCCGGCCACCTACACCGGCGCCTTCACGCCCATCCGCGAGTGGTTTGCCGGATTGCCGGAATCGAAGGCGCGGGGCTACCAGCCCGGACGCTTCAGTTTCAATGTCGAGGGAGGGCGTTGCGAGGCTTGCCGCGGTGATGGCCTTCTGCGCATCGAAATGCACTTTCTCGCCGATGTCTACGTCCAGTGCGACACCTGCCGGGGCCGACGCTACAACCGGGAGACCCTCGAGATCAGGTTCCGAGGCAAATCGATCGCAGACGTGCTCGACATGACTGTCGAGGAAGGGCGCGATTTCTTTCAGGCCGTTCCGGCCATCCGCTCGAAGCTTGACATGCTGATGCGCGTCGGACTGGGCTACATCAGGGTCGGCCAGCCCGCGACGACGCTCTCGGGCGGGGAGGCACAGCGGGTCAAGCTGGCCAAGGAACTCTCAAGGCGTGCCACCGGACGCACCCTCTACATTCTCGACGAACCGACCACGGGTCTTCACTTCGAGGACGTACGCAAGCTCCTCGAGGTCCTGCACACCCTGGTCGATACGGGAAACACCGTGGTCGTGATCGAGCACAATCTCGAAGTGATCAAGACTGCCGACTGGATCATCGATCTCGGGCCCGAGGGCGGCGATGGCGGCGGTCACATTGTCGCCGAGGGAGAACCGGAGGCCGTTGCCGGGAGCCCGTCCAGTCACACGGGCCGCTATCTCGCCGGCATTCTCTCAGACGCAGGTACCGTCACGGCCGCCGCGGAGTAGTCATCACCGCCGTTGCATGCCTCATGCAACAGGTGACCGGCCGGATGCGGTCGCAGCCGATCGTGTTGTCATTTGGCGGCGCAATCTCGCCCATGATTCCGGGGTGCCGTCGTGGTAGCTGCCGAACCACTTGTCCATCGGCACCAGCTGGTTGCCATAGTTGCAGTTGTAATGGCGATGGTGAAGCGTGTGGAAGAAGCTGCCCGCATAGTGCACCGGCTTGCCGCGCACCAGGATGGAATCGAAGCCCGTATGGGAGGTCGCTGCCTGCAGGGTGTTGTACTGCCCGTGGAAGAGCACATGCACAGGGTGCGACAGCACCACCGCGTGAATGAAGACGCCGGAAAGGTAGATTATGTGCTCTATCGGGTGCATCGACAGGCCCGACCAGGGTCCGACAGTTACATTGCGGTGATGCAGGGCGTGGGCGATGCGGAAGAGCGGCTTCCAGTGAAGCAGCCGGTGGATGACGTAGAAGTGCACGGCCGACCAGAAGGGAATGATCAGGAACCAGGCGACGAAGAGGACCGGATTCTCGTGCCAGACGAGGAAATGCGGGAACCAGCCGTTGGCATAGCCCCACATCATGATCACCTCGTAGGCCGTCCAGATGCCGACGCCGCTGGTGCACGACCAGAAGATGTTGTCACGGGTCTGGTTTCCGGTGAAGAAACGCGCATCGTTGCGGGCAAGGTCGCGGGAGTCGAACTTTCGGCGGTCTCCCTGGGCGCGGAATGTATGGAAAAAGAGATGCAGTCCCCCGGCGATCAGGATCATGAGACCGAGATTGCGCAGGTACATCCAGGCAATCCAGCCAGCTTCAAGCTCCCGGCAACGCTCCAGGGCCGGCTGCGTGAACTCCCAGACCACGATCGCGAGAATCGCGAAAGGTACGACCTGCGACCACATGAAGGCCAGAGACACCAGATACCGCAGGGCCTTGAGTGGCCGCCAGGGCCAGTCGAACACCGGTACGGTGGGCATGGGGATGTCGGGATGCCAGGCCCAGTCCCGATTGCGCCTGCCTGGGGTGGAAACGGCCATGACCTGATCTCCCTGCCGTCCGGAACCACAGGCAAACGCTAACCACATTCGCCAACGCATGACAACCGGTTTGCTCAGTCAGGCGGGGGTATGGATCTTGATGCGGAACCGCTCGGTCCGGCGAGAAAGCCATGACAGCACGCCGATCGATGTTCACCCGGCGTGGAAGTGTTTCGAAAGCGCGAGCGACTGGCCCTGGTAGTGGCTTCCGAGGTCGGCGCCGTAGAGGACCGACGGACGTTCCGTGAGACGTTCAAAGGCAAGACGTCCCATGATCTGGCCGTGCTCGAGGAGGAAGGGGACCTCGTGACTGCGGACCTCGAGGACGGCCTGTGCCCCCGCACCGTCGTCCGCGCTCCAGCCAAAGCCGGGGTCGAAAAAACCCGCATAATGCACCCGGAACTCTCCCACGAGGGTGTCATAGGCCGCCATCTCTGCAGCGTGATCGGGCGGGACCCTCACCCGTTCGCGGGTGGCGAGGATGTGAAACTCGTCGGGATTGAGGATCAGGTTGGCCGCGGCATGAATGGGTTCCCAGAAGAGTGAAGCCTCGAGTCCTCCCCTGCAGTCGACATCGACAACCCCGGTGTTGCGCCGGGCGCGATATCCAACGAGAGAACCCGGTCCCGCACCCTCGAGATCCAGGGTCAGGGCCACCGTGTTGCCGCGTATTGATGCATCGACGGTATCAACGAGACGGTGTTCGTTGTGAAGCTGACGCAGCTTTTCCTCGCCAAGCGGCGGGGTGCCACGCCGGAACCGAAGCTGTGCAAGACGGGACCCGCGGCGCACCAGAACCGAGAAGGTGCGCGGCGAGACCTCTGCATAGAGGCGACCCCTGTAGCCCCGCGCTACCCTGTCGAACTCCGTCGCGTAGTCCGTGATGACCCGCGTGAAGACATCGAGCCGGCCAACCGAACTCTTCGGATTGACAAATCCTGCGAGTTCGTCCTGCGGTTTCAGACGCAGGCACTCCTGCAACGGAATGATGTAGACGCAGCCGCGTTCGAGAACCGCGCCTCCGGCGAGATCGATCTCGTGCATGATGCCCGCGGTTTCCGCAAGCTTGCCCTCGACGGACGAACGCGGCCCCGGCAAGAAGGATGAGCGCACACGCCACGCCACGTCTCCCAGCCTGAGGTCCAGGCTCGCCGGCTGCAGCTGACCTTCCGCCGGCGGATCGTCAGGAACGATTGTCGATCCGATCAGGGATTCGAGACGCTGATAGGGCAATACTCCGGTGGTGAATTGCGCACCGTCGCCGACTTCGCCTGTGGCATCCGGAAGCACATGGGGTAGCATCGGAGCGGAGACCCTGTCCCGCCCACCAATGAGATCGGTCATGGAGTTCCTGAACGTCGTGCCCGACAAGTCTATTCCCCCTCACCTCGCAGTTCATCCACAGGAGGCGGCGCCGTGACCAAACCGATTCATGTCATTGGCGGTGGCCTGGCGGGGTGCGAGGCTGCCTGGCAGATCGCGCGCGGGGGCGGGAAGGCCGTGCTCCACGAGATGCGCCCGCACCGCACCAGCGATGCTCACAGGACCGACACCCTTGCCGAACTGGTATGTTCCAACTCTTTCCGTTCGGATGATGCCGCCACGAATGCCGTGGGCCTGCTCCACGAGGAACTGCGACGCGCTGGTTCCGTCATCATGGCCGCTGCCGATCGCCACCAGGTGCCGGCCGGAAGTGCCCTGGCTGTCGATCGCCACGGATTTTCCCGCGACGTGGAAGCGGCCATCACTGCCGAGCCGTCGATCGAGGTGCGCCGCGAGGAGGTGCCGTCCCTGCCAGGCCCGGATGAAGGCCTGGTGATTGTCGCCACAGGTCCTCTCACGGCGCCCGACCTTGCCGCCGATATCCTGCGGGCGACGGGCCGGGAAGCCCTCGCCTTCTTCGATGCCATCGCTCCGGTGGTCCACCGCGACAGCATCGACTTCGACATCGCGTGGTTCCAGTCCCGCTACGACAGGTCCGGACCGGCGGGAGATACCGCAGCCTACATCAACTGTCCGCTGTCCCTTGAGGAGTACGATGCCTTTGTCGACAGGGTGCGTGCGGCAGAGACGACACCCTTTCGCGACTGGGAAAGGGGGACACCGTGGTTCGAGGGGTGCCTGCCCATCGAGGTCCTGGCCCAACGCGGCCGCAACACCCTGCGCTTCGGGCCGATGAAACCCGTCGGACTGACCAATCCCGCCACCGGGCAGAGGCCTTTCGCCGTTGTGCAGCTGCGCCAGGACAATGCTCTTGGAACTCTCTTCAACATGGTCGGATTCCAGACCAAGATGCGCCACGGCGACCAGGTCGGGGTGTTCCGCGCCATACCCGGGCTCAACGATGCCCGTTTTGCGCGCCTGGGCGGTGTCCACCGGAACACCTTCATCAACAGCCCGCACCTGCTCGACGGCGCCCTGAGACTGCGCCAGCGGCCGCACCTGAGATTTGCCGGACAGATCACCGGAGTCGAGGGCTATGTCGAGAGCACCGCGATCGGTCTTCTCGCCGGACGCTTCGCGCTGCTGGAAAGCCGCTCGGATGTCATCGTTCCACCCCCCGCGACGACAGCCCTCGGCGCCCTTCTCAACCATGTCACCACCGGGGCGGACGCTCGCACGTTCCAGCCGATGAACTGCAATTTCGGCCTCTTCCCTTCCCCCGGGCCCGACCTCAGGAAAACCGCGCGGCGATCCGCGATCGTCACTGCGGCGCGAGTCGACCTGGATCCATGGCTGTCTGCTGGTCCCGGCGCCGGGTGTAGACATCAAGCGGGCGATGCCATATGAATTTCACGCAACATGGCGGCCAATCTTGGTTGACCGCCACATGGTGTCGGGACCTAACGGAGATTGGGGAAAGCTCATGGCCAGGATACTCGAATCACTCTCGTCCACAGTCATCGCCGGATGTGTGCTGACGGTTGTCGTCGCCATCATCCTTGTCTCGATCTGATTGCGTCGCGAGGGAGGACAATCTCATGGAAGGACTCGACTTTGTTTCGTTCCTGTTCCGCTGGCTCCACGTGCTTTCGGGCGTGATGTGGATTGGTCTGCTGTGGTACTTCAACTTCGTGCAGATCCCCAGCATGCCGAAGATCCCTGATGACCAGAAACCCGCGGTCGGCAAGGTCATTGCTCCGACAGCACTGTTCTGGTTCCGCTGGGGCGCCATGGCAACGATCGTGACCGGTCTCATCCTGGCAATGCTCAACGGCTACTTCATCGAGGCGGTCGCCATCGGCTTCACCGACGACGGCGTCAGCACCGCCATCGGAATCGGCATGTGGCTGGGCGCCATCATGTGGTTCAACGTCTGGTTCGTCATCTGGCCGGCTCAGAAGCGGGCGCTGGGCATTGTCGATGCCGACGCCGACGCCAAGAAAGCCTCGGCGCGCACTGCCATGCTGTTTTCGCGTACCAACACGATGCTGTCGCTCCCCATGCTGTTCTGCATGGTTTCCGCACAGAACCCCTGGTACTTCTGACAATCGCCCGTCCCGGGGAAACGCCCTGCCGTTTCCCCGGGACGTGATCTCAGACGGCCACGAGGGCAGCTGCGACGAGGCGATCCTCGGCCATCAGAATATTGTAGGTGCGGCAGGCCGCACCTGTTGTCATCGCATCAACGACAATACCGTGCGGGCGCAGAAAATCGCGCACATCCCGGGCCGGCACCTCGGATGCATCCCCACAGCCAAGCAGAAGAATGTCGACCCGAAGAGACCGGGCCACGACCTCAGCCAGGGCTTCCGGCGTCACGTCCGGCATCCCGGCCACCGGCCAGTCCAACACTGCATCTGGAAAGACAATCAGGGAGCCCTCGCGGCGCCGGTCGCCGATGCGAAATCCGCCATTGCCATAGCCGGTGATGACATTGCGGGTGGCGGTAGGCACGCCCTTCACCACTGCGTCGAACGACGGGACATCAGGGGGTATCCGGGAGGCCTTCCCTTTCGTCGCTGACACGGACGGGCCTGAGATAGAGCAGGACCGGAGCAGCGACAAACAGGGACGAATAGGTGCCGATCAGGACCCCCCAGATCATGGCCAATACAAAGGGGGCGATCACCGCGCCGCCAAACAGCCACAGGGCAAAGAGCGCCAGCATCGTGGTAACGCTGGTCATGACCGTGCGCGACAAGGTGTCGTTGAGCGAGCGGTCGATGACGCCGCGCACCGGTTGCTGCTTGTACTTGCGAAGATTCTCGCGGATTCGGTCATAGACGACGACCGTGTCGTTCATCGAATAACCGACGATGGTGAGGAGTGCAGCAACGACCGGCAGATCGAATTCGATGCGGGTCAGGCTAAACACCCCGATGGTGAGACCGACATCGTGAGCCAGGGCGAGCACGGCGCCGACACCGAACTGCCACTCGAAGCGAAACCAGATGTAGATCATCATGAGAACAAGGGCGACCAGAACCGCCTGCGCGCCCTTTTCGATGAGTTCGCCTGATACCTGCGGGCCCACGAACTCCACGCGCCGGTACTCGATGTCCGGATACATGCCGTTGAGTGTCGCCTGAATCCTGTCGATGGCTGCCTGCTGAACGGATTCATCGCCCGCCAGCAAGGGCAGGCGAATCAGCACGTCACTGGCCGAGCCGAACTCCTGCAGCGCGATACTGCCGACATCGAGCGCATTGAGCTCACTTCTCACGGCCGCGAGATCGGCAGCCTGTGGCGTGCGGATTTCGATCAGCGTGCCGCCCTTGAAGTCGATGCCGAAGTTCAGCCCGGAAAGCAGCAGCAAGGCAATCGAACCGATGAAGAGAACCACGGACACGCCCACCGCGATCCGGTGAAAGTCCATGAACGGCAGATGCAGACCGGTCGGGACAAGACGAAGTCGCTTCATCGGTCAGATCCCCAGGGTCTTTGGCCGGTACCGGGCAAGCCAAACGTGAGTCAGAAGGCGTGTCAGCAACATCGCCGTGAACATCGACGTGAGAATGCCGATCGCAAGCGTGGCGCCAAATCCCCTGACCGGCCCGGATCCCAGAAAGAACAGCAGAAATGCTGCCACGGCCGTGGTGATGTTGGCATCGAGAATGGTCGTCATGGCTCTCCTGAAACCGGTTTCGACGGCATTGAGAATGGTGCGTCCATGACGCTGTTCCTCGCGGATGCGCTCGAAGATCAGCACGTTGGCATCTACCGCCATACCGACCGTGAGGACGATGCCGGCGATTCCAGGAAGGGTGAGGGTCGCCTGCAACAGTGACAGCAGGCCCATGAGGAGAATGAGATTGGTGATGAGCGCGACGTTGGCGAAGGCGCCCAGGGTTCCGTAGCAGGCGATCATGAAAACGATGACCGCAGCAAAGCTGACGATCGCCGCAATCTTGCCGGCTTCGATCGAGTCCGCTCCCAGTGTGGGACCAACGGTGCGCTCCTCGACGACCGCAAGAGGAACAGGCAGTGCTCCGGCCCGCAACAACAACGCCAGTTCCTGTGTCTCGAACACCGTGAAAGAACCGGTGATGATGCCGCTTCCCTGGCAGATCGGCCCATTGATGCGCGGGGCACTGATGACGACCCCGTCGAGAACAATGGCGAGAAGACGTCCGACATTCTCCGTCGTCACATCGCAAAACCGTGCGGCACCCACGCCGTCGAAGCTGAAGGCGACAACCGGGCGACCCTGATCGAAACTCGCCGCGGCACTCTCCAGACTCTCCCCTGCCACGAGAATCTCCGCCCGCAAGACGTGGCTCTGCCCTGGCTGTTCACGTCCCGGCATGAGAACCGAGCCAACCGGGAGTTGCCCGGCCTCGGCAGCGGCAACGGAGGTATCCTGGTCAACGAGATGGAAGGTCAGCTTGGCGGTCTGACCGAGACGCGAGCGCAACACGCGCGTGTCGTCGACACCCGGCACCTGGACAAGGATGCGGTCCCGCCCCTGGCGTGTGATGACCGGTTCCAGAACGCCTTCGGGATCAATGCGTCCGCGCAGCACCTCCAGCGTGCGCTCGATGGCATCGCCGAGCCCCGCCTCAAGGCCTACCTCGGTGAACGCGGCAATGATCGTACCGGTCTCATCGACGGTGATCGTGAAATCGTCGGCCAGTCCATCGAGTTCCCTGGCAGCAGCCGCAGCATCGTCGGCATTGCGCAGGGTGAACTGCCTGTGACTGTCATCACCACCGGTGACCCTGACACCAATGCGTTCACCGCGCAGGGTTCGCCGCACGTTGCCCTCGAGCCACGCGAGGCGCCCGTCCCGCCAGGCTGCCTCGTCAATCTGCAACAGGAGATGCGCCCCGCCGGAAAGGTCGAGACCGAGACTTACCTGCTTGTGCGGCAACCAGGTCGGCAGTTCGTGTGCCAGGTCACGCGAGAGCAGGTTCGGTGCAGCAAAGGCCAGACCCAGAACACTGACAAGAACGACGATCCAGATCTTCCAGGTCGGAAAGTAACGCATGGCCGGTTATGTCAACCGCCACCGTTCTCGCCAGCGTTCCCCTCGTCCGCTTTCACGGCCTGGCGCGGTTCCGGCTTCGACATGACGTCGGCGATCATCGAGTGCCGGCACTTCACTTTGACATCCTTGGCGATTTCGACGATGAGGACGCCGTCCCCCTCAATGCGCGCGACGTTTCCGATGATACCACCGTTGGTGACCACCTGATCCCCCCGCTTGATCGAACTGAGCATGGCCTGGTGTTGCTTGGCCTTCCTTGACTGCGGCCTGAACACGAAGAACCAGAAGACGCCGAACATGGCGACCATGAGAATGAGGAAGAAGGGATCGAAACCGGCGGCACCTGCTTCGCCCTGTGCATAGGCGTGTGTGATCGGCATATCGACATCCTGCGCGAAAGGTGGCGGACTATAGCCGGGGGATGACCGATTGCAAACTGCCGGGTACTGTGGATCACCATGATGACCGCCGATTGACCGCCCTGCCCGCTTCATGACGAATCCCGCTCTCGCCAGAATCGCACAGGCGCTGGAACGCATCGCCGGCACCACGGCTTCGCGAACCGGGGACAACGCTGCCCCGGCTCTTCCGCAGGGCGGCCAGGCGTTTGTCTGGCATGCGGGGAGTGACACCCTCAAGGCGGTTGAACGCGTCCAGCATGTGCCGCTGGATCTCCTGCACGGCATTGACCATGCTAGGGATGCCCTGCTCGAAAACACACGCCAGTTTGCCAGGGGCTACCCGGCCAACAACGCTCTCCTGTGGGGCGCCCGCGGCATGGGAAAGTCGACACTCATCAAGGCCGTCCACGCCAAGGTCCACTCCGAACAGCCGGATTCCCTGGCGCTGATCGAGATACACCGGGAAGACATCACCCATCTCTACCGTCTGCTCTCGCGGATGCGGCAGGTCGAGCGACGCGCCATCCTGATGTGCGACGACCTCTCCTTCGATGCCAACGACAGCACGCTCAAGTCGCTCAAGGCAGTGCTCGAGGGCGGTCTCGAGGGACGCCCCGAAAACGTGCTCTTCTATGCGACGTCCAACCGGCGTCACATGACGCCTCGAGACATCATGGAAAACGAGCGCTCGACCGCGATCCATCCTGCCGAGGCTGTCGAGGAAAAGGTGTCGCTTTCCGACCGCTTTGGGCTGTGGCTGGGATTTCACGGGTGTGACCAGCCGACCTACCTTGCCATGGTCAGAGGCTATGCGGACCATTTCGGCCTCGACGTGGAGGACGAGGTGCTCCATGTCCGTGCCATCGAATGGCAGATGACGCGCGGTGCGCGGTCCGGCCGTGTCGCCTGGCAGTTCATCCAGGATCTCGCAGGCCGTCTGGAAAGGACACTCGAGACCGGTTGACGGGACGACCGGCGGTTCAGCCCTCTACGAGGTGTTCGACCGGATTGACGGCTGTGGTTCCCTGGCGAAGTTCGAAGTGGGACTGCGGTTGGGCGATTCCGCCACTTGCACCGACACTGGCAATGACATCACCACGCAACACCATCTGGCCACGGGCAACGAGGTTGCGCGCATTGTGGGCATAGGCCGTGACCCAGCCATCCGTGTGGCGCAAGAGTACAAGGTTGCCATAGCCCCTGATCTCGTTGCCGACGTAGGAGACAACGCCGTCCTCCGCGGCGCGCACCGGAGTCCCGGCAGGTGCGGCGATATTGATACCGTCGTTGTGAAGACCGCCGGCCTTGGGGCCGAAACTCGAGACGACCGGTCCTGTAACCGGCCAGATGAACTGCAGGTCACCTCCGGGTGCCGGCTCGGGAATGGCCGTCGTCACGGGTTCGGGAGTGGCCGTCGTCAGGGGTTCGGGAGTGGCCGTCGTCAGGGGTTCGGGAATGGACACGTCCTCTGCAGCCACCTGGTGTGTCTTGGTGGCTGCCTGTGGCACCGTCAGTTGCTGTCCTTCCACGAGCAGATAGGGTTTGACCAATCCATTGATCTCGGCGAGTTCGCGTGAACGCACACCGAGTTGGCGCGATATGCCGAGCAACGTGTCACCGCGGCGCACGGTGTAGATGGTCACCGGACCGGTATCCGAAGGCACGGTCTCCAGGAACATGGTCTCGCGAGGCGCATCATCCCCGGCAGCGCCAAGAATGCGTTCAATGCGCGCTATCAGATCCCCGGCTGCGTGTTCCTCCGGCTCGGCGACGGGTTGTGGCGGCGCGGCAGGCGCCTCTGGCGGGACGGGTTTTGTAGCAGGAAGGGGAGGCAGGGATGCCAGCCGGCCTGCCGGCGGAATTCCTGGCAGAGGGGGCATGACCTGGTCGAGGTGGCGCACCGGCGCCGGCATCTGGGCGCAGGACGCCACCAGGACGGCGGCGGAAAGGAACGCCAGAAGCCCGGGTACCGGCCTGTCACCCATGAACGAGCGGAACAAACCTGACATCGAGAAAGGCATGGCTTTCATGACCCGAATCGAAGCGTCGCACATGGTAGAGTTTCTGGTCGAAGACAGTTCCACCAACCGGTACGACCATGATACCACCGGGGACGAGTTGGTCGATCAAAGGATGCGGCATGGTGGCCGCCGCGGCCGTCACCATGATCCTGTCGAAGGGCGCCTCCTCCGGCCAACCGGTGGAGCCGTCTCCCGACCGGCAGGTGATGTTCTCGAGGTTCAGTTCGGCAAAACGGGCCTTTGCCTGGCACAGCAGTACATTGTGACGTTCGATCGTCCACACGTGTCCGGCCAACTGCGCCAGAATGGCTGTCTGATAGCCACTTCCGGTTCCGATTTCGAGGACCCGCATACCCTCCTCGAGGGCCAGTCTTTCGGACATCAGCGCAACGACCAGAGGCTGACTGATCGTCTGCTGGCAGTCGATCGGCAGTGCCACGTTCTCCCAGGCACGGGCGGTCTGTTCGGGACGCACAAACCGGTCCCGGGGGACCGTCGCCATGGCTTCGAGTACCCTGGACGAACGGACGCCCAGCGAAACGAGGTCCTGCAGGAGGTCCGGTCGCGAGACGGGCATCGCCGTGCCGTCAGCCGTCGACCGGTGCGGCTCCGCCGGGATGAAGGCGTTCCGTGCCACCCATGTAGGGACGCAGGACCTCGGGAATGGAGACGCTTCCGTCCTCGTGTTGATGATTCTCCAGGATGGCGATCAACGCGCGGCCGACCGCGACACCCGAACCATTGAGTGTATGCACAAATCGGGTCTTGCGCGTTTCCCTGGTCCGGCAGCGCGCAGCCATCCGCCGCGCCTGGAAGTCGGCGCAGTTCGACAGACTCGAGATTTCCCGCCACTTCTTCTGCCCCGGCAGCCACACTTCGAGGTCCCATGTCAGGCGGGCTGAAAACCCGATATCTCCAGCCGCGAGGGTGACAACGCGGTAGGGCAATGCCAGGCGCTGCAGGACGGTTTCAGCACAGGCCGCCATGCGGCGGTGCTCTTCCGGGGAGTCCTCGGGCGCCGTCACCGAAACCAGTTCCACCTTCCAGAACTGATGCTGGCGCAGCATGCCCCTGGTATCGCGTCCCGCCGCTCCCGCCTCGGATCGGAAACACGGAGTGAGTGCGGTGTAACGCAGGGGAAGCGTGTCCTCGTCCACGATCGATTCGCGGACCAGGTTCGTGAGGGTCATTTCCGCTGTGGGAATGAGATAGCGGTTGTCGGTGGTACGGAAGAGATCATCGGCGAACTTGGGAAGGTTGCCGGTACCGTAGGCGGTCTCGGGACGCACCAGCAGGGGCGCGGAGACCTCGACATAACCGAACTCCCGGGTGTGCACATCAAGCATGAAGGTTGCCAGCGCCCGTTCAAGGCGGGCCATGGCACCGGAAAGGACCACGAAACGCGCACCGGCAAGGCGCGCCGCGCTGTCGAAGTCCATACCGCCCAGAAGGGCGCCGAGATCAACGTGGTCCCTCGGATCGAAGGCAAAGTTGGGGAGGTTTCCCCAGCGGCGCATCTCGACGTTGTCCGCTTCGTCGGCGCCTTCGGGAACGGTATCGTCAACGACATTGGGGATGGCCTCGAGCACGTTGCGGAGCTTTCCGGCATCCTCCCTTTCAATCGCCTCCAGAGTCGCGATCTGCTGCTTGATGCTGCCGACTTCCGCGATCTCGTCTGCTGCATCCCGGCTGCCGCGTTTCGCCTCGCTGATCAGGCGTGTGAGATCGTTGCGCCGCTGCTGCAGCTCCTGAACACCGGTCCTGGAGTGCCGCACCTTGCGGTCCATGTCGAGTATCAGCGACGCCTGCGGAGGCAATCCACGGCGCGCGCAGGCCGCGTCAAAGGCCTGGGGATGGGCGCGAATCCACGCAAGATCGTGCATGCCGGTCTACCTTGCCATGCGTGCCGGGACGGTCAGCGCGCAGGATTGAAATCCGTTTCCTCGTAAGCCTGGGGGTCGTCCACCTCTTCAACCTCTTCCTCTTCGCCAGCTTCCTCGACCTTGGCCTTGCGCCGCTCGGTGATGCGTGCACACCAGATCGACACTTCATAGAGCAGGATCAATGGAAGGGCGAGGCCAAGCTGGCTGAAGGGATCGGGCGGCGTGATCACGGCCGCCAGCACGAAGACGGCGACGATGGCGTACTTTCGCTTTTCCTTCAGCCCTTCAGCCGTCACCATGCCGGTTCGCGCCAACAGAGTCATCACCAGGGGCAACTGGAAACTGATGCCAAAGGCGAAGAGGAGCTTGAGGAGAAGTGAAAAGTACTCGCTCACCCGCACTTCCATGACGATGGGCAGCTGTCCGAAGTCCCCGGTCTGCTGAAAGCCGAGAAAGAACCTCAGGGCAACGGGAAAGAAGGCGTAGTAAACCATCGCCGCGCCGAGCGTGAAGAGCAGTGGAAACACCAGCATGAAGGGCAAGACCAGCTTCTTCTCCCGGCGATAGAGGCCGGGCGCCACAAACGCCCAAAGCTGCCAGACGAGAAACGGCAGCGAGAGGCACAGCGACAAAAAGAAACCGACCTTCACATAGGTCAGGAAGGCTTCCTGAGGACTGGTGAAGATGAACCGCGGCGGGTACTCGGAATCGGCGCTGCGATCGATGGTGGCGCCCTCCGTGACACCAGTTGGCTCTTCAGGTGCGGCCTCCCCGTCCGGTGACGAGGAAAACAGCATCCAGGCGTCACTCAGGGTGCGCTCGATCCATGTCTCCTCACCCTCCTCCGGCTCCTCCACCGGTGCCAGTCCATAGGCGTCGTAGAGCGGCAGGGCGAGGAAGTTGTAGATCGCCGGCGCAAAGTAGAAACATGGCAGGAAGGCAATCAGGACCACCGCCGCGCTGCGCACCAGGCGCCGGCGCAGTTCGACGAGATGCTCCAACAGCGGAAGCTTGGTGTTGTCGATATCCTTGATCAAGAGCGTTCTATGTGTCGCCGGAAGCCCTGGCGCGTTCCGACGGCGCCGCCTGGGCCGTCGCCTCCGGCTCATCCCTGACTTTCATGTTTTCCTGCATCTCGCGGCCGGTGTCCTCGAGTTCCTTCTTGAGGGTGCCAGTGGGATCAACAGCCGCGGCAACCGCCTTCTTCGCCTTCAGTGGCGTCTCGACAGCCTTCTTGACGTCATCGATCTCGGCTTCCTTGGCGTACTGGTCCAGCGCCTTCTGGAAGTCGCGCGCCATGCGCCGCGCCTTGCCGGTCCATATGCCGACTGTCCGCAGCACCCTGGGCAGGTCCTTGGGGCCAACCACAACCAGCAACACCGCCCCGACGACCGCCAATTCGAACCATCCGAGATCGAACATGTCCGGTAATCTTCGTCAAGTGTCTAGGCGACGGTCTTGTCCTTCTCGTTCTCGGCGGACGCTGGTGTGGCGGTTCCCTCGATGGTTGTCGGGGATTCAGCGGATTGCCGTGCCTGCGCCGCCTCGTCCTTCATGCCGGACTTGAACTCCTTGATCCCCTTGGCAAGATCGCCGGCCAGCTTGGGAATCCGGCCGCGTCCGAAGAGGAGCAGAACGATGACCAGCACGATGAGCCAATGCCATATACTGAAGGTACCCATGGTGAGGTCTCCCTTCCCTGTCGATCCATGAAACGGCGGCACTGATGCGCCGTCCCGACCCGGGACATATAGCCTTCCAAGGGGCCAAGGGCAACGACGATCAACGTTTCCCTCCCGACGCAGGCGCCAGGGGGGACCACGGCCGTCGGGAGGCTGCCCTCCTGCAGCACTGCGAACGCCTGACTGTTCGGCCGCATCAGAATCGCCACAATCCTGGGACCGTGTAACCACCCAGGCTCCATCCGAAGCGGTTTCAGGCCCACCTTCTCATGACCGCGTCGACGACAGGCAGTGGGTGCGGACACATACCTGCTCAGGAGGGTATCCCGAGGGCTCTGCGGCGCGCCCGCCCCGTACACACGAGGCATGATCCTCCACTCCCCGCATGAAACTCATCTCCTTCTTGTCACTCTTCAACTGGCGGAGGTCACGGTGTCGAGGGAGCCGATCCGAGAATTCTCCCGCCTCATCGATGGGCCGCTGCCGGCCCCTTTGACGCCACGATGGCGTTCCATCCCGGGCACACGCGACAAGGCAAATGTGTGCCCTTACAGTGCGAAGCGTTCACAGGGCCGGGCTTCTCATCGCCATGCCAGCTTGATCAAGAGAGGGGCCCAGCCCTTGGTGACAACCTGGGGGCGGCTTTGCTGTCGAATGTCCACTGTGTTACCACCGGCGGCAGCCATCTGGGGAACTCCCGAATGCGTGAAGTGACGGATTGGGCGTGAGCCGGGAATGCGACATGGCTGCATGAGATGACGTTTCCCGATGGACAGGAACTTGAAGCCGGGTTGCCGGAGATTCTGGAATCTCCGAAGGATTACGGCACGGTGATGATGATTGTTCGCCGCCCCGATGTGGATCGCCGGGAGGTGCTCGCGATCGGCGAGCTTGACGTCGAGAACGGTCTTGTCGGCGACAACTGGCGTGGACGGGGGAGCCCTTACACGAAGGACGGCTCCGCCCATCCGGAAATGCAGTTGGTGCTGATGAACTCGCGCGTCATCGCCCTGGTGGCGCGATCAGAGGACAGGTGGCCTTTGGCCGGCGATCAGTTCTTCGTCGATCTGGACCTCAGCAAGGAGAACCTGCCGGCCGGAGCTCGGCTCGCGATGGGCTCGGCGGTGATCGAGGTCAGCGCTGAACCGCACCTCGGCTGCAAGAAGTTCGTCACCCGATTTGGGCTGGAGGCCATGAAGTTCGTGAACTCGCGACGAGGCAAGAAACTCGGCCTTCGCGGCATCAATGCGAAGGTCGTCACGTCGGGCCGCGTTCGCATCGGGGATGCGATTCACAAGGTGGACATCACCTCGACCGAATAGCCCCTTCTTGCCTTCGCCCGGCCGCAGCGCCGGTCCGGCCCGTGGTTCACGATGTCGAGGCTGCGGAACTGGCCGTCGCGCGCAACAGCGGGAGCCGCGCCTTCCGGAGCACCAATTCTGGACACGTCGCGCGGCGGTCCATCGCGTACCGGCATGGATCGCCCAATCCACACCAGCGCAACGACATGTCCCCCGAAGGTCGTGCCACCCTTCCCTGGCACGGTAGACAGTTGGGCCGTCAGCGACCATTCGCAATGTTCCGGTCCGACGGTGTCGGCATGGGCGAACCTCGTCGCCGCAACGCGATGATCGAAGCCGGGACCGGTGCATGATAGTCTGTTCATTGCCGACCGCCCGGACTGGAATGTGTCGTCAGCCGGGCGGGTCGGGAACTCAAATGGAGATGACTGATGCATCGAACGGGGGGCGAATTGTCTGCACGGGCGGGTATCCTGTCGCGTCGTGCGTTGATCGCGGTAGTACTCGCAGCGGGGCTCTCGTCAGTTGTCGGTCAAACGACCGCCGACGATGAAGGAGTCAGTGCGGACGAGTTCGTCAACGCGCTGCCCGACGGTGTTGCGATGGACGGCTTCGATGTCGTTGCCTACTTCGATGGCGCGCCTGCCAGGGGCCTGGCCTCCCACAGTGTCGAGCACAAGGGAAAGTCGTGGCTGTTCAGCTCTGCGGAGAACGCAGCGGCCTTCGCAGCCAACCCGGGTGCGTACGAGCCGAGATACAACGGCTGGTGCGCCTATGCCGCGTCGGAAGGTTACGGTGCCGAGGTCGATTTCGTGAACGGCTGGTCTGTGCTCGACGGCAAGCTCTACCTGAACTGGGACGCCGAAACCCGCGCTGCGTTCCTGTCCGACCAGTCCACGCGCATCGAACGCGCCGAAATGAACTGGCCGGACCTCCATGCCGCCATGCTGGATGGGTCTGCGGCAATGTACACACACGCCGGAGAAGGCGTCGCCATTGTCCATCCCCAGCAGCTCGAGTGAGCGAGGGACCGGCGCGGGGCGTGATCCGGGTGACGTGCCGCCGCAATGGCAAACGCACAGCGATCACTGGTCAGGTCATTGTGCCGCGCCGGTGACCCGAACACATCCATCCTCCAGCCCCTCCAGGGGCCTCCGGGATTTCACTCAGGCGATGTGCCGGGCCTGGTGACAGGGAAAGACGAGAACGGAATCGTCGTCGAAACGGATCCTGACGTCGGTGCCGGGTTCTGGTGCAGTCTGGCCAAGAATGCGTGCGCGCAGCGTCTCGCCGTTCCCGAGGCGCAGGGAAACGAGCGTGGAATGCCCGACCAGGCGCCGTTCGATCACCCGTGCACCGGGACCGTCGCCTTCGGGCGTCAGGTGCAGTCCCTCGGGGCGTATCAGGACATCGACCCTCTGGCCGGTGATGAAACCGTCGGCCAGGACGTCACCTACCGGTGAGTGGATCCGGCCGGGAGCCGCTGTGCCGTGCAACCAGTTGACGTCGCCGAGGAACCGCGCCACGAACGCCGTTGCCGGACGCTGGTAGACCGCGCCTGGCGTTCCCGACTGAAGCAGCCTGCCGCCCTGCAGCACGGCAATGCGATCGCCGAGATAGAGCGCTTCCTCGGCGTCGTGGGTGACAATGAGTGTTGTCGTCCCGATGTCGCGCAGGATTTCAAGAGTCTGGTCCCTCACCGATTCACGCAAGCGCACGTCGAGACCGGAAAACGGCTCGTCGAGCAGCAGGATTCTCGGTTTGGGCGCAAGAGCCCGCGCCAGGGCAACACGCTGCTGCTCACCGCCCGACAGCATGTGGGGATACTTCTCTGCGTATCCGCCGAGACCAACCATGTCGAGAAGATCCCCGACGGTGGCCTTCGCCTGCCGGCGCCCGCGCAGGCCGAAGGCGATGTTGTCGGCAACACTTAGATGAGGGAAAAGGGCAAATTCCTGGAAGACAAGGCCCACACCCCGCACCTCGGGTGGCCGGTGGATGCCGTTTCCGGCGACCACTTCGTCACCGATGCGGATCTCGCCAGTTGCGAGGGGTTCAATTCCGGCGGCAAGGTGCAGGGCGGTGGTCTTGCCGCATCCCGAGGGGCCGACCAAGCACATGACCTCGCCGTCGGCAATCTCGAGATCGACATTTCTCAGGGCTTCTTCACCGGCCCAGGAGTGACTGACACCTCGAAAGGACAAACCAGGCATGAAACGTCCGCATGTTGATCACGTTGCCGTGATGCTATGTGCAAACAGTTCTTATTATCAAGCCTTTCATGACGCGTTGTCAGGAGCGCTCCTCCTCGCCGTCACCTGGGCCTCCGGGCAAGGGCAGATCCGGCCTGGTATCGAGCAGTCCCGCGGCCAGCAACTCGTCGCGTCCCGGCAGATCATCCACTGATTCGAGGCCGAAGTGCTCGAGAAACTCACCACTGGTCCGCCACTGCAGGGGCCTTCCCGGTGTACGCCGGCGCCCGGACGGACGGATCCAGCCGATCTCGAGGAGAAGATCGAGCGTACCCCGCGAAAGCGAGACACCCCGGATGGACTCGACCTCGGCGCGGGTCACGGGCTGGTGATACGCAATGATGGCGAGGGTCTCGAGGGCTGCCCGCGACAGCCGGCGGCGGCGCACGGAACGAATCTTCAGATCCGGCCCGAGATCCACCGCCGTGCGAAAGGACCACTTGCCGGCAATCCGCACCGGTTCAACACCCCGTCCTCTGTAATCCGCCGCAAGCTGGCCAAGACAGGCCCCGACATCAACGTCCTCGCCAAGGCGCCCGGCAATCTCCTTCTCGTCGACAGGCTCGGGCGAGGCGAACAGCAGGGCCTCGACGATGCGCACATCCCGGTTTGGCGTCTTCATGATCCGCGCCTTCTGATCTCGATCGGTGTCCAGGCACCATCCTGGCGCAGTTCCGCCTTCCCCTGGCGGGCCAGTTCAAGCCCTGCAACCAGGGTCGAACTGACGACGGACCGGTAATAGAGACCGCTGCGCAAATCCTCGGGAAGCAGGCTGATCATGTCCTTCCAGTCGGGCAGATCGCCAACCAGTTCCTCAAGACGCTGCAGGGCCGTCTCCACGGAAAACACCTCGACGGGCTCCGGCCGCCAGTCCTGCCGGCGCACACGCTGCAGGAGCTCGCCATAGGCCCTGAGCAGGCGCCAGAGGGACTCGCGCCACACGTCCCGGGTCTCGACGGGCAGGCCTTCGGGATGACCACAGCGAAAGACATCACGGTCAAGAAGGGGAAGCGCCATGAGCGCCCGGGCGCTGTCCCGCATCGATTCGAGACGTTGGAGCTGGAATTGCAGCGCCTCGGCCATGAGTTCCGGAGACGGTGCTTCCCCTTCTTCGCGAGGGATCAGGAGTCGGGACTTGAGGTAGGCCAGCCAGGCCGCCATGACGAGATAGTCGGCGGCGAGTTCCAGATGACGGTGACGGGCGCGGGCCACGAACGCGAGGTACTGATCAGCAAGATCAACCATGGAAATGCGGGCAAGGTCGACCTTCTGCTGACGCGCCAGTGCCAACAGGACATCGAGCGGACCCTCGTAACCCTCCACATCCACGCGGAAGACGCCGGAGGGACCGGGCGTCGGGCCCGCCTCATCCTCGGCAAAGTCCTCGCCGGTCACCTGCATCCAGCCTCCATCCGACCAGAATGTGAGTCTCGCCGCATTCCCGCCGCGATTCCAGCCACCATGTCCAGTCTCCGCAGAGAGGATCGTCCATCATACCATCGCGACGAAGACGATGGCGTGGATGATGGCCTCGACCGGAGGCAATAGGAGTCGGGAAAGAATGGCGATATCCAGTCCGATCTGTTCGCCGATGAGCGGTGGCAACGCGATGAGGGCGACAAGGATGGCGATACCGTATCGTTCCATGCGCTGGAAGGGCGCCGCCAGGCGAGACGGAAGAAGGCCTGTCACCACGCGTCCGCCATCGAGCGGGGGGAGTGGCAGCATGTTGAAGACTGCCAGCACGACATTGATGATCAGCGCATTGCGCAGGTTGGCGGCGAGCCAGGCGGAGGCCACATCGGGGACGAGAACCACGAGGTGAAAGGCGAGGGCCGCCGCAAGTGCCATCAGAAGATTGATGGCCGGACCGGCAGCCGCCACCAGAACCATGTCGCGCCGCGGCCTGCCAAGACGATGGAACCGCACCGGGACCGGCCGGGCATAGCCGAACAGGAAGGGCGCCTGGAAGAGGAGCAGGAGGCACGGCAGCAGAACCGTTCCAAACCGGTCGATGTGCTTCAGGGGATTGAACGTGACCCGTCCCATGAGCCGGGCGGTGTCGTCCCCGAGTTTCCACGCTACCCAGCCGTGTGCGGCCTCATGAAGTGTGATGGCGGTCAGCACCGGCAGAGCCCAGACCGAAACCAGCCACAGGATTCCCTCCACGTCGAAGCTCATGGCGTGGCCACCAGACGCGCGAGTTCCGCACGGGCCGTGCACGGGTCGAATCCGGGTTGCGGCGAACGACGCGCTGCCGCCGCTTTCACCACCCGCTCCAGGGCGTCACCGGCGAGTTCCGGTGTTGCGGCGGCAACGCGCTCACGCACCTCCAGAGGCTGGTTGCAGTGCATCACCACATCGATCCCGGCGGCGATGCACGACCGGGCCCTTGCTTCATGGGGACCGCTCAGAGCCTCCATATCGATGGCATCAGTCATCAGCACACCGTCAAATCCCAGTTCACCGCGAATGATGCGGCGGATCACCTCCGGTGAAGCTGAAGCCGGATTCCGGCTGTCGATGGCCGTGTAGACAACATGGGCCACCATGCCGAAGGGACTGGCGGCCAGGCGTCGGAAGGGAACGAAGTCCTGCTCCCTCAGGACAGCGAGGTCCGTGTCGACGCGTGGCAACCTGTGGTGCGGGTCCTCGATCACCCGGCCGTGGCCAGGCATGTGCTTGATCGTCGCCTGCACGCCGCCCGCATCAAGACCATCGATGAAGGCCGCCCCGAGGCCGCTGACACGATCGGGGTCATGAGAGAAAGCGCGGTCACCGATGACATCGTTCATGCCTGCAAGACCGAGGTCGAGCGAGGGGGCGCACGTGACATCGATGCCCAGTGATGCCATGTCATGGGCCAGCAGGCGACCGGCAAGCCAGGCGGCCCGCTCCCCTCCCCGGGCAATCATCGCGGGTGGCAGACCGGGCCACCAGTAGGGTTCCCCGAGACGCGCCACGCGCCCGCCTTCCTGGTCGACCATGACCGGCGCGTCGGCGCGTCCGACGATGTCGCGGAAGGACGCCACGAGATCGCCGACCTGGACCGGATCGCCAATGTTGCGGCGGAAGAGAATGATGCCGAGGGGATCAAAGGCGCGCAAGAAGGACCGTTCAGGCGCCGTGATGCGGATCCCGGCAATATCGGTGATGAGAGCGCGCGGCACAGTGTCAGTGGGTCACGACACGGCACTCGAGGGCGCGCTCGACAACCGCGGCACACAGCCCTTCAGCCTCCTGCCTCGCCTCGAATTCGCCGATGGTGAGGCGGAAGAAGTGGCTGCCGTCGAGGGATATTCTGGTGATGATTGCCTCAAGCCCTCCAAAGAGATCGTTGTGTCCACGATACAGCCGATCCCAGGCAGCCGTTGCCAGCTCCTCGCTGGAATACGCGGCAATGCGGACACCATAGCGCGTTCCAGTCCCGGCGACTTCCGGTTCGCCGACAGAATCTTCCCCGAGGGAAGCTGCGACATCCGAGAAGGACAATGAACCCGTCCCGGCGGCGTCATCAGCAGTGACGGTGCCTGGCCCCCAATTGACTTCCGGCGGCGCCGGCTTGTCGTCTGGCAGGGGAGGCACTGGTTGGGGGGTCTCGTCGAGAGCCTCGTCGACCATGGCCGAGACCTGTTCGGCATCGAAGATCGGGTCGACCACAGCCCCTTCCATGGCGGGCTCCAGCGGCGCCTCGGCGACATCAACGACCACATCCCCCACCTCCTGCGCCCCGGTATCGAGCACAAATGGCTCCTCGGGAGGCGGCATCAGAACCTCATGGCCCTCGCTCTCCTCGCCGTTGGCGGTGGTCTCGAGAACCAGGATGCCGGTGTTGGGAATGTCCGAAATGTCTGCGGTTTCTGGCGCCACCCGATAAGGTTCGGTATCGGCCCGGAACACCGTTACCTCCCGAATTCCGGTGTCGTCCCTGTCAAACAAGACGAACCACGCGGCGCCTCCCGCAGCCAGGAGGATCAGGAGCAGTGCGATGACGAGGCGCCACGGTCCGCGTCGTCGCACGGGCGCCGTCCCTGCCTCCTGGACGGGAATCTGCCGTTCTTCCCGGGGTTCGGGTTCTCCACCGGCGAAGAGTGTTGGTTCGCGGCGGTCGTTCAGCGCATGACCTCCCTGGGTTCGACACCGACAAGAAGCAGACCACGGGCAATCACCTGCCGTGTAGCCGCGCTGAGCGCAAGTCTGGCGCGTGTCAGATCCGCCTCTCCATCCACAACAAGACGCAGGGAAGGATCATCCCTGCCCGTGTTCCACAATGCGTGAAACTCTCCGGCAAGAGTGTTGAGCCAGGCGGCGATGCGATGGGGTTCGTGGGCGGAGGCGGCGGCATCGATGGCGGCGGGCCATCCGGCCAGGGTCCTGATGAGGGCGATCTCGCGGGATTCCGTGAGCCGGGACAGGGGCGCGCGGGCGAGTTCGGACGTGTCGATTCCCGCCTCGCCGGCCTTGCGCAGGACCGAGCAGATGCGCGCGTGGGCATACTGGACATAGAACACGGGATTGTCCTTCGACTGCTCCAGCGCCTTCACCGGATCAAAGTCAAGCGGCACGTCGTTGCGGCGTGTCACCATGATGAACCTCAGCACGTCCTTGCCGACCGATTCGACAACCTCACGCATGGTGACGTAGCGACCGGCCCGCTTCGACATTCTCGCCAGCCGGTCATTGCCGGTAAAGCGGACGAGCTGGGTCAGCAGGATGTTGAAGGAGGCCCGGTCATCCGAGAGCGCCGCCACCGCGGCCTTGAGCCGCTTGACGTAACCGGCGTGGTCGGCCCCGAAGACATTGATGATGAGATCGAACCCTCTTTCAACCTTGCCGTTGTGATAGGCGATGTCCGGGGCGAAATAGCTCCAGGAGCCATCTGACTTCCTGAGTGGTCGATCGAGATCATCGCCAAAACACGTGGAGCGAAACAGGGTTTGGGGCACGGGCTCCCAGTCCTCGGGCTCCCTGCCCTTCGGCGGTTCCAGCACGCCGGTGTAGATAAGGCCACGTGCATCGAGCTTCTCCAGACACCTCTCGATCCCGCCGGATTCCATCATGGCGCGTTCCGAACTGAATACCTCCTGATGAACGCCCGCCAGGGCAAGATCGTGGCGAACGATTTCCATCATCCTTTCAATGACGAAGGAGCGGACCTCCACGAGAGCCTCCGGCAACGGCAGACTGCCAGGCTGACGGTCGCCGATGGCCTGTTTCAGCGTCGTTCCGTACCTGCCTGCGAGAATCCTTCCCGTCTCGATGAGATAATCGCCCGGGTAGAGTCCCTCCAGGACCGCAGCGTCCTGCGGTTCACCGAGCGCCTCGAGGTAGCGGACATAGGCGGACCAGGCGAGAACATCGACCTGGGCTCCGGCATCGTTGATGTAGTACTCCCTGGTCACCTTCCAGCCAACGGCCTCGAGCAGGGAGGCAAGCACATCTCCGATGACAGCGCCACGCGCCGTACCCACATGCAGTGGCCCTGTGGGATTGGCGGATACGTACTCGACACAGGCCTTGCGTCCGCGGCCACGGTCCGCCAGCAGGGCGTCGGGTCCATGGACAAGAAGGCGCTCCAGCCAGGTGTGCCAGAAGCTCTCGCGAAGCGTGATATTGATGAAGCCAGGACCGGCGCTGACGGCCGTCGCCACGTCAGGGTCCTGACGCAGTTCGCGGATGATCAGGTCTGCGATCTCACGCGGCGCCATGCTGTTCGCCCCGGCCAGCACGAGAGCGGCGTTGGTCGCAAGGTCGCCGTGATCGGCCTGGCGTGGCTCCGACACCTGGATGCGATCGATCAGACCGGCAGCAACGACGCCCCGGGTCTCGAGCGACTCCACTGCGGCGCGGATGCGCGAAGTAAACTCCTCATGGACATTCATGGCTCTTGGCGTACCAGGCGTTGATGTTCCCTGTGTGCGAAGCGGTCGGTCATGCCGGCGAGATAGTCTGCGACAAGGCGCATGCGGTCTGCTTCGTCACACCCATCCAGATGTTCCTTCCATTCGACCGGGAGAAGTCGTGGATCGTCACGGAAGGCTGAAAACAGTTCGCCAAGTAAGCTTCCGGCCTCCCTGGTCTGATCTCGCAACCGTTCGTGGCAGTACATATTTGTGTAGAGCCACGCCTTCAAGCCCGCCGCCGAATCTGCGAAGGCCTCGCTGAAACCGATGACCGGCTCGTCGTGCCAACGGACATCATCGGCCGACTGCGGGCGAGCCCCGGCCAGAGTGGCGCGCGATGTCTCGATCAGATCCCGAACCTGGGCATCGATGATCTTTCTCATGGTTTCATGGATCTTGCGCACGAGGGGCGCATCGGGCCAGCACTCCGCGACCTCCCTGATCGCCGCCGCGGCAACCGGCACGCCGGCGAGGTCATCCAGCGAGAACAGGCCCATTCTCAGGCCATCGTCGAGATCATGGCCGTTGTAGGCAATGTCGTCGGCCAGCGAGGCGACCTGGGCCTCCACGCCGGGGAATGAATCGACCTCGAGATCCTGCACGCGGTTGTAGTGCGCAATTGCCGGCGGTAACTCCGACAATAGCGGGCCATTGTGCTTGACCACGCCCTCGAGGGTTTCCCAGGTCAGGTTGAGGCCGTCGAAGGCGGCATAGGGAGATTCCAGCCGCGTGAGGATGCGGAATGTCTGGATGTTGTGGCTGAAACCTCCCCACGACGCCATGGCCTCATCGAGAACCTTCTCGCCGATGTGGCCGAACGGGGTGTGACCGAGATCGTGGGCAAGCGCGATCGACTCGGCAAGATCCTCGTCGACAGCCAGACAGCGGGCGATGGTCCGGGCAATCTGCGCCACCTCGAGGGAATGGGTCATGCGAGTGCGGTGATGGTCGCCGTGGACCGTGGCGAAGACCTGTGTCTTGTGCATCAGACGACGGAACGCCCTGCTGTGAAGGATGCGGTCACGATCTCGCTGGTAATCGCTGCGATAGCAGGACGGCCGTTCGGCGAAACGACGGCCACGGCTCGTCCCCTGGTGTGCGGCATAGGGTGCTGGCGTCATGGTGCCCCGTTGTTACTCCATCGCATGCAGGATTGACAGCAACCAGCGGCGCCACTAGGTATTGATAGAGAACCGGGCAGGATGCGGACGATGGGCGACACCCTTCTCCAGGATGGCATCAACGTCTCCGAAGATGCTGCCGCCAGGATCAGCGACATCATGGCTGGAGAGGGCGGCGGTCGTCTGCGGATTGTCGTCACCGGGGGCGGCTGTTCGGGGTTCCAGTACCATTTCACGGTCGACGAGGGCCCCGAGGAGGGTGATGTCGAATACGGCACGGGCGTTGCGCGAATCGTGATCGACGATATCTCCCTTCGATACCTTGCCGGTTCCACCCTCCAGTTCGTGAACAGTCTCGAGGGCAGCTACTTCACTCTCGACAACCCCAATGCCACGTCGTCATGCGGCTGTGGCACCTCATTCGCGATCTGACACGTCCGCCTTGCCGGCACATGAAGATTGCCACCTGGAACGTCAACTCGATCAGGGCAAGGCTGCCCAATGTCCTGAAATGGCTTGAAGCCCGGCAGCCTGATATCGTCCTGTTGCAGGAACTCAAGACCGTTTCGCAGACCTTCCCCCACGATGCCATCGGCGATCTCGGATACAACTGTGCCGTGGCCGGGCAAAAGGCGCTGAACGGAGTGGCGGTCCTCTCCAAGTCTCCCATCGACATCGAGACAACCTGCCTCCCGGGCGATCCCGATGACATGGAGGCACGCTACATCGAGGTCTTCACGTGCGGCCTGAGGGTTGCCTCGATCTACCTCCCCAACGGCAATCCGGCGCCGGGCGACAAGTTTGCCTACAAGCTGGCATGGATGCGGCGTCTCGTCGACCACGCCCGCGGTCTCCTTGCCCACGAGGAAGCGGTCGTTCTGGGCGGTGATTACAATGTATGCCCCACTGACGACGATGTGCACGATCCCGCTCTATGGGCAGGCGATGCCCTCACCCGCGACGAATCCCGGGCGCTGTTCCGCGAACTCGTGTGGTCAGGCTACACGGAGGCCTATGCCACGTTGCACGCAACGACGGCGGGCGCGTGGACATTCTGGGACTACCAGCGTGGTGCCTGGCCGAAGGATCATGGTGTCAGGATCGACCACATGCTGCTTTCGCCCCATGCGGCAGACCGCCTGGTGGCGTGTGACGTCGATCGTGCTCCCCGTGCCTGGCCGAAGGCGTCGGACCACACGCCTGTCTTGTGCGAACTCGATGACTGACCACACTTCGGTGCAGGCCCGACCCTGTCTCTGGCCTGGCCAGGAGGGAGCGGGTCGCCATCCCGCGGGGCGCCTGGGCTTCATCCTTCTCAACACCGAAGAGACGGCGGACGACGACATCCGGGCGATGGTGCCGCCGGATGTCGGCGTGTTCATCACCAGGGTGCGGCTTGTCGATCCGGTGACGGTGCAGAACCTGGCTGCGGTTGCCGGAGACCTGGGCGATGCGGCCCGTCTGCTGCCCGAGAACCTCGACGCCATCGCCTATGTGTGCACGTCAGGCAGTATCGCCGCGGGAGAGGCTGCCGTGGAGCGCGCCATCAGGACTGCGCAGCCGGAGACCAGGCCCTTGGCGCTTGTCACATGCGTCGTCGATGCCCTGCGCCACCTCGGGATCACCCGCGTGGCCGTAGGTACGCCCTATCTCGACGAGGTCAACCGCATGGAGGCGGCGTTCCTTGAAGGTCGCGGTTTCGACGTGCGCTCCATGAGCGGGCTCGGTATCGCCCGGGGTCGGGACATGACGCGAGTCGAGCCCCGCGATATCACACGCCTCGCCCTCGACGTCTGTACAAGCGATTGTGACGGCATCTTCCTGTCGTGTACTGCCCTGCGCGCTGTCGAAGTCGTTGATGCGATCGAGGAACAGACCGGCAGACCGGTGGTGACGAGCAATCAGGCACTCGTCTGGCGCATGTTGCGGCAGATCGGCGTCCATGAGTCCATCGGGGGTCCGGGCAGGCTCTTTCGCCTGCAGGAACCCGCACAGGCGCCGATCGACATGTCGCGGGCACGCTGATTGACTCAATTGCTGCCAGTCCACAGACTCCCGCACCCTTCCACTGCGAGACGGGTGGCGGATGATTTCCCAGGTCTGGTCCGGACTGAAAGCCCCGGAGTTGGTTCCCGAGAGCGTCGAGCTTCTCTGGCAGCGCTGGCAAGCGGCGGCCGGACGTATCCGTGATGAGGAGTTGAAAGCGCGGGCTCTCGACCTGCGCCCCGCCGCCGAAGGAATCCTCGATCCCGTCTTCCGCCACAGCCCCTACCTGTCACGCTGCGTGACGGTTGATCCCGTGTTCGCCATGTCGCTGATCAGCGACGGCCCGGATGCCGCCTTCGACGTTGCCCTCGCCATGGCGGAACCGGACATCGAAGGAGAAACCGAAAAGGACCTCATGACCCGCCTGAGGCGTGCCAAGCGGCGTGTCCATCTCACCGCCGGCCTTGCCGATATCTCCTCCCTGTGGTCTCTCGAACAGGTCACAGGCAATCTCTCGCAGTTTGCCGAAACCGCTCTCAGGACGGCCTGCCGGCACCTGTTGCGGGCGCTGCACGCAAGGGAAAGACTTACCCTCGCCGACCCCATGGATGCGGAAACGGCATGCGGACTCTTCGTTCTCGGCATGGGCAAGCTCGGGGCGGGCGAACTCAACTACTCCAGCGATATCGATCTCATCATCCTCTTCGATCCCGAGATCGTGCCGACCACCGGGGCCGAGGATCTGCAGCGGACAATGACGCGTCTTGCCCAGGGCCTGACCCGAATCATCGATGCGCAGACGGCCGACGGCTATGTCTTTCGCACCGACCTCAGACTGCGTCCCGACCCGTCGTCGACACCCCCGGCCATCTCCACTGTCTCTGCCGGGACCTACTACCGTGAATCCGCGCGCAACTGGGAACGTGCGGCCATGATCAAGGCACGCACCGTGGCCGGCGACACGGCAAGGGGCGAGATCTTTCTCGAGAACCTGCATCCCTTCATCTGGAGACACCACCTGGATTTCGCGGCCATGCAGGATATCCGGACCATCAAGCAGCAGATCGACTCGTCACGCTCGCGCGACGGCGGAACATTCATGGGACGCAACGTCAAGCTCGGTGGCGGCGGCATCCGCGAGATCGAGTTCTATGTGCAGGCTCAGCAGCTGATCTGGGGTGGCCGGGAACCCGCCTTGAGGACCAGGGGGACCTGCGAAACGCTCGACATCCTCGTTGCAGGCGGGCACGTGGCCCACGGTGCGGCCATTGAACTGAAAGAGGCCTACCGCTTTCTGCGCACCCTTGAGCACCGGCTGCAGATGGTTGACGACCGCCAAACACACAGTCTTCCCGGGACTGCGGAAGGCATCGGGAACATCGCGGCTTTCTCGGGATTTGCCGACGCCGATGCACTGGAGCGCTCGTTTCTCGACGCCGTGGCCGTTGTCGAAAGGCACTACGCGAATCTCTTTGCGGAAAGGGTGGAGAGCGCCAGGCAGCAACCCATGGATTTCACCGGAGACACTGTGGATGACACGACGCGCAAGAGCCTCAGGGCGCTGGGCTACCGCGAGCCCGAACGCGCTGCCGCCACTGTCATTGCATGGAAGACGAAGCCGTACCCGGCACTGCGGGCTCCGCAAGCAATCGAACACCTGATGCGTCTCGCCCCTTCGGCACTTGCGGTGTTCGCCGGACTGCGCGACTGCGATGGCGTACTGATGAAGTTCGATGAATTCCTGTCCCGCCTGCCGGCCGGCACATCCTTCCTTTCCCTCGTTTCCGCCCATCCAAATCTCCTGGAACTGCTCGGCGAAATCCTGGGAGTGGCGCCATACCTGTCACGCTGGCTGACCCGCAAACCGGCGCTGCTGGACAGTGTACTCGCCCGCGAGTTCACCGACCTTTCCTTCGATGACGAGGATCTCGAAGCGGAGATTGCGGAAACCGCCCGCCGGGGCCTGGTCCGCCTGTTCTATACCCTGGAACTCGACCGGGACGAGATGGCTTCCCAACTCGCCGAGGCCACCGGCAGGGCAAGGGACCTCCAGGACGTGCTTGACGAAGTCAGGCGCTGGGCAAACGACAAGGTCTTCCAGATCGGCGTGCACCTGCTCGAGGGCATGCTGACACCCGTCGAGGCCGCCCGACCGCTCTCCGACATCGCCGACGCCTGCATAGCCGCCCTGCTGCCCGTCGTCGAAATGGAGTTCGAGGCGGACCATGGCCGCATTCCCGGAGGCTCCTTTGCGATTGTCGCCTTCGGCAAGCTCGGCAGCCGGGAGATGACGGTGAGTTCGGATCTCGATCTCATGTTTCTCTATGACCAGAGTGGCAGCGAGGCGGTGTCGGATGGCCGCAAGCCGCTCCCGGCCACCCAGTACTATGCGCGCCTGTGCCGCCGCCTGATCACCGCAATCACGGCACCGACCAGGGAAGGCCGCCTCTATGACGTCGACATGAGACTGCGACCCTCCGGCAAGGCCGGCCCCATAGCCTGTTCCCTCAATTCCTTCGAATCCTATCAGCACGAGAATGCATGGACATGGGAACACCAGGCTCTCACCAGGGCCCGGGTGGTCGCCGCCAGCGGACAACTTGGCGACGACTTCTCAAGGGTGCGCCATGACGTTCTGACCCTGGCGCGCAGCCAGGAGGTTCTCGCCGGCGATGTCATCGCCATGCGGGACCGCATTCGTGAGGAAAACCGTGCCCGCGAGGAGACCATCAAGCACATGCCGGGAGGGCTTCTCGATGTCGAGTTCATTGCGCAGTACCTGGAACTTCTGCATGCCCGAGACACTCCGGCGATCCTGGCCGGCAACACCATCGGTGTCTTCGAACGCGCCAGCGACCTCTCCCTCATCGACGCTGACGTCGCCGTCGAACTCGGCGAAACAACGGCGCTCTGGAACAATCTCCAGGGCATGGCGCGGCTGACCGGGAACGAGGACGGCGTCGCCAGCCTGGCCGACACCGCGCTCATGGAGCGGCTCGGCGGGCAGCTTGTCTCCCATGCCCTCGTCGATTCCATCGATCATGCGGCGAAACAGGCGCGCCTTCGCTTCGCAACGATCCTCGACATCGGCACAAAGACGTGAGCGACAGGCTTGAACAGCAGACAGGGGCGTTCTAGGTTTCGGGAATACCGGAGGCTGCCGACCGGCAGGAAGTATGCGGCATTCCGTTTGTTGCCCGGGGAATCATCCGATTTCCCGACGTGTACGCCATTCTAGCGCCAACAGGAGAAAGCGGGTCTCAACTATGGAAGTCAGGACAGAGCGAGAGGACGATGTCCTTGTCACCACCGTCAACGGCCGCATTGACAGCGCCACGGTCAGCGAGTTCCAGCACCTGATGGAAAGGGCCATCACCGATGACATCAGGCGGGTCATTGTCGACTTCGGGAATCTGAGTTACATCAACAGCGCTGGTCTGAGAGCGGTACTCGTAATCACCAAGAACCTGTGGACGCGCAATGCGAAACTGGCGCTCCATTCGCTGCAGCCATCCATTCAGGAAGTTTTTTCCATAGCCGGATTCGACAAGATCATCCAGGTGTGCGCCGACAAGGCCGAGGCGCTTGACGCCACACAGGAAAAGTAGGATCGCCATCACCGGTTACCTCCGGTTACACCTCTCATGGGCGCTACATGACCGAACCCCGCAAGATACTTGTCGTTGACGATGAACCGGACCTCGAGCGCCTGATGCTGCAGCGCATGCGCCGTGAGATCAGAAGAGGAAAATTCGAGTTCACATTTGCCGGCAATGGTGTTCAGGCTCTCGAGGCGCTCAACAACGATCCCAAGATCGAGATGGTTCTCTCGGATATCAACATGCCCGAGATGGATGGCCTGACGCTGCTTGAACAGATTCCCAAGGTCGATCCCAACATCCGTTCGGTGATCGTTTCAGCCTACGGCGACATGAAGAACATCCGCACCGCGATGAATCGCGGCGCCTTCGACTTCGTGACCAAGCCGCTTGATTTCGATGATCTGAGAGTCACCATCGACCGCACCCTGCGGCATCTCACGATGCTTCGCGAAGCGCTGCAGTCTCGCGACAAGCTCGTCGCCCTGGAAAACGAACTCAGCGTCGGACGCTCGATGCAGCAGGCGATCCTTCCGACGAGTTTTCCGGAAACGCAGACCTACCAGGTCTTTGCCAACATGGAGCCCGCCCGGGATGTCGGCGGAGATTTCTTCGACATCCTTCACCTGCCTGACGCCAGGGTCGGCCTGGCCATTGCGGATGTCTCCGGCAAGGGCGTCCCCGCTGCCCTATTCATGATGTCGAGCCGCACCCTTCTCAAGGGCGCAGCTGTTGGCAGAACCTCGCCAAGCGAAGTGCTGACGGAAGTCAACGAACTGCTGAACGAGAACAACGAGACCTCGATGTTCGTGACGCTCTTCTTTGCAATCTTCGACCCCGCTTCGGGCCTCCTTACCTTTGCCAATGCGGGTCACAATCCCCCACTCATCGTCCACGCGGATGGAAGCCACACGATGTTCGGCACCTCCACCGGCGTTGCCCTCGGGGTTGTGCCCGGTATCGAGTACACGCAACAGCAGATCCGGCTGCAACCAGGTGACATGGCCGTCTGCTACACCGACGGCGTTACGGAGGCCGAAAACGAGAACCAGGACCAGTTCGGCCTGGAACAGCTGACGGCGCTGTTCAGCGAGTCGCCGCCGACAAGTGCCAGGGAAGCCAACGATACCGTGTTCCGGGCGGTTGAGGCCTTCTCGGGGACCGCTCCGCAGTTTGACGACATCACCTGTCTCACTCTCTACCGTTCGGAGTGATGGTGTGACAGCCAGCACGACCCTGGTCATCAGCACGACCATCGAGGAACTGCAGAAGGTCGAGACCGCCGTGGATGAGGTTTCCGCCGCCGAGGGCTGGCTGCCGGACATCGAATTCAAGATCAGGCTGGTCCTCGATGAACTGTGCACCAACGTGGTCAACTACGCCCACAGCGACAACCTCGATCACGACATGACGGTCGTGATCGAATCTGATGATAGCGAAGTGAGGGTGCGGATCGTTGACGACGGCGATCCCTTCAACCCCCTGGAGGATGCTCCGAAGCCCGACACGGATTCGGCACTGGCAGACCGCAGGGTTGGCGGGCTTGGCATCCATTTCGTCAAGACGCTCGTGGACGAAGCCCGTTACTGGCGGGACGACAACAAGAATTACGTGGCTCTCTCCAAGCGGAGGAACTGATGCAACGGGCCGTGCAGCCCCGCTTGTGCGCTGCCGTGCTGGTCCTGGCCGCCAGCCTTGCTCATGCCGAGGAAGCCGGAGTCGACAACGATTCCATCACGTTCGGACAGTCGGCAGCCTTCAGTGGACCGGCACAGGATCTTGGAATCGGGGTGCGCCGGGGCATCGAACTGGCATTCGCGGAAGCCAATGAGGCGGGTGGTGTCTTTGGCCGCACTCTCGAACTTGTCTCGCTCGATGATGCCTATGAACCGGAAGCCGCAATCGCCAATACGACGGAACTGATCACACAGGAGAACGTGTTTGCCCTGATCGGCGCCGTCGGCACGCCAACTTCAAGGTCCGCCGTCCCAGTGGCCCACGCCGAAAATGTTCCCTATATCGCACCCTTCACGGGTGCCGCCTTCCTGCGAGACCGCCAGTGGAGCACCGTGATCAACCTGAGGGCGTCCTACTATCAGGAAACCGAGAAGATCGTCGATTTCCTGACCCGGTCACTGGATATCAACCGTATTGGCGTGTTCTACCAGGACGATTCATTCGGCCAGGCCGGCCTGCGCGGCGTCCAGATCGCTCTCGAGCGCCGCGGTCTCGAGATGGTCGGGACCGGTGTCTATCCACGCAACACCACGGCGGTCAAGACGGGACTTCTTGATCTGCGATCCGCCAATCCCGATGCGGTCGTACTCGTTGGCGCCTATGAGCCGGTGGCCAGTTTCATCACCTGGGCGAAACAGATCGGCTTCGAACCCCATTTCATGACCATCTCGTTCGTCGGCAGCAACGCGCTCATCGAGAAACTCGGACCCGCCAGCAACGGCATCTTCGTAACCCAGGTGGTTCCGCCACCGGGCGGCGACGAGGGTGCCGTCATCATCGAAAACGGACTCCTTCGCACTGTCGGCGACGAAAGTTCAGCCACCAGTCCGCCGATTGTCGGACACTACCGGCAACTTCTGGCGCGGCTGTTTCCGGGGACCCCGCCCAGCTACGTGTCACTCGAGGGCTACCTGGCGGGTCGACTGGTCGTCAGTATCCTGGAAGGCTGCGGCGAACCTCCTGATCGCGTCTGCTTCCTCGAGACCATGAACGACGATCGCGTCATCGATCTTGGGGGATTCTCAATCCGGTTCGGAAACGACAATCAGGGGTCCGACGCGGTCTTCCTGACGGTCGTCGATGATCAGGGCCGCTACCGGAAGGTCGTCGAGACAGCCGGTGGCGCTGACGGCGGGGAATGACGATGTTCCGGCGCCTCTACAACCTGCGCTCGCGCATCTCGGCGCAGCTCACCATCGCCATCACCGGCGCGGTCACCTTGACGGTCATCTCCGGCATGGTGGGCTGGTACTCCTTCGATCGCGTGGCGGATGCCCAGCGGCGAGTCAACGAAGGAACGGTTCCGGCCATTGCCGCTGCCTTCGGTATCGCCCAGCAAAGCGGCGCCCTGGCGGCGGCTGCGCCGAAACTCACCGCAGCCGGCACCCAGCTTGACCTCACCTACACCGGCTTCGAAGTCCAGCAGAGTCGCGACGAGTTCGCCAGGCAATTGCGGATGCTCGAGGAGCTCGGCGGCGATGAGGAACACTTCCAGCCAATCCGCACCCAGGGCCGCGCTCTGGTCAGCACCATCGTCGATATCGAAGACCTGATGTGGAACCTTTTCGCACTCGAGGCATCGCGCCTGCGTCTCGGGGACCGGATGGCGGCGCTCTCCAGGGAACTCAATCACTTCCTCATCCCGGCCATCGACGACCAGCTGTTCTATGCCATGACAGGCTACCGGTTTCTCGGCGAAGTGCCGGAGTCCCGGACTCACACCTTCACCGACCGCGAAATACTGCGTTACCGGGTCCTTTCGGAAGTCCATTCCGGGACGAAAGTTGCGTTCGAAATCCTGGCGACGGTCTTCAACACGTCCAGTATCGCCCTTCTCGAACCACTCAGGGAGCGCTTCGAGGCTGTCAGAAGAGGGATTCAGAACAACCTCAACACCCTGCCGGATGGTGAACAGAGGCAACTGCTCGCGGGGCTCTTCGACGAGATGGACCGCCTCGGCAGCGGCGAGGGCAGCAGTTTCGATATCCGCCAGCGGGAACTCGAAGCCGAGACCGAACTCCAGAGTATCCTGGAGTTGAACCAGTCACTGGCACTCAACCTGGTCAACAACGTCGAAAAGCTGGTCTCTGTCGCCGAAGACGCCGCCATCGAGGCAACCGTTGCATCCGAGGATGCCATCCTCACCGGGCGCAATCTCCTGGTCGGCATCAGTTTGGCCGGCATCGTGGGCGCTGCGCTGATCTCCTGGCTCTATATCGGCCGCGGCCTCATCCGGCGCCTGTCAAGGTTGTCGGAACGCATGCGCGTCATGGCGAAGGGCGACCTGGAGCAAGAGATCGAGGTGCGCGGCAGCGACGAAATCGCGGAGATGTCCTCTGCGCTGGAAGTCTTTCGGCAGCATGCTCTCGAGGTGCAGCGACTCAATCTTGTCGAGAAGATGGCCAACGAACTCAAGGCGAAGAACGAGCTTATCGAGACGGCTCTGACCGATCTCGAGAAGGCCCAGGATCAGATCGTCATGCGCGAGAAACTCGCAGCACTCGGTGAACTCACGGCCGGTGTTGCCCACGAGATACGCAATCCCCTCAACTTCATCAAGAATTTCGCCGAAGGTTCGACAGAACTGCTCGAGGAGATGGTGGAGGAGATCGAGGAGTTGCTTGCGGACATCGAAGAAGACGAAGAGACCAAGGAACGTCATGCTCTCGTCCGCGAGATTGCCGACGATCTGGTCGAGAACACCAGACTCATCCGCCAGCATGGCACACGCGCCGACAGTATCGTGCAGAGCATGCTGATGATGGGCCGTGGATCGGGCGAGCGTCAGCCTTCCGCCATCAACCCGCTTGTCGACGAGCACGCCCGTCTTGCCTATCACAGCGCCCGGGCAACGGATACCAACTTCCAGGCAGAACTCGTCTTCGAGCTTGACCCCGAGGTCCCGGAGATGAACATCATTCCCCAGGATATCGGCCGCGTCTTTCTCAATCTGATCGGCAACGCATGCTATGCGGCCGATGACCGTCGGCGCAAGATGCGCGAGGCGGACCCGTCGGCGCGCTTCGACCCGGTAATCCGAATCAGCACCAAGAAGCTGGAAGACGGTGTCGAGGTCGCCGTGCGTGACAACGGCACCGGCATCCCCGACGATGTCATCGACAAGATATTCAACCCCTTCTTCACCACCAAACCGACGGATCAGGGGACCGGGCTCGGACTGGCGATGTCGAACGACATCATTCGCGAGCACGGCGGCACCATCACGGTCGATTCCGAACCCGATACCTACACCGAGTTTACCGTGCACATTCCCTTCGACACGACACCGGCCACCAGCGAATCGTCACCGGACCCGCGCGACTGACGGGGAGCCGGGACACTGTAGGATGGCACCGGACCCGTGCATGTGTCACAGATCGGCGAAGACGTGGGTTTCTCCTCCACCGCCGGGGTGCGAGACGGCGCCAAGACGGGCCGGTCCGACGGTTTGTGCGTATTTCCAGATAACACCCGAATTGTAGTCGGTGGTCCTGGGTTTCCACGCCTTGCGGCGGGCTTCGAGTTCAGCCGCGTCGAGTTCAACATCGAGTGTTCCCGCCGCCGCATCGATCGCGATCATGTCGCCGTCCCTGACGAGCCCGATCGGCCCGCCTGCCCCCGCCTCGGGTCCCACATGACCAATGCAGAATCCGCGGGTGGCACCGGAGAAACGGCCATCGGTGATGAGGGCGACCTTTTCACCCATTCCCTGGCCATAAAGTGCACTGGTGGTGGACAGCATCTCGCGCATGCCCGGCCCGCCCCTTGGTCCCTCGTAGCGGATGATCAGAACGTCTCCCTCATCGAAGGCGCCAGCGAGAACGGCATCGAGGCAGGCTTCCTCGGTGTCAAAGCAGCGGGCCGGACCACGGAACTGAAGGCGTGCGAGGCCGGCAATTTTCACAATGGCGCCTTCGGGTGCAAGATTGCCCCTGAGGCCGACCACGCCACCGGTGGTCGACAGGGGATTGTTCACGGGCCGCACCACGTCCTGATCCTCGGGAAAGACGACGTCGGCATGGTTTTCGGCGAGCGTCTTTCCGGTCACGGTGAGAGTATCGCCGTGCAGGAAACCACCGTCGAGAAGGGTCCTGATCAGCACCGGAATGCCTCCGATCCCGTAGAGATCCTTGGCCACGTAACGGCCGCCAGGCTTGAGATCGGCGATGTAGGGGGTGCTGCGAAAGACGTCACAGACATCCTCGAGGGTGAAGTCGATGCCGACCTCATGGGCGATGGCAGGAAGATGCAGTCCGGCATTGGTGGAACCACCGGTAGCGGCAACCACCACGGCGGCATTCTCCAGCGCCTTGCGGGTGACGATGTCACGTGGCCGGATGTCATCGGCGATGAGACGCATGACCGCCTGACCGGAGGCTTCGGCGAACATGTCACGGCTGTCGAAGGGTGCCGGTGTCATGGCTGAGTTGGGAAGAGCCAGGCCGATCGCTTCGGAGACCGTCGCCATGGTGTTGGCGGTGAACTGCCCGCCGCACGATCCGCCCGACGGACAGGCGGCATGCTCGAGCACATCCAGCTCATCATCGCTCATGGTACCGGAGGCATTGGCTCCGACACCCTCGAAGACATCGATGATGGTGACATCCCTGTTGCGGTAGCGCCCGGGCAGAATCGAGCCACCGTACATGAAAACCGACGGGACGTTCAGTCTCACCATGGCCATCATCATGCCTGGCAGGGACTTGTCACAGCCGGCAAGTCCGACGAGGCCGTCATAGCAATGGCCGCGCATGGTGAGCTCGACCGAATCGGCAATCACCTCGCGGCTGACCAGTGACGACTTCATCCCGGCATGGCCCATCGCAATACCGTCGGTCACGGTGATGGTGGTGAATTCGCGGGGCGTGCCGCCACCGGCCTTCACCCCCTTCTTGGCAGCCTGGGCCTGCCTCATAAGGGTGATGTTGCAGGGGGCCGCCTCGTTCCAGGTGGTTGCCACGCCGACGAAAGGCTGTTCCACCTCGGCATCGCTCATGCCCATGGCGTAGTAGAAGGCGCGATGTGGCGCGCTCTTGGGGCCGACCGACACATGACGGCTTGGCAGCCTGGACTTGTCCCAACGGGTCATGAGGTACTCCCTGGAGTTTGATGCCGATTCGGGGCGGAGACTAGGTTCGGTTCCGGCGATTGTCACGTCCCTGATGCCGCGGCGCGGATTGACGGTGCACCGCCTGCCGGGTGAGGATCGGTGCGCCTCGCCCGGTTAGTTCACTCCCTTGACAACCATCCTTCCCGCCACTCTCCTTGCCGTCGCGGCGGTCGTCTGGGGTCTCTTCTGGATACCACTTCGTGCCCTGGAAGCAACCGGTCTTCCGGCCGGGGCCACCGTGACCGGCCAGTTCCTGATGCCGGTGCTGATCATGGCGCCTGTGGCGGTGTTCCTCCTTGTGCGAGGCCGGGCATCGGGTCTGTCGCGCTGGCACACGGGACTCTTCACCGGTGGCGCCTTCGCACTCTATGCCGACAGCCTGCTCCTCACCGAGGTGTCACGGGCGCTCATTCTCTTCTACGTGTCTCCGGCCTGGAGCACGGCACTGGAGATCTGGCTCCTCAAGCGAAGACTCACCCTGGCCCGGGTCACGGCCATGGTTCTCGGCTTTGCCGGAATCCTCGTTCTGCTGGCCGATGAGGGTGGTTTTCCCCTGCCCCGCAATGCCGGTGACTGGATGGCCATCACCGCCGGTATCTTCTGGGCCTGGGGCTCCACCAGGGTTCGAATGGATCCCGAAGCGAGCCACTTCGAGAATGTCCTTTCCTTCTTTCTCTACGGCGCGGTTGTCGCGTTTGCCGTGACCCTGCTCCCGGCGAGCGGACTGGGCGCCCTTCCCCCGGCAGGAACGGTACTCAACGCCCTGCCATGGTTCTTCCTGCTCGCTGCGGTGTTCCTGATACCGATCATGTTCATGCAGCTCTATGCCTGTCAGCACCTTGACCCCGCGAGGGTGGGAATTCTCCTCCAGATCGAGGTGGTCATCGGCATTGCCAGCGCCGGGATCCTGACCGCCGAGCCCTTCGGCTGGCGAGAAGCCACCGGCTTCGTCCTCGTCTGTTCGTCGGCACTCACCGAAGTTCTCGTGAATCGGACAGCATCGTCCTGAATCCGATGACTTCCGCCGATCGAATGCGGGCTGACTCTATGCCAGAAGGGCTTCCTCGTAGGGGAAGGTCGACAGGCGCTGGACGCCGGTGTCGGTGACGAGAACCTGTTCCTCGAGCTTGACACCCTCATTGCCGTCTTCGGCGCCAATGTAGCTCTCGATACACAGTGTCATGCCTGGCTCGATGACGCCGGTCGACGAGCGTTGCGGCGTGTCTGCAAAGGAAATCGACGGATACTCGTCTACAAGACCGACCCCGTGGGCGGCAATGCCGTACCTGCGGGCCTGGAATTCCTCCGGAACGGGCCACGACTTCTCGGCGGCCTCGACGAAACTCATGCCCGGTTCAAGAATGCCGATGTTGAACTGGACCTGCTCGTGGGCAAGCGCATAGAGCCTGCGTTGCTCATCCGTCGGCCGTCCCGGACCGCAGAACCAGGTGCGGCTGATGTCCGCGCAATAGCCGAAGGGGCCGACAAGGTCGGTGTCGAGACCAACGAGTTCGCCGGCGCGGATCACCCGGCTCGAGGCTTCGCGGAACCAGGGATTGGTCCTGCCGCCGGAGGCGAGAAGCCGGGTCTCGATCCACTCGCCACCGAGTTCAATGTTCACCTGATGGAGAATCGACCACAACGCCGTCTCGCTGATGCCGGCACGCAGTTCCTCGCGCATCCTCGCCATGGCCGCTTCGCAGACGGAGATGGACACCAGCATGGCCTCGATCTCGTCATCGGATTTGATCACCCTGGCGAGTTCCGTCACGCGTGTGCCACTGGCAATCTCGTAGCCCATTTCCTGAAGGGCGTTGGCGCCCTCGAAGTCGAGCCGGTCGGCGGCAATGCGCCGGCCGGCCGAGTGGTCGCGCATCACGGAATCGATGTCCTGGGCCCAGGCCATGACCCGTGTCTCGATGTTCTCCGAAGCCACCATGTAGATGTAGCCCAGAGCCGGTCTGATCTCGCCGATGGTCTCCATGTGCCGGTAGAGATGCATCGACTTCTCGTAGTCGAAGAGGACGGCCTTGCCCCGGGCCGGAACGAAGCAGTAACGGATCGGGTTGTGAGTGAACCACAGCTGCATGTTGCTGGTGCCGGTGGCGTAGCGGATGTTGACCGGGTCGTAGAGGATGATGCCTCCCAGATCGAGGCGGTGAAGCTGTTCCTGGATCCGTCCCAGGCGCCAGGCGCGCATGCGGCGGATGTCGATCTGCGGTTCGGCGTCATGCTGGGCGATGCCGCGGGTGTTGCGCGCGAGGCGTATGGAATCGTTCATGTCACCCTCCCATCAGCCGAGCAGAGCGTCATCGAAGGGGTATGTGGAGAGGCGCTGGGGACCTTCCTGCGTCACAAGGATCTGTTCCTCGAGCTTCACACCTTCATTGCCGTCTTCGGCACCGATATAGCTTTCGACACAGACGGTCATGCCCTCCTCGAGAACACCGGGCATGGCCATGTGGGCCTTGTCGGAAAACGTCAGGCCCGGCCACTCGTCGGCCATGCCGACACCGTGCGCCATGGAACCGTAGCGGCGCGCCATGAATTCGTTGGGAACACGCCAGGATGATTCGGCAATCTCCCTGAAGGACCGGCCCGGACGCATTTCCTGGATGTTGGTCTCGATCTGCTCATGGGCATAGGCGTAAAGCCGCTTCTGTTCGTCCGTCGGCTTTCCGGGGCCGCAGAACCAGGTGCGGGAGATGTCGGAACAATAGCCGAAGGGCCCGATGAGATCGGTGTCGAAGGCCACCAGTTCGCCTGCCCGGATGATGCGATCGCTGCATTCCCTGAACCACGGATTGGTCCGCCCGCCAGAGGCCAGAAGACGGGTCTCGATCCATTCGCCGCCCATGGCGATGTTCACCTGGTGCAGATGCGACCACAACTGGTTCTCCGTGATCCCGGCACGCAGGTTCTCGTGCATCTTCGCCATCCCGGCCTCACACACGGAGATGGAGACAAGCATTGCCTGGATCTCGTCGTCGGACTTGATGGACCGGGCACGCTCCATCACTTCCTGTCCGTTTGCGATGGTGCACCCCCGCTCCTCGAGCGCCCGGGCGCCACAGGGGTCGAGGTGGTCGGCGGCCACGGAGAGATCGCCACCGCATGTCTCGCGGATGACGTCGACGAGTTCATCCGCCCACAGGCGGACTCTCTCCTCGTAGTTGTCGCCGGCGCCAAAGTAGGTCCAGGTGCGGGCCGGACGGACCTCGCGAATGGTTTCGAGGTGCTCCGACAGATGAACCGCCGGAGGATAGTCGAAGAGAACGGTTCCTCCTTCGGCCGGAACCCAGCAGTATCGGTGCTGATTGTGCAGGATCCATACCTGCATGTTGCTGGAGCCGTTGGCGTAACGGACATTGATCGGATCGTAGAGAAGGACTCCTCCAAGAGAGCGTTGCTTCAGCATCGCCTGCACCCTGCCCAGACGGTAGAGGCGCATCCCGGGAACATCGATCTGCGGCTCGGCATCGTGCTGGGCGATTCCCCGGGTGTTGCGGGCAAGGAACTGGCTGTCTGGAGAAGGTCGGAGCATTGTCATGCTGTCCCCGTCACACGGACGTCATGGAACGGACGAACACCGGGAGTGTCAATCGCAAAAGTGCGACTTCCTGACACCGACCTCGGGTATCAGCGCAGCGGGTGTGGAGAAAGGAAAAGGCGATGGCCCGTCGACGCAGGAGCCGAGCCGGTCTCGGCAGCGAACGCCAGGCGCTTCACCTCCTGTCATGGCGCCAGGTACGCAACCCCTTCCCGCCCATCGCGCCGCTTTCCGATGACGAGATCGAGGCCATTCACCGGACGTCGCTCAGGGTTCTCGACGAGCTTGGCATGAAGGTTCTCGACGGCGAGACCCGCAGCCTTCTCAGGGCAGCAGGCGCGCGCGTGGACGAGACCGGGGAGATGGTCTTCATGGAGGCCGGCCTGGTGGAGGAGGCGATCACCACCACACCGCCTGACTTCACCCTCCATGCGCGCAATCCGGCGCGCAACATCGAGGTGGGCGGCAACGCCATCAACTTTACACCGGTCGGCGGGCCTGCCTTCACCAGCGATCTCGACAAGGGGCGGCGCGCCGGGACCTATGCCGAGTTCTGCGACTTCGTGAAGCTCGAACAGATGTTCGACGTCATCCACATGATGGGGGTTGGCGCCTTCGCCTCTCTCGATCTACCGGCCGAGACACGTCATCTCGATCACGGTCTGGCGGGTTTCTTGTATGGTGACAAGGCGGTCCCGGTGAACCTTCTGGGCGGGGAGCGGGCGAGCGACGGCATCGAGCTTGCCAAGATCGCCCTCGGCCTGGACGAACGGGATCTCGAAACCACGCCCTGCGTCCTTGGCAACATCAACACCAACTCTCCACGCCAGCTTGACGGTTCCATGGCCCAGGGACTGATCACCCTCGCCCGTGCCAACCAGCCGGTGGTGGTGACACCCTTCACGCTGTGTGGCGCCATGGCCCCTGCGACCGTGGCGGGCGCCCTGGTGCAGCAGAACGCGGAAGCGCTCTTCGGCCTGGCCCTGATCCAGATCGTCAAGCCCGGAGCCCCCGGTCTCTATGGCGGCTTCACCAGCAATGTCGACATGAAGACCGGTGCCCCCGCATTCGGCACCCCGGAGTATGTTCTCGCCTGCCAGGCAACGGGCCAACTGACACGGCGCTACCGCGTACCCTACCGGTCGAGCAACACCAATGCCTCGAACGCTCCCGATGCCCAGGCTGCCTACGAGAGCATGATGTCCCTGTGGGGCGCCATCATGGGCCATGCAAACTTCCTCTTCCATGGCGCCGGCTGGCTCGAGGGCGGTCTCGTCGGCAGCTTCGAGAAACTCGTCATCGATGCCGAGATGCTGCAGATGATGGCTGTCTACCTCGAGGGGATCCGGGTCGACGACGACAGTCTGGGATTCGATGCCATCGCCGAAGTGCAGCCCGGAGGTCACTACTTCGGCGCCCGCCACACCCTGGAACGTTACGAGACTGCCTTCTACAGCCCCTTGCTGTCGGACTGGCGAAATTTCGAGAACTGGAGCGACTCCGGGGCCGTGGAGACGGCCGAGAGAGCCCACCGGCTGTGGAAGCGCATGCTGAAGGAGTACCAGGCACCGCCCATTGATCCCGGCATCGTCGACGGCCTCAACGACTACATTGCCCGCCGCAAGGAAGAGATCCTCGGCCCCTGAGCCCCTTCCCGGAGCGCAGGATTCAGGTATCCCAGAAGCGGACAGGCCTGCCCGCAGGCGTGTCACTGATCTCGCCGTCGCGCATGGCCACGTGTCCGCGGATCACGGTGGCGCGCGGCCAGCCGGTGACAGTCATGCCGTCGTAGGCCGTCCAGCCGCACTTGGCATGCTGTTCGGAATGGCTGATCGTGCGGGTTTCCTTCAAGTCGACCAGCGTGAGATCCCCGTCGTAGCCGACGGCAATGCGGCCCTTTCCACGGATGTTGTAGATTCTCTGGGGTCCGTAGCACAGGAGGTCAACCAGGCGCTCGAGAGTCAGGCGTCCCTCGGACACATGGTTCAGCAGGAGCGGCAGGAGCGTCTCGACACCCGGCATGCCGCCGGGCGTGTCCGGATAGGATCTCTGCTTCTCCTCGGCCGTATGCGGCGCGTGATCCGATCCCACCACGTCGACGATCCCCTGGTCGATCCCGTACCAGAGAGCATCCCTGTGGCTGGAGTCGCGAATCGGCGGATTGACCTGGGCAAAACCACCGAGACGCTCATAGCATTCCGGTGCCGCCAGGGTGAGGTGCTGGGGCAACAGTTCAACGGTTGCGATATCCCTGGCGCTGCCAAGAAACGCAATTTCCTCGCCGGTCGTCACGTGGAGTACATGGATAGGCCGTGCCGCGTCGCGCGCCAGGGCCACGATGCGCCGTGTGGCTCTGAATGCCGTCTCGACATCCCGCCAGACGGGGTGCGCTCTTGGATGTCCTGCCTCGACCGCCAGGTGGCGGCGTTCGGCAAGACGGAACTCGTCCTCGGCGTGTATGGCGACACGCCGCCTGCCAGATCGCAGCACGGATGCGAGTGCCTCGTCGTCGGCGACCAGCAGGCTGCCCGTCGAACTCCCCATGAAGATCTTGACGCCGCAACAACCGGGATGCAGTTCAAGCTCGGCCAGTTCGTCATGATTGTCATCGCTGGCGCCGGCAAAGAAGGCGTGATCGCACCACATGCCCCGGGCTCTCTCGAGCTTGTCCTCCAGAGCCTCAGGTGTCGTCGTCGTCGGATTGGTGTTCGGCATTTCGAAGACGGCAACCACACCACCGGCAACGGCGGAACGCGACCCGTGGGCGAGATCCTCCTTCTCCTCATGCCCTGGTTCGCGAAAGTGCACCTGAGTATCGATAACCCCGGGGAGCACCGTCAGTCCGCGTGCATCGAGCGAGGCGCCGGCCGCGGTTGTCGGCACGTCACCGATGGCAGCAATCGTTCCATCGGTGATGGCAACATCCGTCTGGCGCCGCCCGGCGGGGGTCATCACCTCGCCTCCGGTGACGACAAGATCGAAGGTCTCATTCATCGTTCTGCTTCCCTGCTGTTCCGGTGGAAATCGGGTGTGTCACTGACAATCGAATCGACGCCGGAATTCATGAGCGCCCGCGCTTCGTCGGCACAGTTGACCGTATAGACGGCAATGCGCCGGCCTCCACGATGGACGCGGGAGATGAACTCCGGAGTGGCCAGAGACGGATCAACGTGAATGCTGGTGCACTTGAGAAGTGCCGCATGCCAGGACCAGAGGCGACGAAGCCGGCATCCCATCACCAGGGCGAGTGGCCAGCGATACCCGGCAAGGCGGGCATGGTAGAGGGCCATGAGACTGAAGCTTGACACCAGAGGGCGTTGCCGTCCGGCAGGCCACCGGCTGCGGATGATTCCCGTCACGCGGCGCGCCAGTGTCACGAGACCACCGCCGTCGGCCTTGATTTCCACGTTGGGGGTCAGGCCCAGGACGATGCAGGCATCGAGCGCCTGGACCAGGGTCGGCACCCGCTCCCCGGACCACACGGTGTCAAACCAGCTTCCGGCGTCGAAGGCGCCAAGATCCGTGCTGCGAACCTCGTCGATCAGCCGGTCGACACCGGTGGTGCGAGCGAGGCTGCGATCGTGGAGCACCACCGGGACATCATCGCCGGCAAGGCGAACATCGAACTCAACCCACTCGAGGCCTTCCTCGGCAGCGCGTGCCAGTCCCCCCAGGGTGTTTTCCGGAGCCCTTGCCGCCACCCCGCGGTGACCGATGACGGGGGGGAGATCGATCATTCGCTCAACCAATCAGCATGTCCTGGCCACGTCTGGCCAGACTGTGGGCAATGATCATGCGCTGGATTTCACTGGTACCCTCCCAAATTCGCTCCACCCGCAGTTCCCGGTAAAACCTCTCTGCCGCGTACTCGCGCATGTAGCCACGACCGCCGAAGATCTGCACCGCGCGATCGGCGACCCGATTGGCCATTTCCGAACAATAGAGTTTCGCCATGGAGCACATGGCGTGCTGAACCTTGACGTCCTCCCCGCCATCGATGGCAGCGGCGAGGCGATGGACCATCAGGCGGCCGGCCCACAGTTCCACGAGACTGTCGGCAAGCATGAACGAAATCGCCTGGTTGGCCATGATCGGCTGGCCGAACTGGACGCGGTTCCTGGCAAAATCGAGCGCTTCGTCGATGAGGCGGCCGGCGGCCCCGCAACAACGGGCCGCGATGCCAAGTCGTTCCTGGCGAAACCACTCGTAGGTCCAGGTGCGGCCATCTCCTTGCGGATCGATGAGTGCGTCGGCCGTCACCTTGACCGAGTCGAACCGCACGACCGGATGATGGGAGGGGTAGGTGTGGCTGTAGGCGGGCGTGCGCACGACTTCGACACCCGCGGCATCACTGTCAACATAGAAGAGTCCGTGGCCACCATCCTCGAAGCGTGCCTGAACGATGACGATACCGGCCCGGTTGAAACCGGTGACGTGCCACTTGGTACCGTTCAGCACCCATCCATTGCCGGACCGTGTCGCCGTCGTCTCGATGGCATCGACATCGCTCCCCGCTCCTTCTTCGGTAATGGCGTAGCACTCGCTCGTCGCGCCATCGAGAAGCGGTTGAACCCAGGCTTCCATCTGTGCCGGTGTCGCCGTGCGCACCAGGAAGGGGGAGACGTCATGAAAGAAGAATCCGACTCCGTTGGTCGCCCGCCCGACCTCTTCCCAGACGCCAGCCATGGCTCCGGCGGAGAACCCGCCACCACCCGCCTCCTTCGGCACCTGGGGCAGCCACAGGCCCATGTCCCGGGCAACCCGGAGATGACGCTGTCGGATGTCATCGGGAATCTGCCCGTCGTTCATCTCGGCAACCTGTTCCAGCGGCAGGCGCTCGGTATCGATGAAGGGGCGCAACCTCTGGCGCCAGTTCAGGGCCCCGGCGCACTCACCGGCACCGGTGAGAGCTTCGCGACCCCGCTTCACCAGACCATCCGCGATGATGACCCGCTGGATTTCGCTGGTACCCTCCCAGATGCGGTCAACCCTGAGTTCCCGGTAGAATCTCTCGGCCACGTTTTCGCGCATGTAGCCGCGCCCACCGAAGATCTGCACGGCACGATCAGCCGTCCGGTGGGCGAACTCCGAGCAGAAGAGCTTGGCCATGGCGCACTTGCCGTGGAGAACCTTGACGTCGTCTTCGCGATCCATCGCCTGCGCCACGTCATAGGTCATGAGTCTCCCCGCCCACAGTTCGGTCAGACTGTCTGCCAGGGGGAACTGGACCGCCTGGTTTTCCCAGATTGGCCGGCCGAACTGGACGCGGTTCCTGGCAAAGTCGAGTGCTTCGTCGATGAGACGGCTGGCGGCGCCGCAGCAGCGGGCCGCAATCTTCATCCGCTCCTGACGAAACCAGGCGTATGTCCACTGAAGACCGCCACCTTCTTCGTCGATGATGTTGTCCGCAGGCACCCGGACGTCGCGGAACTCCATCTCCAGGTGATGACCGCGGTAGTGATGCATGTAGCGCGGCGTGCGCCGGACGGTGACACCGGGTGCCCCCTTCTCCACCCAGAACAGCGCGTGGCGGCCATCCTCGAGCTTTGCCTGGAAGATGATCCAGTCCGAGAGATTGGCCCCGGTGACATGCATCTTGGTACCGTTGAGGAGCCAGCCGTTGCCATCGCGTCGCGCCGTCGCTTCGATGGCATCAACATCACTGCCGGTTCCGGGCTCGGTAATGGCATAAGCAACCCGCCTACGGCCCTCGATCAGGGGCCGGACGAAGGTCTCCATCTGCCAGGGGTTCGCCGTATGCCAGAGAAATGGCGACAGATCATGATAGCAGCCCCACAGGCCGTTGGTCGCCCTGCCCAGCGCTTCCTGGATGACGGCTATCTCGAAATACGACAGATGCCGACCTCCGCTTTCGTCCGGAAGGGAGGGATAGAGAAGGCCCATATCCTCTGTTGTCCGAAAGATGGCGGCATAAGCTTCATCGGCGATGAAACCGTCGTTCATCTCTGCCTCGACCTCCCGCGGTATGAGTTCGCTCTCGACAAGCGAGCGCATGGTCTCTTGCCACTGCCGGGCCTTCGCGGACATCGGGTAGACCATGGGCAACTCCTTACCGGACGGAACGACCACCGCTACACTGCGGCCGGGCGCCATGGTGGCGCAAGACCTTCCCGGATTCTGGGAGTGACCGGCACATGACGGACCAACGTCTCGACCTCATGCTCAATCCCCGTTCAATTGCTGTGGTCGGCGCCTCGCAAAGGGAAGGCAGTGCCGGCTACGGGATGATTCACGGTCTCATAAACGCGGGCTTCGATGGCGCCATCTTCCCGGTCAATCCGCGCTACCGGAACGTCGCCGGTCTCCCCTGTCATGAGTCCCCCCGGGCCCTGCCGCAACCCGTCGACCTTGCCATGCTCGGAGTCAACAGCATCCACCTTGAAGGGCAACTCGACGACGCCATTGCGATGCGCGCCGGAAGCGCCGTCATCTTCGATACCTGCTATCTCGACGGCGAGAGCGACAGAGGTCTCCTCAACCGTCTGAAGACAAAGTCAAGGTCCGCCGGTCTTCCGGTCTGCGGCGGCAATGGCATGGGGTTCATCAATCTCTCGCGGCGCCTGCCGGTGACCATCTTCGACGCTTCGTCCAAGTTGCGTGACGGGGGTAACGTCGCCTTCATCACGCATTCAGGAACCGTGTTCAGCGAAATCGGCAACAACGACTTCCGCTACACCTGCAATCTGATCGTCTCGTGCGGCCAGGAAATCAACGGCACCATGGCCGACTACATGGATTATGCGCTGGACATGGATTCGACAAGGGTCATCGCACTCTTCATGGAGGAGGCACGCGATCCCCAGGCCTTCACGGCAGCCCTGGAGAAGGCGCGCATGAAAGACATCCCGGTGGTGGCCATGAAGGTCGGCCGGACCCGGCTCTCCGCCGACTTCGCCCGCGTCCATTCCGATGCCGATACCGGCAACGACATGGGCTACCAGGCGATCTTTGATCACTACAGCGTGATGCGTACCGGCAGCATGGATGAAATGGCGAATCTTCTCGCCTTGCTCTCCCATGAACGCCGGTTCTCTTCGGGCGGAATTGGTGTCGTTCTCGATTCAGGTGGCGAAAGGGAGATGTTCACCGACCTTGCCGACGACACCGGCGTTCCCCTGGCTGTCATCACCAGGGAGACGGCGGCGCGCATCCGCCCTCACCTCCACCACGCCCTGGAGCCCGTCAATCCCCTCGATGCCTGGGGCACCGCCCGCAACTACGAGGATGACTTCGAGGCCTACTTTCTCGCCATGGCACATGATCCCGGTGTCGCCATGGTCGCCTTCTGTGGCGATTTCCAGTGGAACCCGACTGTCGAACGCGGCTATGCGAAGGCGCTTGTCGCGGCATCCGCTCAGACCGGCAAACCTGTTTCGGCCATCCTCAACACGCCAATGTCGGGTCTGATGACGGCTGGCCAGGAGATGAGCCGTCACGGCATAGTCGTCCTCTGCGGCACAAGGGAGTCACTCCTTGCCATCAGACAGGCGCTTGCCTGGCGGAATCGCAGACTCCCGCCACCTCCGGTGGCCGCCCCTTTCCTCCCTCGCCTCAACGACGACTTTCCCGCCGCGCTCGGTCTTGCGCGATCCCCGGCAGAGGCCCGCGCGAGCGTGATGCCGACCATTCTCCTGATGATTGACCCCACCTTCGGTCCTCTTGTGGGTCTGCGCCGCGGCGGGTCGAATCAGGAGGCGTGGGCCCTGCCGGGAATCGATCCCGGGACGGCCGGCACGCTCATCGACCGGCTCTACGGCACATGGTTTCCGGGCACACCTTCCTTCCGCCTGGACCTCGCGCGTCTTGTGTCCATGTTTTCTGCCATCGCCCCGGACCTTGCAGGCAAGGTGACATCACTTGAGCTCGGACCGATCCTCGAGGAGGATGACGGCATGGCATGTGCCGGATTCACGTGGCGGAACGCCGGGGCGTGAACGACTTGCGGCAAACCGTCATCGAGGGCCTCGCCTCCTCGTCGAGGTACCGGCATCTCACAGCCGGCCTTCTGGCGCGGACCGCCGATTGGGCTGTGGCACGTCACGCAAAGCCGGGGCCGGCTCTTAAGGCAGCCAAGCGCAAGCTCCATCAGGTGTTCGGCGCCTATGCCGTGAAGCTCGATTCTCTGGGCAACCATCTCGATGTTCTCGAGGCCGGTGATGAGACCCACGCCGTGTGCCGACGCATCCTGAGACTTCACCATTCCACTGCCGAACGTCTCTCCTTCATGGAAGCATTCCACGCAACCATCTGGGATCACTGCGGAACACCACGACACATTCTCGATCTGGCTGCCGGCCTCAACGCATTCTCCCTGCCATTCTCCGGCCTTGGCCCTGCGGTTTCCTACACGGCCATGGAGATCGACCGGCGCATGGTCGACGCCGTCAGGCGCTTCCTGACCGTCACGCGACGACCGGGGGATTGTCTCTGGCATGACATCCTCGACGGGATTCCATCCGGGAATGCGGATGTTGCCCTGGTTCTCAAGACCCTGCCCTGTCTCGAACGCCAGAAACCCGGAGCCGCCGTCGACCTCATGCATCACCTCGAGGACATCCCCGACGTCGTCGTGAGTTATCCGGTGCGATCGCTCGGCGGCGCCAGGAAGAACATGCCTCAGAACTATCGCGCCCAGGCACAGTCTCTGGCAGTCGCTTGCGGAAGGGACATCACCTTTCTCGACTTCAGCCGGGAGCTCGTTGCCGTGCTGTCACATCGGTTGCGCCCTTGAAGCCTGCCCATGGTCCTTCATAATGCACTTCGAGCTGTATGGAGGATCCATGCCGTGAAACATCTCCTGGCCATCCTGGCGCTGGCCTTCCCCTTGACCGCCCATGCCGACCTCGCAGGCGATCCCATGGTCCTCGACGGTGACACCATGAGTTTCGGCGAGAAGAAGGTGGATCTCTTCGGTGTGCATGCGCCGACCATCACGCAGACCTGTGGCGAGAGCGGCAATGTCTGGTCATGCGGCTGGGAAGCAGTTCTCCATCTCGAAGAACTGGTCAGTGCCGGCAATGTCGTCTGTGTCGAGGTCGCTGACAGCGGTTCGCCAAATCCCCTGGCCCGCTGCACCGCTGATGGCGTCGACCTCGCCGGGCAGATGATCGATGCCGGTCTGGCGGTACGCGACGAGACCCTGGGCGACGATTACGCCGAACGCGAACTGGCGGCCGCCAACGACGAACGGGGCATCTGGTCCGGTCCCTTCATGGACCCCGTACAATGGGCTGAACGGACAGTCTGTGCCTGCAGTGCCCGCAAGAAGGCGCTGGCCGAAACCGCTGCCCTGCTCAAGGACGAAGAAGCGGCGGAATAGCACGAGAAGTCGCGGACTTCACCTGCCCTGTTCTCAGACGCGTTCAATGAGGGCCGACACACCCTGGCCGACACCGATGCACATGGTGACGAGCGCGCGCCTGGCACCCCGGCGGCGCATTTCGTAGACAGCCGTTGCCGTCAGCCTGCCACCCGATGCGCCCAACGGGTGACCGAAGGCGATAGCGCCGCCATTGGGATTGACATGCCCGGCATCGTCGGCGAGTCCGAGTTCGCGTGTCACCGCGAGCACCTGGGCCGCGAAAGCCTCGTTGAGTTCAATGATGTCGACATCGCCCAGGTGGGTGCGCTCCCTCTCCAGGAGCTTGCGTGTCGAATGGACCGGCCCGATCCCCATGATCCGGGGCGGCACCCCCGCAACCGCGCCGCCAATGATACGCGCAAGGGGAGCAAGGCCGTACCGCGCGGCCGCATCCGCGGAAGCCACCAGGAGAGCCGAGGCTCCGTCGTTGACGCCCGAGGCGTTGCCTGCAGTGACGGTCCCGCTGTCACGGAAGGGTGCCCTCAGGCCCGCCAGCATTTCGCGTGAGGTGTTGCGCGGGTGCTCGTCGGCGGTGACCTCGACCGTCGACCGGCCGGATGGCGCCGTGACCGGAACAAGTTCCTCGGCAATCTTGCCATTCCTGATGGCCGCGGCTGCCCGCTGCTGGCTTCTCAGGGCAAAGGCGTCCTGATCCTCGCGCGTTATGCCCCGTTCCTGAGCCAGGTTCTCGGCTGTTTCCGGCATCTGGTCAACACCATGATGCTGCCGCATGCGCGGATTGACGAAACGCCAGCCGATGGTCGTGTCATGAATCTCCGCATGGCGCGAAAACCCCTTTTCGGCCTTTGCCATGACGAACGGGGCGCGCGACATGCTCTCCACGCCACCAGCGACGACGAGATGTGCCTCTCCGAGTTTCACGAGGCGGGCGGCCTGCAGGATTGCCTCGAGACCGGAGCCGCACAGCCGGTTGACCGTGACTCCGGGGACCTCCACGGGCAGCCCGGCAAGCAGTGCGGCCATGCGTGCGACATTGCGGTTGTCCTCTCCGGCCTGATTGACGTTGCCGTAGATCACGTCATCGAGTCTGGCCCAGTCCACCTCGGCATTGCGGTCCATGAGCGCGCGTATCGGAACGGCCGCAAGATCATCGGTCCTGATGCCGGACAATTGACCGCCGTAGCGTCCGAAGGGCGTGCGCACCGCATCACAGATGTAGGCTTCGGACATGGCGACATCTTCCCCGATCCGACAGCCACAATACTCCAAGAGGGATGCGGCGCCACCGCCGCGTCCTTGCCTGTTGCCAGGCGAGCGGAACGCGGTGCACCATGTTCCGCGATGTCGATCAGACGCCAACTCCAGGGACTCATGGCCATCCTTGTCGGTGCAACGATCACTGCTGGTACTGCAGGGGATTCACCACGCCGCGTGCCGGCAGAGTGGGAACCTCAGGAAGCGATCTGGATGCAGTGGCCCGGACCATACGAGAAATCCTACGAGACTGCCTTTGCACGGATCGCGAACGTCATTGCCGACTATGAGAAGCTCCACATCCTCCATTCCGGACCGGCCATACTGGAAAGTGCGAGGCGTGTTATCACCTTCGAGGGAGGCGATCCCGATCATCCGAACATCGCGTGGCACGCCGTTGCCAGCGACAGCGCCTGGATGCGCGACAATGGGCCGGTGTGGGTCATCGAAAACGGTACGCTCACCATCCAGGACTGGCGGTTCGACGCCTGGGGGGGAGCCTGGGGTCAAGAGATCCCCTATGCCCTTGATGACCGGATCCCGCTTGAGGTTGCCCGCATCACCGGAGCACCCCACGAGTCCGTGGCCATCGTGCATGAGCGTGGCAATCTCGAATTCAACGGCAGGGATACCGTCATGCTCAACTGGAGCGTGATCGGCGACCCGCGACGCAACACGGACTACACCCGCGAGAAAGCCGAGGCTGACCTGAAGGCACACTTCGGCGTCAGCCAGGTCATCTTCATCGAAGGGGTGCCGGACGGTGACCTCACCAACGGTCATATCGACGGAATCGCCCGCTTCATCGACAGCGACACCGTCGTCGTTGCCCGGTGCACGAACGACGCAGGCTGCCCTGCCACCACGAATGAGGTCTTCGAGAACGCCGCGCAGACCATTGCCGCGGCCGGTTTTGCCGTCATCCGTGATCCCGTCGACACAACGGTGGTCCATCGAGGCATGACCTTCCGCACGAACTACATGAACTGGCTGGTTGGCAACGGGTTTGTCATCACGGCCGGTTTCGGTCACGCCAAAGCGGACGAAGCCGCAAGACAGCGCCTGGAAACCTACTTTCCCGGACGCGATATCCACGTCATCGAGATGCTCGACTCCTGGGCGGCGGGCGGCGGCGTCCACTGCCACACCAATGATCAGCCCGCGTTGCCAAGCCACTGAAGAAACTTTCGGCTTTCTCTCCTCGCGCCACGATCACGGGATGATTCCCGATCGGGTTTCCGCGGGCGCGTTGCCGGTGCCCGAACGGCTTTCACCGCGCATCAAGGGCAGAGGGACCGGCTCGTGCCCGTTCGGACACCGGCGCACGGTTGCGCTGGCCACGGGCATTGTGACGATGCTTCGCGTATCCTCCCCAATGGCACTTCGGCAGGACCGGTTGAAAGCGGCGCAGCCCGGGACTAGCCTTTCTTGAGCGTGCTCCGAGCGTGGAGGCGGACGGTCATGCAGCTCGACCGCAATCAGATGGACCGGTTTCACGAGACCGGTTATCTCATGCTTCCCAACCTCTTCTCGACGGACGAGGCGGAGGTTCTTCGACGGGCGGCGGCCGAGGTCTACGCCCTGGACCGGGAGGAGGTGGTGCGCGAGAAGGATGGCGTGTCCCCGCGCACGGCTTTCGCGGCGCATTGCTACCACGAGGCATTCCGGCGGCTTGGACGCCATCCGCGCCTGATCGAACCCGTCATGCAGTTGCTCGGCGGTCCGGTTTACATTCACCAGTACAAGGTCAACGCCAAGGTTGCTTTCAACGGCGACGTCTGGCAGTGGCACCAGGATTACGGCACATGGTCTCGCGATGACCTGATGCCCGAGGCGCGCGCGATGAACATTGCCCTGTTCGTCGACGATGTAACGGAGTTCAACGGTCCGTTGTGGATCATCCCCGGCTCGCACCGCGGTGGTGTCTACGAGGCCGGGCACGACCTGGACACAACCAGTTATCCGCTCTGGACGCTTGATCGGGCTACAGTTACGGACCTGGCAGAACGGGGCGGGATATTCTCGGCCAAGGGCAAGGCCGGCAGCGTGCTGATGTTCCACGGCAACATCGTCCATGCGTCCTCGCCCAACATGTCGCCTTGGGGCAGAACCGTCGTCTACCTGTCGCTGTGCCACGTCAACAACCACATCCGGCGTTTCAAGCGGCCGGAATGGATAGCCCATCGCGATTTTGCCCCCATCGAACCGTTGTCAGACAGTTGCCTGACCGAGCCGATGCCCGCAATGGCCGAAGCCGTCGCGTGAATCTTCACCGCCTGTTGTTGGCGCGGCAGGCGCAGGACAATCCAATCCGCATCGGTGTTATCGGGTGCGGCAAGTTCGCTTCGATGTTCCTCGCCCAGGTGATCCGGACGCCCGGACTCCATGTCGCCGTCATCGCCGACATGAACCCGGAAAGCGCTCGCAAGAACCTGGCGCGCATCGGCTGGCAGCCCGAACGTTACGCCAGTCCCGACCTTGGAGCGGCGCTGCGCTCGGGCGCGGCGTGGATTACCGATGATTCGCAGGCGCCGTTCCGCGAAGGAGCCATCGACCTCATCGTCGACGCCACCGGCGATCCAGCGGCGGGCGTGCGGCATGTCCTGCTCGCCTGTCACCATGGCAAGCCGATCATCATGGTCAATGTCGAGGCCGACGCTCTGGCCGGCCCGTTGCTGGCTCAAAAGGCGCGCGAGGCCGGCATCGTCTACTCGCTCGCCTACGGCGACCAGCCGGCGCTGATCTGCGATCTCGTCGACTGGGCCCGGGCCAGCGGCTTCGACGTCATCGCTGCGGGCCGTGGTCACAAGTGGCTGCCGGAGTTCCGGTTCTATACGCCCGACAACGTCTGGGACGGCTACGGGTTGACGCCGGAACAGGCCGTCGACGGCGGACTCAACCCCAGAATGTTCACCTCCTTCCTCGACGGCAGCAAACCGGCGATCGAGAGCACGGCGGTCGCCAACGCCACAGGCCTTACGCCGGCGCCGGACGGCCTCGGCTATCCACCGACCAGCATCGACGGGTTACCAAATGTCTGCAGAACGCGTTGCGAGGGCGGTACGTTGCACCACAAGGGGCAGGTCGAAGTGGTGTCCTCGCTGCATCGCGATGGCGTGCCAATCGAATATGACATCCGCTTCGGCGTCTTCGTCGTCTTCGAGGCAGACAACGACTACATTGCCCGGTGCTTTCGCGAGTACGGCCTGACAACCGACGATAGCGGCCGCTATGCCGCAATGTACAAGCGATGGCACCTGATCGGGCTGGAGCTCGGTATCAGCGTCGCCAGCGTCGTGTTGCGCGGGGAACCGACGGGCGCTGCAACCGGCTGGAGGGCCGATACCGTCGCCGTCGCCAAACGCGACCTCGCGGCTGGCGAATTGCTCGACGGCGAGGGCGGCCACACGGTTTCGGGACAGCTGATGCCCGCAGCACGCTCGCTGCAGGAGGGCGCCCTGCCGATGGGTCTCACCCACCGGACCCGCCTGGTGAATGCGATCGAGAGGGGACAGTTGGTCCGCTGGTCGGACGTCGCCGTCGATGGCTCGGATCCCGCCGTTCGGCTGCGCCGGGAAATGGAGAGGCTCAACCGCCCGACATTGCTGCAAACCGCCGACACGTAGGGCTGCCTTCGCGCAACATCGTGGACGCGCATCGAGACCACATCGTTCCGCGCTCGAGTGGGCCCGACGCCGGGACAGTTCCAGGCCTGGCTCTGCGTCGTTCTTGCGATCACGCAACGGGCATGGAGATCGCGGCTCGCGCGCTTGGCGACATTCCGGGAGGCCGCCAATGAGAGCCGTGAGCAAGGTTCACGGCCATCCGCGATCCCGTCGACACCGCGGCAAGAGCTTCCGGACGGTCTGCGTGAGCCGGCAGGGGTTTGTCGCCATGGCCGGTTACGGCAACTCCGGGAGGCGGTCAGCCCATTCTGCGGCCCTGATCAGGGTCGACCTGTGGTCTTCGCCCCGCGTGCCCTTGCAAAGTGATCGAGTGCCGCCGCAAACTTGTCGCGGCACCCCGGGTTGCAGAAACCGACGACAGTGCCATCGAATTCGATGAGCGAATCGGCGGCGACCGGTTCTCCAGACCAGGGGCAGGTCTCGTTGATGCACTCGGCAGGATCGAGCATGGAACCTGTGCTCCTCAAGCGAAAGACCAAGAGAAGTTACCGGACTCGTCCAGTGGCGAGAAGGGATTCCATGCCACTTCCCAGATGTGTCCATCGGGGTCGCGGAAGTACCCGGAATGGCCGCCCCAGAAGACGTCTGCCGGCGCCTTCATGAGCGTGCCTCCCGCTTCGACGGCCTCGTCAAGCACCTTTGCCACCGCGTCGCGGGACCGCACGTTGAAGGCGAGCACAACGCCACCATCCGCCTCACACGACAGATCACCGAGCCCCATCTCCTCGCGGAACCGGTGGCGCGGATAGAGAGCGAGACCGATTCCGTTGAGAGTGAAGCAGACGATTTCTTCAGCCGCCGCCTCGCTTGCCACATGCCAGCCAAGCGCTTCATAGAAGGCCCGCGCCCTTGCCAGGTCGTCAACGGTCAGGGTGATGATGCTGAGTCTCTGTTCCATGGTTTATGCGGCCAAGTCGGGATCAGAGGGTTTACCACCACGCCAGTGCGGTGCAAGGTCTCCCGAAACGGCGACGACCTCGTTCATGCACCTCACTGTTGTTTCCGGATCAGTCAGTGCCGTCCAGAGCATTCCGGACAATGGACTCACACGTCCCGCCACCTGGTTCCGCATTGACAATCACCCCGCGCGCATGAAACACGCCCGCACCATCATTTTCACGTCGCAGCCCACGCCTGTTGTCGAACGCGACCAGGTGACGGCGTGTGGCGTCAGGAAGCACGATTTCCTTCTCGTTTTCGCCCTCTACAACCACACCACAGGAGTCATGGGACGATTGCCCGTAGGGCAACAGGCCGCAGGATGCATCCTGATCGGCCTCATGGGCGTCTTTCTCGTCAACCTGGATTCCGATGCCGCGAAGGCTATTGGCCTTGTCCTTCTGGCCGCGGCCGGCTTCACGGCGTGGCATATCCGCCGCATCACAAAGGCCGCCCGGCTGATCTGGCAACACATCCGGCCGCCCGGATAGGGTCCGGAGCGGAAACCGTTGTTCAGGAGGCCTCCCGGTGCCTTGTGGACCTGGCGCGGATTGTCTCGAGGAGTCCCCGTGCGGCCATGACTTCGCCTCCCTTGGGACGGCCCGGCCTGTGGCACCGGTTCCATCCCATGAGGTCGACGTGGGCCCAGGGAGTGGTCTTGTCCACGAACTTCTCGAGGAAGAGGGCAGCCGTGATCGATCCTGCAAAGGGCGTCGATCCGGTGGTCCGCAGATCCGCCGGATCGTCGAACGGCGAAGGTTCCGTCGGCGTCCGGTCGCTTGAGCCGGAGCCCCTCGGTTCCCTCGTCATTTCCGATGCTGGGAGGAATCGTTCCCGGACTTGTCCGGGGCGTCCGGCAATGGAAGAAGATCCTGTACGTCGAGCGGCAGGCCCTTCCACCCCCGATCCGCCGCCTTGCGCCAAGCCGGCCCGCGCGCGCGCATTTCCTCCCAGGCCTCCTGGAGCTCTACCGGGCGGTCGCTTGCCAGCACCCGCACAAGGAGCGCGGCCTGTTCCAAGTCCTTGCGCGCCTTGGCGCGGCCTGTCGGCCTGCGCGCCGCGACGAGCAACTTGTGGACGGCAAAGCGTTCCGGGGCGGGCGCCTTGACTGGGATTCCCGTCCCATGAAGCACGAGCGCCTCGATCTCCTGGTACAGGAGGAAATCGAGAAACCGGAGCGGTTGAGCGTCGCCTTCCAGGACGGGGAGATGCACGGGCCGGTCCCGGGTCGGGCCACGCATGGGTGCGAGCACGTCCACGACGAACCTTTCCTCGCCTCCGCCCCGGATCGCGTAACGAAAGGTCCGGCGCGGATCGAAAGGCGACGGAACGGCCTCGAATGCGGGATCGACGCCCTTCAGGACGGACAGCAGGTCCGGCTCGATCCGGTCGCCCACGGCGATCGAGATGGCAGGGAACTGCCCGATGTCCACGTCGCCCGTGCGCGCCACAGTGCCCGGCGCCCTGAAGCCGAGCATCGGCGCGTAGCACTGGAAGGCGAGGGATCCGACGAGCACGGCACGGAGCCGAAAAGCGCCGGCATCGGCCAGGGCCGCCAGCACGTTGCCGCTGAGGCCGTCAGGCGCGGGCACGCCCCCGGCGCGCAGGGCCCGGACCATGGCGATCCGGTCCTTCCGGGCTTCTGCACGCTCTACCCGAGCCTCGATCCTGCGACGGATTTCAGGCGTATCCGGACCGAGATACCTGGCCGTGGGCCGATGCCCCTTGCAGGTTGCGGGATGCCAGTACCAGTACTCCCGCCCCTTGACGACGCGCTTGTGCGGCGTTCCTCCGGCATCCATGATCTCCCGGAAGCTTCCTGACCAGGCCCGGTCCGCCAGTTCCGCGTAAACCGTCTGCATCGCGACGGGCAGGCGTTGAAAGGTTCGCACGGGACCATCCCTTCTAGTTGTAAACAATTTGCTGTTTTGTTTACAACTGACGGATCGAAGGGACAAGCCTGTCCCGGACCCTCCGCGGCGTGAGCAACCACGCCGAGGAGCGTGGACATGACCTTGGCTTCATATTGCGGCGACTCCATCCTGCCGCCATGACATGGCGGGTTGCCTTCCATGGCAAATTCGCGCTGGAGCAGTTCGGTCCGCAACCGGGGCGGCCGCAAGTGGTTACGCATCGACAATGCTCGTGAACCCACTCACCATCGGATACCGCCGGTCTTCCCGCGACGGGAGCCAGGCAGCACCGTATCGGGGACTCTGCGCCGCCTGTGATGTGTCGAGACAATGCGGCGGAATCGCAGTCCCCGGGAAGACGCGAATCGTCTTCCTGTCCCGCTCACGTTGTCGCGGAACGCTTGTTCAATGGGTGATCCGGCATTCGTACTCAGGAGGCCTCCCGGTGCCTCGTGGACCTGGCGCGGATCGTCTCGAGGAGTCCCCGTGCAGCCATGACTTCGCCTCCCTTGGGACGGCCCGGCCTGTGGCACCGGTTCCATCCCATGAGGTCGATGTGGGCCCAGGGAGTGGTCCGGTCCACGAACTTCTCGAGGAAGAGGGCAGCCGTGATCGCTCCTGCAAAGGGCGTCGATCCGGTGGTCCGCAGATCCGCCACATCACTGCTGATGTCCGAAGCGTATCCGGACCACAAGGGCAGACGCCAGACAGGGTCCCCGACCCGCCGGCAGTCGTCGGCGATGTCCCGTGCAAGGCTGTCATCGTTGCAGAAAAGCGCCGGCAGATCGGGACCAAGGGCTACACGGGCCGCACCGGTCAGGGTGGCAAAGTCCACCAGCAGATCCGTCCCCGACGATGACGCCTCGGCGAGGGCATCACAGAGAATGACCCTGCCCTCGGCATCGGTGTTGCCGATTTCGATGGTAAGTCCCTTGCGGGTGCGGAAGACATCGAGCGGCCTGAAGGCATTGCCGGAAATGGCGTTGTCGACTGCCGGAACAATGAGACGAAGCCTCACGGGAAGGTCGAGATCCATGATCATGGAAGCAAGGGCAATGGCGGTGGCAGCACCTCCCATATCCTTCTTCATGAGCAGCATGCCGCCTGATGGCTTGATGTCGAGACCGCCGGAATCGAAACAGACTCCCTTTCCGACAAGCGTGACACGGTAGGCGCCTGGATCTCCCCACGACATGTCAACAAGCCGGGGTTGTCTTGAACTTGCGCGTCCCACTGCATGTATTGAAGGATAATCTTGTTCCAAGAGATCATCGCCAACGACTGTCGTCAGTTCGCCCCGGTGACGTTCGGCAAGCTTCGCCACTTCCCCGGCGAGCTCCTCCGGACCAAGGTCTTCCGCCGGCGTGTTGATGAGGTCGCGTCCAAGCCAGATCGCACGGGCCACGGTCTCGACTTCCGCCCGGTCAGCCTGTCCGGGGAAAACCAGTCGCGCGGTGTTCCGGTCGCTGCTCCGATAGCGTCCGAAGTGGTAGCTGCCCAGTGCCCAGCCAAGGGCAAGTGCCGTCGCAGTATCGCCATCAACGTCATCCGCGAGACGGCAATCCATGGAGGCCGGAAGGTGCACCGGCAGCCCGGCAAGTGACCGCATGCCGACGGGCTCGTCGGCAATCACCAGCACACGGGCGACATGACCATCCCTATCGGGAACCACGAGATGCCGCATTCCGGAGGTTCCGGGATCGTGGCTCCTCACCCAGCGGGACTGGTGGTCGGGAATGGTATCGAGCCACCTCCCGAGATCATCGCGGGCGAGAATATCGAGACCAACAGCGCCGTCGGCATCGTTGACGAAACACTTCATTCCTGTCCCCAGCGGTCGAATCACCACACGGTGGCACACTTCAACCGTTTACGGTATGTGCCAGCCATGATGAACCGTACCGACCTCGCCTCTCTTGATGCCCTTCAGAGGAAGGTGCTGTGGCTGTCGAGCTGGATGATTCATCACGCCAATCACCTGCGTCCGTCCCGGGACGGGCTCAAGGTGGGCGGACATCAGGCATCGTGCGCCTCCATCGTCCAGATCATGTGCGCACTCTACTTCCATGTCCTCACGCCCCGGGACAGGATCGCCGTCAAGCCCCACGCCAGCCCCGTTTTCCATGCCATCCAGTACCTCCTGGGACACCAGAGTCGTGAACAGATGGAAGCCTTCAGGGCTCTGGGCGGGGCCCAGTCCTATCCGTCGCGCACCAAGGATTGTGATGACGTGGACCTGTCGACCGGCTCGGTGGGGCTGGGCGTTGCGATGACCGCCTTTACCGCGCTCGTGGAAGATTATCTTGGCCGCAAGAACCTGCTCGGCGACAACGGCACGGCCGGACGCATGGTGGCGCTCGTCGGCGACGCGGAACTCGACGAGGGCAACGTCTGGGAGGCTCTTCTCGAGAGCTGGAAGCACAACATCGGCAATGTCTGGTGGATTGTGGACTACAACAGGCAGAGTCTCGACAGCGTCGTCTCGGACCGGTTGTTCGGAAGAATCCAGGGGTTCTTCGGGGCAGTCGGCTGGAAGGTTGTCACGCTGAAGTACGGCAAGCGACTTGAAGCCGCATTCCGGCAACCAGGTGGCGAGGACCTTCGCGCCTGGATCGATGCCTGTCCCAACGATCTCTATTCTGCACTGTGCTTCAAGGGTGGCGGCGCCTGGCGCGAACACCTCGAGGGGGATCTCGGCACAACCGGCCCCGGGCGCGACCTCATCGACAATCTCGACGATGAATCCCTCCATCGTCTGATGACCAACCTTGCCGGACATGACCTCGAAAGCCTGCTGGAGGGTTTCACCAGCCAGATGACCGGTGATGACCAGCCGGTCTGCTTCATCTGCTACACGATCAAGGGGTTCGGCCTTCCCTTCGCCGGACACAAGGACAATCACGCCGGACTCATGAATCCCACCCAGATGGCGCAGTTCCGCGACCAGAACGGCATTGCCGAAGGGAGCGAGTGGGATCCCTTTGCCGGCATGGAGGACCGGGCCGAAGAACTCCAGGCCTTTCTTTCCCGCGCACCCTTTGCCAGGGATTTTCCGCGCCGGCATGCGGCACCGGCGGTCGCGGTGCCCGAGCGACTGCCCTTCAAGGAGGAAGCGCGGACCTCGACCCAGCAGGTGTTCGGATCCATCCTCAATGAGCTTGGTCGCAGCAACCATGAACTGGCCGACCGCATCGTCACGACGTCGCCGGATGTTGCCGTCTCGACCAGCCTCGGTCCATGGATCAACAGACGGGGTCTCTTCGACCGACGGGAACATACCGACACCTTCAAGGCCGAAAAGGTGATGTCGGCCCAGTCATGGGACATCAGTCACAAGGGTCAGCATATCGAACTCGGAATCGCCGAAAACAATCTCTTCCTTCTCGTCGCCGCCATGGGCCTTGCCCACAGCCTCTTCGGGGTGCGGCTGCTGCCGATCGGCACTGTCTATGATCCCTTCATCTGTCGTGGTCTCGACGCCCTCAACCATGCCTGCTACCAGAACAGCCGTTTCATGCTTGCCGGCACACCTTCAGGGATCTCGCTTGCCCCCGAAGGTGGCGCCCACCAGTCGATCTATACGCCCCTCATCGGACTCGGCCAGGCCGGACTTGTCGCCTTTGAACCGGCCTACGGAGACGAACTCTCCATCATCATGCGCTGGGGTTTCGGGCACATGCAGGCAGGCGACGGATGTTCCATCTACCTGCGGCTGTCGACCCGTCCCGTCGAGCAGGTCGAGCGTCCTGTCACGCCGGATCTCGAGTCCGGAATTGTCGCCGGCGGCTACTGGCTCTTCGAACCCGGAGCGGCATCGGAGATCGCCATTGTCGCAATGGGGGCCACGGTCACCGAGGCGATTGCCGCCCGCACCATGCTCGCCGAGGATCTCGCAGATGTCGGCCTTCTCGTGGTGACGTCCGCAGATCGCCTGATGGCCGGCTGGCACAGGCGCGACGGTCGTTCACATGCTGAACGGCTGCTTCTACGCCTCCCTGAAGATGCCGGCCTTGTCACCGTCTGTGACGCCCATCCCGCCACCCTGTCATGGATGGCGGCTGTGGGCCGCCACCGGGTTCACGCCCTCGGCGTGACGGACTTCGGCCAGAGTGCCGACATACCGGATCTCTTCCGGCTGCACGGCATTGACGCCGCCGCCATTGTCGAGGCCGCCTCCAGCCTGTGCCTCGAGCGCGCAGGATTGTCGTCAGGCAGATTTCACGAGTAATCTTGCAACAATCATCGGAGAATCAGGCATGCCTTCCAGCGATCTTCACTATCTCGGCGCCGTCGATGCAGTCCGGATGTTTCGCAGCCGCGAATTGTCACCGGTGGAACTGATGGACGCCGTGATCGCGCGTGCCGAAGCGGTCGCGCCGCGCCTCAATCCGTTCAGCCAGACGTTCTTCGATGAAGCCCGCGATCAGGCGAAGAAGGCGGAAGCGCGCTATGGCAGAGGTGGCCGCACCCGTTCACTCGAGGGCCTGCCACTGGCGGTCAAGGACGAGGAGACGATCAAGGGGCTGCCGGCGACATCGGGTTCGACCGCCTTTCGGAATGTGATCGGCGAAGAAACCACACCGATTGTCGAGCGCTGCTTCAATGCCGGTGCTGTCATGCATGTGAGAACCACGACGCCGGAGTTTTCCTGCGCCGGAGTCTGTTACACCCGGCACTGGGGCGTGACTCGCAATCCGTGGAACACGGATTACACACCGGGCGGTTCATCGGGTGGATCAGGAGCAACGCTGGCTGCCGGAGGCTCTCCCCTCGCCACCGGTTCGGACATTGCCGGATCGATCCGCATTCCCGCGAGTTGTTCAGGCGTGGTCGGCTTCAAACCCCCCTACGGACGGAATCCGCAGACCCATATCTTCAATCTCGACACCTATTGCCATTCGGGGCCCATGGCGCGTTCTGTTGCCGATTGTGCCCTCTTGCAGAACGCCATGGCCGGCCCCCACCCCCGGGATATCGCCACATTGAGGCCAAGACTGCGTCTTCCCCTCGACTATGCACCGGTCAAGGGCATGCGCATCGCCCTTTCCATCGACCTGGGGTACTGCGAGGTTGATGAGGATGTGCGCCAGAACACTCTCGATGCGGCCACCAAGCTGAGGGAGGCGGGCGCCATCGTCGATGAGGTGGAGATTGGCTGGTCTTGGGACGTGCTGACGGCGGCGATGAACTACCTTGGCCATCTCTTCGGCAACTCCATCGCCCCCGCCCTGCGCCGCCATCGCCATGAACTGATGCCCTACACCGTCGCCTTCGCCGACTTCGGCGCCGGCACCACAGGCGAGGACTTCCTGGACGCCCAGAAACTTGCCGGAGAGATGTACGATGTCCTGGGTCCGCTGTTGTCACGCTATGACGCGCTGGTGTGCCCGACGAATGCACTGGCCGCGGTACCCGCGGAATTCGACTCGACAAGAGAGGACCTCTCCATCAACGGCGTTGCCGTCGATCCCATGCTCGGCTGGGTCATGACCTATCCGTTCAACATCATGTCGCGTTGCCCCGTTCTCACCGTTCCGTCCGGACTCGACCGCAGTCATGTGCCGACGGGCCTGCAGATTGTCGGTCGCACTTATGATGATCCGACGGTTTTTCGCATCGGGCATGCAGTCGAGGCGGCCGATCCCTGGTACACCAACCCGGCACGCCGTCCCGATGTCGCCTAGGTCATGGGTATGCGCCGCCCTCATCACCCTCGTGATGGCGGCGGCCGACGCCCGGGCCCTTACCGGCGAGGCGACGGTGGTGGATGGCGACACTCTTGTCATCGGCACCGAACGCATCCGCCTCTTCGGGATCGATGCACCAGAAAGCAACCAGGACTGTGGCGACGGCTGGCCCTGCGGCAGGGAAGCGACCATCGCCGTGGAAGACCTGACCGCGGACACGTCCATCCGCTGTGAGGGCGACACCCGCGACCGCTATGACAGGCTGATAGCAGTCTGCTATGCCGGCTCTGTGGATATTGGCGGTGACCTCGTACGCCGGGGCCTTGCTCTCGCCTACCGCCGCTACTCCATGGCCTACGTGGACCACGAGGACGAGGCACGACAGCATGGCCGCGGCATGTGGTCAGGCGCGTTCGTCGCTCCCTGGGACTGGCGACGGGGTGTGACCATGCCTGAGGAACCCGGTACCGTGGATGTCTCGTCCGAAGGCGACATGCTGGCTCGTTACGACGACAACGACAATGGATCGATTTCCTGCGTCGAAGCGCGCCATCACGGCATTGCGCCGGTCAGGGCCGAACATCCGGCCTACGAGTTCATGAACGATCGCGACGGAGACGGCGTCGTCTGCGAATAGCCACCGGCTTCATCGCCCCTGACGTGTCAGCCAGCCGGCACGGCGGCAGCCAGAGCCGCTGCCTTCGTGATCACGGTTTCCTGGTGGGGATAGAGTTGATGGCCACCGGCGGTGTCGACGTACTGGGCGAAGGGATCCTCGATCGTCGACGAGCTCCCTGACAGCTCCTCCATCACCGTGAGACCGCAGTAAGGAACGTAGGCCTCCGAATACCCTCCCTCGTGACTGGCCACCAATGTGCCCCCCGTGAGTTCGTCGGCAAGATCCAGCATGATCGAAGTCAACTGCCGGTAGGTGGAGCTCGTCACCATCATGCGTCCCAGGGGATCGTAGATCGAACCGTCGAATCCCGATGCAACGATGATGAGTTGCGGCCGGAATCGCCGCAGCGCCGGTACCACGACACGCTCGAAGACACTGATGTAGGCATCCCGGCCTGATCCCGGCGGCAGCGGCACATTGATGGTCGCCCCTTTTCCCGCACCCTCGCCGACCTCGTGAATGTGCCCGGAGTCGGCCGGATACCAGTTGTCCTGGTGAATCGAGATGGCGAGCACATCCCGGTCTTCCCAGAAGATCCGCTGGGTACCGTTGCCGTGATGCACATCCCAGTCGACGACGGCGCAGCGCTCCACACCATGGTGGTGACGCGCGTGCTCGATGGCCACGCCGACATTGCCAAAGATACAGAAACCACGCCCGATGTCGGGTTCTGCATGATGGCCAGGGGGCCGCACGAGGGCATAGCCATTGTCGATATCGCCACGCAAGGCGGCTTCAACCATGGCGATCGTGCCTCCTGCCGAGAGACAGGCGATCTCGTAACTGCCGTGACCGAACGGGGTCGCTTCGCCGGCGTCACCGCCCTGACCGGCCGACATCTCCCTGATCCTCTCGACATAGTCGGGGGTGTGCACCCTGAGGATGTCCTCTTCGCTCGCCATCACAGGACGCACGTCGATGAGGTCGTCGAGAATGCCGGCGACGTCCATGAGATTCCTCATGCGCCGTTTGGTTTCGGCGTTTTCTCCGTGTTCCCCGGGCTGCACCGTCAGTCCGGGCCGGTGCCACAGGGCGGCATGTCCCGTGTCATGCCACATGTAGAGTTCGTGAAACAGGAATCCCGTCTTTCGGTTCATCGAAACCTCTCAAGTCTTGTCGTTGGCTCACAGCCAGGGAAGATGACCATCTCCATCGCCGGAGCGTGAAAGAAAGGCCTCGCCCATGGCGCACGTGGCGGCGGCGTAGCCCTCCCTGTTCTCTGCCGCAAGCTCTGTCTCGGCGTGGCTGCCGAACCAGGCGAGAATGGCGAAGCGGCGCATCATCACCAGTGACGGAATGATGGCCATATCGTCCTCGTCAAGCACACGGACGGACCTGTACCCGGCGAACCAGGCGGCCAACAGGTCGCCGGTGGTATCGAGATTGTCGATCAGAGTCAGGGCCGATGCGAGATCATAGAGAAACCATGAAAGTCCGCAGTCGTCGAAATCGATGACGCGCGTCTCGTCGCCGACCAGCAACAGGTTGCCGAGGCGAAGATCACAGTGCGCCAGACCGAAACGTTCAGGCGTTCTGCCGTAGGTCCCAAGGCGCTCGAGGACTTTCTCTTCGACACCTTCAAGGAAGGAGCGTTGATGCGTGTCATCCAGCGGACCGTCTCGCCAGTCGCCCCAGTTCGGGAGAGGACCGAAGACACCTGCGGCGTCCCAGTTCAGACGCTCGAAGAATGCCGGGCGCTGCCACGTCATGGCATGGAGATGGAGTCTGGCGCTCACATCGCCAAGACGCCGGAACGGCTCCGCGAGATCGGCGTCCATCGACGGTTCCACCCCATCGATGAATTCGAAGAGCACCATGTTCCGGGGACTAGCCAGACCGGAAACATGGCCGGTCTGGATCTCGTCACCGTCCACGCCGGCAATTGCCTGGGGGGTGACGATCCCGATGTCGTTCTGGAGAGCGTGCAACCAGACGAGTTCAGTCCTGATTCCGTCCCTTGAATGATATCCGTCGCGATGAATCCGGAGTATCCAGCGTTCCCCCGAGGGGCCATCGAGCCGCCAGGTCACGTTTTCCGAGACATTGACCAGCGTCACCGAGATCGGGGAAGGAAGCTCCCACCGCCCGAGCGACTGGTGCGCAAGATCACGCAGACACTCCAGCGTGCTGCCGGTTTCGCTCCATGCGGCGGTCCCGGTCATGAAAGCGCTGCCGAAGTGGTGCGGACGAGGGGAGTCGAACCCCTACTCCATGCCTGGAAGCGGATTTTAAGTCCGCTGCGTCTACCCATTCCGCCACGTCCGCCCATCCGATGCCCGCTACATGATCCGCCGCCCCGACGCAAGGCCATCACCCAAGCGCGCCGTTGGGAAGGATGAGATGGGCATCATCCATGCGTCCAAGTCTTTCAGACAACTGGCGATAACTGTTGTGAAATTCCTCCCTGTCAACCGAACACTGGGCGATGCGTCTCGGTCCCGATTCCGGATCGAACTCAGTCCTGGCATGGAGGATCCGGTGGTTGTCAAAGACATGGCACTCACCGGGTTGAAGCTTGTGCCGGTAGACCAGATCCGTGGAATAGAGTTCCCTGGCGAAGGCGCCAAGCGCCTTGTAGGCGGGCTCGATCATCGTTTCATCGAGATCCTGGACGCCCAGGGTGCGATCCGAAAAGCGGATGCCCACCACCTCCCCGTCCTGGTCGGTGACAATCACGCGACCGCGGGCAACAAAGCGTTCCCGGGGATTGCGCTCGGCGCAGAACCGGAACGGCTTGCGGGTGAGGAAATCGAAGGCTTCCGGATCCCTGGCAGCAAGGCGCCGGGCAGCGAGGAGACCGTCAACGAGAATGGAGTCGCCGCCCTCTCCCGGTGTCGACTCCAGGCCAAGGTGGAAACTGATTCCAGGCGGGGCATAGCGCCAGCCTTCATCGGTGTGGGGTGCGAGGCGCACCCACCCGCCGGCTCCAAGGTTGGTATAACGCCCGTCTTTCGAGGGTGGCCGTGTCTCGATCGTCGCGACAGCTCCAAAGTCCGTGTTGCGCAGGGCGCCCAGTCTTTCGGCAAGACGGGCCACCTCGCCACTCCCTGCAGGCGCTCCCCGCACGCGGGCGAAACCGTAGTCGCGCAGACGCACTTCGAAGGCAAAGAGGGCTTCGTCATCCACGAGTAGTGCTTGCCAGTCCAGCCAGGGGAATGTGGAAGCCTCGCTCCCCGTCCAGGTCTGCTGACGCACCTTGCGTCCCAGGCGCGACAACCTGTCATAGGCATTGCGCCGCAGCCAGCCAAGATCATGGCGCGTGACGACACCGTCGCCCGCCCATTCGACGACAAGTTCGCCGTTCTCGATGGCCGATGAGGCGACTTCAAGGGAGGCCGGATCATCCGGCAGACGCAGGGCGGCGTCGGGCACCTGGTCGGATCGGCCGATGGCCGGATGAAAGTGCTGCTGACGCAACCAGACGAAGTGATAGTGATTACGTTCACCATCGGCCCAGTTGAGGACGACGCGGCGATCCGGCAGGATGTCGTGCGAGTGCACTGATCGGCACATCAGGGTTCTCCGGTCTCGCGGACCCTTCAGACAAGGCAGGCTATGAGGGCTGTATCATGACTTCAAGAACACGCCCTCCTTGTACCACGTTCCATCACTGCCCCGGCAGCCATCCGGATCAATTTCCATCGCGCCCTGCCACGGGCACCAGTTATGCAGCCCGTGTGGTCTTCGTGACGGGACAGGGTCAATATACCTTGCATTTACATAAATATTACATAGCAATATGATTTCCACACGCACACCTTACATAATATCCCGTAGTATCTCCCGGACTGGCGTCGGTGCGGGCCACATCATTCCGGCACAGGACAATGGGAACATGCCCGTCGGCAAGTGCTCAATGGCCGATCAGGTTCCCGGCTCACGCTTGGGGCCGCATCTGGTGTCGGTACGGCTGAAGCCGGAATTTCGGTAGATTGTCATCCGGTCTGGAGAACACGATGAGAATGCTTCTTCGCCTTTTTCCCGTCATCATCATTCTTGCGGCGTCAATGGTGAATGCCGGGTCTCTTGCCCCCTCCGTGCATGTTGTCTCGGAACGTGACCGGGAGTTTCTCGAGCGTTCCGGCGCCCAGACTCTGGAAGAACTTCTGGACACCGGCATCGTTCGCTACTTCTTCACCGGAGGTCAGCCCTTGCTGGTTCTGGTGAACGGGAAGCCCTACGGCTCGACTGCCGGTGATCTCGATACCCTGCCGCTTTCGGCCATCGAGCGGCTCGAGCTGCTGAGCGGTGACGGTCTGGGCACTCTGGGCGGCAGCGCCGTGCGCGGCGCAATCAATGTCGTCCTGCGCAACACCCTGGAGGGCTTCGAGACACGGGCGCTCACGCGGATGCCGAGCCAGGAAGGCGGCGACGGCTGGCAAGGCAGCGCGTTCTGGGGTGGCGCATTCGGGAAAGGGCGTATCACCGTCGGGGTGGATGCCGTCAGACGCCAGGAGATTCCGGCGCGAGCCCGTGAACACAGCCGTTCTGCCTGGACACCGGACGGCTCCTTCCGCGAAGCCAGGAATGTCAGTGTCGGCGGCAATACCGTCTGGGTTCTTCAACGCGATACCGCAGGCGAGGTCACGGGCGTGCGATCGGTGGCACTGGGCGAGTGCGACCCGGCGTCGGGCTATACCGGCCCGCTCAGCAATCCGCCGGGAATCCGGAGTGGAGACAAGGGCTGCGGTTTTGCATTCGGCGACATCATGTGGAACACGAGCCGGTTTGAACAGAACACGACCATTGTGGACCTTGAGCATCCGATAGGCGAACGGAGCACGCTCTACCTGTCAGCAAATGTTGGTCAAGGCGGCTGGTCCTTTCGGTATGCACCTTCGATCGGCTCTTTCTCCTTTACCCCGAGCCCGGAGATCATCGACGAGATCAACGACGCAGCCGGCACCACAATTGCGGATTCCGGCGATGTCTTCGCTGTGGCGCATCGATTTGTCGGGCACGGGAATCGCGACTGGCAGTCTGACTATGACGAGTACGATGTCTCCATGGGCGTTGAAGGACAGATTTCCGATGACCTCGGCTACGATGCCTACATTGCTGCCTACGGCTTCGACGGATCGCTGTCCGGCACGACCTTCGTTCATGTCGACAGGATCAGGGAGGAAATCGAAGCCGGGAACTATGACCTGGTAAATCCGTTCTCGAATGCGCCAGAGCACCTGCAGGCCATCACCAACAGCGGCCTGCGCGAGGAGATCGACTCCGAATCGACATACCTCGGCACGCGGCTGGCCCTGGAAGGTCGTGCCTTTGCACCGGGCGACCGCAAGACGGCATGGACAGCCGGTCTCGAGGCGGGCCGGGTGGAAGCTCACTCCCTTCTGCGCTTCCGGGACAGCGATGGCGAGGCCCATGACGTCACCAGGGTGCTCGGCTCAGGTGGAGTAAGCTATGCCGGCGAGCGCGAGGCCGTCGCGGTGTTCGCGGAAGCGCTTGTGCCCCTTGCCGAAACCCTGGACGTCAGGGTCGCTGGCCGCGCCGATGAATTCGACGATGTCGGCACACTGAGATCCTGGGGCCTTGCGGCCGAATACCGGCCGCACGAGATGCTCACACTGCGTAGTTCCCTGCGCACAGGTCAAGGAGCCCCCTCGCTGTCCAGGCTTCACAGTACGGAGGACCAGGACCATCCCTACATCACGTGTGATCCGGGACGTGGAGATCCGCCGCGCGCCTGCGAGAGCCCCAATCCCCGGCAGGTGACCCGCTACACCACAGGGAATCCGCACCTTGAGCCCTCCGAGACCGAGAGGTTTGCCGTCGGTGCCGATGTCCGCAAGAGTCCGTTCATTGTGGGCATGGAGTGGTATCGGCTGTCGCGCTCGGATCTGGTGGGACAAAACCCTGCGAATTGGGCCATGCAGAATCTGCCCCAGTGCACGGGCAACGCTTCCTTGAACTGCATCAGCCGCACCGGCGGCGACATCACGATATATGACAGCTACGCGAACATCGTGGACACCGAGATTTCCGGCATCACGACCCGGTATGCCGCAACTTTCCCGACGAATTGGGGTGAAATCGGGATGAGTGGCGCCTGGCGACACGTGATCAGCGCGGAACGGCACATAGCGGGCAATCAACAAAGGTACGCCATTTCCAAGAATATGGCCCGTGC
>MPMV01000071.1 GCA_002238685.1 bacterium EF100-94H03 bin56
ACGTCGGCGGTTGTCCGCAGCGCTGGTGTCGCCGGCGCCGTCCGCGCTGTCTTTCTTCTTCTCCGAGCGCGAACCGTGCAGGGTTCTCTCGAGGCGGGCGATCTGGGCGGTAAGGGCGGAGAGTGTGACCACCATCTCGGCGATGTGCGCGTCCTGGGCCTTGGTCCTGGCCGCCAGCTGTCCGGACATGTCAATCAGCGATCGCACCATCCCGGCGACCGGCGGCGCCAGAACGGCGTCCTCGAGCATGCGGGACAGTTCCTGGCCGAGGATCTCGATCCGGTCGGCGAGGTCGCCGGCATCGCCCGCCGGCGGCGTGCTCATGCGTCGGCCTCGACGGCCATCAGCGCCGCCATCACCGCCAGACGCTCGGCCCGCGGCATCGCCGCATACCGGCGGCCCCAGCTCGCCGCCTTGCGCTTGACGACCTGGCGGTGGGTGAAGTCCCGTCCGGCGAAGGACGCCCAGTGCACCCGGTCGGGCTCGAAGTTGAACCAGACCTTCTCGGTGACGATGCAGGACTGGTTGTTCACCTGCAGCGAGAGCGAGCGCCAGCCGGCCAGATGCTCGTCGTAGAGACCGGATGGATAGCCCGACACCATCACCGCGCAGGGCAGCGACCTCAGGATGCCGAGAAGCTCGACATGGTCGCCATCCGTGTAATCGAAGCGGTAGCGGCGCTGCGACTTGCGTGACGACTGCACATAGGGAGGGTCGCTGTAGACCAGCTCGTCCCCGGCGAACGGGAACTCGGCCAGGAACCGGTGGCAGCAGCCGTGGTGAAGTTCGACCGGAATGTCGCAGCAAAAGGCGTCGATCGCCCGACGGTTGAGGTCGATGCCGATGTTGCGCAGCGCCGGCGGCTTGCGCCTCATGATGGCGCCGCTCCCCAGGTGCGTCTCGATGTAAACGGCATGCGGCGGACACATGGCAACAAGGGGCTGGCAGAGCCCCGTCGTCGCCTTGGATCCAAACCATGTCGCCATCGCCGCCCCCGGACAGATCCGCACGGACGGTCGTTCAATAGGCTGTGCAGCCTATGTTGTCAAACGGAAATTCGCAAAAAAACACCCCTTGGCACGGCAATCCAGGATGACGGCGAACTTTAATCGCTTACCGACAGACGCATGACCATCCGTTCGCCCTCGGTGAACCAACGCAGGATCTCGCAGTTGGCAGCATCGCCTTTCCTGGCGATGCCGCTGTGAAGCAGGTTGTTGCGGATGTGTCTGAAATCGCCGAGCACCTGCTGGCGGGGACGGATGGCGCCGCGCAGCCCCCGGGCCGCGGTCCCATGCTTCAACTGGTTCCGGTACACGCTGTCCCACAGGTCGTACATGTGGGCGGTCCATCCCTTGAACACGACCTGTTCCATGAGGCCGCCGGCCGCCGGCCGTGCGAAGAGCGGCTCCGACACCAATGCGGGAAACGCCCGTAGTCTCGGGTACGCCGGATTGGGGTAGACGTCGCCGATGGCATCCTCGATTGTCTGGATGGTGCCGCCGCTGGCATTCATGGTTTCGATCGCGCGCTGCCGCAGCCCCTCATGGATGGAGTGGACGCCGTCCAGCAGGTAGAGAAGTGAGTTGGTCGCGACGTGGACGTCGTGCTCAAACGCGCGCCATAGGCGGATCCACTCTCTTTCAAGCGCGGTTCTTGCAGAGTCGGGAAACTCTGGTGCCGGTGGGGAGGATGGCTCTTCGGCGGCGGCAGGCTTCGCGTGTCCGGTGTCGGTCGCGGGCTGCGGAAGCTTCGGCGAGACGGGACCTGCGGTTTCATCCTCTCGGGCAGAGGGGCAGACATTGGAAGTCGCTTCGTGCGATGAGTACAGCGGCTGGGACCAGCGGTCGCGGTCCTTCGGATGATAAAGCTCGGCGTCGCCTGGCGCCTCGAAGACGACCAGGCCCTTGCGAAGCGCCGCCTCCATCCAGTGCCGGGTGTGTCGCGCCACGTCCAACGCGCAGTAGTGTTCCGCGCGTTCATCAAGCGGCTCGCACGCTGCGGTCGGCCACTTCGGGTGGGCGATGTAGAGGCGCGCGGGGTGCACGACGACATAGGGGACTCCCTGTTCGTGGTGCGGCTCGACAAGCTCGGGCGTGAGTCCCACGGTGCGCGACGGACCCTTGCCAGGTGGCGGGAGCGGGGCCTTCTCGACAACCGGACGCCACACGGCCTCCAGCGCCTGGTCGATCTCGCGCTTCTCTTCGACCGACCAGCTCAGGGAATCCGACTTCGCCGACGGAATTTCTGCCGCCGTTCGAGGCGGATTGTGACGAATTGCCGTTCGATCCGTAGCATTGCTCCAATCCTCGGGCAGTCCTGCCGCGATCATGGTCTTCAAGGACGCGCGCAGCACGTCGTCGGCGCCAGCCAGGAGCGCGGCCGTGCGCTCGTGCTCTTCCGCGTCCGGTTCGGCTGCGGATTCTCACCAACGTAGCCGGTGAGTCTCACTCAACGTAGCCACCTGATCTCACCATGGTAGATGCTATGGGGCTAGCGACGGGTTCGTGACCGTCTCGTCGTTTTCATTCATCCCCGAACAGGAGAATCCCCATGTCATCAGGCGATGGCCTCAACCACTCTCTCGTCCCATTTGAGGAAGATCGAACGCTTGTCGCGGTGATCGACATGAGTTTGTCGAGCTGGGTTATCTTCGGTCTGGTTCCCGGCTTCCGACGCCGTCCGGAGAAGAAGCTCGGCGCTGATGAAGCGGGTCTGCTGTCGCTGTTATACCGATGGCGCGACGAGGCTGAACGGCATGGGCGGTCTATTGAACGTATCTGCGTTGGCTTCGAGGCGGGCCGGGATGGGTTCTGGCTGGCTCGCTGGCTGGACCGCCACGGGATCGAGGCTCATGTCATTCATGCCAGCAGCATCCCCGTGAAGCAGGAGCAGCGCCGCGCGAAGACGGACCAGCTGGATTGCCGGCTTCTGATGCGCGCATTCATCGACTGGCTGCGTGGCGAGGCCGAGCACTGCCGCAAGGTCGCGGTTCCTTCGATCGAGGCAGAGGATGCCAAGACCCCGCACCGGGAACGGGTCGCGCGATCGCGGGAGTGCACCAGGGTGATCAATCGAATGAAGGCGACGTTGGCGCGCCTCGGCATTCGTGACTTCAAGCCGGATTTGAAGAAGGCGGCCAACAGGCTCGACGAGCTGCGCCTGCCCACCGGCGAGGCACTACCACCGAACGCGCTGGCCGAGTTGCGCCGCGACATGACGCTGCTTCGAGTGCTCAAGGGTCAGATCGAGGAGATCAGGGAAGCCAGGGAGACACACCTTGAGGAAGCACCCGACGAGGCGGCCAGTGCGATGGTCCGGGTGCTGTCAAAGATACGTGGTCTCGGCGTGGAGACGGCGGACATGCTTGTCAGCGAGGTCTTCTCGCGCGACCTGCGCGACCGACGGGCTGTGGCGCGCTATGGAGGCTTGACCGGATCTCCGGATGAGAGCGGCGCCAGGCGCCGCGAGAAGGGGCTGGTCCGTGCCGGTAATGCGCGCGTGCGTCACGGCATGATCCAGCTCGCCTGGCGCTTTCTTCTGCACCAGCCGGATTGCGCACTCGTGACATGGTACCGAGCACGCGCTGGAGCTGACAGGAACACCCGCAAGAGACTGATCGTGGCGCTGGCCCGTAAGCTGCTGATCGCGCTCTGGCGCTTCGTCAAGGAGGGTCTGGTGCCCGAAGGTGTCGTGCTCCACCAGGCACGGTAACCGGCCGGCGAAGGAGATCGGGCCGGATCTCTGTAATCCGGCCCCTGCGAACCGGGGTGGCGGCAATCCGTTGAGGTGACATGGCCGACCGATGCCGAATGGTAGAGTGGACCCGCCGCCCTGGACAGCCGCCGTCGATGCGTACTCTGCATCATGGTTCCGGACCGTCTCGGATCCGACCGTATACAAGCATGTGGCCGCGGGATCGCGGCACCCGGCAAGGCGTCCCCCCGGATCGTACACAACTGTCTGGCAATGGCCGGCAAGGGAGGTTGCAATCGACCGTTGTCCGTGATGATCGACCCGTCCTCGACCCTCAAACTCGGGCCTTGACACCGCAATCCCCATACAAGCCACCCCGAAGCGGAGCGCCGCGATTACGTCGTTGCTGGGCTGTTTCCTCTCCTGCCTGTGGTCTCTGCGATAGCGCATCCGAAGGGTCATGTGCAAGACGCCAGGGCATGGCGCGCCCGCGACATGGATGCTCACGCGTCGTCGCGGCGCGGGCGTGCCATGCATCCCCTCGGCTGGTTGTGTGACCGACATGGTTGTTCCGGAGCGCAGCGACGCTGGCGCCGCGCACGGTGCGGCGCCCCCTGAGCCTTGTCTGCGATGATGCCTGCGGTGGTGGCGTTTGATGATCGGCCATCGATTGACCCGTTCCCGGTGTCGGATGCCGCGCCTGGGCGACGGGGCGCGTGGCGCCTTGGTCACGTTACCGGTGCTCAATGGGGTTGCAAGGATCATGTGTCGCGTCCGTAGCCGCGCGGCGGTTCGATCTCCTGGAGGGTCTCGATGTCGACGTCGACGATGGCCTGCAGGCGCTCCCCATAGAGCGTGTCGCAGAGGGCGTCGGGGGGCGTGTCGAGACAGTGACGATAATGCTCCTGCAGCGCATGCAGTTCGGCCACCGCGTCGCGCCAGCGTTGCGGGCGCGAGCGCCGGTCACGGGGTGGGCGGATGTCCAACCGTGGGGCACCGGCCTTGAGCCGTTCGCGATAGCGGCGCTGCTTCTCGGCGGGGGTCAGGGCCATGATGGGGTCTCCTTGCTACAGACGTCGGCATGGTTGCTGGATCCGGTCATGCCGGTGGGCGTTGGTCGTCAGCCGTTGACGAGGGTTCACGGGTGGCGGGGTTGCGCATGGAGCTGCCGGTGAGCTCGAAGCGGATGGCGCCATGAATCAGACGATCGAGGATGGCGTCGGCGACGGAGGGGTCCTTGACCTGGCGATGCCAGTCGGCGACGGGGAGTTGGGAGGTGACGATCGCCGAGCGGCGGCCGAAGCGGTCGTCGAGGATCTCGAGGAGGTCGCGTGCCCGGGCGGCATCGATGGGGGCGAGGGCCCAGTCGTCGATGATGATGAGGTCGATGCGGGCGAGGTCGCGGTAGAGTCTGGAGATGGCGCCCTCGCCATGGGCGATGCGCAGGTCGTTGAGCAGCCGTGGCCCCCTCAGGTAGAGGGCCTGGTAGCCTTCGAGGCAGGCCTTGTGGGCGAGCGCGCAAGCGACCCAACTCTTGCCGGTGCCGGACGGACCAGCGACATACTGATGCGTATCACGGCAAACTGAGGACGATTCACTACCACTTTCATCCCCTCGCCGGCGAGCAGGTCGAGGTTGTGGGTGGTCGAGGTCTTCGGGGACAGAAGCACTTGATGATCCGTCAGCCGGACGGAACCCTTGCCATTCTCCCCGAATGGATGACCAGCCCACACTCCGCAGGCTTCGCGGTGCGCGATGTACCGGTCTTGTCCCCTCGTGCCTTGTCAGCCTTGCGCACTGTCGTCGATGCCTTCTTTCTTTCGGAGACGGAACCGACGAGGAGGCGATGCGACGATGGGGCGACGAAGAATGACGGTGCAGGACGATCTGTTTGTGCTGGACGGTCCGACGATTCCGATGTCCATGGAGCACAAGAAGACCCTGATCGGTCTGATCAGCGTGCTGATCGTGGAGGTCATGACGGTCCCGGAGTCATCGTCAGAGGGAGGCAACCATGACCCGGATCACGACTGAACACCTGTCGCGTGAGGCCTGGGTCTATGTTCGCCAGTCCACTCCCGATCAGGTCCGGCATCATCGCGAGAGTCGTGGCCGCCAGTACGGGCTTGAAGACCGCGCCCGGGAGCTGGGCTGGCGAGATGTCGTGGTGGTCGACGACGATCTGGGACAGTCCGGTGGCGGCACCCGCCGCCCCGGTTACGACCGCCTGCTGGCCGCGGTCTGTCGGAGCGAGGTCGGCGTGGTGCTGTCTCTCGAGGCTTCGAGGCTCGCTCGCAACGGTGCGGGTCATAGTGACCACCTCTCTACATCATTGTAAATCCAGCATTTCCTGTCGAGGATCCGATGCCGGCGGAATGTCTTGCAGGCGTTCCGGCAGAGCTGTCGCGTCGATCACCCAAGGCGCTTCCTTGCAGGCCTGACGAACTGGGATGATCCCATCCTGGATCAGGCGGCGTACGGTCTTTTCGCTCACCGACAGATGCTCCGCCGCTTCCTCCAGTTTCATCTCGTTTCGCTCATGCATCTCCCCTTCACGATAAACCGGAATGCCGTGATTGGATCTGAACGCTCTCAGGCGGGCTACCGTCCAGCCATTTCCCTGCCCGGTCGTCTTCCTGGCGCGGTTGAGGAACGACGCGATCAGCCGGTCGGGCATGATGCGCGCCAGTTCCCGGATCAGATGCCCGGTCTCGGCATCCGCCGCCATCCGGTGCTCGCCGGTGCGGTTCTTGCGAACCCGCAGTTCGGTATGGCTGCCGCCTTGCCAGTGCAGGACCAGCGTGACGATGGTGTCCTCGACCGTCACGACGATTTCCACCAGGGCCGCACGCAGTATGCGCTTGCGCAGCTCGGGAGGTGCTGCCTCGTGCCGCCAGGCGCGCTCCAGATCGGCGCCCAACGACAGCCAGGCCTCCCGATCTTCCGGCGTAAACTCCTGGGGTCGCGATTGCGCCTGCGCGCGCGACAACCGATCCTCGCACGTCTGCAGTTCTTCAAGCCGGTCATTCCACAGCCGCTCCAGATTGTCCGCCACCAGGCGGTTATCGGGATTGACGGCTTCGTAGCGCCAACGTGCCTCGTCAGCCCGGAACCGAGCCTCTTCGAGCGCTCGCTCCGCCTGCAGGACAGTTTCGGAAGACGCCGTGTTCGCATCCGCGATCGCCAGCAGCGCCGCTTCCACTCCCTGCGGCTGGACAGCACGGACCACGGCATCACCGACGGCCTCGTCGACGCGCAAGGCGCCGAACGACACACAGCGCCCGCCGTCTTCGCCCTCGCTACCGCGACACTTGTAGCGAGCGCTGCGCCTTCCCCGATAGTTGACCTGGAGCCTGCGGCCGCAACGACCGCAGCGCAGAAGTCCGGCGAGAAGACCGCTCCCGTGGCGAACCGCCCGGCGCGCCGTCGGCAAAGAACCGGCGTTGTCCGCGATCATGCGCTGGTTTCTCTCGTATTCGTCCCAGTCGATGTAGCCGGGATGATGATCCCGGATCAAGATCGGCCAGTCCTCAAGCGTGCGCTGCTGCTCGCGCACGACGCGCTTGTGTCCCCCATCCAGCTCGATCCGAACGATGCTGCGCCCCCACACGTAGGCGCCCGCGTAAACCGGATTGGCCAGCATCTTCTTGATACTGTTGTAGCCCGGCAGCCTCCAGACCACTTCACGACCCCGCGGGCCGTAGCGGACCGCCGGAAGTTCAATCCCCTCCTGACGCAGCCACAAGTGAACCTGGCGACCGCTCCCGAACTCCGCGAACTTGCGGAACACAAGGGCGATGGCGTCGCGCACTCGCTGGTCGGGATCCATCTCGATCCGGTCGCGCCCGACCCTGACGTAGCCGATCGCGACTGTCGTAAACAGCTCGCCGCGCCCGGCCTTTTGCCATTGCGCCTCGCGCGAGCGCTGGCGCAGCACAGAGAGTTCGAGCTCATAGACGGAACCCTGAAGTCCATATGTCGTGCAGCCCGTTATGTCGTGCAGCCTCCGCAGATCGCTGTGAATACGAGCTTTTTCCCGAACGTGCCTGACATTAGATTTGCCCGTCAGATTGCCTTGAGCTGTTCGAGCAGACCACCTCGTGCCTTCCATCGCGGTTTGTCTCCGGCATCGCCGGAGCACGTGGACTTCATCGCCTCTTCCTTCATCTTGAGATCGACCTCGGCGTAGATGTTGGTGGTGTCGAGCGACACATGACCGAGCCAGGCGCGGATGGTGTTGATGTCGACGCCGGAGCGAAGCAGGTGACAGGCGCAGCTGTGGCGCAGAACATGGGGCGTGATCCTTTGCCCCTTGAGTTCCGGCACACGGGCTGCGGCACGCTCCAAGAGTTCGATGATGCCATGCCGGGTGTAGGGTTTGCGATGCCGGCTCCAGAAGACGCTTGCGCAGCCGGTCGGTCGGTCCCCGGAGAGGGCGGCGATGGCCTTGGCGGTGCTCGTCCAGATCGGCGTGACGCGGATCTTTCCTCCCTTGCCATGGATCGTGGCCCGTGCGTTCTCGCCTGTGCGTTCCGGGAGATGCAGATCCTCCACCTTCAGTCCCACGGCCTCGGAGGCTCTCGCCCCGGTGTTGTAGAGAAACAGCAGGAGGGCATGCTCGACCCGCCCGGCTGCGGTTTGCCTGTCCGGCCCCGCGATCATGGCGTCCATGGTCTCCGCCGACAGCCAGGTGATCCGGGGCCGCACCGCTTTCTTGAGCGGAATGGCGCGTATGTTGCCGGCCCATTCGACACGTGCAGCGTTGCGCACCGCGATGTAGCGGGCCAAGGAACGGATTGCCGTGAGGCGCAGATTGCGGGTCTGCACCGAGCAGCCCCGTTCCTGTTCCAGGTGGCCGAGAAAGGTCGTCACGCGGTCGGCGGACAGATCGTCGACCGCGAGGCGTTCCACGGGCTTGCCGCAGCGCTTGGCCACGAAGGGCAACAGCAGCGTCAGGCCGTCGCGGTAACTCTTCTGAGTATTGAGCGCCAGATTGCGCTCGGTCGGGGGATACTCCAAAAGGAAGCGTTTGATCCATGTGCCGAGGACAGAGTTGCGTTCAGGCATGGCGTGTGCCCCCTTTGTGATAGTGCCCGGCATCCGGGCTTCGGTTGTGCTCGATGTAGCGCTCAAAGCGGCGGCTGGCCTCGTCGAGCAACTCCGGGGTCATAGATATGTAGACCTGGGTGGCTGCCACGCTGGCGTGGCCGAGATAGGTCGAAAGCGCCGGCAGAAGCGTTTGAACGTCGACCCCCTCGCGTTACCAGGAGGTCAGGCGGTGCGTCGCGAAGCTGTGTCGCAGCGAATGCAGGCAGGGTGCCCGGCATCCGGGCTTGCTGGTGCCGATTCCGGCCGTCCGAAGCGTCGCATGGAAGGCATTGCGGACGATGGCCTTGTTCAGCGGCGATCCGTCACGGCAGGCAAGGAAGGTGGAGGCCGAGCCCTCGGGGAGGGGAAGCTGGGTCCGGATGGCGGCGTAGCTGCGAAGCACGCCAGAAAGGTCAGCGCCGACCGGCACGAGACGGCTCTTGTAGAACTTCGTGTCGTTCACCGCGAGCACCGCGGAGTCGAGGTCGACGTCCGCCACGGTCAGTCGCCGCGCTTCTCCGGAGCGTAGCCCGGCACCGTAGAGGAGCAACAGGAAGGTCCGGAAGGTCTCGACATCAAGCTTGAGACATCGCTTGCGGCCACCGCCGGCCGCCTTGAAGAGACGCCGCAACTCCTCCCGGGTGAAGATGAAGGACGGCGCGATCTCTGGCGGCCGCGGCTCCGCCTCCCGCGGTGGCATAGGACTGCGGCTCACATGGCCACGGCTCAGGGCGAAGCTGTAGAACCCGTCCAGCGTTCCGTACTTGACGGCACGTGTTCTCGTCAGCGCCCCCTTGCCGGCAAGGAAGCGACGGATGTGATCCTCCTCCACCGTGTCGCAATCCCTGTCCCCTCCGATCCGACGGCAAAATGTATCGAGGGTTTGCGCGCTTGAGTGGAACTTCGCGCCATGGTCGCGCTGCCACGCAACATAGTGGTCAACGGCTTCACGCAGTGTCATCGAGCAACTCCTTCAGACCGATGTCGGCGACCGGGCGAAGCGAGGCGAGATCGACCTTTGCATAGGTGGCCGTCGCGCTCGGGCTGGAGTGGCCGAGGAAGTCGCCGACCGTCTTCAGGCTGGACCCCTCGTCGACCAGCCGCTGTGCTGCCGCATGGCGAAGTGCATGGGCGCCCAGGCGCTTGCCGGTGATGCCAAGGCGGTTTGCGCGGCTGCGGACGATCATCCCTATGGTGCCGCTCGTCAGCGGCCTGAATGGAGCCTGCAGCGTCAGGAACAAGGCCCGCTCCCGTCCCGCCTGCGGGCGCACCTTGAGAAGGTAGTCCATCAACGCATTGCCGACGGAGGGGATCAGCGGGAAGAGGTCGGTTCGGCCGGTCTTGGAGCGAAAAACGCGCAGCATGTCCCGCTCCCAGTCGATGTCGTCGACGCGCAGAGCGCCAACCTCGCCGGCCCTGAGTCCGCAAGTTGCCAGGATCATCAGGACCGCACGGTCGCGAACGTCTGCCGGGGTCGCCCCTTCCGTCGTGGCAAGCAGCCTCTCGACGTCGTCGCGATCGAACGCCTTGGGAACCGGCCGGTCGGGATAGACCAGCGGTGGCATGATGCATCCCGCGATGCCGGGCCGGCACCAGCGCCGTGTCTCGGCGAAACCGAAGAAGCTCCGCAGACACCCGGCCACGGCGCGCGCGGAAGTCCCACGAAGGCCTCCTTCGGCAATCCGGGCGGCAAGGTAGTCATCAACTTCACCGATCGTCATGCCGGCAAGCGTCAGGTTCCGGTCTGCTGCCCAGGCAAAGAGACGGTCGCTCTCGTAACAGCAATTGCCGATGGTCGCTTCGGACAGCCCCCGATCATCCCGCATCCAGACCGCGAAGGCCTCGACCTGTCGGGTGTGCGGATGGGTGTCCCGCGGCGATTCTTCCAGCCAGCCAAGAAAACGCAGCCAGCGAAAACCATGGCGGCGGAGATCCGCGGCGGAGACCTCGGGAACGCTCCGGCACCATTCCCGAACCCCCGCCTCGACCGTCTCCAGGCGGATCGGAATGTCCGCAACAGGCAGGTCCAGGAGGTCCATGAGAACAAGCTGGGCGCGCGCCACACGGCGTGCGACATCGTTGACCACACCCGAGGCAACCACGACGCACAGATAGCGTTCGCGCTCCTCCAACAGGGGCGAGAGTCGATATCTCGCGATGGTCGCAGGGTCCTTGTCCAGAATCTCGAACATGGTTCATCTCCGGAAGGGGTGGAGATGACGTCATGTCAAACAAGGCGCGCCAAGAATATTATGTCAGGTACGTTCGGGAAAAAGCTCGTGCTCACAGCGATCTGCAAAGACTGCACGACATAACGGGCTGCACGACATATGGCATGAAGGGAACCCTCTCGGAGATGGAGTTGTCGACCCTGCGCCTGCGCTCGGAAGAGGCTCTGCAGCGCCAGGCGCGGCGAGGGGAGCTCTTCACGACGGTGGCGGTAGGCTACGTGCGAGACGGCCGCGATCGGATCGCCATGGATCCGGACTTCGGGTTCAGGAAGCGACCGTGCTGGTGTTCCGCAAGTTCGCCGAGCTTGGCAGCATCCGACAGGTCCATCTGTGGCTGCGTCACGAGGCCATGGAGCTTCCGGCCCAGACGCACGAGCTATCCCAGCGCCGCATCGTATGGAAGCTGCCAGTCTACAACAGCGTGTATCACATCCTGACCAATCCGGTTTACGCTGGCGCCTACGTGTTCGGACGCAGCCGAAGCCGAACCTGGCTCGAGGACGGCCGCACGCGGGTCGTGCGTGGTATCAGGCGCGAGCGGGACGATAGGGAAGTTCTGATCCGTGATCATCACCAAGGCTATATCAGTTGGGCCGACTACGAGAGGAACCAGCAGTTGATCGCCGACAACGCAACCTGCCACGGAGCGGCGGCCCGCGGTCCCGTCCGCAAGGGAGAAGGGTTGCTGGCGGGCCTTCTGCGTTGCGGACACTGTGGCCGGAACCTGCATGTCGCCTATTCGGGCGAGCATGGCAATACCCTGCGCTACCACTGTCGGGGGGCGCATCTGAACCACGGAACCGAGCGATGCATCTCGTTCGGTGGATATCGCGTGAACCAGGCCGTGGGCCAGGAGGTGCTGCGGGCTCTGGGGCCATTGGCAATGGAAGCTGCGTTGCACGCGATCGGCGAACGCGATCGGAGATCGATTGAGGTACTGCAACAAGCCGAGCTGGCGCTCGAGGCAGCTCGCTTCGAGGAGCGCCGGGCGCGGCGGCAATACGACGCGGTGGATCCTGATAATCGTCTGGTGGCGGGAGAGCTGGAACGGCGGTGGAATGACCGACTCACCGTTGTTCGCCAGCGCGAGCAAACGGTGTCCGGATTGCGCCAGCGCGCGGAGCGCGACACGCTCTCCGTCGATGAACGCAACGAGTACCTTGCGTTGGGCGCCGATCTTGAGCGTGCCTGGACGCATGAGCGGGCCAGTCCGGAGAGCCGCAAACGCATCCTTCGGGCGGTGCTGGTAGAGGTCGTCGCGACCGTGCAGGGGAACCGGATTCATCTGCGGCTTCACTGGCAAGGCGGCGATCACACCGAGTTGACGGTGCGCAAACACCGCACCGGCAATCACCGCTGGACGACCGACGTCGAGACAGGTGCTCTGATCGCACAGTTGGCTCGCCTGATGCGCGATCGCTCGATTGCGAACCTGCTCACTCAGTCGTCTGGGCAAAACAACCGGGAAGGGGAATCCTTGGACCGAAGCGCGCGTCCGGAGTTACCGCACCTCGCACGGTATTGCGTCTACCGAGAAGGGGAGCGTGAGGAGCGTGGCGAGTTGACGCTTCAGGAAGCGGCGGAGCGCCTGGGCGTGAGCAAGATGACGGTTCTTCGCGAGATCCGGCGCGGTGTCATTCCGGCTTGTCAGGCGTGCAAGGGAGCGCCCTGGGTGATCGCGACTCGCCATCTTGAGGCTGCACAGCTCGCCAGAACGGGTGCACGGCATGGGCCGGTAACAATGGATCGGCGACAAAAAACTCTTGCATTATAAGGACGTAGCGAGGTGGGCATTATGAATCAGGATCTGAGGGCCCGGTGATCAGAATGTTGGCGTTTGAGCGGATCCACGAGCAGTCGGCGAGGCCGAGGACGACGCGGCGGGGGAGGCCGCGGGGGTGGGCGAGGTTGATGTCCTCGAAGCAGGCGTCCTGGTGGCGCAGCCTTGCCTTCTTGAGACGCCGCTGCAGGGACCGGGACCGGCGCTCGTCGATCCCGCGGTCGATGAGCAGCGAGAGCCGGTCCTCGAAGGTCATGGTGTCGAGGTCGTGACGCTCCATCTGTTCGAGGAAGGCGGCCAGCATGCCGGGCAGGCGCAGGGAGGCTCACCAGTCAAGGACACTTCTTGCAAGCACGAACGTGTCGCCCTTGGCGTCGGCAAATTCGGCGTAACGCATCAGGGTCCGCTCCTGCGTCTTGAATGACATGCCCAGCGCTTTCCTGCCGGCGATGTAGTTCTTCGCGTGGTCCGTCATGGTCATCGGGCTTCTCCCTCGAACGGCCAGGGCTGCACCAGTTCGCGAAGCATCCGGACATCGACGCGAGCATAGATCGCGGTGGTGTCGGGAGAGCTGTGTCTGAGCA
>MPMV01000016.1 GCA_002238685.1 bacterium EF100-94H03 bin56
CCGGTTCATGGCGCGCCACGGCAACCTGACCGCTGTCTGGACCGTCAATTACCGCGCCGCTTTCGGTAACCAGGAGGGCACGGGCAAGTTCGGGTCCTGGACCGGCCACGACGCGGTCCTCGACTGGAAGGATCCACTGGGACTGGCCGGCGCACGGCTTGCCGCCGGCGTCTTCAATCTCACGGATGCCGGGCTGACCGTCGACACGGCCAATCCCGACAGTGTCGACGGGCCCACGGCAGCCGGCTGGGGCCGGACATTCTTCCTCACATTCAACATGCGCTTTTGAACCAACGACCGCTCTGACGGTCTGGTTGAACGCATCCTGTCCGAGGAGCAGGGAGGTTGGACCAACACGTTACACCGGATGTGCCTATTCTTGCGGCAGACGGCGACAGGGTATGCATGATGTCATGACGACTTTGCCTGTTCTGATCGTCTGATGATGCTTGCCTGCAGAATCGGGGGTCATGCCGCGCATGCCGGAGTCCGGGGCAGCGAGGAAGAGCACGCGAACTCTTGCCGTGCCATAATGCCCCCGGCAGGCAACAATCAGCGAGGCGGCAGTGCCGGCTTTCTCCGGTCTCGCGGATCCTTCGGTTGTGGAAGACTGCATCATGACGTCAAGGACCCTCCTCATCATCGGCCACGTTCCCTCGCCGAATACACAGCGTCTGCGCGATGCCGTGCTGGAAGGCGCCCTGTCGGTTGATGCTGAAACGGTCTCAGTGGATGCCCGATCACCGTTCGAGACCACGCCAGACGACGTCAAGGCTGCCGCCGCCCTGGTACTCGGCACGACAGAGAACCTGGGATACATGTCGGGTGCGCTGAAGGACTTCTTCGATCGTTGCTATTATCCTTGCCTCGAGGAAACCCGCGCAAAACCCTATGCGCTCTATATCCGCGCCGGCCTCGACGGCACGGGGACCAGGCGTGCCGTGGAAAGCATTGCCGGTGGCCTGGGCTGGCGCGCCGTCAGCGAACCCCTGCTGCTGAAGGGTGAATGGCAGGATGGCTTTGCCGGCGAGGCCCACGAACTCGGCATGCTCATGGCCGCCGGCCTTGATGCCGGCATCTTCTGAAGGAGCAGTCACATGCGTAACCCGCAACTCGAGGTCGGTCGCGACAATCTCGCCTGGTGGAACCGGGCGGAGAACCGTCGCCACGGCTTTCACAGCATCCACAAGCTGAACCGGCGCGGCCTTGGCCTTCGTTCGGGCCATGTCCTGCCGCTCCGGGACCGCCACCACCCGGCGATCGCCGAAAGGAGCGACGTTGCCCGGCTGACGGCCCTGCCCTCCTTCAGCGCCATGGTGGTGGCGCAAGGCAGGGACGTCCTCTTTGAAGCCCATGCTGCCGACTGCGGCCCCGATACCCTGCATTCCATGCAGTCGATCACCAAGACCCATCTCAATCTCGTGTTCGGCCGCCTCATCGCCGCCGGCAGGGTCGATCCCGGGCAGATGGTGGAAACGTGGATTCCCGAAATCGGCAGCGGATACCGCGGGGTGACGCTGCAGCGGGTCCTCGACATGAACGTGCCGCTCGCCTTCGACGAGGACTATGCGGCACCGTGGGATCCGCCACCTGGACCCGGGGAACGGCGAGGATACGGCCAGGAAGAGGTGGCCATGGGATGGCGCCTTCCGCCACCGGGGCGGGAAGAATTCGGTGTCAGGGAGTTCGCCCTCACCCTAGAGAAGGACATGGATGACGCCCCCGGCGACCGTGCCCGCTACGCCTCTCCGAACACGGACCTGGCGGGATGGGTTGCCGAGCGCGCCAGCGGCTCCAATCTCTTCGAACTCATCTCCGCGAACATCGAGGGCGCGGGTCTGGAAGGGGTGTTCTTCGTCTCCCTCGACTGCACCTTTGTTCCGGTGTTGAGCGGAGGAGGCGCCATGACGGCACGGGACATGGCGCGATACGGGCTGCTGTTCGCCCGCAAGGGTACCGGTGTCATGGGGGATTCTGTGGGAGATGCCGGATTCATCGAGGGAACACGCACCAGGAAGGTGGCTTCTTTCGAGGGGTCATGGCCAGGACTTTCCTACAGCAACCACATGTTTACCGATGGCACCTGGATCGGTCATGGCGGTTATGCCGGGCAGTTCCTCATGATACGGCCCGACAAGGAAGCCGCCGCCGCCTGGTTCAGCGTCATCGACAGTGTCTACGGTGACGCCGAAGACCATTCTGCCCATGTCATCGCCATGCTCTCGGACGTGCTGGAGAACCTGTAGGCATCAGGGCGGCCGACGACGGCTGTTTCCTCCAGCGAATCGCGGTTCAGTCTCCGTTCGAGAGAATCGTGCGGGGCAGGCGCGAGAGCAGTTCCGGACCGTCGTCGGTGACAAGAAACGTCTCGATGAAGTTGCAGCCAGTACCACCCGGCCACCCTTCCCAGATATCGAACTGATTCTCGTAGTTGAACACCAGGCCGGGCTTGATGGTGAGCTGTTCAGGCGTCGGGCCGAAGACTTCCTCGTTCCAGTGTATCCAGTGTGCTCCCGTCCAGTCGGGCGGGAACGAAATGCCCAGTGGGTAGCCTCCGATCCACCATGCGTCGTCCTCCAAGCCGACCTTGCGGATGTGCTCGTTGGCAATCTCGTCGACGCGAGGTAGCGCATCGCCGAGCTTCACGTTCTCGATGATGGCGTCGATTGAGCCCGAGGCCCTTTCCATCACGTCCAGCCAGCGGTTGTCAGCCTTTCCGATCGAGAACGTGCGACACGTATTGACGTGGTAGCGGTGAAGCGATCCACAGACGTCGATGTGCACCAGATCACCGTCCCTGACCTTGCGATGGGTCGGTGGCGAGTGATGGGTGCCGGAGCGAACACCCGATGCGACCATCGTATGGATCGCCGGATAGTTGCAGCCCTGTTCCATCAGGCTTGCGACCAGAACAGCTTCGATCGCGGTCTCCGTCATGCCCGGCTTCATGGAGGTGCGGGCCGCCTCGAGCGCAGTGTCGGTCGCGGCTGCCGCCTGCCGCACGACCTTCATCTCGCGCGGCGATTTGTAGATGCGTTGCGTCTCGACCAGCAGCGAGGCGTCGACGACCTTGGCTCCCTTGCCTTTCAGCTTTCCGGCAAGCGCTTCAATAACCGTGGGAGCGGGACCCCAGCCCCAGAACTGAAGCCCGATCGTACCGTCTGTCAGGCCCCTGCCAGCGAGTTCGTCCGCGATGATGTCGAAATCGCCGGCTCCTGCCATCGGATCGTGATCAAAGATCACGGCGTCGCGAATCTCGGGCACCAGCGATACGATGGTGGTATGGGCTGCCGCGTCGAAGAACAGCGTGTCATCGCTGTCAGCCCGCACCACCAGCGTCGTCGAATTGCGCAGGTGGTTCCAGATCATGTCGTAGCCGGTCAGCCAGTTGATGTCGGGCAGACGGCAAAGCAGGAGAAGGTCGACGCCGGCATCCGACATCGCGGATCGCACCTTCTTGCGGCGTTCGGCGTACTCTTCGGGTGGAAACGGCAGTTCCCAATCGATCTGCTCACGCAGATATGTCTTCAGTTCCATGGTGTCCTCCTCGACAGGCACAAGCGCCTTGCCGGCAATCATAGCCACTTTCGCCGGTCTGGCGGAATCCTCATGCGCAGGCCCGCAACCGGGCATCCGGGTCGACGCCTGCACTGCAGAGGCAACGTGTCAGGAGTTGGCTACGTCCTCCTCGACAGGGTTGCCCCCTGCTTGTGCCGATGCATGAAAGACACGGTCGAAGGCGGTATCGAGGCGTTCGCGATCGGTTGAGCGGAGCACGATGCTGGTGCCGAAGGTGCCGCCATCGCGCCAGGGGTAACTCCCCATGTCAACATCGGGAAAATCCTGCTGGAGCGCGCCGAGTGCCCCGGCGATGGTTCCTTCCCCGCAATGGACCCTGATGGCACGGGACATGATGCGTGGTCCTCCGCGCAACCCGGAACTCGCCGCCCGGAACATGGCCCTCGCGATCTCGGGCACACCGGCAAGCACGAAGACGTTGCCGATCTGGAAACCCGGCGCCATGCTCACCTCGTTGTCGATGAGCCGGGCGCCATCGGGGATGCGCGCCATGCGCAGGCGAGCCTCATTGGACTCGATGCCGCGTTCGCGGGCGTACGCCACAAGTGAATCTCGGACCTCGGGGTGAATGCTGATACCGACGCCAAATGCTGCCGCGATACTGTCGGCGGTGATGTCGTCATGGGTGGGGCCGATGCCACCGGTGGTGAAGACATAGGTATGACGGTGGCGCAGTTCATTGACGGCCGCGACGATCTCGTCTTCCACATCGCCCACCACCCTCACCTCCTTCAGGCGGATGCCGAGTCCGGTGAGGTTCTCTGCCAGGAAGGCGATATTGGCATCCCGGGTGCGCCCGGAAAGGATTTCGTTGCCGATGACCACCACGGCAGCTGTGACAGTTTCGCTCATCAGGGGTTTCCCACAAAACACCGCCCGAAGTCTGGCCCGCAGGGCGGGTGACTTGCAAACACTCCGCACTCGGGCCCGGACCGGCTTCATGGTCAGCCGTGGTGAAAGCCGGAGACAGTCAAGGTGCGATGCACCCGAAGATGCCACGTTTGCGGTCAGGTGAAGCACGGCTATATTCGCTCACTTCCGGATCACGCGGAACTGGACATGACCACCGCCATCAAGAAAGCGGACCCCCACGCCTACCGGCTGGTACTGCGATTCACGCTTCTCAACATCGTTGCCGGCGCGCTACTCGTGGCAGGCGAGGCCAATGGTCTTGTCAGCCGGGCGATCGAGGCCGATTCGACATCCTTTGTCTTCGTCATCGTGGTCGTGTTCCTGGTCGGCCTTGCCCTCGCATTGCAGCGGGTGGTGTGGACCAGCCGCGAACTCAACCAGGCGAGACAGGCGGAACCCGGTCAGGGAAGCCGCGCCGCCACCCATATCGAGCGAACGGCCGGCAAGGATGCCGACAGCCGCCAGACTCTGGCCCAGGCGCTGCGTCTCGAACTCTCGCAGAACATCACCATCATCCGCCACCTCGGCTCGAGTCTCGTCTTCCTCGGCCTCATCGGTACCGTTCTCGGCTTCATCATTGCCCTGTCGGGCGTCGATCCCGATCTCGCCGGCGAGACCGAGAACATCGGCCCCATGGTCTCGGCCCTCATTGCGGGCATGTCCACAGCACTCGTGACAACCCTCGTGGGCGGTCTTCTCAACATCTGGCTCATGGCCAACTACCAGTTACTCACCACCGGGACGGTCCGGCTCATCAACACGATCGTCGAACTGGGCGAAAACCGTGCAGGCTCTTGATCCGCTCGATGACGATCCTGCCGCCACCGTCTTTCGCGACGTCATCCTGCTTGCCCTGCTGGGGTTCGTCGCCCTGGTGATCCTGCTGCTGCCACACATCAATCCCCCGGAAAAGAAGACATCCGACCTGATGACCCCGGGCAACGTAATCGTCGAGATCAAGTGGCCCGAGAGCATCGATGCCGATGTCGACCTGTGGGTCAGGGCTCCCGGCGATGGCGCCGTGGGCTGGTCGCAGCGTGGCGGCGCCATCTTCGACCTCCTGCGTGATGATCTCGGTTACCTCAACGATCTCACGGCAGCCAATCACGAGATGGCCTATTCCCGGGGTGTTCCGCACGGCGAATATGTCGTCAACGTCCACATGTACCGCAACGACACCGAGATCTGGCCGGTCCCGGTCTATGTCATCGTCAGCGTCAAGCTCGACATCGACAAGCCCGCCCGCCAGGTCCTCCTCGGCAAGGTCGACCTTGTTCGTGTCGATCAGGAAGAAACCGTCTATCGCTTCAACCTGAACGAGGCGGGGGGACTGTTGCCGCATACCGTCAACAATCTCTACACCTCGCTCTTCGACAGCCAGCGGTTGTGACCCATGTCACTCATCGCCATCAGCTTCACCGTCTGCTTCATGCTGGCTGCCGTTGCCGGCTGGGCGGCGGTCAGCTCGGCCGGACGACTGTCCCGCAAGATCGCCGCGCTGGTGGCCCTCACCCTCCTCGTGCCGGCAGGCTATGTTTCCATCAGCGAACTGCTCGGCAGGCCCAAACCCGCAAGCAGCGCCTGGCTGGAGGATTTCACCACCTATCACACGGTGATCGCCTGGGATATTCACGAAGACAAGGCGATCTACCTGTGGCTCGAGATGCCCGACGGTCAGGAACCAAGAGTGTTCGCGTTCCCGTATGATACGGCGACGGTCTCGCGGCTGCAGAAAGCGGGCGAGAGGGCGAAGTCACTGGCCAGCAAGCTGCTGGCCCGCCTTGAAGAGACCGGACCGGCAGGCACCACCCGCCTCGAATTCACCAGCCAGACGGAATTCCGCCGCGAGCTGCCCTCCAAGCCCGACCCGGACGATGCCGAGGTCTTCCAGTTCGAGGAAGAGTCCGGGACATGATCCCTGCCGCAGCAGGCCGGACAACACGACGTCCACGCTCTCGACATGGTTTCAGGGGGTTCATCGTCAATCCCGCCGGCAGGCCGGTTGACGGCAGGGACGCGTAACCATTCCACATTGAAGACGCGTGTCGCTGCAGACCGGGCCATTGCGTGGTCGCCGCACAGGCACAGGCGCCCGAGGGGGACACCCTTGCCACACGTCGAGTCAATGGTTCGGCCGAATCGAGTCGATGCCGGCGAAACCGGTCGCGCGCCTGGCGGTCAACCGGAGCAGGTGCACGCGCGCGGTTGCGCAAGCACGCGGAAGAGAAGAATGATGACTTGGCCATTGATGAGGAAGGGACGATGCGGCTTCTCGTGACCGGAGGGACCGGGTTCGTCATGAGTCATGTCGTGCGAACCTGGCTCGAACACCATCCCTCGGCCTCTGTCGTTTCCGTCGACATTGCTCCGCCCGACTCCCTTGCGGAACGCTTCTTCGAGCCTGTCCGGGAACGGCTGAGCGTGGTCACCGGTGACGTTCGCGACCCGCTTCTCCTCGGCGCGATACCCGGCAACGAGTCGATCACCCATGTCGTGTGCGGTGCGGCCATGACCCCCACGATCGGCACCACCGAGAAATCCCAGGCGGCGATGATCGCGGGCGTCAATATCATGGGCCCGGTCCATTGCCTCGAATATGCACGCGCCCTGCCCCGTCTCGAGCGCATGGTCCATGTCTCCACCGGCAGCGTCTACGGCGACGATGGACCGGATGACGGCGCACCACTCCCGGAGGACGGCTACGTTCGCCCGTTTCCGGTCACGCTCTATCCCGTCACCAAACTCTCCGGCGAACTGCTCGCCAACCGCTGGAGGGAGCTTTTCGGACTGCCCCTCCACGTCGTACGCCTGGCCAGTGTCTACGGTCCGATGGACCGCCCGACACCGGGGCGTGACTTTGCCTGTGCTCCCCACGTGATGGTGCACAAGGCCCTGCGCGGAGAACCCTGGAGCGTGGCGCACGCCGATGGCGTCGGCGATTTCATCCACGCCGCCGATGTGGCTGGCGCAATCTGCAATCTGCTTGCGGCTCCCGCCCTTCGTCACGACGTCTACAACATCGCCTCTGGAGAGCCGACAACGCTGGACACACTGGCTCGCCTGGTGTGCTCGGTCGTGCCCGGCGCCACCTGGCATGAGGCCGCCCCGGGCGACCTCGCCGATGTCGTCGGTTCTCCCACCCGGAGGACGGGCGCCTGGGGTGCTTACGATATCTCGCGCATCTTCGCTGATGTCCGGTGGCGCCCGAGACCGCTCCGCCAGTGCCTTTCCGACTACGCGGCATGGATCACGGACAACGAATCAGACGGACCGCAACGACCCTCCTGACGACCGGGTCCATTCCGCGTGACAAGGAGGCGTCGAAGGAATCGTCGACGTGATGACCCGCCTTTCGGAGACCACGCTGCACTGAATGTGCCGCGATGGGCAGGATCGCCCATCCCGATGACGTCCGGCACCACCCTTTCGCGGAGCCCGCAGAGCAGTATCGGTCACATTGAGTTCAGTGTCATGGCTGAAGGCCATCCGGACGTTCACGCCGATGCCGAGTTGACGACCCACACCATGCAGTGGAAATACCTGTTCGCGCCTACGGTAGTACCTTGAGGATTCATGGCAACGATTTCGCTGAAACTGCCCGACCCGCTTGCACTTCGGCTTGCCGAAACCGCCCACCGCAGGCACATGAGCAAGTCCGCCATCATTCGGGATGCCCTTGATACCTAACTTTCCGCGCATGAGCGGCACCCGGAAGGGTCCGCACTGGCGCTTGCCGCAGGCGCAAGGGGCGTGCTCACCGGCCCTCCGGATCTATCCTGCAACAAGGAGTAATTGCGGAACTTCGGCCGTTGAGCATCATTCTCGACACCGGACCGCTTGTTGCGTTGCTGAACCGCCGTGACACGTACCATCACTGGGCAGTGGAGCAATGGTCGAGCGCGAGACCGCCTCTGCTCACCTGCGAAGCCGTCATTGCCGAAGCATGCTTCCTGGTGCGAACGTTCCCGGGAGGTCAGGCCGCCGTGCTGGGTCTTGTCGAACGGGGCGTGGTGGAGATGCCATTTCTCCTGGCTGACCAGGCACACCATGTCGCGCGTTTGCTGAAGAAGTACAGAAACGTCCCCATGTCCCTCGCCGACGGCTGCCTCGTGCACATGGCCAAGCAACATGCCAACAGCGTCATTCTGACGCTCGACAGCGATTTCGCCATCTACCGCAGGAATGGTCGCGAGATCGTCCCGTTGCTGACACCCGGCCAGGTACCCGGACACCGCCGGGCTGTTGCGGTCCACGTGACACAGGATCCGCCTGAGCGCCCCGCCTGAAGCTGGTGACGACGCGGTCAAGTGCCTCACTACGGCCATCCGGGCAAGAGGCAGACAGCGAAGCGGAGCGATCTTCACGAAATCGGACCGACCATATGGACGGCAACCGATCGCAGGCGATCACGGTTCCGTACCGTCGACCCTGGCCGTGGCCGACTGCGCGCCATCTCCAGGGTTCTCGCGGCGGCGCTCTTCGCCTGCATGGAGAAGGCGCCAGCGATCCACTCCTGACACAACCGGTTCGCAGGAATGCGATGCGCCGCAATCGGGGTGAATGGAACACGGCATCGCGTCGAGCGAGGACAATCGATCTGGCGGAAATGCATGCTCTCGTGCCGGACAACGGCTTTGCGCTCCGGCGGGCACCATGCCACGTTGGGACAGGCGCCCGCCCATGGTCTGCGGGACACGAAAAGTACTGTGCCAGAACCGGAACGGGGGACATCGGGTATTATGAGGTTTGCCTCGCCGCTCAGACGCGCCACGCTGGTGAGGCGCTACAAGCGGTTTCTCTCCGATCACCGGCTGGATGACGGCAGCATCGTCGCCGCGCACTGTGCCAATCCGGGACAGATGACAGGTATTGCCGAAGCCGGCATGACGACCTGGCTGCAGGATGTCTCCGGCAACAGGCGCAAGCTCGCCTGGTCCTGGGAACTCGTGTGCGCCGATGGAGGACTGGTCGGCTGCCACACGGGCAGACCGAACCGGCTTGTCGAGGAAGCCATCTCGGGCGATGGCATCGCCGAACTGACCGGCTACGGGTCACTGCGCCGCGAAGTGGTCTGGGGTGACCATTCACGCTTCGATTTCCTGCTCGAGGATCCCTCGCGCGGGTCCTGCTACGTCGAGGTCAAGAACTGCCACATGCGGCGGGTGGGCAAGTGTGCGGAGTTCCCGGATGCGGTGACCGCACGCGGTGCGCGGCACATGGAGGAACTTGTGTCGGTTGTCAGGGCCGGTCATCGAGCCGTCGTGATCTGGTGCGTCCAGCGCATGGACTGCGACTTCTTCCGGGTTGCAGGCGATGTCGATCCTAGATTCGCGGCGGCGGTGACGCGGGCCGCGGGCATGGGCGTTGAGACATTGGCCTATTCGTGTAGATTGACCGCCGAAGACATCGTGATCGACCGGCGGATTCCGGTCCGCCTTTCGTGACAAAGACCGGAGTGTTCCGATGCAACTCAAGCGTCGTACGAGCGACTCGCATGTGACAATCCACTCTGCGGAGGACATGGATGGCATGCGTGCTGCCGGCTCGCTCGCAGCACGAACGCTGGACATGATCGCGCCCCACGTCGTTCCCGGTGTCACCACCGAGACTCTGGACCGTCTCTGCCATACCTTCATCCTCGATCATGGAGCGGTCCCGGCACCGCTCAACTATCGGGGTTATCCCAAGTCGATCTGCACCTCGATCAACCACGTGATCTGTCATGGCATACCGAGTTCCGGCAGGGTGCTGCGCGACGGCGACATCATGAACATCGACGTCACCGTCCTGCTCGACGGCTGGCATGGCGACACCAGCCGCATGTACTACGTCGGTGACGTGCGCCGGAAGGCCTCGCGACTGTGCGAGGTGTGCCACGAATCCATGTGGCTGGGCATCAAGGCGGTGAAGCCGGGCGCCCGGCTCGGTGACGTCGGTCATGCGATCCAGAGCCATGCCGAGGCACAACGCTGCTCGGTGGTCTACGAGTTCTGCGGCCACGGCATCGGCCGCGTCTTCCACGATGCGCCCAATGTCCTGCACTTTGGCGAACCGGGGACCGGTCTCGAACTTGAACCCGGCATGTTCTTTACTATCGAGCCGATGCTCAATCTTGGTCGCCCGGAAGCGCTGATCCTCGATGACGGCTGGACGGCGGTGACTCGGGACAAAAGCCTCTCGGCGCAGTGGGAACATTCTGTCGCCGTGACAGAAGACGGCTTCGAGGTCTTCACGCTTTCGCCTGCCGGCCATACCTTGCCACCCTATTCAAGCTGACAAGCGGCCCCGGATGACCGGCGCGATGTCCACCGGGACGTCCGTATCCGCGAGGCAGAAGGTCGCCGGCAACGTCGTGCTGGCGGTGGGGACCTCGGTATGGGGGACGCACTTTCTTGTGACCGACATCCTGCTTGCAGGGTGGGACCCCTATGTCCTGACCATGGCCCGCCTGCTGTCGGCCACCGGATTTCTCCTGACCTTTCTCACCCTGCAGTCCAGGGGACGTCCCTTCGCCCGGGTTCCCTGGAAGCCGGCCCTGCTGCTGGGGAGTGCCGGCATCGCCGTCTCGACAGTCCTTCTCACTCTTGGCGTGAAGTATGCCGGCGCCGTTCCGGCCTCCATCGTCGCCGCCGCCGCTCCGATTGTCGCCGCCTTTGTGGCACGGGCGGGCTTTGGCATTCCCCTCACGCTGGGCGTCGCGTTCGGTGCCGCCATTGCCGTCACCGGGGGCGTCATCGCTGCGCTCGGGTCGGCGGCAGGGGGTATTGGAACCGTCCGGGGCGGTGAACTGTTCATTCTTGCCGCCATCACCCTCTTCACCTGGTACTCCATAGGCGCCCAGCGCTGGCTGACGGGTCTTTCGCAACTCGGAATTACCGCCATCACCATCATGATCGGCGCCATCACCATGATGGTCGCCCTGCCGGTTCTCGTCGGGCTCGGAATCGCCGAAACCCGCTTCGAGTTCAGCTGGAGTTCGATTGCGTTCATCCTCTATCTGGGAGCAGGTCCCGCCTCGTTCTCCCTCTTTACCTGGCACTGGGGGATCAGCCGCGTCGGTGTCACCATTGCCTCGATCTACTCGAACCTTGTGCCTGTCGTGGTGGTGGCCATCCGCACACTCGAGGGCATCCCGCCGACGACAGGGCACGTGATCGGCGGCGTTCTCATCATCACCGGTGTCCTCGTCGCCCAACTCCTCCCCTCCGGGCGTACGCGTCTTGCCCGCAGGCGCCAGGCATGAAGGACCGACGTCCCGTCAGGGTGGTGGCCCTCGTCAGTCTCGGGCACCTGACGAATCATCTCATCGTCATGGTGGTGCCACCACTCGTCGTCACATGGGTCGAGGACTTTGCCATCGACTACACGGCCGTCGGCGTCATCATGGCAGTGACGGCCATCACGTCGGCCGTGTCCGTGGTTCCTGTCGGCATTCTTACTGACCGGGTTCCCGCACGCCATGTCCTGATTGCCGGACTTTGTGTCCTGTCACTCTCGGTGATCGGACTCGGGCTCAGCCGGAGCTATTCCGAACTCCTTGTCTGGGCCGCGTTGATGGGGCTTGGCAACACGGTGTTCCATCCATGCGGCTACACGATCCTGTCAGCCAGCGTACCGAAACAATGGCTCGGGCGCGCCTTCAGCGTTCACACCTTTGCCGGCTATGCGGGCTTCGCTCTGACGCCGGCCATCATCGGACTGGCGGTTCTCTACTGGGACTGGAGGAGCGCTCTCATCGCCATGGGGCTCGCCGGACTCGCCGTGGCCGCCGTCATGACGCTGCACCGCGACATTCTTGTCGATGGCAGGGGAACCGACTCCGCCGACAGAAACCGGCGCCGGGAGGGCAGAGCCATCCTGCTGACCCTGCCGATCCAGATGTGCTTTGCCTTCTTCTTCCTGACAACCATCGCCTACTGGGGATTCGACAGCTTCCTGCCGGCATCGCTCTTCGAGCATCACGGAATTCCCGAGACACTGGGCACATTCGCACTGACGGTCTTCTTCGGGTTCTCCGCCATCGGCATCCTCATCGGCGGGGTGATCGCCGACCGCACGACCCGGCACGACCTGACGGCAACCGGCGGATTCATCATTGCCGCCACGTGCATCTTCCTCATCGGCGATGTCGCCGGCGGCACGGCAACGATCTTCGTCCTGATTGCCGTAGCCGGACTTGGCGCCGGTGTGGTGACGCCCTCGCGCGATCTCATCGTGCGCCGGGTGACACCGCGTTCGGAAACCGGCAAGGTATTCGCGTTCATGACCCTCGGCATGGATGCCGGCACCTTTATCGCTCCGCCTCTTTTCGGCATTCTCATGGACGGGGGGCATGTGGTGTGGCTGTTCCGCCTTGCCGCGATCATGCTGATTGGCTCTGTGCTGACGGTGACGGCCACACGACACATTCACAGACACCGGGGAGTGCCGGCATGACACCTGAGAACATGAAGAAGGCTGCCGCCATGCTGATCCGGGCGCGGGACGCCGGAGGCGCGATCCCCCGCCTTCCCGCGGACTTGCGGCCCGTCACGATGCAGGAAGGCTATGCCATCCAGGATGAAGTCATGCGCCTGCGCGCCGCCAGCGGCATGGAGCAGGCGGGCTGGAAAGTTGGCTGCACGTCGAAGGTCATGCAGGAGATGCTGGGACTCGACGAGCCGGGAGGCGGCGCCGTGCTTGCAGCGAACCACCACACCACTCCGGCACGCCAGGTAGCCTCCGGCCTGACCAACCCCGTGGCCGAATGCGAGATCGCCGTACGCATCGGGCAGGACGTGGAGCCAAGGGACGGTGGACACGACCGCACGACGGTTGCCGGTTGTGTCGAGGCCTGCATGGCAGCCATCGAACTGGCCGAACTGCGGCTTCCCGAACACGCAGACATGGCGCCTGCGGAAAAGGTGGCGGACGACTTCTTCCAGAAGCTGATCGTCACGGGCGAGGAAATCACCGCGTGGCAGTCACTCGATCTCGCAGCACTCCGGGCAACCACTACCGTATCGGGCGTGGCGCGGGGCGAAGGATACGGGGAGGCGAGCCTGGGCCATCCCCTCAATACCGTGGCATGGCTCGCCAACTGCCTGGCAGAACGCGGAACCAGACTTGTGGCCGGGCATGTCGTGCTGACGGGATCCCTGGTTGAGGCCGTCCTGGTCGAGCAGGGAGACGACATCGTGTGCGCCGTCGAGGGTCTGGGCGAGGTCCGCCTCACCATGGTCTGACATGGCCGATCTGCGCTCTTGGGAGACCCTCACTTCTCCCGAACTGCAGAGACTGGCCGGCGGCAGATGCGTGGCTGTTCTCGCCATGGGGGCGACAGAACAACACGGACCCCACCTGCCGCTTGGCACCGACACCATGATAGCCAGGGGCCTGATCGACCGGGCACGCAGGCATGTCGCAACCTCAGGCACGGTTCTGGTGCTGCCCCCTCTCGCCATCGGCAAGAGCAGCGAACACACCTCTTTCCCGGGAACCTTCACCCATGAGCCGGAAACCCTGCTGGCCATGGTAAGGCAGATCGGCTCCGGTCTTGCAGCCAGCCGCATCCACCGCCTGGTGATTGTCAATGCCCATGGTGGCCAGCCGCAGATCGTTGATCTGGCGGCGCAGGACCTGAGAGACCGTCACGACATGCTGGTCGTCCGGGCCAACTACATGACCTGGCCCCTGCCCCCTCATCTCGCCGGTCTCGATCCCGAGGGACACCATGGAGGCAAGATGGAAACCGCCATCATGCTCGTCCTCCACCCGGACCTCGTCGAGATGGCGAAAGCACGCACCTTTCGCTCGCGGGCAACATCGCTGGCCTCTCGCCACCGGAGATTTGGCCACGGCGGCCGGCTAGGCTTTGCCTGGCGGGCCGAGGACCTCAACCCCGAAGGGGTCGTCGGCAGGGCCGGTGAGGCGACAGCGGCACTCGGCGAGGAGTTTCTGGAACACTTCGGTCAAGTACTGGGAGAGCTCATCTCGGACGCACTCGATGTCGACCGCCGCGAAGTGTTTGGATCCGGTCACTGATCACCAAGCGAAGGAGACATTCCATGGACATGGCGCTCACGCACGATGACCTCGATATCCGCGAACGGGCGCGCAGCTTCGCCCGCCGGCATCTCTGGCCCCACGAAATCACGCTCGATGAGAACGGATCACTCGACCATGCCACGGAGGCCGGAATACGCCAGGGGGTCCTCGACCACCATCTCAACGCCATCAACCACGATCCCGAGCATGGCGGTCAGGGCATGACGATCGTCCAGCAATGTATCGTCAACGAGGAAGTCGGTTCGGCAACCAATGGCCTCTGGGGGCGCGTCTGGCAGCCACCCATCTGCCTGAAGCAGGGAACGCCTGAACAGATCGCGACCTATCTGGTCCCGGCATGCCGTGGCGACATTGCCGTGTCGTTCTGCGTCACGGAGTCCGGAGCCGGCTCGGATGCCGGCGGTATCAGGACATCGGCGCGCCTGGACGGAAACCACTACGTCATCAACGGCGAAAAGTGCTTCGCCAGCTACTCCGACACTGCCCAAGTCAATCTCGTGACCACCATCAAGGATGGCAACCCGGCACACCCAACCCTGTTTCTCATCGACAAGGGAACCAAGGGGTTCAATATGCGACGCATGCCCCGATTCTGCCAGCGCTCGGGGCACGAACACCCGGAGGTCGATCTTGTTGACGTGCGTATCCCGGCAACACAGATGCTGGGTGAGGTCGGCGAAGGATTCGAACTCACCAAGGACTGGTTCGTCGAGGCCCGCCTGGCAATTGCGGCGCGCAGTATCGGCATGGCGATCCGCGCCTCGGAACTGGCACTTGAGTGGGCCCGGGAACGCCGGCAGTTCGGTCAGGCAATCATCGAGTTCCAGGGAATCGGATTCATGTTCGCCGATATGGCGACGGAGATCATGGCCGGCAAGTCGATGCTCTACCGCACTGCCCAGGAGATCGATTCCGGTCTCGACCGCAGAACAGCCCATGCCAAGGCAAGCGCCATCAAGTACCATTGTTCGGAAGCCGCGTTCCGGGTCGTCGACCGTGCGGCACAGATCTTCGGAGGACGCGGCATGATGTGTGAAAATCCCGTCGAGCGGCTGACCCGCGATGTCCGTCTCGAACGGATCTGGGAAGGCACCTCGGAAATCCAGAAGGTCATCATGGCAGGCCAGATCATGAAGCGCGGTCTCGATCCCTACACCAGCTGGATCTGACATGCATCACCCGCGGTCGCTCAGCGAGATCGTCGACAACGGACTGTGCCTGGGTTGTGGACTGTGCCAGGCCATCGCCGGCAGGGACCAGGTCGCGATGGACTGGGTCGATCCGCCGGGGCGTCTGCGTCCGGTCATCCGCCAGCGCCTGGACGAGGCGAGCGAGCGCGCCATTCTCGCGACGTGTCCGGGCATGCGGCTTGACGGCGCCCCCGATCCTGTCCGGCACGCCGACACTGTGGCCGTGGATCCGGCGTTCGGACCCTGGATCCGCGTCTGGAAGGGTCATGCCCGTGACGAGTCCATCCGTCACATGGCGTCATCGGGTGGAGCGCTGACGGCCCTTGCCATCCACCTCCTCGAGGGTGGCACGGTCGACTTCATCAGTCACGTCAGGGCCGACGAGAACCGTCCCATGCGTTCCCGCAGCCATGTCTCGCGGACACGCGATGACGTGCTGGCGGCAGCAGGATCCCGCTACGGTCCGGTGGCGCCTCTCGACCGCTTCACGGAACTCCTCGATGAGGGCCGCCCCTTTGCCGTCATCGGCAAGCCCTGCGACATCTCCGGCGTCCACAATTACGCCAGGCACGACCCCCGGGTCAGCGAACTGGTCCGTGCGACACTGGCGTTTTCCTGCGGCACCTTTGCGGACCTCGACTGTTCGCGGCAGATGCTGGAACGCGTGGGATTTCCCGGAGGCGCCGGGGGTGAGGAGAACCTCTCGCTCTTTCGCTACCGCGGTTACGGATATCCTGGTCCCACCCGGGCGGTTGATGGCGATGGCAGGGTCTTTGACGAAGATGTGGCGGGCGGTTGTCCCCCGATGGCATGCGATGTCAAACAGTATGATTGTCAATACTTTTTCGCCCCTCCCTCTTGTCAGCCGCTCTTACCCATGCTTAGCTTTTCTCAGCGGTAGTTGTGAAAACCATTGGGAAAAGGATCATAGAGCTATGGGCAAGCTGACAGTCAAGAAGATCAAGGAGGCATCGCGTCCTGGCCGGTATGGAGACGGCAACACCTTATATCTGCACGTCTCGCCGGGCCTGACGAAGTCATGGGTGCAAAGGTTGACGATCAAAGGGCGGCAACGGGATATCGGTCTCGGGCCTTGGCCGCTCATCTCACTCACTAAGGCGCGGCTGGACGCCGACAAGAACCGGCGCACCGTCCATTACGGTGGCGATCCTGTTGCCGAAAAGAAGCGCACCCGCGAAGTCCCGACATTCCGGGAGGCCGCCGAGACCGTGCACACGGCGAAGAGGAAGGCCGGCGAACTTGGCGAGACTGCCGGCAAGAAGTGGTTGCGCAGTCTGGAGCAGCACACATTCCGCCGCCTCGGCGACATGCGGCTGGACACCATCGGCCAGACGGACGTGCTGGCCGTGCTGACACCTATGTGGACCGACAAGCCTGCCGCCGCTGCGAAGGTGCGGCAGGCGATGAGGGCCGTCTTCTCGTACGGACAGGCGCATCACTACATGACGACCAATCCAGCCGGCGAGGCCATTGACGGGGCGCTCACGAAACGCAGGGCTCGCACGGTCAAGCATCATGAAGCAATCCCCTATGCGAAGGTTGCCGAGGCCCTTGCCATGATTGATGCCTCCGATGCCGGGGAGACGTTGAAGCTACTCGTTCGGTTCCAGACATTGACGGCGGTAAGGCCAACGGAGGCGAGGCTGGCAACATGGGATGAGATCAACATGGAGGCGGCAACGTGGATCATCCCGGCCGAGCGCATGAAGTCTAGCCGGGAGCATCGTGTTCCCCTGTCGCCCGCCACCATGGACGTTCTCCAGCGGGCCATGGCGCGCCGCAACGCCACCGGACTGTTGTTCCCCTCATCGAGGCGGAACAAGGCACTCGCCAACAGCGCTGTCACGCGATTGATGAAGGGCTTGAAGCTGGACGGCACCCCCCACGGAATGCGGTCGGCCTTCCGCGACTGGTGCGGCGAAACCGCCAAGCCTCGGGAGATTGCCGAGGCCGCATTGGCGCACGTCGTGAGAGGCGTGGAAGGGGCCTACTTCCGCAGCGATCTCTTCGACCGGCGGCGGACGTTGATGGATCAGTGGGCCGCATTCGTGACCGGCGAGACCGGCGAGGTGGTTTCGCTCTACAAGCGGCAGGCCGGCAACGCCTGACCGGACGCGCGACAGGGCGGCGGATCATGCCGCCCTTGTTGCGCCGGTGAAGATAGTTGTGGATGAAATCTGAGCCGCGATATTCACTGAATATCGCCGCATTCCTAGCGGGCGCAAAGCCTTCCCGGAAATTTTGACGACACATCTACCCCCATGAACTGGATTGCTGTTGGCTGAACACCGTTCAACCCGGAGGCAATACAGTGGCGATGTACATGACCCGCGAGGAGTTGCAAGACCTTCTCCAAATTTCCACCGCAACGTTGTGGCGGTGGTCGAAGACCGGGCACCTTCCCAAACCGCTCAAGATCGGCCCGCAGGTGGTTCGGTGGCGTCGGGATGAAGTCCTGGCAATGCTTGATGCCAAGCAGCGCGCCTGACCCCGGCACCATGCCGACAACACCTCTATAACGAGAAAGGCCCCGTCGCCCCCTGAACGGGAGTGAGACGGGGCCTTGGGACCGCGAAGTTGTCCTACAGGCAAGATATCAGACCCGCGCCAGAGCGCAACCGCAGCACCGTGCGGCAGACGACGCGGACACGCTGAATGGCTACGTCCGTGGCCGATTCCTCTCACGACAACCGCCTTGCGCCTGTCGGCCTGATTGCGGGCCGGGGAACGACGCGTGAGCAAACCATCGCGCTCGAATACCGCATCCGCGAGATACTGTTTGAACACCATCCCCAGACAGTGAGGCAGGTGTTCTATCAGTGCCTCGACTCAACGCGGGTGGCGCACGTCGAGAAGTCAGACAGCGGTTATCGCAAGGTCCAGCGGGTGATTCTCGACATGCGCCGGACGGGACGTGTCCCATGGTCGTGGATCATCGACTCGTCCCGCCGTGCCCAGACATGGGACAACGGCTACAACGACCTCGCCAGTTTCGTCGACGAGATGAGGGGCCGGTTCCGCCTCGAATTCTGGGAACCGTATATCGGCAAGCATGTCGAAATCTGGTGTGAGAGTCGGGGATTCGAAGGCTCGATTGAAAGCCGGGCCGGTGACTGGAGGTGCACGACCGTTGCCTTCGGCGGACAGCCCAGCGATAGCCTTCTGTACGATTGCGCCATGCGGATACAGAACCGCAATCGCCCGACATGGGTAATCTATTGCGGTGATCTCGACCCGCACGGGATGCTGATTGAGGACGTGCCGCGCCGGAAGCTGCGCGAGCAATGGGACTGCGAGCCGGAGTGGACCCGCCTTCTTGTCACGCCGGACCAAATCGACAGCTACAACCTTCCGACCGACGAAACCGGGAAGATCGTGCAGGCCGAGGCGTTCCCGCTGCCGGAAGTCTTCAAGCTCATCGATGACGCCTTCTCAACGATTGCCGACTACGGCGATATCGCCAATTTGGAGAAAGAGGAAGGGCGTCTGTATGACCGACTGATAAGCGCCGCCAACGATGCCGATGACGCCGCCGAGGCCGATGAGGATTATACCGATGAGCAGCGCGAGGCCGCCAAGGCGATCTTGATGAGGGGACTTTGGGGCCAGCCCGAAACTCCAGACGATGAGGACGTCGACGAGGACGATACGTGAGTTTGGGGCCAGCCCGAAACTCTCAATCCGTCCCGGGAGACGCGCCCGGGAATACCGCCCGACCCGTAGCGGTGGAACAAGTAGCGGGTAGCCGAGGCGGTCGCATGCCGAGGCCGGTCCAGGGGCCGCAACAGCGAGGTTAGAACCTGTCCCCGGCAATAGTACGCCGGCCCCTCTCGCCCCCTGGCAACGTTGGAAAAGGAACCACCCGCAGGTCGCAACTACGGGTGGCCCTCGATGGACAGCGAGGGGAGAGGCTGAGTACCTGGCGGTGAAAGCCGCCTCCCCTCGCCGGGGAACGGAAGGAAGACTGACCGTCCTACCTCCGAAGGGAAAAGGGGGGAGGTGTGCCCGAATGTCAAGATTGAAGGGGAATTGGCTGGCGCTGAAAAACGACAAATTGTCGCATTTGACAGCGTGTGCGTGTGTCCACAGTGAACGAGGCGAGCGACATGATTGACAAGAACAGCAGGTGCAGTCCCCATCACTGGCGAGTGCCGGCAATAGAGGATGATGCCCTGGAGTGCGAGACGTGTGGTCGTCACCTTCGCTTCATGGAAGACATGACGCCAACCATGCGCGAGTCAATCGTGGCAGGCTATGAGAGACGGTGCGGGCCGGAACCGGGCGAGGCATTCAGGGTGGCGCTCAATGACGCATTCAAGGCGGCGAGGGGCCGGATGCACGTGAGACTGAGCAATACCGCCTGCATGCTGGACGGGAAGACAGCTAGGTCATGATGGTCATGATGGTCATGGCAGCGGGGGGTGAATCGCCGTCTTCCCTACGTGCGCGGGCGCGAGGCCGGGCGACCTGGACGGCACCGGCGGGGCGGCACGGTCCTAAGCCCGAACCGGGCGAAAGAGAGAACAATGAGCAAAGACAATGAGTTACAGGGCATCTGCCGAGAGCTTTTCGGTCCCTTCCATGTGCTTTTCCCAAGCCTGGACCGTGTGGGCAGGGCGAAACCCGTGTCCACAGGCGAAACCGTAAATCCGGGGCGGGGGCCGGGAACTGAGACGGCGATGGACACACAGGCTCCCGGAACGTTTCCCCGTATTCCGGCACGGTCCTACCATCCCAAAAAATTTTCAGAGAAACCCAGAGAGCAGGAGTGAAAGCATGAATGACTTCAAGAAGGATAACCCGCACGTGTGGACCTCGATTGCGTCGATAACGTGCCGTGCGGAAGAGTTGGCCGTGTTGCTCCACGAAAAGAAGCCTACGGACGAAAGTGTGGCGAAAGACATCCTGGACACCGCGAACGATCGGGCCAGGGCTTCCAAACGCCTGCTTGATAGTCTCGACAGCAGGGGGGCTGGCGATATGGCCAAGAGGTTCGGGTGGCGTGACGCGGCGACGTTGCGGCGGTTTCTCTATGACGGCATTCCACCCACGCCCCAGGGACCGGGAGAGCAGACATGAACCGCATTCTCTTGGCAGCCCTTGTCGCTGCCGGCATCGTCACCGCACCGGTCGACCGGGCTGAGGCTCAGGAATTCTCCATGGTTGGTTGCTACGAGCATGGATGGATGTTCTTGCCTTCGCCTCCCGTCTGGTTGCGTGTGGATGACGTTCTTGCCATGACCCTAGGGACGGACGACGACATCGTCGTCCATGTCTCCATTGGCGGTGGCAGTGTGCAAGAGATCAATCTGACTGACCGCGACGGGAAGTTGGAAACGCAAATCATCCGCTGCCTTGGCGGCAAGGACCTGACGTGGAGTGAAGCCAGTGACATTGAGTAACGACGAACAGGACTACGTGCAGAACGACGATCAGGGCGACGTGCGGAAGATATTCGGGCTTGTCATGGACGACGCGGAAGTCTTCGCCGTGGTCTCTATGGTGATGTGTCGTGCCATGGCCGTGGTCTCGCACATAGAACTGAATGAGCCTCTTGATGAGAGCAAGGCCGGGGGGATTGAGGAGGCGGCGGCATATCACGCCTTCGACATTCATACCCTTCTTCGGGGCCTTCACAGTCCTGAGGCTGACGCGGTTGCCAAGAGTATGGGGTGGCGTGGTGACGGTGGGACGTTGCGCCGGTTCGTCATGAACGGCATTCCGCCCCGGACGCATTGACGATATGATGGTCTCGCCATGCACAGCCTTGCCTTGGGGTTGTGCGAGGGTTCACGGAAGCGGGCGGGCGAGCATCCATCGGAGCTGCCCCGCCCGCTTTCTTCATTCAGGAGAGTGACATGGCAGTGATTTACCGCATTCGGCATTCCTACACCCCGAGGCGCTTTGGCACCGGCCCGACGATCATGACGGACAGTCTCACCCCGACGATCTCGCCGGTGGACGGGAGCCTGATAACCACGCGGGCCGAACGTGCCGAACACAACCGCCGGAACGGGGTGATTGACCTCGCACCGGGCGACAAGAAGCACATGGAGCGCACCCGGTATCCGATTGAACCGAGTGACCCCATGCCCGACTTGAAGCGGTGGGATGAGCGGATCGACAGCGTGGGGTTTGAACAGGCATATGGCGAGGCGGGAGAGGTGGAATGACCAAGGACGTGAAAGACGCCCCTGAGGGGCCAGAGACGACGCTGGAGGCCCCTTCGAACTGGCCGAAGGCTGACCGTGCCATGTTCGCGAAACAGCCTCCAGAGGCTCAGGCGTATCTCCTGGACAGGGACCGGCGACTGAATGCGGACTACACCCGCAAGATGCAGGACGGGAAGGTCTATCGTGACCTTGCCGAGACATGGGCCTCATACTTCGATCATGTGGACGCGACGCCTACGGAGGTGTTCACGCGCCTGATAGAGACGGACCGGGCGCTGCGGTATGGAGACGACGCCGCGAGGTTCACTGCCGTTGCCAGCGTCATTTCGCAGTATGGGATCGACCCGCGACAGTTTGCTCAGGCGGTCATGGCGGTAACGGCGCAACAGGGTGCCGTTGTGGAGGCCCAGGCGGCTCAGGCATCACAAGAGCAAGCGGCGGCGGCGGACCGGGAACGGCGGGCGATGGCGACCGCCACGTCCATGAACCGGATGGCGGGGAACCGTGGCGAGTACCCGCACTATCAGGCGCTGGCAGGTGCGATCAACGACGCGGCGAGGAAGGCTCTTGATCGTGGCGAGACGCCGGACGTTCACCGGCTCTACACGGAGTCGGCATGGTCAGACCCGGCTATCCGCACCGCCCTGATTGCCGATGAACGCAACCAGGCGGCAGCGGGAGCGGCAGCCGCAGTGGAAACGGAGCGCCGTGCCAAGGCGACCAAGGCCAGACGCGCCGGAGTCGGTATCAGCGGTGCCGGTGGCGAGCCGATGCCCCGCTCCGGGATGAGTGTTGAGGAACTGCTTGCCCAGGAAATGGGGATGGCGGTCCCGAGGGCTTGACCCTCCTCGCACAGCACCTCTAGAATGATTCCAGTGGGCGCGGTCCCGGCGAGTTTCGCGAGACTGACAAGCAGACTGACAGCCCCGTTGCAGTAGTAGCCCGGACCTTCGGGGCTGCCGGCAGGACCCGCAAGAAGCGTCCTGACCATCACCCGAACGGCACAGCCAACAATCTGCGGATTGAACGTCAAGGCGCGCGCCTTGGCACGGCTCACACCGTTCGGAGAATACTATGGCCGTCCCCAACATTGGCGATTTGGTCACCACGACCCTTCGGCATCGCTCCGCTGCGATTGCCGACAACGTTTCAAACAACAACGCCTTGCTCATGCGCCTCAAGAAAAAGAAGAGGATGAGCACGGTTGAAGGCGGAACCGAGATCCTCGAAGCCCTCGATTTCGCCGACAACGAAACCTACAAGCGCTATACCGGCTATGAGGTGCTGGACATCTCGCCGCAGATGGTGCTCGACAGCGCCCGGTATACCTGGAAGCAGGTTGCGATCGTCGTATCGATCTCGGGTTCCGAGGAATTCATGAACTCCGGCCGTGAGGAGATTCACAACCTTCTGTCGGCGCGGATCAAGAACGCCGAGCGCAGTGCCGCAAACGGTATGTCGGCGGATGTCTACTCCAATGGCACGGCATCGGGCGGCAAGCAGATCACCGGCATCCAGGCGGCAGTCTCCACAAGCCCGTCGACCGGCACCTATGGCGGGATTAACCCGGCCTCCCAGGACTGGTGGCGGAACATTGCCTCCAGCCCTACCGGGGCACCCGACAAGGCCACCATGAAGAAGCGTCTTCAGGACGTTTGGGTGCAGCTTGTGAGGGGCCAGGACATGACCGACCTGGTGGTGATGGACAACGCCTATTACGCCCTCTACTGGGATGGCCTGACCGACTTCCAGCGGTACGGCAACACCGAGAAAAGTGCCGGCGCGGGTTTCGGTTCCGCCCTGAAATTCAACACCGCCGATGTCGTGCTTGATGGTGGCGTGGGCGGCGACATGCCGGCAAACCGGGCCTACTTCCTCAATACCGACTTCATGGCCCTGAAGGCGCACAAGGACCGGAACATGGTTCCCCTTGGCCCGGATCGTTTCGCGGTCAATCAGGACGCGATGATCAAGATCATCGGCTGGGCCGGGGCCTTGTGCCTCTCCAATCGCCGCCTTCAAGGCGTGCTGACCCACTCGTGAGCGGGTGAAGGGAATACGACCATGTATCAGATGGGAATCGACGCGACCTCCCGCACCGAGACTGCGGAGTTTGGCGAGATGCAGTTGGGGGCCAACATCACGGATGATGGTGCGAAGGTCTATCAGTACGTCCAGGCCGATGAGGCAATTGCCAACGGCGCTCTTGTCGCGATCAAGCGCGATCAGGGCAGCACGTCGGAGCCTGAGGCTAATGATGACGTGACGACCTTCGGGGTTGCCACGGCGGCCTTTGCTGTCGACGAATATGGTTGGGTGCAGGTATGGGGGGCCTCCGCTGTGAGAGCCGCCGCAAGCTGCGCCAGCTATGAGTTGCTGTTCACCCATGCCGGCGGGGATGTGGATGACGACACCTCCACCAATGCTGGGAAGCTGGCCGGCATCGTGCTGACCACGGACAACGGGACCACGGATCACGAGATCACGCCCTGTTGGCTCAGTTGGCCGCACGTCACGCATTGATGACGCCATGGCTCAAGACTTTGGCGGGGCACACGGCACGAAGCTGACCGAGGCCGTCACCCGGAAGCTGTGCAAGTGTCTCAGTCGCGGCCTGCCGAGAAAGCTGGCATGCGAAAAGGCGGGAATCGACTACACGACCTTTCGCCAGTGGCTGGACCCGGCGAAACGCCCGGAGCCGGAGTTTGATGTCTTCCGGCAACGTGTCGGCGCTGCGGAGGCCGACTTTCTGGACCGTGGCATCGAACTCGTCATGAAGTCTGAGCATCCCACGGCAATCGTGAACTTGATGAGGGCACGATTCCCGCAGTACCTCAGTGAGCGGACCATGGTGGCGGTTGAGGAAGCGGACAAGCAGGAGGCCGATGACGAATCGCCCGAAGAGCGCCGTGACCGTATCCGGGCGAACCTCCACATTCTCAACACGTCGAAGAAGGCGAGTTGACCATGGACGTCCTCCGGCAGCTAGACGCGGATGTCGGGCGGGAAGTGGTGGAGGAAGCGCGGAAGTCGTTTCTGGCCTATGTCCTGTATACGACGCCGGACTACATCGTCACGCCCTTCCACCGGAAGATGGCCGAGGCCCTGGAGGCCGTGACGCGGGGTGATATCCGGCAGTTGATGATTACGGCACCCGTGAGGCACGGGAAGACGCGGACAGTCTCAGAACGCTGGCCGTTGTGGCACATGGGACACCATCCCGGCTGCCACGTCCTGCATGCCGGTTATGGCACCGACATCGCGAGCAAGAGCGGGCGGGCACTGCGGAACCTCACAAAGAACCGGTATCACCGGGACGTGTTCCCGGACCTCATTCTGGGCGACGACAATCAGGCCGCTCATTCGTGGACGACGGAGACGGGGTGCGAGTACTACGCCGCCGGTACCGGGGCCGGTATCGGTGGCCGGGGCGCTCACCTTGGCATCCTGGACGATGCCGTGCGGGGCTGGGAGTCGGCATTCTCCCCGATCCAGCAGGAGGCCGCCTGGAACTGGTATCAGTCCGAATACAAGGCCCGCCGGATGAAGGACTACCGGCAGGTGTGCATCGGCACCCGGTGGGGCGAACTCGACATCATGGGCCGCATTCTCGAAGAGGAAGGCGACCAATGGGAACACCTCGTGTTCCCGGCGATTGATGAGGACGGCAACGCCCTCGCCCCCGAGATCATCCCCCTCGAACAGTTGATCGAGACGCGGGAGACGACTCCACCTCGTATCTGGCAGGCCGTCTATCAGGGCGACCCGATGCCGGATGAGGGAACGTTCTTTCAGGCCGATTGGCTGAGGGAAGGGGAAACGACTCCTCCACGCGGCAGCCTCAATGTCTACGGCGCAAGTGACTTCGCCGTGTCTGAGACGGGCGACTTCACCGTTCACGTCGTCATCGGCATCGATGAGACCGGCCACTATTGGGTGCTGGATTGCTGGCGCAAGAAGGCCACGGCGGAGGTTTCAGTCGCGGCCATGCTGGACATGGTGAAGAGGTGGAAACCGCTTGCATGGGGCCAGGAGGCTGGCCAGATGTGGAAGGCGCTCCACCCTCTTGTCAACCGCCTTGCGCATGAACGGCGGGCCTTTGTCTCGCACGTCCCGCTTCCATCGTCACGCGACAAGATGACCCGTGCGCTGGGCATTCAGGGCGTCATGGAAATGGGCCGCGTGACGTTCCCGAAGAATGCCCCGTGGTGGCCTGCCTGCCGGTCCGAGATGCTGCGTTTCCCGGCTGGCCGGCACGATGACTTTGTGGACGCCCTGAGCCTGTTTGGCCGCATGGTGGACGGGATGGCAGCCGCCCGGCCAGAGCCCAAGCCGAAACCGCCGCCGCCCATTGTCGGCCTGGAGGCCCTGACCTTCAACGACCTGTGGACCTTCGACAAGAGAGGCCCCGCACCCGTGCGAGCAAGGTATCGCGAGCGCGAGCGCGGCATCGTGGCGCAGACCTAGAACGGAGAGATAGATGGCTTATGAACCACTGGACCTGACTGCGGAGAACGCAGCACTGGAGAACGCCGGCGAGGTGACGGCTGACCTGCATGAAGTCAACGACGCCTTGCAGGACGGACCCTCAGGCTATGACGATATCAATCACGCATACGACAAGGCCCTGAAGGGCATCGACGGGGATGACCGCGAGGCCCGCCAGGTGGCGAGCAACGATCACCTGGACGCCGTGCTGACCCGCGCACAGAACCATGACGTGGCGCTGCGGTTGAAGGAACACAAGTTGAAGTGGGAAGCGCCTGACCACTGGGATGCGCGAACTCGCCAAGCATACGACCGGGCGGACCCCACGGTGCGGGCCGCCATGATGGAGGCCACGGCGCTGGAGACACCTGCCAAGCATCTCAATGCCGCGTGGGGCCAGGAGATGGCAACGACCTATGGGGTGGACACGGCGACCGCCGCCAATCAGGCGCTCACGCGGGAGCGGCAGTTGCGCACCGGCAGTGAGCAAGAGCGGCTGGCCGCCTATGCCGCCATTGGCCGCGACTACGGGCTGGACCCGGCGAAGGCCGCCCAGGTCGCGCAGCAGACCAGTCGTGTTCAGACGGTCATCGGCGAGCGTGACCGTCAATGGCAGGATCACACCGCACAGATGGTGGCCGCGAACAATGAGGTGACCGGCTACTTCGCTGCACACCCCGACGCGGCGAAGCTGGAAGGTCCCATGACCGAGATCGCAAACGCATGGGCGCAGCAAGGGGCGAGGATCACCCCGGCGCACCTCCCGCAACTCCACAACGCTGCCCAGCAGTTGCAGGCTGAGCGCGATGCCATTGCGCAAAAGGACCGCGCCGCAAGGGCCAGGGTGGCAGGTTCCGGCATTGGCGGCAGCGGCAGCCCAGGCCATGACGGCCCCAACCATGACGGTTCGGTGGAAGGCATCCTCAAAACATTGATGTAACAGGAGAGAGATTATGGATGATCAATTCACTTCAACGGCACCCGTGACGGACCACGAGCGCCTTCACCCCATGTTCTACCGGGACCCTGTTCTTGAGCGGGACATGGTGGAGATGCGCATTCCGGGCGACCGGTGCTTTATCCCGCGTTTCATTGTGGAAGACACTCACCCGGACGTGCGACTCCTCTATCCCCAGGAGTGGCAGGCGTATCAGGACGGCACCGATCAACTGGCCGGCCACACCCGTCTTGAAGACGTGCCATGGCTGGACCCGGCCATGAAAGACAACCTTCGGCTGAGAGGCGTCCTGTCGCTGGAGCAAATGGCGACCATCACCGACAACAACGTGCTCATAATCGGCAAGGAGGTGGGGCCGCAGTTGCTCCAGTGGCGCGACCGGGCGCGTGAGGAGGTTGATGCCAAGCACAAGTCAGCAGCCTTCGATGGACAGCAGAAGCAGATTGACGACCTGAAGGCCGAACTCGCCTCGATCAAGAAGTCCAGGCCCAGGTCGCGGGCATGATCGACCTCCACCATTCAGGGGAGTGTGAGCAATGGTAGGACCCGTCGTTTCCATCGGCCCGCAGGGCAGCAGCCGCTACCAGACGCCCGACTACAGCCCGATCACAACGGGGCTGGGCAATCTCGGGGCTGGGCTTGCTCAGGCGTTGGCACCTCCCCCGCCGCCGCTGCCTGCCGCGCCACGCGAGCGGGAGAAAGATGTCCATGGCGTCTGGCGCTATGTCGACACCGGAGAACCAGTATTCGGGTCAAGTGCGGGCTATGAGCCGCCGGTGAAGCTGACCCCCACTGAGGAAAAGCTTCACGCGATGGGCCTTACACCGGGCACGCAAGAGTGGTTTGACGCCGCCCGCGAGATCGTCACTGGCGACAGGTTCCAGGTGAACTTTCCGGACACGCCGACACCTCTCAGCAAGGAGGAAAAGGCGCTCGCCGCGATGACGGAGATTGAACAAATCCCGAGAGACCAATGGACCGCCGATCAGCGACGTAGATATCACTATGCCGAGAGCGTTCTGAGCCTCAAACCGAACGAGAGCCAGAACCGTGCCGGACGTGTTGCCGATGTCGGGGGAAGGAGCCTGGAAATCCTTGGCGAGACCGCTTCGGACGGCGAGGGTACGTTGTTCGAGCGGTTGGGCGACCTCACCAACATGGTTGGTGGCATCATCGGCTCGAAGGGCCAGAGCGACGACTTCCTGAGGGCGCAACAGGCCGCGAATGATGCGCTCAATCAGATACTGCGTTGGGAGACCGGTGCCGAGGCCAAGGACTCGGAAAGGCAGATGCTGTGGAACACCTACATGCCGGCCATCGGGGATGGTCCCGACGTGGTGCAACAGAAACTGGCCGCCTTCACGGATAGGATCGAATCCGCCCGCCGGCAGGCGGGTTTGGGAGCCGGCCCGGTGGAGGCTGGGGTGGAGCCGACCAAGGCCGACCTGGACGCCCTGGCACGGGAGGTTGAGGCCGAATTTACCACGAGGGTTCCGTCCACCACACCGGAACGGCCCGGCCAGCCCGACACGTCACTCGCCGGATTGCTCACCGGTGCCAATGCGGCGGAGCCGTCGTATCTGGAGGGGGCCATCGAAGAGCCGCCCGAGTTGCAGAACGTGAAGGGCGAAGAGGTGAGACGGATTGGCGAACGCCTGCCGGAGCCGCCCGTGATAGCGCCGGGGAATATGCCTGAGGCCACCGATTCACCCGCCGACTTCAAGCGCAAGTTGGTAAGCATCGCCTCTGACCCGAGGGCGTTTGCGACCTTCGTTGACCGGATGAAGCCCTTGATGGAGGCCGGCACCCTTGACCCGCAGTTGGCCATGATCCTCGCAGACCAATGGGACGCCCTCTATGGCCGGTGAAAACCCGTTCCGGGCCTATCTGGAACAGCAGACTCAGGCACCCGCCAATCCGTTTCGCCAGTACGTCAATCAAGACGATGGCTCGCGCAATGGCGGCATCCCCATTGGCGACGTGCCCGGCATGGCCGCCGAGAACTTCCTGCCGAGCCTGAGTCAGAACGCTGCCGATATCTGGCATGCGATCACGAACCCGGTGGAGACCGCGAGGGGGTTGGGCGAACTCGGGCTGGGCATTGCCCAGCAGGCGAGCGTTGATCCCCGCCGTGATGTCGACCCGTCCCTGGACTTCCGTGACGTGTCCCGTGCTGCCGGGCAGGCAATGGCCGACAGGTATGGTGGATGGAATGAGATCAAGCGCACCATCGCGACGGACCCGGCAGGCGTATTGCTCGACGTAGGTTCGGTCGCCGCCCCGTTCGGCGCGGGCGCTGCCGGCAAGGCGGCATCGGCAGCACAGGCCGTGCGTAGGGCGACCCCTACCAAGCGACAGTTTATCGAGCGGGCACCGGAGACGGAGACCCTGAGGACCGAGGGGGGCCGGCTCTATGATGAGGTGCGGGCGACCGGCGAGACCTTCCAGGCGACCGACTTCGATGACCTCGCCACGAACATGATTGACCGGCTGAATGAAGAGGGCGCGGCACCGATACTGAGTCCGAAGGTCAACCAGATCATGGGCCTTCTCAGAGAGGCCCGTGGACGCGCGCCAAGCATTCAGGACATGGAGACCCTTCGTCGGCAGTTGAGCGATGCAGGCGGCTCTCCAGACCCGTCAGAGAGGCGTCTGGCGGGCATCGGCATTGAGATGGTCGATGACTTCGTGGAGGCCGCTTCGGAGAGAGGGTCCGAGACCCTGAGGAATGCGCGGGGCTTGTGGCGACGGGCACGCAAGGCGGAGGTTATCGAGGAAGCAATCGAGAACGCCACCATTGCCAAGGAGGGGATTGAGGCCGGGTTGCGCAATCAATTCTCGATCCTCTATCGTGCACGGAACAAGGCGAAGATGAGGGGTTTCACGGATGGCGAGATCAAGGCGATCAAGGCCGTGGTCGACGGCGCACCACTCGACAACCTCTTGCGTCGAGTCGGCTCGTTGTCCGGCGGCACGGGCATCCAGCGGAACATGCTCAATGCCGGGGCCGGCATGGGAGTTGTCGGCGGTGGCATCGGGGCGCTCACCATGAACCCATTCGCGGGCGCATTGGCAGCGGGCCTTGTCCCGCCCGCCGGCTGGGCAGCCCAGCGTCTTGCGCAGCGTGGCACCCAAGGCCGTGCCGACTTGGCGAGGGCCATGGTCGCGAGTGGAGAGCCGATCCCAGGACGGAGGCCGAGTCCGGTGCCGGGTGCAGCGACGGCGGCAACGTTATCCACAGTGCCTTTCGTTGCAAGAGAACGAAGGCAATAGGCTTGGGAAAATTTCCTGCCGCAAAAATAAAGCCCGGATAATAAAGAGGTTTTAGCCAAGGCCATGTCTTTGACGGGACTATCTCGATTTCTGGTACGGGCCCCAGGGCTGGACCTTCCAGTTTCGCTGCCGGATCTGCGCCGATCCCACGGGCGAGACGACGGATATCACGGTGGCCGACGCCTGGCCTGGCGGAACACCGGAAACGAACGAAGAGGGCGGATGGAGCACGTTCGTCAGTCGCACCGGCCGCGGCGATGCCCTGATGCAGGAGGCCATCGATGCCGGCGTCCTCGTTGTCGAGGAACACGACATCTCTCTCATGCATGAGGTCCAGCCCCACCAGGTGGAGAAGAAGCAGGCGATCAATGCCCGCCTCGAGGCGATGGCCGAAGGCGGATGCATCATGCCCGATTTCCGCCATCTCAATCTTGATGAGGCGGCGGCACAGCGCGACCACGTCTTCCACAGGACAAACCGGGATGGCATGCGGGAACGGCTCTCGCGAGGCCTGAACCGGGAATAGGGACGCCAGGTGGGCTCATCCTCCATCTTCCGATCCGGTCTCCTTGCCGGAAGCCACGTGTTCATTACCGGCGGCGGCACCGGCATCGGTTTCGGCTGCGCCCGGGAGCTTGGCCTGCTTGGCGCGAAGATCACGATCGCCGCGCGCCGCCAGCAGGTTCTCGAGGAGGCCTGTGGTGAACTGGCCGGACAAGGCATCGATGCTGCCTTCCGGGTTCTCAACATCCGTGACGACTCAGCCTGCCAGAACGTCCTCCGGACGACCATCAGCGAGCGTGGCCTGCCCGATCACCTCGTCAACAACGCCGGTGGCCAGTTCTCGGCCAGAGCCGATGACATCTCGGCCAACGGCTTCAGGGCCGTGATGGATCTCAACGTCCAGGGTACCTGGCAGATGAGCAGCGCCTTTGCCCGGGCGCACCGAGCCAGCGGTACGCCGGGCCGCATCGTCAACATCGTCTTCGCCCACACGGGAGCGATGGAACGCTTTGCCCACGGCGCCGCGGCTCGCGCTGCGGTCGTCAACCTGACGCGCACCCTGGCCCTCGAATGGAGCGATCACCGGATCCTCGTCAACGCGGTTGGGCCCGGTGCGGTCATGACCGAAGGCATGCGTCAGTACGACGCGTCTGACAGCGGTGAGACGGCAAGCCAGGCTTTCCCCGTACCGCGCCTCGGCACTCCCGACGACATTGCCTGGATGGTCGCCTACCTCCTGTCGTCCGCCGGTGACTGGATCACCGGCAGCCTCTTCACCATCGACGGTGGCGGCAGTCTCGGCCGCCACCAGCGATGATGAACCCTGCCACGCCTGTCAGCCGCTGCTCATCGAACGGACACAGCCTCACTGCAGCGGTCGCCTGGCGATGGCGTTCACGTCGGTTCAGCTGCCGCGGTAGGTGGTGTAGCCCCACGGGCTCGCGAGGAGGGGAACGTGCCAGTGTCGTGAAATGTCGGTGATACGGAAGCGGACCGGCACCTGGTCGAGGAATCCCGGAACCATTCCTCTCGAGGCAAAGTAGGCGCCGATATCGAAGACGATCTCGAAGTGGCCCTGGCGCACGCTCTCCAGGAGCGGTCGATCGGTACGGCCGTCGGCGTTGGTGACAGCCGAAGCAATCTCCCGACGTTCGTTGCCGACCATCTCGAAGAGTGTGACGGCGACCCTGGCCGCCGGGTGTCCCGACGCGGTATCAAGAACATGGGTTGTCAATCCTGGCATTGCCCTTCCCTCCCCTGCCGGAGAAAGCCCGCGCCTGCTGGACACATCCGATGCCGGTGTTACCTTTGCGGCGACCACCTTGCAACGAAAGCTCCCCTTGCCGCCAGACGCTCCCTACCCCCGAGACATGAAAGGCTACGGCGCCTTGCCGCCCGATCCGGCCTGGCCGGGAGGTGCCCGTCTCGCCCTCCAGTTTGTCATCAACTACGAGGAGGGTGGCGAGAACAGCGTGCTTCACGGCGATTCGGCATCCGAGGCCTTCCTCTCGGAGATGGTGGCTGCCGTGCCCGTTGAAGGCATGCGTCACATGAGCATGGAGTCACTCTATGAATACGGCAGCCGGGTGGGTGTATGGCGGCTGTTCCGGCTGTTCCGGGAACAGGCGATACCGGTCACGGTGTTTGGCGTCGCCATGGCCCTCGAACGCAACCCCGAAGTGGCGGAACGGGCGATGGAGGCAGACTTCGAGATCTGCTCCCACGGCTATCGCTGGATCGACTACCAGAAGGTGAGGGAAGACGAAGAACGCGAACACATGGAGCGCGCCATTGCCATCCAGACGAAATTGACCGGCCATCGGCCGCTGGGGTGGTATACCGGGCGGACCAGCCCGAACACACGCCGGCTTGTCGTGGAGGAAGGCGGTTTCCTTTATGATGCCGATGATTACAGCGATGACCTTCCATTCTGGACGAATGTCGGGCAAAGACAGCATCTCGTCGTTCCCTATACGCTCGATGTGAACGACATGCGCTTCGCCACACCTCAGGGTTTCAATTCAGGCGATCAGTTCTACACCTATCTCAAGGACGCCTTCGACGTGCTGTGGCAGGAGGGGGGCAGAATGCTGTCGGTTGGTCTGCATTGCCGCCTCGCCGGCCGTCCCGGCCGCTTTGGCGCCCTGAAACGCTTTGTCGACTACGCACGCCGCCACGAAGGAGTCTGGTTCTGCCGGCGCATCGACATTGCCCGTCATTGGCGGACACGCTTTCCGCCATCCGCCGATGGGGGCGGATGACGTGCCGGCACTCGCGCTCGAGGCGATCAATCGGGCCAATGCTGACGGGTTCACTGCCATGCTCGGGGATGTCTTCGAAGGCTCTCCGTGGTTCGCCCGGCGCGCCCATCGCCATGGTCCCTTCACCTCGGGTGCGGCATTGATCCGCGCCATGACACGGGTCCTTGAGGAGGCGTCCGGCGAAGAAAAGCTCGGCTTGATCCGTGCCCATCCCGACCTTGCCGGCAAGGCGGCCAGGGCACGGGACCTTGAACCCGATTCGACGCGCGAACAGGCGAGTGCCGGACTCGATCGCCTGTCGGATGCGGACTTCACCCTCTTCATGGATCTCAACCGCAGGTATCGGGAAAAATTCGGTTTTCCCTTCATCATTGCGGTCCGCGATCATACACTCGACAGCATCATCGAGGCGTTCCGGCGGCGGCTTGGAAGCGATCCGCAAACCGAGATGGCGGAAGCGATGGCCAATGTCGGGCGGATTGTCAGCCTGCGTATCGCGGAAAGGATCGGGGAATAGGCGTCATGGAAACCGCCATTCTCGACTGGGCCAATCTCGTCATCCGCTGGACCCACGTCATCGTCGGCATTGCCTGGATCGGCACGTCCTTCCTCTTCATGTGGCTCGATGCCCATCTCGAGAAACCCGAACCCGGCAAGCAGGGTGTCGAGGGCGAGTTGTGGATGGTGCACAGCGGCGGATTCTACGAGGTCAACAAGTATCTTGTGGCGCCGGCGGCCATTCCGCGCACCCTGCACTGGTTCAAGTGGGAAGCGGGATTCACCGGAATCACCGGTGTCATGCTGCTCGCCATCGTCTATTACCTCGGTGCCGAGTCGTACCTTGTGGAGGCGGGTTCCGGTTCACTCAGCCGTCTGCAGGCGGTGGGAATCGGTATTGCCACGCTGGTGGTCGGCTGGTTCGCCTATGATGCCCTCTTCGCATCGCGTGCCGGCGCCGGGAACCCCCTTGCGGCCAACCTGCTTTCCATCATCGCGCTCGTGGCCGTCGCCATCGTTCTGACACAGATCTTCACCGGCCGCGCGGCCTACATGCATGTCGGCGCACTGATCGGGATTGTCATGGTCATCAATGTCTTCGTGCGCATCATACCGGCCCAGAGCAAGCTGATCGCGGCACGTCTCGCCGGAGAGGAACCCGATCCCCTGCTGGGCAGACAGGCCAAGCAGCGTTCGGTCCACAACAACTACCTGACGTTGCCGGTCGTCTTCATCATGATCAGCAGTCACTACCCGATGACGTTCGGACACTCCCTGAACTGGCTGCTGTTGATCGCCATCTCGCTTTCGGGCGCCCTGGTGCGTCACTGGTTCAACCTGCGCAACGCCGGCAGGCCTCAGGCCTGGCCACTGGCGGCGGCCGTCTTCCCCTTCCTGGGGGCGGCCATCATTGCTTCCTGGCCGGCTCTCGAGAGTAGAACGGGTGAGCCTGCCGCCGAACGGGTCGCCTTCAGCGAGATCCGGCAGATCATCAACGCACGCTGCCTCTCGTGCCATGCGGCCGAACCCCGCCACGAGAACTTCGACGCCGCGCCGAAGGATGTCCGCTTCAACACCGCCGCCGAAATCCTGAGCCACGTCGAGGCGATCAGGATCACGACGGTGGAGACCGACACCATGCCGCTCGGCAACGAAACCGGCATGACACCCGAGGAGAGGCAGCTTCTCGGCCTCTGGATCCGTCATGGCGCCGCCGCCCAGTAGGCCCGGCCAGGAGATGGGCGTGCGTTTCCTGCTGAACGGCACGGAGCACGTGGCCCCGTCTGTCCTGCCGACGATGACGGTGCTGGACTACCTGCGCGGTGAAGCCGGGCTCAGGGGCACCAAGGAGGGATGCGCGGAAGGGGATTGCGGCGCCTGTACCGTTGTCATGGTTCGCCATGGCAGCACCCGGGCCGAAGCCATCAACGCATGCCTCTACACCCTGGGTCAGCTTGACGGCGCTCGTCTCGTGACGATCGAGGGGTTGTCCGGCAGGGATGAGGCTCCCGATCCCGTCCAGCAGGCGATGATATCCAGTCATGCCAGCCAGTGCGGGTTCTGTACTCCGGGGTTTGTCATGGCGCTCTGGGCGTTGCGCCAGGAGGGCGGGACCCCGGACGATGAAGCCATTCACGAGGCCCTTGCCGGCAATCTCTGCCGCTGCACCGGCTATCGCCCGATCGTCGAGGCGGCACGCCAGGCGTGCCGGAATGCCCCACCGGATCCGGAGACCCCCGACGGAGCAACGCCGGCACCGCAGGTATCGCTGACAACCGGGGATGCCGTATGGTTTGCACCCGTGACCCTTGACGGACTGCTCACCCTCAAACAGTCCCATCCCGGTGCCCCGCTGCTGGCCGGTGGCACGGATGTCGGCCTGCAGTTCAGCAAGGAACGCCGTCATGATGCGGTCACCATCTCCACTTCCCATGTGCGGGAACTGCGTCTTCTGAGGGAAACAGCCGATTCGCTCCACATCGGCGGTGCGGTGACGATCTCGGAAGCGCTGCCCGCATGCGAACGGGCATGGCCCGCCCTGGGCGCCATCATGCGCCGCTTCGGCTCGTGGCAGATTCGCAATGTCGCCACCGTTGCCGGCAATCTCGCCAACGCCTCACCGATCGGTGATCTTTCACCCTGTCTCATGGCACTGGATGCCGAACTCGATCTCGCGGAACCGAATGGTGTACGTCGCATGCCCCTGGAAGAATTCTTCCCTGCCTACCGCCGCACGGCGCTCGGTGACGCAGAAATCATCACCAGGATCAGAGTTCCAGGACCTGCGGATGGAACCGTCTTTCGCGCCTGGAAGATCTCGAAGCGCCATGATCAGGATATCTCGGCGGTGATTGGCGCCTTCCGCGTCGTTCTTCGCAACGGCCGCATTGCGGACATGCGCATCGCCTTCGGAGGCATGGCCGCGGTTCCGGCCCGGGCGCTCGAAACCGAGCGCGCCCTCGTCGGCCAGACATGGTCGGAGGACACCGTCAGGGAGGCCGGACGAGCCATGGAACGCGATTTCACACCCATCGACGATCAGCGGGCCAGTGCAGCCTACCGTATCAGGGTCGCCGCCAATCTCCTCATCCGCCTCTACCGCGACGTCACGGGGGAAACGGCCGTCGAGGTGAACCAGGCATGAATGCCCCGGATGCAGCGGTGTTTGCCAGGGCCACGCACGACAGCGCCCTGGAACACGTCACCGGCAGGGCACGGTTCATCGATGACATGCCGGAGCTTCCGGGCACCCTCGAGGTGGTTCTCGTGACCTCTCCCCATGCCCATGCCGGAATCGTCGGTATCGACCCGGCGCCGGCACATGCCTCGCCCGGCGTCCACGCCGTGCTGACAGCCGCCGACATCCCCGGGACCAACGACATCGGTCCGATCACCGACGGTGAACCGGCACTCGCCCTGGACGTGGCGGACTATGCCGGAGCGCCAATAGCGGCGGTTGCCGCCACGACCTTTGATCAGGCCTTCACGGCAGCCGGTCTTGTCGAAGTCACCTGGTCGCGTCGTCCTGCTCTCCTCACCATAGATGAGGCTCTCAGGCACGAGTCCTACACGTCACCGCCACAGACCATGAGGCGCGGCGATTCCGACGCGGCAATTGCCGCAGCGCGTCACCGTATCAGCGGCGAGGTGCGTTGCGGCGGCCAGGATCACTTCTATCTCGAAAGCCACATTGCCCTTGCGGTGCCCCGCGACAACGGCGACCTTGAGGTCTTCAGTTCCACCCAGCATCCAACGGAAGTCCAGCACGCCGTGGCGGCGGTTCTCGGCATCCCGTTCTCCGCGGTCACGGTCGAGGTGCGGCGGATGGGTGGCGCCTTCGGTGGCAAGGAGAGCCAGGGGTCGATCATCGCCGCAATCGCCGCGCTCGTGGCCGCGAAAACCGGGCGGCCGGCGAAGCTCCGGCTCGGAAGGGATGCCGACATGATCGTCACCGGCAAACGCCATGACGGTCTCTTCCGTTACACGGCGGGCTTCGATTCCAGGGGCAGGATCGAAGGTGTCGACATCATGATCGCCCTGAGGGCCGGCAATGTCGCCGATCTGAGTTCGTCGGTTCTCACTCGCGCCATGTGCCATGTCGACAACTGCTACTTCCTTCCCAACATCACCGTGCGCGGCTATCCCTGCCGGACCAACACGGTGTCCAATACGGCGTTCCGCGGGTTTGGTGGGCCCCAGGGCATGCTCGCCATCGAAGCGGTCGTCGAGCATGTCGCCCGCCACCTTGGCCTCGACGTCGACGATGTGCGCGATGTCAACTGGTACGGGACTGAAGACCGCAACACGACACCCTATGGCCAGAAGGTCTCCCACAACCTCATGGGCACCGTCGTCACACAGCTGCGCAGCGCCGCAGACTGGGAGGGAACCTGCCAGGAGATCGAACGCTTCAATGCCGCAAACCGGACACTGAAGAAGGGTATCGCAATGATGCCGGTCAAGTTCGGCATCTCCTTCAATGTGCCGCGTCTCAACCAGGCTGGCGCTCTCGTCCACGTCTATACGGACGGAAGTGTCCATCTCAACCATGGCGGCACCGAGATGGGACAGGGCCTCTTCGTCAAGGTTGCCCAGGTGGTCGCCTCGGTCTTCGGCATCGCCCTGGGGGACATCAAGATCTCGGCAACGCGCACCGACAAGGTCCCCAACACGGTGGCCACCGCGGCCTCCTCGGGATCGGATCTCAACGGCATGGCGGCCTTCAATGCCGCCGCAGCCATCAGGAATCGCATGGCCGATGTGGCCGCGCGCGCCCTCGACGCTGCGGTCGACACCATCGAATTCCGCCAGGGGCGTGTCTACGCCGGCAACGAGAGCCTCTCTTTCGCCCGTCTCGCGCAACTCTCCTGGGATGAACGGGTGTCCCTGTCCGCCACCGGCTACTACGCCACGCCGGGCATCACCTGGGATGCCGACACCATGACGGGCCATCCCGTACACTACTACACGTTCGGCGCAGCCATTGCGGTCGTGGTGATCGATACTCTGACCGGAGAATCGCGGGTCCTGAAGACCGACATCCTCCAGGACTGCGGCGCATCACTCAATCCCGCCGTCGACATCGGACAGATCGAGGGGGGCTTCGTGCAGGGACAGGGCTGGCTGACGTCCGAGGAGCTGGTATGGGATGCCGACGGACACCTTCTGACCCATGGCCCCTCGACCTACAAGATTCCCGGAAGCCGCGATGTGGCGCCGGACTTCAATGTCCACATCCTTCCCGACATGCCCAATCCGGTGCCGACCATCTACCGGTCCAAGGCCGTCGGCGAACCGCCTCTTCTTCTCGCCATTTCGGTATGGCTCGCCATCCGCGACGCTGTCGCGCGCCTTGCCGGGTATCGTCATCTGCCACGTCTCGACGCTCCGGCGACACCGGAGGCAATCCTCATGGCGGTTGACGACATTGTTGGCCGCGACGCCTGCCGGTGAACACCGAACCCCGACTCCGCCTTGAGGGCGTAACCCGGCGATTTCCCGGCGTCGTTGCCAACGATGATGTGAACCTCGCTGTCGAAGCCGGTGAAATTCATGCGCTTCTTGGCGAGAATGGCGCCGGCAAGTCCACCCTGGTCAAGTTCATCTACGGGGTCCAGTCGGCAGACAGCGGAACCCTCTTCTGGGAAGGCACGCCTCAGCGCATTGCCAATCCGAAGGCGGCGCGGCGGCTCGGCATCGCCATGGTGTTCCAGCACTTCTCCCTGTTTGACGCCATGACGGTGGCCGAGAACGTCGCCCTGGGCCTGCCGCGTTCCTTCGCCCGATCCGGGCTCGAGGAACGCATCCACGACGTGTCACGGCGCTATGGCCTGCCTCTCGATCCCGGGCGCCACGTTCACGCGCTCTCGGTAGGGGAACGCCAGCGCATCGAGGTGGTCCGCTGCCTCCTGCAGGAACCACGCCTTCTCATCATGGATGAACCGACATCCGTGCTCACCCCCCAGGAAGTCGAGAGTCTCTTTGCCACCCTGCGCCAGCTTTCCCAGGACGGGGTCTCAATTCTCTACATCAGTCACAAGCTCCAGGAGATCCGGGATTTGTGCCACAAGGCGACGATCATGAGGGGTGGCCGCGTGGTGGCCGAATGCGATCCCGCCACCCGCTCGGCCCACGAACTTGCCGAACTCATGATCGGCACAGACCTTTCCCTTCCGCGGCGCACCTCGGTGGCGGGAGGCGCATCACCGCGTCTCGAAGTGAGGCACCTTGCCCTTGAGTCATCCCGCCTCCACGGAACGCCGCTGAAGGACATCTCCTTCGAGGTTCTCGCCGGCGAGGTCCTGGGGATTGCCGGTATCGCCGGCAACGGACAGCAGGAACTCATGGATGCCCTGTCGGGGGAAACGCCTCTGGCCGACCACCACACAATTCTGGCGGACGGCAGACCGGTGGGCGCATCCGGGCCCAACCGGCGGCGTGCCTCCGGCATGGTCTTCGTTCCAGAAGAACGCCTGGGACACGGTGCGGTGCCACAAATGACGCTGTGGGAAAACGCCCTGCTCTCGGGCGCCACGACATCGAGGCTCGTGAACCGGGGAATGATCAGAAGCGCCCGCGCCCGCGAATTCGCGGCTACCGTGGTGAGGGATTTTGATGTCAGGACGCCTGGCGTGATGCAGCCGGCATCGAGCCTTTCCGGCGGCAATCTCCAGAAGTTCATCATTGGCAGGGAAATCTCGCACAACCCGGGCATCATCATTGCCCTGCAACCCACCTGGGGCGTTGACGCGGGCTCGGCGGCAGCGGTTCGCCAGGCGCTCATCGACCTTGCCGCGGATGGCGCGGCGGTGCTCGTCATCTCCCAGGATCTCGAGGAACTCATGGAGATTTCCGACCGCCTGTGCGTGATCAGCCAGGGCCGGCTGTCACCGCCCATGAGGACCAAGTATGCCACGGCCAGCCGGATCGGCCTGCTGATGGCGGGTTCGTGATGGCCCTGCGCTTCGAGGCGAGGGGCGCGGCTTCACGCGCCATGGTGCTGGGATCACCGGCAATCGCCGTGGTGCTGACACTGGCTGCCAGCCTCGTCATGTTCGCATCACTGGGAACGGACCCGGTGCGTGCGCTTCAGGCATTCTTCATCCAGCCGCTGTCCTCGGAGAGGGGAGTGGCTGAACTCATGGTCAAGGCCACCCCTCTCGTTCTCATCGCACTGGGCCTTTCCATGGGATTCAGGGCCAATGTCTGGAACATCGGCGCCGAGGGACAGCTGACGCTGGGGGCACTGGCCGGAGGCGGGCTGGCCCTTGCCCTCTACGGTTACGAGTCACCTTTCCTTCTTCCCCTCATGTTCGTGGCCGGCATCGCCGGCGGCATGGCCTGGGCCGCCATTCCGGCATTCCTCAAGACCCGCTTCAACACCAACGAAATCCTGACGAGTCTGATGCTCGTCTATGTCGCCATCCTCCTCTTGAGCTATCTCATCCATGGTCCGTGGCGGGATCCCGATGGGTTCAACTTTCCGGAATCGCGCCTCTTCCACGACTCCGCCAGGGTGCCGGTGCTGCTTCAGGGGACCCGGCTCCACATCGGCTGGCCGATCGCCCTTGCCATCACCGCAACCACCTGGATCCTGCTCGCCAGGCACATCATCGGATTTCAGATCCGTGTCGTCGGCCTTGCCCCGGCCGCCGCTTCCTTCGCGGGCTTCAGCCGGACACGGATCATATGGACAACACTGCTGGCGGGTGGCGGTGCTGCCGGACTCGCCGGCGTGATGGAGGTGGCGGGCCCGATCGGCCAGATCGTTCCGGTCATTTCACCGGGTTACGGATTCACCGCCATCATCGTCGCCTTCCTCGGCCGCCTGCAACCCGTCGGAGTCGTCTTCGCCGGGCTTCTCATGGCGCTCACCTACCTTGGAGGGGAATACGCGCAGATCACGATGAATCTCCCCAATGCGGTGACCGGCGTATTCCAGGGCATGCTGCTCTTCTTCCTGCTGGCGAGCGACATCCTCATCCGCTACCGCGTTCGCTTCGTCCCATGACCCGCGGAGTGTATCTCGACCCATGACCATCGATTTTCTCGTAGCCGCCCTCATGACGATCATCACGGCATCGACACCTCTCGTCTTTGCCGCTGTTGGCGAGATCGTTGCCGAGAGGTCCGGTGTGCTCAATCTCGGGGTCGAGGGAATGATGATCGTGGGCGCAATCGGCGCCTTTGCCACCGGCATCATCACCGGAGATCCTGTTCTCGCCGTGCTGGCCGGCGCGGCATCGGGAGCCCTGATGGCATTCATCTTCGGATGCCTTACCCTGTGGCTCCTCTCCAACCAGGTGGCAACGGGGCTGGCGCTCACCATCTTCGGAATTGGCCTGAGCGCCCTTCTCGGGCATCAGTTTGTCGGAGTCACGCTTGCCGGACTGCCAAGGCTTGACATTCCCGGCATCACCGACCTGCCGTTCATTGGTCCGCTTCTCTTCGGGCACGACGCACTCGTCTACCTCTCCGTTGTCTCGGTCATCGCGGTCGCCTGGTTCCTCCGGCACACCAGGGCCGGACTCGCATTGCGGGCGGTCGGAGAAAACCACGATGCGGCCCATTCCATCGGCTATCCGGTCATCCTGATCCGCCTGTTGGCGGTGCTCTTCGGCGGCGCCATGGCCGGCCTGGGCGGTGCCTGTCTTTCCCTTGCCTACACGCCTCTGTGGATCGAGAACATGACGGCGGGACGTGGCTGGATCGCCCTGGCCCTGGTCGTCTTCGCTTCGTGGCGGCCGTGGCGGGCCTTCTTCGGCGCCTATCTCTTCGGGGGCATCACCATCATCCAGCTTCATGCCCAGGGTCTGGGGGTTGCCATCCCTTCCCAGATCCTGTCCATGCTTCCCTACATCGCCACCATTGTTGTGCTGGTCCTCATATCGCGTGATGATGTCAGGATGCGTTTCAATGCTCCGGCGTGCCTGGGCAGAAGCTTCCATGCCACGGGGTAAGGCCGGCAACGACCAGTTCGTGAGAACAGCGACTTGATGAAGGGAAGAAGGCAATGATGAACACAGTCAACCGGGCCATGGCAGCATGTTTGCTGGCTGCAGGCCTTCTTGCGGCTCCAGCCCAGGCCGAACCCCTCAAGGTGGGATTCGTCTACGTTGGTCCGATCGGCGACCACGGATGGACCTACCAGCACGACCAGGGGCGGCTTGCCGTCGAGGAAGCGTTCGGCGATCAGGTCGAGACCAGCTACGTCGAGAACGTCCCGGAAGGCGCCGATGCTGACAGGGTGATCGCCCAGTTGGCCGAAACAGGGCACGACCTCATCTTTACCACATCGTTCGGCTACATGAATCCGACGATCCGCGTTGCCGAGTTGTATCCGGATGTGCGATTCGAGCATGCCACCGGCTACAAGCAGGCCGACAACGTTGCGACCTACTCGGCACGGTTCTACGAGGGCCGGCATGTTGCCGGGCTGCTGGCCGGCAGCGTGACCGAGAGCAACGTGATCGGTTACATCGCCTCCTTCCCGATTCCGGAGGTGGTCCGCGGAATCAATGCGACCTTCCTCGCCGCCCGGTCGGTCAACCCCGATGTGTCATTCAAGATCGTCTGGGTGTCGACCTGGTTCGATCCGGGCAAGGAAGGGGATGCCGCAAAGGCGCTGATCGATCAGGGTGCGGATGTCATCCTTCAGCACACGGATTCCCCCGCTGCCCTGCAGGTGGCACAGGATCGCGGCGTGTGGGCCGTCGGCCAGGCTTCCAACATGACCGCCTTCGGTTCCGACGCCCACCTTGTGTCGGTTGTCAACAACTGGGCCGCCTACTACCTCAGGCGGGTTCAGTCCGCCCTTGACGGTTCCTGGGGCACCTCGGACACCTGGGGCGGTTTCGGTGCCGACATGCTCGTGCTCTCCGCCTACAATGAAGCCATCCCTGCCGATGTCGTCGAGATGGCCGAAGCGGCCCGCTCTGCGATCGCCGAAGGGTCCCTCCACCCCTTCACCGGTCCCATCCATGACCAGGAAGGCAATCTCCTCGTCGCCGTCGGCGAGGTCGCGGACGACGGCATGCTTCTCGGCATGAGTGTCTACGTCGAAGGCATCGACGCCACGTTGCCGCAGTAACATCCCCCACCCCCGGCAGCCGGTCACTGCCGGGGGTGGCGACCGGCTGCCGGCACATCAGGGCCAGCGACCAGACCCGGCACGGCGTGAGCCGCGTTGCGTAAGCAGCTGACGCGAGGCGCTTGCCGGGGAAAGTGGCAGACCGGGGCGGAATGCACTGAGCAAACGGTCCCGATCGCAATGCGGCGCTGACGCTTGCGGGGATCAAGCCGTCTGGACACGAAGAGCCTCCCCTTGCCGGGAATTCTCTGGCATCAAGTCCTGAAGCATTTTCCGGGAGTCAGCCTGGATATGGTGGGCTTGTTGAGCTGTGCGGTTGCGCACCGCAGCTGCATCTCGACAAGCCTGTCGGCGGTCTCTTCAAGGATCGGGATTCTGGCCGTGAGACGCGGTCTTGAACACCAAACGGGTTTGAGACCGTTGCCTGGCGCTCCGGAACGACCCGTGTCGGCCTGTTACCCGCCCGGGCTTTGTCGCGTGGTGTCCGGCAGCCAGGTGGCCAGTTCGGGCCACACCACCAGCACGACCACCATCAGGACCATGATCAGGAACATCGGAAGCGCGGTCTTGGCGATGTAACCCATGTTGTGATCGGTCATGCCCTGGAGCACGAACAGGTTGAACCCGATCGGGGGCGTGATCTGCGCCATCTCGATGACGACGGTGACGAAGATGCCGAACCAGATCATCGAGAACCCGACCTCCCGGAATGCCGGGATGTTCACCATCGGCTCGACCACCGCCATGGTCAGGACCACCGCCGAAATGCCGTCCAGGAAGCACCCGATCACGATGTAGAAGACCATCAGCGCCGCGATGAGCGTGTACACCGACAGTTCAAGAGTGGCGAGCCACTCGGCCAGCGCCCGCGGCAGGCCGGTGAATCCCATGCTGAGCGACAGGAAGGCCGCGCCCATCAGGATAAAGGCGACCATTGCCGAGGTGCGCACCGCGCCCACGAGACTTCGAGTAAACGTGCTCCAGTTGAGGCTCCCCTGCGCCGCCGCGAGCACGAGGGCGCCGATGACCCCGATCGCGGCAGCTTCGGTCGGGGTGGCCAGGCCCAGGTACATCGAACCGATCACCGACAGGACCAGACCGGCGACGGGGATCAGGAAGCGGGCCTTTCTCAATTTCTCCGCGAATCCCACTCTCGGTTCCGGTTCCGGCCGCTGGTCCCGACGCACCAGGTGCCAGGCCACGATGTAGCCCATGAACATGGCCGCCAGCACCAGCCCCGGCACAATGCCCGCAATGAAGAGCTTGGAGATCGATTCGTTGATGGTGACCCCGTAGACAATGAGCGTCAGCGAGGGCGGGATCATCAGTCCCAGCGTAGCCGAGCCAGCCAGACTGCCTATGGTCATGAATTCCGGATAGCGCCGGCGCCTCAGTTCCGGCACCGCCATCTTGCCGACCGTCATCAGGGTGGCCGCCGACGATCCGGAAATCGCGGCAAAGATGGTGCAGCCCACGACGTTGGTGTGCAGCAAGCCGCCGGGAAGTCGCGCCATCCAGGGTGCCAGGCCTTTGAACATGTCTTCGCTGAGGCGCGTGCGGAACAGGATTTCTCCCATCCAGATGAACAGCGGCAGAGCGGTGAGCGTCCAGCTTGACGACGATGTCCAGATCGTTGTGATCATCGCATCGCCGGCCGGGGATGCGGTGAAGGCCGCCATGCCGACGTAGGCAACGCCCATCAGCGCCAGCCCGATCCAGACGCCGGACGCCAGCAGGAAAAACAACACGAACAGGAAGATGGCCGTCTTCAGCCAGATGTCGTCGGCACCCGTTGCCGCCACCAGCGCCAAGGCCCCGCCCGCCAGCAACGCGCCGGCAGCGACGACAACAAGGCGGCGGGGAAGATCCGGGGCGAGCACGGGGTCAGCCGCCGCGGTCGGCAGGTTCGGGGTCCTCGACTCCACCGTGCCGGGTCAGCAGCACGCGGACGAACTGGTCCGCCAGCGCCAGGGCAAGCAGACAGGCGCCTGCGGACATTGCGATCTGGGGGATCCACAGTGGGGTCGCGTCCTGTCCCTGGCTCACATCGTTGAGCCGGTATGACCAGATGTTGGTCTTGACAGCGTAGCGGGCAAAGAAGATGGCGGTAACGGCGGCGACGCCGTAACACCAGATTTCCGCGAGACGCCGCCATCGCCCCAAGGCGTTGAGCACCAGCGTCACGCGGATATGCGCGCCTCGGTTGAGCGCATGGGCCAGCGCGAAGAACGACGCGCCGGCCATCGCGTATCCGGCGTAATCGGGTCCGCCGGGAAACACGAGGCCGGTCCAGCGCGCCGCCATCTGCACCACGACCAGGACCAGGATCGCGACCAGGAACGCGGCCCCCACCAGTTCACCCGCCAGATAGAGACCGTCCAAGATGCGCCGCAGGACCCGAAGAATCCGGGTGAACATGACCGGATCCCTTTCCGTCATCTGCTGCGTCCGGGCTCTGGCGCGACCGCAGTGGAGTGACCCGCTAGTCGGATTCGAAAGCCTCCAGTATTGCGGCCGCGTCCGGTCCGGACAGTGTCGACCAGGCGGCCGACATCGTAGCGCCGATTGCGGCAAGGTCAGCGGCGAGCTGCTGATCAGGGGAAAGGACGATCATGCCGTTGGCGGTGAGTTGCGCCCGGTACCAGTCCGCCAGCTCACGAGCCCTGGTGGTGCCGGCCACTTCGGCCAGCAGCGCGGCGGCGCGCAGACAGTTCTGCGCGTGTTCGTCCAGGGCATCGAATGAATCCTGGTTCACAAAAACATAGTTGCGCGGCAGCCAACCCTGGACATCGTAGAAGTGGCTCAGATGTTCCCAGACCTTTCGATCGTAACCGGTCGCGGCCGATGAGACGAATGCTTCCGCCACCCCGGTCGCCAGCGCCTGGCCGAGTTCTGCTGCTTCGATCTGTACCGGCACCATGCCCGCCAGTTGGGCCAGCTTCGCCGTCGCTGCATTGTACGTGCGGAACTTGATCCCGGCCATGTCCGGGATTGCGGTGATTTCCCGGTTGAAATAGAGACCCTGCGGCGGCCACGGCACGGCATAGAGCAGGATCAGATTCTGTTCCAGAAGAACCTCCATCAACCTGTCCCTGGCAGCTTGCCACAGGCGATCAGATGCCTCGAACGAGGTTGCCAGAAATGGCACCGAATCGAATCCGAACAGCGGATTCTCGTTCTGGTGGGCACTCAGCAGGCGTTCGCCGATGGGCGCCTGGCCGGTTTGCACCGCCCGCTTGATCTCGTTGCCCTTGAAGAGTGAACCGCCGCCATGGACGACGATCTCGAGCTCGCCCCCCGTGCAGACACCCACGGCCTCGGCGAACCGCTTGCCGTTCTGCGTGTGGTAGTTCGAGTCCGCATACGCCATCGGCATGTCCCATCGTTCCGCCGCCACGGCGGCGCCGAGCGAGAGCATCAGGAACGCGGCAATTCCAATCGACCATCGCATGCCCATACCTCCCGTCCACGAATTCCCATACCACTATCGTGAAAACGATCCGTCGATCGACAATGCGTGTCAACCGGCGTGCGAATCCCGAACCCGGGCCGGATTCAGGTGCATGGAATGATGCAGCACCCGATGACCTCCCGGTCGGTCGGCGACGCTGCCATGCGGCGGCACGCGAGGGATCAGCCATCGGGTGCTCCGCGACTATCTGGCGATCGTGACGCGTTCCCGATCCTGATTTCCTCTTCCCAAGGGGGGCAGCCCTGGCGCACGCAACACATGGAGGTCCCGGATCCCGACTGCAACGCTCACGCAAACGTGCCGTGATGCACGTGGTCGCTGTGCGGTCACCAGGGCCCGCTTCAACAACGACCGGCCGTCGAGGGAAGATTCAGACGGCCGGCCATCGTTGTCGCGCCCGAAAGGACAAAGTCCGGGCAGGCCCCGGAGCTACGCCGTGGGATCGTGGAACCACCAACGCTCCAGGCACTTGATGCCATCGAGGTCCCAGGCTGCCGACATGCGCCCGTGAGCGATGTTGTCGCTGACTGCAAAGACGTAGTTGGAGAAGATCGGAGCCACCACGCCACCATCGTCGCTGCACAGCTGCTGCATCTCGTAATACATTTCCCGCCTGAGTTCGCTGTCGAGTTCCGCGCGGGCAAGCGTGAGGAGCTCGTTGAAGCGCGGGTTGGCCCAGTGGGTCTCGTTCCACGGGGCACCCGCCGCATAGGTCTGCGAAAACACCCAGTCCTCGGTGACCCGTCCACTCCAGTAGGACGCCACCCAGGGTTCCACGTTCCAGACATCCGACCAGTAGCCGTCGTTGGGCTCGCGGGTCACGTCGATGGTGACCCCGGCGGCAGCGGCGTGCTGCTGGTAGAGAACGGCTCCGTCCGTGGCGCCGGCGAAGGCGGTTTCCGCCACATTGAGCGGCACAGTGATCTCCGTCAGACCGGCCTTGGCGAGGTAGTGTTTCGCCTTGTCCGGATCATAGACGCGCTGTGGCAGGTCCTCGGCAAAGTATCGGTTGGACCGGCCGATCGGATGGTCGTTTCCGACATAGCCATGGCCGTTCAGCAGCTTGGTGAGAAGTTCTTCGCGATCAACGGCGTGCTTTAGCGCCAGACGAACATTGGGATCGTCGAATGGAGCGCGGTCGCACATCATCGAATAGACGTAGTGCAAGGTGCCTTGAGTCTCTTCCAGACGCACACCCGGAGCATTGTCGAGAAGGTCTGCGGTCTTCAGGTCAACCCGGTCGATCACGTGGACCGTACCCGACGTCAGGGCCGATGTACGGGCTGTCACGTCAATGGTCGACAGCACCTCGGCCTCGTCGAAGAAGGCCTGACCTGCCTTCCAGTAATTGGGATTGCGCGTCAGGAACGACCGTACGCCCGGTTCGAACTCGTTGAGGACGAAGCCGCCCGTGCCATCGCCCGACTGCCAGTCGAGAACACCGTCCACGACGGGACAGATCGCGATATGGTAGTCGCTCAGCAGGAACGGGAAGTCCGCATTGCCTTCGCTCAGTTCAAAGGTGACGGTATCCTTGCCGTCCGCCTTCATGTTGACGATTGATGACAGGATGCCCTTTGCGGGTGACGCCGAGTTCTCGCCGGTATGGTGGGCGACCGATGCGATCACATCATCCGCATCAAGCATCTTGCCGCTGTGAAACTCGACTCCCTGGCGCAGCTTGAAGGTCCAGTTTGCCGCATCCGGAGTCGATTCCCAGCTCTCGGCAAGTTCACCGATCAGTTCATCTTCGTTGGATACTTCAGTGAGGCAGTTACGGAAACCGAAACCCACGACCTGCATGTAGGTGTCATTATAGGTGGCAGGATCCACCGAATCGGTTGTCGATCCCAGACCGAGGGCGACGCGGACCCGGCCTCCCATCTGCGGCTCGTTCGCCCTGGCCGCCTGTGTGGCAAGCGCGGTCGCCGTGGGTACCGCCACACCACACGCCAGGGCGTGTGTCATGAAGTCCCGTCGATCGATGCGGCCCCGCCTCAGCAGGTCCAATTTGTGTTCGAGTGATCTCATCGTCTTCTCCCTGTCATCTGGTAGGTTGGACCGTCAAAACGAGTACGCTCATTCTTCATGCCGCATTCCACGCCACCGGAGCGGTCCGGGATGGGTGCACAAGTGTTGCGTCGACCCCGACTTCGTCGGTCAGCGCCGGCCCAGACACGTGCACCAGGCCACGATCGCCATCGATACAGCGGGTCGGTTGCCTCATGATCCGGGCCCCTCTTCACCGACCTGATCGCGTCTCAAGGCCTGGCAAAGACAATGGACACCGCCACCGCCCAGCGTGAACATGGACATGTCCGGATCGAATACTTCGAATCCCATCGCCCGCAGCCGGCCGTTCAGCACGGCACTGCCCCGCATCGACAGGATCCTGTCGTTGCCCAGGGCCACCAGGTTGACGCCGAGGTCCCTGGCCTCCCGGTACCCCACGTCGACAAACTCGAATCCCCTGTCGCGCAACCAGGCGACGAGCCAGTCCTCCAGAGCGTCGAGGCAGGCGACCAGGAGTCCGGGCGCCAGGGGGACGACGAGTCCGTCCATGTGGACAAACTCGCGCGAGATCGGCGCCACCTGGGCCTCCCAACCCTCCTGGCGCACCCAGTCGGCGACCTGTTCGGCACCTTCCTTCTCCGAGCGCTCGCCACAGTAACCGACCAGCACGCAGCCAGGTTCCAGGATGACGAAGTCACCCCCCTCGAAATGGCCGGCGGTCACAAGGCGCCAGATCGGAATGTCGTTGTCCTGGTAGAACCTGATCGCCGTCACGTAGTCGGCTCGCCGGCACTTCAACTGCATGTGGCAGATCAGCGCACCCCAGGGTGTCATGGCGCTTGAATCACGGGCAAAGAAATTCCGGTGCAGCACCTCGTCGGAATCGAGGTAGTGGCAGGTCACACCTGCGTCCTCGTAGATGCGGACCATCTCGGCATGCTGCGCCATGGCCGTCTGAAGATTGAAGGCGAGCCCGGTATGGTCCTGGTTCTGCAGTGTGCGCTGCGTGATCGGACCGGCATCAACCCACCGGTAGTACTCGGGACGGCCGAGCAGGACATCGCGCAAGGGACCGTAGTCGTTGTCTATACCCCAGCCTGAGGCATGCGCCATGGTCACCCATCCGAGCCTTGGTCGACGTTGATCCTCCGATCATTTTCAGTTAGATAAAACATCAAATGAAGAATGATAATATGCGTTCTGGTGCAAGCGAACCGCGGGCACCGCGCCTGCAAAAGGCGGACCTCCATCTCCTCATGGTCTTCATGACGGTCGTGGAGTGCGGCGGGTTCGCGGCCGCGCAGGTCACGCTCAACGTCAGCCAGTCGACCATCAGCCGACAGATCGGCAATCTGGAACAGCGTCTCGGCATGCGCCTTTGCCAGCGCGGACGGGCCGGGTTCTTTCTGACCGACAAGGGACGGACCGTCTATGAGGCATGCCAGCATCTTTCGACCGCACTCGAGAGCTTTCGAACCACGGTCGGTGCCTTGCGCGGTGAACTCGTCGGCGATCTTTCGATCGCCGTGATCGACAACTGGGCGACCGACCGCGGCTATCCACTCGCCGACGTTCTCTCGAACTTCAGGGCCAGGGCCCGAAGGGTCCACATCAACTTCCACACATTGGCGCCCGACGAGATCGAGCGAGCCGTCCTGGAGAACAGGGTCAACCTGGGGATCGGCGTCTTTCACCAGCACCGTCCGGGGCTGGTGTACGAGGTGCTCTACGACGATCCCGTCGAACTCTACTGTGGCGCGAACCATCCGTTGTTTGACCGGAACCCGCTCCACGAAGGCGACCTCGAGAACGTCGACCTGGCGCACCGCGCCTATCTGTCGGAGAGCCAGGTGGCGCCGCTCACGGCGCATCTGCCGACATCCGCGTCTGCACGCCAGATCGAGGGCGTGGCCTTCTTCATTCTTTCAGGCTGGCACGTTGGCTACCTGCCCGTCTCCTATGCCGAACGATGGGTCACCGCCGGACGCATGAAGAGCATCCTGCCGGACGTCTATCGCCGCATGACGTTGATGGAGCTTGTGACGCGCCGGGGTGTCACATCGACACTCGTGAGCCAGACCTTCGCGGACATCCTGCGCGAGATCACACGACCGATGCGAAGCTGACACCGGCAGTCATCGGCGGGAGCCACCGGTTGTTGCCATTCCGCTTCAGTCTCTGCCCACTCCCGGCGACCCATCCTGCGGCGACGTGAGGCGTCCGCTTGTCATGCGTCGCAGCGAAAATCACAGGAGGGGTGCCCCTTGGCTCATGGCAAGCGGTTCCCGGGTAGACCGCGTTCACGACAACGTTGCAACCGCGCAATCTGCGGTCCGGTTGCCGCTTCACATGGGCTATCCGGGCCAGGACAAGCATCCACGATTCAATCTGACATCTGTGTGCTTGGATTCCGTCCGGACGTTGATCTACCGTGACGGTCACGTCCACAATGACGCGGATCAATGGGAGGATACGAACATGCCCAAAGCAATGGACATCAAGGAGTTTCGTTCACGCATCGACAATTGTGATCTGACGCGGCGTCAGGCGGTGAGTGCGCTGACCGTGGCCGGCGTCGGCCTGACGACCATGACGTTCGGCCCGGGCGGTGTGCGCGCCCAGGAATCGCTGCCGGTCGACGACTCGCTGCAAGTGTTCGAGTGGGCTGGTTATGAACTGCCCGAATTCTACGTGCCTTATGTCGAACAGCATGAGGCGACGCCGGCGTTTGCCCTGTTTGGCGAGGAAGAGGAAGCGTTGCAAAAGCTGCGCGGCGGCTTTCGAGCCGATGTCGGCCATCCGTGCGTCGGCAGCACCAGGCGCTGGCGCGACGCCGGCATGCTGCAGCCGATCGACACCAGCCGGCTCACCCACTTCTCCGATGTCTTCCCGAGCTTGACAGACCTGCCGGGCAGCATCGGCGAGGACGGCTTGACCTACTTCGTGGCAGCCGACTGGGGCAACTCGTCGGTCCTGTTCCGCCCCGATCTGGCACCGGAATATGTCGATACCGAAGACCAGAAGAACGAGTCATGGGCCATCCTGTTCGATGAGAAGTATGCCGGACGTCTTGGCATCTTTGACTCGGTCGACGGCGTCATGGCCGTCGTCGGCTCGGTGGTCGGTGCCGAAGACCCCTTCGACATGACCGATGCCGAATTGGAGGAGGCGACGAAGCTCCTGCGCAAGCAGCGCGAAATCCTGCGCTTTTACTGGACCGATCAAACCAGCGTTGAACAGGCGCTCGCCTCGGGCGAAATGGTCGCGGCCTATGCCTGGAACAGCGCCATCGTCGAGCTCAAGAAACAGGGCGTCAACGTCACCTACATGAACCCGAAAGAGGGCATCTGGACCTGGGTGTGCGGCTTGACGCTGCTCACCGACGGTCCAGGCGATCAGGACAAGGCCTATGAGTTCATCGACGCCTGGATCTCGCCGGCGTCGGGCAAGAACCTGATCGAGATGTATGGGTACGGCCACTCCAACGCCAAGTCGTTCGAACTGGTCGACGCCGCCATCCTCGACAATCTCGGCATCACAGATCCGGATACGATGATGGCGAACAGCCGCTTCTTCGGCGAGATCGAGCCGGAAGTGCGCGAGAAGTACATCGCCCTGTTCGACGAGATAAAGGCCGGTTTCTAGGCCGACGCCAGGACACAAGACGGGATCGGCGACACATTTGTGACGGACGTCCGCGCCCGGAGTGTACCTGCCTCGTCCTTCGTCGTGCCTGTGCACGCGAGGTGCATGGCGTCGGCCGAATACGGGACGGCCGACGCCGGCGCCTGTTCTGGAGATCCGTTCCAGTGGGTCTCGGTTTGCGGAAGAAGGTCATGATGGCCCCGCAGTTCGAGTAGCTGTTGGTGAACGCTGCGGCGCCGGGTATTGACCCCGGCGACAGTCTCGAGGAGATCGTCGCCGCTATCCGCTGGCAGACAGTCGGTTGTCCCGTCGTCGACGGCCTCTCGCCAACCATTGCCCCATCGACCCGGGCAGAGTGAGATATTGGCTGGCGGTGTGCCGTCCGAGCGGGTGCCTGTCGAGGGCGCCGATCCGGCGACATGTGTGGAGTCGTGGCTGCCGCGGTCGATGTAGAGCGCCCACTCGACCGGGTCCACCGGAACACGCCGCGTCGATGCCTTGCCGAGTCGGCGGTCCTACGATTCCTCCAGGTCTTCCTTCTCGCAGCAGTGCCGATAGCGCCGGAAGCTCCGCTCCGACAATCCCGTTGGCTCCGTTGCATTTCTCGCCGAAGGACGCTTCGCCTCGAAGGCTCCAGCCCATCGGGAAGCTTCTCCATCCTTCGTTTCTTCAGCCATGTCATCCGGTTCATCAAGGCACCTCCTCACGGGACAACTCGTGTGCCAGCGACATGGCGGGCGCGGGCGCTTGCCCGGACCGAAGCAGGGGTGGCAGGATGCTGTTTCAGGCTGATTGAGGAACTGGCGATGTACAGGATTGATCCCGGACGCACCGATCTGGCCGAGGAATTCCGGCGCAATCCCTTCGGACCGCACAGTGCCGAGCTCCAGAAGGTGCTCAATGTCATGCGCTGGGAGCCCATCGAAGGCAAGTATGTCCTGGTCAACACGGTTCCTCACAAGGAGTGGTGTCTCGCCCAGCTTCCGGGAAAGCGCGGTGTGCCCGTGACGCTTCACGAGGACGTGGTGTTCACGGACCTCGGCGAGGCCGAGTGGTACATCTTCAGACTGCGCTGGAAGAAGCACACCGGGGTTGATCCGGACCAGGCCTCTCAATGACCTTTGACTACCGGAGACGCATCCTGGGCTATGCGGACCGCGTCCGTGCAAGACCGGGCGAAACCATTGATTTCAAGATCAGCCTCGAGGATCACGAGAGCTTCGAGTTCAGGACCGTGCGCATGGTCTGCGGTGTCGAGACTCCCGAGGGCGCTCCCTATCGCGAGGTTGCGGTCGAGACACCGGCCAACGGGCTCCACGAGGGCTCCAGTCAACGCATCGATGCCGGTTCCTATGCCGTCATCCCCGCCGCACCGGTTCTTGACCGGCTTTCATCCTTCACGTTCCAGGCCTTCATCATGCCGACGCTTCCCGGAGATGGACGCCAGGTCATCATCAGCCGTGGATCGGGTCCCGGACGGCCCGGTTTTGCTGTCATTCTTGATGCAGCGGGCGCGCTTGCCCTGATGATAGGCGGCGGCCAGGATCTCATCACCGTTTCGACCGGCAGACCCCTTCAACCGTGGAAATGGGTCTTCGTGGCGGCAAGCTACGATGCGGCGAACGGTTCGGTGACGCTCAGCCAGGAGCCGCTCATCCATACCGGAGAATCCAGCAGTCCCATGTGCATCGCGGGACATGCGCCATCCGGCGTGGTCTTCGCGGCCGATCATGATCTCCACATGGCTGCCTGGCAGACGGGGTGGCACGAAGACGGCAAACCCCGCATGGTCGGACATTTCAACGGTCGAATCGACAGTCCGCGCCTTGCCTCGAGGGTTCTCGAAGGACACGAGATGGCCGCACTGGCACGGTCCGGGCCGACATCGGCTGACTGGGTCGTTGGCGCCTGGGACTTCGCGGCGAACATCTCCGGCGACACCTTCCCCGATCGTTCCGGCAACACTCTTCACGGCCATCTTGTCAACCTGCCCTCGCGAGGGGTGACCGGACGGCAGTGGGATGGGTCCTGCCATGACTGGAGGGAGTGCCCCGACCATTACGCAGCCATCCATTTCCACGACGACGATCTCTTCGACGCCGGTTGGCGGACCACTGTATCCATGACCGTTCCCGGGTCTCTTGCCAGCGGAATATATGCCGCGCATTGCCGGGCAGGCGATGACACGTGCCACATTCCCTTCCTCGTCGTGCCCGGGCGCGGGGCGCCCAGGGAACGTGTCGCCTTTCTCGCCTCCACGGCCACCTGGCTTGCCTATGCCAACAACCACTGGCAACTGGACGAGGAGAAAGCGGAGGTGAAACGCGGTCGGATCATTGCCTACAGTCCCGACGAACTCTTCCTCCATGAACGGCGCGATCTCGGTCTTTCAACCTATGACACGCATCGTGACGGATCGGGGGTGTTCTACAGTTCGCGGCTGCGGCCCCTGGTGAACAACTACAGCCCGCAGTCGGCCATCTGGAGTTTCAACGCGGACACGCACGTCACAGACTGGCTGGAGGCCTCCGGTATCGGGTTCGACATCGTCTCGGACGAGGACATTCACGAGGACGGCGTCGCGGCCCTTGCCGACTACCGGGTCATCATCACCGGGACTCACCCGGAATACTGGTCAACCGACATGCTGGATGCGCTGGCCGCCTATTTCGATCGTGGCGGCAGGCTCATGTACCTGGGCGGCAACGGGTTCTACTGGCGCATCGCCTGTCATCCCGTACGGGGCGGCGAGGCCATCGAGGTGCGCCGTCCGGAGTCGGGAGCGCGGTTCTGGGCGTCCCGCCCGGGGGAGTATCATCTCTCCTTCAATGGCGAGAGGGGGGGATTGTGGAAGCACATTGGCCGGCCTCCGCAGTCACTCGTCGGTGTCGGCACCTTCGCCACCGGATTCGATCGGTCGGGCTGGTTCGTCAAGAAGCCGGGGATCGATGACAACCCCCGTGCCTCCTGGATCTTCGAGGGTGTCGAAGGCGATATCATCGGCGATTTCGGCGTACTGGGCAGTGGAGCAGCCGGCATCGAACTCGACGGTGCCGACGAGGCCCTCGGCACGCCGCCGGATACCATCGTGCTGGCGAGCTCGGACGGCCATTCCGCCTACTACATGCAGTCACCTGACGAAATTGTCTTCAACCACGCGGCTGTCACGGCGGACGCCAACCCCAGGGTGCGTGCAGACATGGTGTATTTCGCGTTGCCGTCGGGCGCCGGTGTGTTTTCCACCGGTTCCATCAGTTGGGCCGCAAGCCTCGGCTGGAACGGCTACGACAACAACGTGGCACGGATCACCGGCAATGTGTTGCGCCGGTTCGCCGCCGACGCGGCCCTGCCCTAAAACCACGGGTCGAGAGGAGGAAAGGCATGCGGCGGCTTCTGGGATATGCGGACAGGATCAGCGTCAAGCCGGGCGAGACCATCAATTTCAAGGTGTCCAGCGAGGACGAAGGCACCTTCCATCTCGACATCCTCCGCATCCGTTGCGGCGACGACACGCCCGCCGGGCCGGGTCTCAAGGAGACACCTGTCGAAGCCCGGGTCAACGGCGACTACCCGGCCCGTTTCCAGAAGACCCAGGTCGGTTCCTACGTCTCGATCGATCATCCCCGGAAACTTGCTCCGGAGAGTTTCACGCTGCAGGCAATGGTCTGGCCGACACTCCTCGAGAAGGAAGAACAGACCATCATCGGCTCCTGGCATGCCGGTAGTCGCCAAGGCTATGCGCTCGGCGTCATCAACGGGAGGCTCACTCTCACAATCGGTGATGGCAGCCGGATTGAAACGCTGGTCTCTTCCGCCGGCATGCACGAACGCCACTGGTACTTCGTGGCCGCGACATTCGACTCCACAACAGGTGAGGCCGCCCTCATCCAGGAACCTCTCGTGCGCTATGCCGGCGATGCAGACAGTGCACGGACGGCACGATCCATGGGCATCCGACCGGGAACCGGCGGCAAGTTCATCATTGCCGGCCACAACGGTAACGACGGCGTCAGCGGTCTCTTCAATGGCAAGATCGATACACCGGCCGTGACCGGGCGAGTGCTCGAACGCGGCCAGATGGAGCACCTCCTGGATCGGCGTATTCCTCCAGAAATCGCCGCCGATGTGGTGGCCTTGTGGGACTTCAGCCGCGAAATGAATGGCGTGACGGCCCACGACATCTCGCCGAACCGGCTTCACGGCGCCATCGTCAACATGCCCACTCGGGCCATGAAGGGATGGAATCACGACGGCAGCGAGATGGTCTGGACCCACCGGCCGGAACACTATGGCGCCATCCACTTCCACGACGACGATCTCTATGACTGCGCCTGGGAAACGGACGCCACCTGGCAGGTGCCGGCCGACTGCCCCAGCGGCTCGTTTGCCGCCTTCCTGACCCAGGATGATCAGTGGTTCTACATCCCCTTCTATGTCCGCCCGCCGACAGGGCGTCCCGGGGCCCGCCTGGCGCTGCTGATTGCCACCTGCAGCTACTACGCCTACGTCAACAATCACATGGAGATCGGTTGGGGTGACATGGGCGAGCACTCCGGCAACGCCTTCAGCGTGATCGACATGACCGACATCCATCTTCACATGCATCCGGAGCACGGACTGTCGATGTACGACAACCACAGCGACGGCTCCGGTGTTGCCTATGCCTCGCGTCTGCGGCCGTTCCTGCGCATGGGGCCACGCGACGATGTCTGGCAGTACAACGCCGACACCCACATCACCGATTGGCTCGAGGAACGGGGGATCGCCTTCGATGTCATCACCGACGACGACCTTGACGCCGAGGGTGTAGCCCTCCTCGAACCCTACGCCTGCGTCATGACGACGACGCATCCCGAGTATACCACCACGGGAATGATGCAGGCCCTGCTTCACTACCAGCAGCGGGGCGGCCGCTTCATCTACATGGGCGGCAACGGATTCTACTGGCGGGTGGCGCTTCACCCCACTCTTCCGGGGGTCATGGAAATGCGGCGGGCCGAGGACGGCATGCGCAGCTGGATCGCCTCGCCGGGCGAGTACGTCATGAGTTTCAACGGAGAACTCGGTGGCCTGTGGCGGCGCAACGGCATGAGTCCTGAATCGATCTGTGGCACGGGTTTCGCCGCCCAGGGTTTCAACTTCTCCCGCCCCTACACGCGCACCCCGGCAAGCGAGGACCCCCGGGCCGCCTGGATCTTCGAAGGCATCGGCCGCGATGAACGGATCGGCGACTTCGGATCCGTCTTCGGCGGTGCCGCCGGAAGCGAGATCGACAGCATCGACCCGCTGGAAGGTACGCCGCCCCATGCCCTCGTCATCGCCGAAGCCACCGATTTCGGCGTTGATTTCCACTGGGTCAACGAGGAGTTTCTCCACACGCATTCCGCCGTCAACGGCGAGAATTGCCCCCACGTGCGCTGCGACATGGTGTTCTACGAGACCCCCAACGGCGGCGCGGTCTTCTCGACCAGCTCCATCGCCTTTGCCGGATCCCTTGCCCACAACGGCTATGACAACAACGTCAGCCGCCTGCTCTCCAATGTCGTCTTTCGTTTCCTCGACCCCGAGCTCATTCCGCCCCCCTGACCGCACCACTCAGAAGGTTGAACTTGACCTGCGAGACACTACCGATTGATCGAACGCGCACTCAAGCAGGGCGCCCAACCTGCACAAGAAAACCCACGGCTGGCAGCACCCTGGCGAGCGGCGACGGGGAGTTCGACAGAGACTATCGCATCTTCTGCATGTAGACCTTCTTGTGCGGGGAACGTCGCCGGGATCTGGAGCGCCTCTGGTTCGAGAACTATCATCCAGTGGACGAAGCGACACCCCGCGTACGGCGCCTCCCCTTCAACCAGACATTCCATATCACCGATCTCTACTCCGCAGAGGAGCGGGAGGCCTCCGCGGCATACAACGCCTTGCGGACCATTGCCCATGCCGGGAATGCGATGGAGGGGCGGCTGCAAGGCTCCAACGGCTCGCGCATCCTGTGGCAAATCCAACGGTTACGTTGAATTCCACAAGTGACGGGCCATCACGATTCCGTTCCAGTCGCGTTCAGGAACAACCGGGGCGGGGAACAACGAGTTCAGTTTGCACTCGGAACACCCGCACCGACTTCGGTAGCCGCGGGTTCAAGCAGATTCGCGGCGGATTCCATGAACCGAGGAGTCAGACCGCGCGGGCGGCTTCGACGAGGCGACCGAGCTTGGCCCGGGCCAGGTCGGACCCCAGCATGATGAGCCCGCAATCGGGCGCGGCCACCAGCCGGCTGGAGTCGATATGGTCGAGCGCCGCCCGCAGACGAGAGACGATCTCCTCGACCGTCTCGACCCGGCTGGAGGCAATCTCGACGACGCCGAGGATCACAGTGGTGCGGGCGAACATGTCGAGCAGGGAAAGGTCGTTGTGCCGGTGCGCATCCTCGATGGAGACCGCGTCGACAGCGCTGCCCTCCACCGCGTCGGCGAGCCGCCGGTAGACTTCCGGATCGGCCTTGACGTAGTCGGTCTCGTCCAACTTGTCGGGGTAGCCGCAGCACATGTGCACGGTGCGCGTCACGACGCCGGGGACGCCGTGGAAGCACCGTTCGAGGTTCTCGATCCCGAAGTCGAGGGTCTCGTCCGGCTGGCGCGCGAAGAGCGGCTCGTCGACCCGGATGTGGGGGCGGGCCGGGGCCGCCCCGGCCCCCGTTTCCCCCCTTAAGGCGGGGGCCGGGGCGGCGGGCCCGGGGGGGGGGGCCTCGTCGACCTGGATGTGGCGGCAGCCGGCAGCCGCCAGGCTCCTGATCTCCACGTTAAGTGCGGAGGCCAGGTCGGCGCACCAGGAGCGGCGATCGGGATAGAAGGCGTTGGCGGTCGAGTCCGAGATCGTGAGCGGGCCGGGCACGGTGATCTTGACAGGATTGTCCGTCGCCGTCTGCGCAACCTCCCAGTCGCGCGCCAGGAACGGCTCGCCCGCCGTGATCCTGCCGGTGAAGGTGGGCACCTCAGCGGTCCAGGCGCCGTTCCGCATGGTGCAAACCGTGAGCGTATCGGGTTCAAAGCCGTCCAGGTGTCTGCAGTGGTAGTGGATGTAGTTGGCCCGCCGCATCTCGCCGTCGGTCGGGATGTCGATGCCGATTGCCGCCTGCTCGGCCACGACCTCCCGCGTCGCGCGGTCGAAGGCGGCCCGTTGCTCTTCAGCCGTGAGCGCTCGGCTCTCGACCTCGCCGACCTCGACGTCCTCATGCATCCAGTTCATGCGCGGCACGTAGGGTGGCTTGGGATAGGAGCCGATACAGGTTGTCAAGACTGGCATGGAGCTCTCCCGAAAGCTGCGGTTCGATTTCGAACTCCCGTCGGGGTCGGTTTCATGAAATCGATAGCTGACAAGACCGGAGCACGCACTGACTCTCGACCCGCTTCATGTTGGGACCGTACTGCACGCCACTTCGTATCGTTGGCCGTGCAAGACGTCCAGAATTCAGGCGAGCGGATTGTCTTCCCGATGGGGAGTTTGATCGTGAGGCACAGCATCGTCGACGAAGACTGGCGGCTTGGGCAACCCGCCTCATGCCCCCGGGGCGGACTTCTCCGTGACGGGTGCCGGCTTGACCGTCTCAGGTGTCGTGCTGCGGCTGACACGGCCGTTTGAATTCCCGTTGACATTCAGGTCAAGTCACTCATCGACGTCCGTTGTGAGCGAATCTGTCCGGTGAGGAACCGAGTGCGTCAGTCGCGGCGCCACGCTCGGATCTGTGAGAGCGGGGCGCAGCAATGCCCCCGCCTACCCGACCATCCGGTCAGTCACGGATTTCTTTCGTGTTCGCGAGTACCATCCCGATTGTGTTGACAAGCCATGCAAACCGAACCGGCAACAGAAGATGACGGTCTGCAGCGATTCCGTTCCAGTCACGATCAGGAACAATCGGATCGGGGAACGACGAGAACATCCAGGGCGATGGCGCCTCGGTCCGTGATGAGGAGAGGATTGACGTCGAGCGCATCGAGGTGGGGACCGAGTTCGAGGGCGATGGTCGACATCTTCATGACGGCATCGACGAGAGCACCGGGACCGACGGCGGCACGGCCGCGCCACCCCTCGAGGAGCCGGGTGAATTTCAGGCCCGCAAGGGTCTCCTCGACCTCCCGGCGCGAGACCGGTGGACGGTAGGCCGTCACGTCATCAAGGAGCTCGACGAGAACACCGCCGGCACCGGCAAGAACAACGGGGCCGAACTGGTGGTCGCGGGTCATCCCCACCATGGCTTCGATACCGGCTCCGGCCATGGCCGCCACCATGCAGCGCCGGCCCAGAGTCCGGGCCATGGTCCTCCACGCCCTGGTCAGGTCTGCGTCATCGGTGATGCCGGTCACGACGCCTCCGACATCCGACTTGTGGGTGATGCCCGGCATCGCCGTCTTGAGAACGACGGGATAGCCGATCTCTCCTGCTGCCCTGCGGGCGCCTTCCTCGCTGTCGACGATCGCATGGCGTGGTGTCGCGATACCATAGTCGTCAAGAAGCGCCAGGCCGGTCGCCTCATCGGCATTGCACAGGCGTTCCCGCCAGCGGAGCACCCGGTCCATATCGGGATGCTCGGACGGTTCAGCCGGACGCCGTCGCCAGTTCCTGCGCCAGAAGGCATGGGAGATGGCCTTGAGACCCGGCACGCTTCCATCGAGGACCGGCAGGTCATGATTGTGGGTGAAGTCCCAGGCAAGATCGTGGTGGTCGGTGCCGGAGTGGTTCGTGATGAGTGCCACGGGTTTCGTTGTCGTCGAGGCCGCAGCCAGGCAGGCGTTTGCACAGGCGCGGCTGTAGCTGCTGTGTTGCGACACGTCGAGGAAGAAGGCTCCCAGTGCGGTTGACGGGTCATCCATGAGGGCGGCAAAGCAGTCGCGCATGACGCCGTCGTGATCGACGCCTGTCCCGAAGGCATCGCAGGGGTTCTCCGCCTCGAGGCCGTAGTCGAGACGTTCTCCAAGACGTGTTCTCGTTGTCTCGCCGATGGCGGCAAACGGAACGCCGAGATCGCTGGCAAGGTCGCAGATCATTTCGCGTTCGCCACCGGAATCGTGGATCGTCGCAAGGTCGCCGTCTCCGACATCCCTCGCCCGGGCAAGCAGCAGGGATGTGGCGATGAGTTCATCGATCGTCGAGGCGCGCAGCACACCATGTTTCCGGAAGACGGCCTCGATGGCCCGGTCATCGCCGGCAAGGGCGCCGGTGTGGCTCACCGCCATGCGTGCCGCCATGTCGGAACGGCCCGCCTTGAGCGCCACCACAGGCACGTCCCTGGCCTGGGCCTTCTCGAGAACCGCTTCGAATCCTTGCGGATCGCGGATTGTCTCGAGAAAAAGGGTCAGAACCCGCGCCGTGCCGAGTTCAAGGGCGTAGTCCATGTAATCGACGACCGTTGCCGAGGTCTCCCGACCGACGGACGCCGCAAAGTTCGGTTTCAGGCGGCTTCCCGAGAGGCAGCCGAAAACCGACCCCGACTGTGCCAGCACCGTGATCCTTCCGGAATCGAGCTGGGGGAAGCGGTAGGAATTGACGTGGATGGCAGCCTCGAAGTTGCAGAACCCCATGCAGTTGACGCCGATCGAGGGAACGCCCGCTTCGCGCAGCATCGCTTCGAGACGCTCGGCGAGTGCCGGCTCCCTGTCACCCGGAACGATACAGCTGCCGAAGATCGCAACGGCCCTGACGCCGGCCTCGATGGCTGCTGCCACCTGGTCCTCGACACGGGTATCGCTGACCGCCATGACAGCAAGATCGACCGGGACAGGCAGGTCTGCCAGTGACGGATGGCAGACCTGCCCGGCGACTTCTCGATATCGTGGGTTGACCGGGTAGAGCGGTCCGTCAAAGTCGAGGTCCCGGAATGTCTCGAGTACACTGCGTCCTGTCGCATGTTCGCGCGGTGTCGCTCCCACCACCGCCACTGATGACGGTACGAGAAGGGGCTGGAGCCGATGCGCGATACGCCGGCGCCGAATCATTCCGGTAATGAACCGCTCAGAAGAACACGTATGTGCGAACCACGATGTTCTTGCGGCAGGGCGCGTCGGCGGGTGTGCCGGGGTCGAAGCAGGCAGAGTGGAAAGACCACCTGGAAACGGAACCGTCGGTGATGGAATCGTAACATTTCAGCATGGAAATCTCGTTGGGCTGCTGGCGTGGAATCCAGTACCACTCGTGGTCCGGGCGATAGGTGAACCGGGTGGTCTCACCGACGCGGTCGTCATAGACGCGGTAATTCGTGATGTAGGGCTGATCGGCGAAGGAAGGCCAGGCGCACAGGATGAAGGGGTACTGCTCGACGGTCTCGAACGGTTTGGCAAGATTGATCGACATGAACCGGCGCGACATCTTGGCATCGGCTTCGGCCTCGGTGTAGTGCTGTTCGCGCCCGAAGTTCCGCAGGTTCTGCGTCAGGAGCTCCCGACATCGCACACGCCCGGAATTGTCGTTGAGATCGTTGTGCACGAGATTGACATATCCGGTGTTGACTCCGGGATTCTTCGCCTCCTGATCTTCCCGGACCGGGCCATCGTAGTCCCGGTTGAAGATGTCGTGATTGTAGACGAGGGCATCGGTGGCATCGGGAAAGAAATCCAGGAGCAGCTGCTCGATTTCCGGATAGAAGACACGCTCCACCTCCGCGGCGTCGTAAAAGTCGGTGCAGGTAGAGTCGAGGTGAGCCAGGGAGACCCCCAGCCTGTCCATGCTCTCGGGCGTGGTCACCGACAGACCCGCGGTTTCCTCGATCCTGCGGGCATCGCGCACCACCTGTGGAAAATAGAGGGAACGCCTCGAATTGTTCTCCTCCGCCTGGCGCAACAGGTCTGCTTCCCTGCGCCGTGCCGGATCCTGCCAAATGGAATTCGACGACACGACGTTATAGGACGGATGCTCGTAGACGGTGTAGCGCAAGGGCAGCACCACCCCGCCATCGGGTGCTTGCATGCCGCTGGCGCGGATGTGGTCCATGCACTCGTCCCAGGTGCGGAAACCGGTTCCCCACCTTGTTTCCACGGGACCGGGGGGCGCATCGTCGATCCAGCGAATGAAGTCGTCGACATGGCCCCGGGCAATCTGCTCGAGGGCGGCGTCGATCGCCGCGCCGGTCCCCGCATCGCCATCGCACTCAAATGATGCAAAGGAGAGACCGCCGTTGGCTGCCACCGGTTCCGGTTGTCCGCTGGTGATCTCCAGAGACGGCACCCAGGCCGTCCGGATTCCACGTCCGTGCATCTGATCCCTCGCAAGGCGTTTTCAGCAAGTCCTACTTTGAACCCATCAAAGGCAAAATCGCAAGTCCCTGACCACACCACCGCCACCAACAGCGGTCAATAGGGAATCTTGCCGGCCGTTCGGCCCCAGGCGTCGAAGGTGGCAATCGCTTCGCTCGCCAGCAGCCGTCGGGCGGGAATGGACCGTTGGTCCATGGCCAGCGCCATCTCACGGTAGATGAGGTCGTCGTCGAAGCCGATCCGGGCCGCGTCCTCCCTGGTGTTGCCGTAGACGACTCTGGAAAGCCGTGCCCAGTAGATGGAGGCAAGGCACATCGGACAGGGTTCGCAACTCGTGTAGATGACGCACCCTTCCAGGGAATAGGTGGAAAGTGTGCGGCAGGCGTCGCGAATGGCAACGATCTCGGCGTGTGCCGTGGGATCATGGTCGCTGGTCACGCGATTGGCGCCTTCGCCGACGATCCGGCCATCGCACACGACGACGGCGCCGAAGGGTCCGCCCTCGAGCGTCGCTACGCTGACATCGGCAAGAGCGATGGCCCGGCGCATGAAGGCGGCATCGTCAGACATCAGGCGTCCTGTCGGCTGCGCACATGGCGCACGCCCAACTCGGGCGCCTTCTCCTCGGCCCCGGCATAATAGTAGGTGTTCATTTCGCGCAGCATGGCATCGATCCGGCAGAGACCTGCCGGGTCAAGGTCGAAGACGGGTTCGGGTTCGGGCCTGAAATGACGGAACCTGTCCTCGCCCCGGACAAGCGTCGCATAGTCGACCTGGCCAACGACCTGCCTCATTTCCGGCGAGATGAAGCGCAGTGCGAGACCGATGCGCCTCGACGCCGAGCCGTTAGCCGGGGAGGAATGATAGAGGTTGCCGTGGTGAAGCGACATCTCTCCAGACTTGAGCTCCACGTCGACCGCCTGCTTCTCGTCAACGTCGACCGCCAGTTCCTGTCCTCTGGAGAGCTGGTTCGAATCCTGCCAGGTATCCCGGTGTTCGACGATGCCGTGGCGGTGGGACCCCGGCATGAACCGCATGGCGCCATTTTCCCGGGCCACGTCGCCCAGCGCGATCCAGGCCGTGATTTCCCGCGAATCGTCATCGAGACCCCAGTAGCGCAGATCCTGGTGCCAGCCGACGAAATCCGTCGTGTGGGGCTCCTTGATGAAATAGCCGGCGCTCCACAGGAGAAGATCGGGCCCCATCAGCGACTCGACGGGATCGAGAATGCGACTGTCCCTTACCAGAGCATGAACCCCGGGCAACACGAGATGGGGAACATTGAAGGTGTACTGGAAGACATGGGGCTGATCGCAGGTACGATCGAGCAGATCCTCGGTCTCCCGACGGAGACCCTCTGCCTCGGCGGGTGAGATCGCCGCCACGGGGAAGAGGTAGCCCTGCTTGTGGTAGGCGTCCGCACGTGCGCTCTCGAGAAACCTTCTTGTCATGGCGCTCTTCCTTCCCTGTCGAGGTTGTCCGGCACGCCTGGTGCCGGGCGTGATCCTGAAGACCTTGCAGCATGATGGTTGCGCGGAAGTGTGCCGGAAACCGGCTTCCACCCCGTCAGATGTGGTTCCGAACAGGCGAAATCGCCGACGTGCCCCGGAGACGGGCATCGACCAGTGCCCCTTCACTGGCGGTCTCCTCTGTGAGGATCCTTCCATGTGAGCCTGCAGGGAGTCACGACCGCGCTGGCGGTCAACTTGGTGTCCGGTGTTCGAAGGACTGATGCAGCAGGAATGCACATCGCATGTCCGTCCGTTGCAGGGTGATTATGCGATCTCAATCCGCCTGTGTCAGGCGCCTGGCCAACATGTGTGTGTGATGGATGCCACCGCCGGCGAGGGCATCAAGACGTCGCATGCTGGCGTCGATGCGCCTGGCGAACATCTCCTCGCCCAGGGCCTCCCTCAGGAGCCCGGCTTTCGGCCCTCGTACCCATGCCACTTCCCGCCGCGCGGCTTCGAGGGACCGCGCCGTATCGTCCTTCACGCAAGGAGCGCCCAGACCGGCCCGGCCGAACGCCTCCTCGTAGACGGCGAGTCTCTCGAAGTGAAAGGTGAGGCCATAGGCCTTCATGGCATCGATCCAGCCCTCGTAGAGATGTGGCGCCGCGTCGGGACCGGAGGGAACAGTAAAGTCAGCGCAGATCACCTGTCCTCCCGGAACCAGTACGCGCGCCACCTCGCCAAACAGGGCGGCCTTGTCAGGAATATGACAGACGACATCCTTGGCGAACACGGTATCGAAGGAGACATCATCAAACGGCAATGGACCCGGAGTGACATGACGCGTTTCGACCTTCCCGGACAGCCCGGCTTCCGAGATCGTCTCGCGGGCCCGCTGAACGAGGTCTCCAGCAACATCGATCGATGTCACGTAACGAGCGCCGAATGTGCCGGCAAGCATGACCGCCGCACCACCAAGGCCACAGCCGATATCAAGCACAGTGCGGCCGGCAAGGTCGACGCCATCGAGCAGGACGGCCATTTCCTCGGCGCCGCCAGGCGACAGGAACCCCTTGCCATAGAGCGCCTGCATGCCTTCGACAACGCCTGTCGAATACTGGGTTGTCATGACCTCGCCTCTCCACGCCACCTGGCAGACGGCGCGCAGTATTGCATGCCGCTCTTACTGCAAAACAAGAAGGAATCTGCGTCCGCATCTCATCAATGAACTGTCGGGTATCACGGCCCGGAGCCATAATGCCGGAGAGGCGCACCGGGAAGGACACCGTGAGGCACCCGATCCCCGAAGGTGGTCTCAGTCCGTGACCGGCCCGTGTCTCAGGAGCGGACTCTCACCAGGAGGTCCCTCGTAGCGCGGCAGTTCGTCGGCGATCTCCATCCATGCGATGCGCTCGGGTACGAAGGCATGGGACGTCGGAACCAGGGAGTCGGGCTTGTCGAAGGTGCTGATGTGGAACTCGATGATTGGACCAAGGTCACCGATGTCACCTTCCCAGGTCAGTGGCGTACCACAGTCACCACAGAACCCGCGACGCACGCCGGGTGATGAATGGTAGTGCCTGCGATCCGCACCGCTGAAGGTGACCTGCTCGACCGTGTAGCCGGCAAGGGTCACCACGGCAGCACCGTTGTGCCTGCGGCAGCTGTGACAGTGGCAATGGGTCACGTCGAAGGGCTCGTCCCTCGCCTCGAAACGTACGGCGCCACACATGCAACGCCCGGTTCTCGTCACGGTCATTCGTGTTGCTCCCGATCGGGCACGCAGTGCACACCCATCGCCGTTGTACCCGTCTCACCACATCGGTCCAGGGGTCAACTTCGCATTCCCGGAACTCGGCGGAGCATTGCGGTCACCGCATGCTCAGGACGTTTGTCCGCCACAGCAACACGGTGTGCCGTTTGCATCCGCAAGCCGGGCAATCTGAAACTGCAATACAAGAGGGAATCCGCGCGCGCATCCATCAACTCTCAATGCCTCTTGTTCCGTGCCGGAAGATGCAATCTGCGCCATGGCGGGCAAGGCACCGTATCGAAAACGCCTGTCACAGACCAGGGGCAGGATATCAATCCCGCCAGCACCGGGCAGTCGAGGATGTGTGTCGTCTCGATGCGGCCTTGCCAACGCCGGCAGATCAACCCTGGGTCAGAACCAGTGAACTCAATGGGTGCGACGGACGTGCGGCGTCGGTTGTCAAGGTCGGGCGCCACAGTCCCGTAGAGGCGCTGGGTCCCAAAGGTTGTCTCAGTCCGTCGCCGGCCCGTGTCTCAGGGGCGTACCCTCTCCGGGAAAGCCCTCGTAGCGTGGCAGGTCGTCGGCGACCTCCATCCACGCGATGCGCTCGGGTTCGAAGGCATGGGCCGTCGGAACCAGGGAGTCGGGCTCGTCGAAGGTGCTGATGTGGAACTCGATGATCGGACCAAGCTCGCCACCGTCTCCTTCCCAGGTCAGTGGCGTGCCACAGTCACCGCAGAACCCGCGACGCACGCCGGGCGATGAATAGTAGTGTCTGCGATCCGCACCGCTGAAGGTGACCTGCTCGTCCGTGTAGCCGGCAAGGGTCACCACGGCAGCACCATTGTGCTTTCGGCAGCTGTGACAGTGGCAATGGGTCACGTCGAAAGGCTCTTCCCTCGCCTCGAAACGTACGGCGCCACACATGCAGCGCCCGGTTCTCGTCACGGTCATTTGTCTTACTCCCTTTCGGGTACGCAATGCGCACCCATCGCCGTTGTGCCCGTCTCACCCGATCGGTCCAGGGGTCAGACGCGCTTGACCTCCCTTTCCCTGAATTCGGCGGAATGCTGCGGTCACCACATTTTCAGGACGCTGCTCCACCCCGCCAGCACGGTTTGCCGCTCGCATTCGCAAACCAGGTAATTTGACCGATATCCTCTCACCCGCCAAGTGTCACAACAGTTTCCTGGGTCAAGCCGGAACTGTTACCGCCGGACCACAGGGCCACATCGCGTCTGTCTTCGACGGGGGCTCACAGAGGGTGACGTCCGCGGCATCGAGGTCGGCGTGACCAGGTCGCCATTGTGTGCCGAGAGTTGCATCACGACAGTGTTGTTGTCCTGAATGGCGGCAAGATCGCCTGAACCGGAGATATCGGTGAAAGCGCTCGGGTCCTCGCTATCGGTCGTGTCGTCGCTGCCACTGCCACCGAGGATGATGTTGTCAACCCGATCACCGGAGTCATCGCCTCCGGCAAAGTCCACAACGTCAATTCCGCCAGTGACTTCAGTGGAATGGTCGCCAGCATGGGGCACAGCTGCTTCCTCGATGTTGTCCGCCACGTCCCAGTTCCCTGCCATGTTGTGTTTGTTGCCCGACGGGGTGCCGTGACAAGGAGGGGCGGCGTGTCGTTGAACCGGAACCGATGGATGTCATGATCGCGTCATGCCCCTACACTGACCCTTGCCATGTTCGCTGCACGCAACAGGATCCGGCTCAAAGCGGCCCTCGGGAACCAGGGCAATCCCTCCCGTGGGCAAAGCACGACCCCTACCGGCCTCAATGCGGCCGGGAAGCGGTACCGCTTCTCCCACAGCACGTGGTTTCAACTTGGGTTCCGGACGCGGGAGAACGAACTCGGATGACTCGCAGCCTTCTTGAGGTCAGGGGACTGCGCACAGTCTTTCGCACGCGAGAGAGAACTGTCCATGCCGTCAATTCGGTGAGTTTCGATCTTCACGAAGGAGAGGTTCTGGGCGTGGTCGGTGAATCCGGTTCGGGCAAATCGGTGACCATGATGTCGCTCCTGGGCCTTCTGCCGAGTCCACCTGCGGACATCCTCGACGCGACGGTCCAGCGTTTTTTGCGCGGGCCCTCCGGCCTGGCCCCCCGGCGAGCACCCCCGACAGTACGGTCACGTTTGATGGCCGCGACCTGCTCTCCATGGACACCCCGGAATTGCGCCGCATCTGCGGCGCAGAGATCGGCTTCGTCTTCCAGAATCCGATGACATCACTCAATCCCGTTCTCACGATCGGCCATCAGATCGTGGAGCCGATGCGGCACCACCTGGGCATGTCGGCCAGGGCGGCGTGGGCCAGGGCCCATGAGCTCCTCGATCTCGTCGGCATTCCCGATGCCGGGCGCCGCCTGCGGGACCATCCCCACCAGTTCTCGGGCGGCATGTGCCAGCGGGTGATGATCGCCATGGCGCTTTCCTGCACACCGCGCGTCCTGATCGCGGACGAACCGACGACGGCCCTCGACGTTACCATCCAGGCGCAGATTCTCGAACTTGTCGCCAGCCTCAGGGAGCGGTTCGGTATGGCGATCGTATGGATCTCGCACGATCTCGGCGTCGTCGCCGACATTGCAGACCGGGTGCTCGTGATGTACGGCGGCAGGATTGTCGAGGCAGCACCCGCAGGTGACCTGTTCCGTCAGCCGCGGCATCCCTACACCCGGGCACTGCTCGAGACTGTGCCGGCGGCCCACCGCGGCGACCGGGGACGACTCACCACCATTTCCGGCCAGACTCCGACCCTCGTGGAATCACCCCGCTGCTGCTCTTTCGCGCCTCGCTGCACGGTGGCCTTCGCGCGCTGCCATGAGGAGGTGCCGCCCTGCGTTTCCCTTCCCGGCCGCCGCGAGGCGGCGTGTTTCCTTGCCGGTCAGCACCGTGGCCTCTGAACTCCTCGACGTGAAAGGCCTCAAGGTCCACTTTCCGGTGGCCTCGGGAATCCTGCGGCGCACCACTGGCCACGTGCGAGCCGTCGACGGCGTCTCGTTTTCCATCGGACGTGGCGAGACCCTGGGACTGGTGGGTGAATCGGGTTCCGGCAAGACGACCACCGGACGCGCGTTGCTCCGCCTGGTGGACATTACCTCGGGCACGGTCACCATGGAAGGCGTCGACGTCACTGCCGCACGATCGCGCGAGCTCAGACAGATCCGTCCCAGGATGCAGATGATCTTCCAGGATCCCAATTCGTGCCTCAATCCGCGTCTTTGTGTCGCCGACATCATCGCCGAGCCACTTGACGAGAACGGACAACTGACGCGCCACGAGCGTACTCGCGCCGTCGGTCAGCTGATGGATGCCGTCGGTCTCCTGCGAGGCTGGGCCGACCGTTTCCCCCACGAGTTTTCGGGAGGGCAGTGCCAGCGGATCGGGATCGCACGGGCACTGGCGCTCAAACCACGGCTGATCGTCTGCGACGAACCGATCGCCAGCCTCGATTTCTCCGTTCAGGCGCAGATCGTGAACCTCCTCAAGGACCTCCAGGAAGAGCACTCACTGGCCTACCTCTTCATCAGCCACGACCTGGGCATGATCCGCCACATGGCCGACGATGTCGCCGTCATGTATCTGGGAAGGATTGTCGAGCATGCACCGGTCGACACGCTCTTTGACGCCCCGATGCATCCCTACACCCAGGCGCTGATGTCCGCCGCGCCATCCATGCCCGGCACGCCACGGCGGCGGCGAGTCGTGCTCAAGGGCGAAAGCCCGTCGGCGAGCGAGTCTCTCGCGGGATGCGTGTTCCGGAGTCGCTGCCCGATGGCAACTGCCCTTTGCGGCCACACGGCGCCGTCTCTGGAGACCGTCGCAACGGATCATCGCGTCGCCTGTCATCTCCACCCACCAGCACGGGAACCACACGCATCATGAACAGAACCATCCCCGTCATCCTTGCATCCGCCCTCTTTCTTGCATGCGCCGCGGCCAAGGCCGAGAGAGGACGTGACGGCCATGTCGGCATCCTCTACTGGCAGGCGCCGTCGATCCTCAATCCCTACCTTTCAGCCGGCACCAAGGATCTGGAAGCGGCATCGATGATTGTTGAACCACTTGCCCGCCATGACGAGAACGGGATTCTCGTGCCCTGGCTGGCCGAAGACGTGCCGACCGTTGCCAACGGAGGCGTATCCGACGACCTGACAGCCATCACCTGGACCCTGAAGCACGACCTCGTCTGGTCCGATGGAAGCCCCGTGACATCGGCCGATGTCGTGTTCACGGCGGACTACTGCCTCGATCCTGCAGGAGGGTGCTCCGGGCTGACGCAGTTCGATGACGTTGTCGATGTCGCGGCGGTCGACGAGAGGACCATCAGGATCACCTTCGGCGTTGCCAAACCCTACCCTTACGGACCCTTCGTCGGCGCCAGTTCACCAATTCTCCAGAGGGCGCAGTTCGCTGAATGCACAGGCGCGAGGGCGCCGGAATGCACCGAAGCCAACTTCAACCCGATCGGCACGGGACCGTTCCGCGTCGTCGAATTCCGGTCCAACGATGTCATCTCGCTGGAAGCCAACCCCCACTACCGTGATCCGTCGAAACCGGCCTTTGCCACCGTCACGCTGAAGGGCGGGGGCGATGCCGCGTCGGCGGGCCGCGCAGTCCTCGAGACCGGCGAGTTCGACTACGCGTGGAACCTGCAGCTCGCGCCCGACGTCCTGGAGGGCATGCAGGACGCGGGCCTGGGACTCGTGGTATCCGGATTCGGAACCCTCGTCGAACGCCTCATCATCAATCTTACCGATCCGTCATCCGATCTCGGTGACGCGCGCTCGACACGGGCACGCGCCCATCCCTTTCTTTCCGATCAAGCGGTCCGCAAGGCACTTTCCATGGCGATTGACCGCACAACCCTTGTCGAGATCGGCTACGGACCGGCCGGGCGTGTGACCTGTAACATCATCCCGGCACCGGCACCCTACACATCCACCGCCAATGACGACTGTCTTGTTCAGGACATCGACGGTGCGAACCGCCTTCTCGACGAGGCGGGATGGCTGCCGGGAGCAGACGGAATTCGCCAGAAGAACGGTGTGCGCCTGGAGATCGTCTACCAGACATCGACCAATGCCGTACGCCAGGACTTCCAGGCCCTCATCAAGCACTGGTGGTCCCGGATCGGGGTCGACACGGAGCTGCGCAACATCGATGCCTCGGTCTTCTTCGGCGGCGACCCCGGGAACCCGGACACCTACCTCAAGTTCTTCGCGGACATCCAGATGTACGCCAACAACTTCGAGGGGACCGATCCCGAGCCCTACCTCGCCAGCTGGCGATGCGGCAACGAGCCACGGCCCGATACCCAGTGGCAGGGCCAGAACATTCCGCGCTACTGCAACGCCACCTATGACGCGCTGGTGGACGAGATGGCGCGGACCGGTGAGCTCGAGGAACGGGCCGGTCTTGCCAGAACGATGAACGACATGCTGATGCAGGACTACGTGCTGATTCCGCTTGTCCATCGCGGACGCGTATCCGCCCACGCCGCGTCGCTGGGCGGAGTGCGACTCAACACGTGGGACAGTGAACTCTGGAACATCGCGGACTGGCACCGGACAAGGTGACATCGGGCACGGCATACCGATGACGGAACGCCACCATGTTCCACTACACCCTCCGCAGGCTGGCGTTCGCCATACCGACTCTTCTGTTCATCAGCCTCATCCTCTTTCTTCTCCTTGACCTCGCTCCGGGCGATCCCACGGCAAGTCTCCCACTGACCATTCCCCTGGAGGTCAGGGAGAAGATCCGACTGTCACTGGGTCTCGGTGAACCGGTCCACATCCGTTACGTGTTCTGGCTCAACCAGTTCTTTGTCAACGAGCCGCTGCATCTCATCTCGAGCCTCACGGGCCTCGATGTCTCCGGAGAGCGTCCTCGCGTGATATCCTGGCAGTCGCGTTCACCCGTGGTCGACATCGTCCTCGAGCGCATGCCGCAGACCCTTTGGGTGGTCGGTCTTTCCTATGTCATCGGCATTCTCATCGCCGTGCCGGTCGGCATCGTTTCGGCATGGCGCAGCAACGGATGGTTCGACCAGATCGGGACGTTCGTCTCCATGGTCGGATTTTCCGTGCCGACCTTCTTCAGCGGTGTCCTTCTCATCGTCATCTTTTCGGTTCACCTGGGCTGGTTTCCCTCGATCTATGACACCACGCACCGGGTGACGGACCTGGGGAGCTTTCTCCACCAGGTCCGCCAGATGGTGCTGCCGGTCTCGGTCCTCGCCCTCTACAACGCCGCCCAGATCAGCCGTTTCATGCGTGCATCGACACTGGACAATCTGCATCTGGACTACGTGCGCACGGCGCGTGCCAAGGGAATGCCCGAGCGACGCGTGGTCCTTGTGCACGTCCTGCGCAACTCGCTTGGCCCCGTGGTGACGGTGATCGCCCTGGGCGTGCCCGGAATCTTCGGCGGCGCGATCATCACCGAACAGGTCTTCAAGGTGAACGGACTCGGTCACCTCCTCATCACCGCGATCCAGGCGAACGACCTGCCGATGGGCCACACCCTGAACCTCATCCTCGCCGTGCTCATCACCCCCTCAACGCCGGCAATCCAGGGGACGGCCCTGCCGATGGTCCAGCCCCTGACCTTCATCTTCGCCGTGCTCATCATCCTCTTCAATCTGGCCGCCGATCTCCTGCTCGGCATTCTCGACCCGAGAATCCGTTATGACTGATGCGACACATTCGCGGCGCCTTGAGGCGTGGTCCCGGCTTGCGCAGCAGAAAAGCGCCGTTCTGGGGGGCGGGTTCTTCCTCGTCATCCTGACAGTGGTCCTCTTCGGTCCGCTCGTCTGGACACTCGACCCCCAGCTTGTCGACATCCGCGACCGCAATGCCCCGATGAGCCTCGACCACCCCCTGGGTACGGACCAGCTCGGGAGGGACATGCTTGCACGCATGATGGAGGGCGGCAGGGCGTCCCTGGCGGTCGGCATGGCCGCCATGCTGCTCTCGCTTGCCATCGGCGGACTGATCGGCGTCCTCGCCGGCTTCGTGCGCTGGCTCGACGGGGTGCTGATGCGCCTCACGGATCTCTTCCTCGCGCTGCCTCTCCTCCCCCTCGTGCTGGTGATCATTCTCCTGTTTCGCGACACCCTGCGGACCCTGTTCGGGCAGGAAGCCGGCATCTTCATGATGGTTGTCGCCGTGATCGGCATCACGAGCTGGATGCAGACCGCGCGTGTCGTCAGGGGAGAAGTGCTCACGCTGCGAGAACGCGACTTCGTGATCGCCGCACGCTCCGTCGGCACACCGCCGCGGCGCATCGTCCGTCGTCACATCCTGCCGAACGTGCTGTCCCCCATGATGGTTTCCGCGACTCTCGGGATCGCCAATGCGATCATCACGGAATCGGCCCTCTCCTTTCTCGGACTGGGTTTTCCCTCGGACTTCGCGACGTGGGGCCGCCTGCTCTTCGATGCCACCGATTACCTGCAGCAGTATCCGGGCCGTGTGCTGTGGCCCGGCCTCGCGATCTCCCTCACGGTGCTTTCCGTCAACTACCTCGGTGACGGTTTGCGCGACTCACTCGATCCACGGATCAGCCACCGGGCAAGGCGGCGAAGACCATAGGCAGGAGCGAACACCAGGGCGGATGACCCTTGCGCCGACTGCGAACTTTCGGATCAGAACCCCACCATGTCACCGCCCTTGAGGCCCAGCATGCCGCGAGCCTCGGCCGGGGTCGCCACCTCGAGGGAAAGGTCCTCGATGATGCGCCGTATCTTGGCGACCTGGTCGCGGTTCGACTTCGCCAGTTCGCCCTTCGCGATGTAGAGGCTGTCCTCCAGCCCCACCCGGACATTGCCGCCGAGCATGGCCGCCATGGTGACGAAGTTCATCTGATGGCGCCCTGCAGCCAGCACCGACCATTGGTAAGAGTCCCCGAAGAGCTTGTCGGCGATGCGCCGGGCATGCATGAGATTTTCCTCATCCGCGCCGATACCGCCGAGGATGCCGAAGATCGACTGCACGAAGAGAGGTGGCCTGACCAGGCCCCGGTCGAGGAAGTGGGCCAGGGTGTAGAGGTGGCCGATGTCATAGCACTCGAATTCGAAACGCACGCCATGTTCTTCACCAAGAACCTCGAGGATGTGCTCGATATCCTTGAACGTGTTCCGGAAAATGAAGTCTCTCGAGTTTTCCAGGTGGCGCCTCTCCCAGTCATGACGAAAGTCCGTGATCTTGTCGAGAATGGGGAAGAGACCGAAGTTCATGGAACCCATGTTGAGCGACGTCATCTCCGGACTCGCTCTCAGCGCGCCTGCCAGGCGTTCGTCGAGAGACATGCCGTGGCCACCGCCGGTGGAGATGTTGATGACGGCGTCGGTCGACTGCTTGATGCGCGGCAGGAACTCCATGAAGACGTCAGGGTCGGGAGTCGGACTGCCGTCGGGATTGCGGGCATGGAGGTGGATGATCGACGCGCCGGCTTCCCAGGCGCCGATCGATGCGTCGGCAATCTCATGCGGTGTGACCGGCAACCACGGACTCATCGTCGGCGTGTGTATGGATCCAGTCACGGCACAGGTGATGATGACCTTGTCACGTCGAATCATCGGCATGGTCCTTTCTGGTTGTTTTCCGGCCGCCGCATGGATCACGCGTCGGCCAGCACGTCCGTGAGAACACGATCGAGCGCTGCCATGTCGTCGGGAGGGCCAATGGTAATCCTGACATGGCGGTCGAGGCCGAAGTTGGCGAGGCGCCTGAGCAGGACGCCGCGCGCCTTCACCCGCTGGTAGAGAGTTTCGGCGTCCATGGCGACAGACTGCGGCAGTCCGGCCATGAGAAAGTTGCCGTCACCGGGTGTGACCCAACAGGTCAACAGAGACATAGCCCAAACCGACGATTGACGCTCCATCTTCCCTCTCACGAATACTTCACGTTATCCGATAGATGGCTTGCCTGTCAACGGCCTTGTTGCGCGATCCTGATAACCACAAAACATCGGTTCGACATCGACCAAGAGTTGCATTTCCGGAATAAGCATCATCTTCAATATACGATGCGCGTGACACCCGTTGTTCCGCGTGTTGCTGAGGCCTCCGCTATCGCCGGAGACCGTTCGCCCTGGGTAGACCCATGGTAATCACACGCTATTCTGGACGCCTTTCGCTCTCACGCTTCCATTTGTGGTCTCAGATACTGGACCTCTGAATGGCGATGCCGGGCCGCCATCCGAGATCTCATCGCCAGACCACAAGAAGACCACAGAACCGTGAGACGGCGTGGTTTCCCGAATGACCACAAACGCGCAACAAGCATGGCCAGACGTAACCGGTCGCGGTGACCACAACCTGACCACAGACCAATGTACGGCGCCACAAGCCATGCACGGTGATGAGCGATATCGCATGGCAGGACTTCAAGGAGACCGCGGCGGCCGTCGGCATGCGTGTCCGGGCCTTCGTCACCCACCGCCGTGCCCAGCGTGGCGATGCGCCTGCCCGGGACCTCGAGCTCGCGTTGCAGTGCGCCGCGGCTCTTCAAGGGACCCGCCCGGTTGGCGGACGACGGCCCGTGCGGAGCGATGCGCGGGCGAATCGCGGGGCCGAAGGCACGCCGAAATCCACACGAATTTTTCCATTTCGCACACTGTCATCTCACAATCTCTCCATTATAGAATGCAACTGACCATCTCGCCGGTCCTTTCGACCGGCAGCGGATACGGAGACAGCCGATGCAGCTTCAACGACCGGAACAGACCCCCATCCGCGCCGCCCTTGCGACCGTTTTCCTCCGAGGCGTCGACGAAAGCCGCGACGCATCGCCGCCGGGCGCCGGTTCCGGCGCTCCGGCCGGGCAGGCGAAACGACGCTTGACGCCGCCACCGCTTCGCCCGCATACAATTGGCCAGCGGCCAGCGGCCAGCGGCCAGCGGCCAGCGGCATGACGTGCGCCCGGCGCGAGGCCGGCGCGCGCAGACCGGCTCCCTCCACATCCGCAGACTCCCCGCACAGGCCTGAGCCGCGCCCCGGGCGCGCCCGGGCCCGCCTTTTCCTCCTCCCCGTCCTCGCGCTGCTGCTCGGCGCGTTCGGCCTCTTCGCCGCCGCGCCCGTATGGGCGCAGGACCCGACCCCGCCCAGCGCGCCACGGAACCTGCAGGTCATCCCGGGGCACGACCAGTTTACTCTGACCTGGGAGGCACCCAGCTCCTGGGGGACCTGGCCGGCGGAAAAGTTCGAGATCGAAGTTCAAGACCCTACAGATCCCAGTTTTAACCTAGCGACAGAGGTCAATGCGGACATAACCACTCATAGGTTTGGTCGTATCGTAAGGGCGGGCAAAACTCGGTTCGCCAACGGCGATACTTACAAGGTCAGAGTGTTCGCGTACTCGCAGCAGCCCGGCACCGACGGCAGCCTGGCAAGTCATTTCCTGGGGACCGTCTCTGACTTTGTCACCGTGACGGTCGGTCCCGGCCCGACCTCGTGGGAGGGCTACAGCCTGACCCTGAGCGCCGACCGCGTGCCGTCCGAGAAGGGCGCCGACGTGGTCGTGACGCTGGACCTGGGCCGCGCGGCAGAACCCGGGTTCTTCGCGACGATCGAGGGTCTCCCCGCCGGCACGGCGTTTTACGGCCTGAACACGGATCGGAAGGGAGCCAAGAAGTCGGAGGAGGATTCAAGGATTGGCATGGACTGGACGATGCTCGGCAGGGTCCAGTTGGTGGGCGGGAATCTGAGGCTTGAACGACAGCCAGATTTATCACGGGGATTGGTCGGGGCGCCGGGCGGCTGGAGGCTCCAGACGTTCTTGAGGGACTGGAACGGCGCCCGGACGAAGACAGTGAAGCTGAGGATCATCGACGATCCCTGGGTGGATCCGGACGAGACCATCGTGTTGCGCGCCACCGGCCACAATGTCGGCTCCCCCGGGGCCGGGAACAGGCCTTGGGGGACGACGGGGTTGGGGCGCGCGGATCTGAGTTCGAACGATCTGACACTCACCATCGTCGACGACGACAGCGCCGCCGCCGCCGATGCGCCGCTGGAGGTGGGGGTGCTGGACGCCTTGACCTACGAGTCGGGAACCAACGCGGCCACCAATGCGCCCGTGACGGTGTGGCTCAACCGCCCGGCGTCGCATGACGTCACGGTGAACTTCGCGACAGCGGACGTCACGGCAAAATCGACCGGGACGAAGGACTACACCGCGAAGTCCGGAACGGTGACCATCCCGTCGGGCGAGACGCGCGCGGAGGTGACCGTGGAGGTGCTGGACGACGCCGTGGAGGACAGCGGGGAGGTGTTCCTGGTCAGGCTGTCGAACCCCTCGCCGTCGACCGTGCGCCTGGCCCGGTCCGTGGCGACGGTGACCATCCGCAACGACGAGGTGCGCCTCGCCGACCTGGAGGTCGAGGGCGGACCCGACGCCAAAGGGCCGTGGTCGGCGCTGGACATCGGCGCCTTCTCGCGGGACAGGACGGACTACGCGGTGACGGTGCCCTACGGGACGACGCACGCGCATCTGCGCGCGACGCCGGTGGACGAGCGCGCGGCGGCGCTCGCGACGGGCGCGGGTTCGGAGCTGGCGGCGGTGCGCCCGGGCTTCTGGGGCCAGCCGGTCGCGCTCG
>MPMV01000017.1 GCA_002238685.1 bacterium EF100-94H03 bin56
CGTTTCCGGCGGGGCGAGGCCCGCGTCCTGGTCGCGACCGACATCGCGGCGCGCGGCATCGATATCGAGGATATCAGCCATGTCATCAACTTCGAGCTGCCGAACGTGCCGGAAAGCTATGTTCACCGCATCGGCCGCACGGCGCGGGCCGGCGCCGGCGGCATCGCCTATTCGTTCTGCGACGCGGACGAGCGCGACTCGCTGGGCCAGATCGAACGCCTGATCCGGCAGAGGCTGACCGTGGTCGGGGACGACCCCGCCCCGGCTTCGGCCCGCCCCGCACAAGGCCGGCCGCGGCGCAAGGGCGCCGGAGCCGGCCGAAAGTGCAGAGCTCCCCGCTTCGCGGAGGCGCGACCCTGAACGCGGGCGCCGGGAATTTGCCTCAACCGATCTCGCCACCGTCGGCGCGCGTGAAGGCGATCACGGTGGAGCGCGGCGTGCTGTCGCCGCCCTTGTTGCCCGGATACAGGAGGCCAACGAACATGGTCTTCCGGTCCATGGACCAGCAAAGTCCCGTCACACCGCATTCCTTCGGGCCAACGAGACAGCGGGGTTATTGCCCTGGCCGGCGAAGTCACCCTCGTTCGTGCAGTTGCCGTCGGTCTGGATCCAGAGGCGTCCTTTCCCTTGAACATCAGCCCGTCCGGCGAGTTGAACATGTTGTCGGGGGTCACATTGGCGGAGCCGGCCTTTGCGTCGTCATGCACCGCCGGATTGACGGCCACCACAAACAGACCCCGCGCGAAAGCGGCGGCCGTGTGGTCGCCGCCCTTCGGATGCGCGGCGAACCATTCAGGCCGGTCCTTGGTGGTCGCGCCCACTGCCGATCCGGCCATGCGCGTGAACACGGCAATGTCGGCTATCGAGGCCATGCCGGTCGTTTCCGGCGTCAGCACCAGCCACTCGCCGCTGCCGTCCTCGGCGAAGCACGCCTCCTGGAGCGAACCCGACTTCAGAGGCGCGCAATTGTCGCCGCCTTCGACATGACGGCCTTCGGGAACGAGGCGGTATTGGGTGAAAACCAGCCGGACGGCCCGGTCCCGAACCTCCGCCGGATAACGTGTCGAGTGTCTTCCCATGACAGCTCCTTCTTCACACGAGACGGAGCCGCCGGGAACGCCGGGGCGGTTCACATTCCCGATTTACCACCCATCGGACGCGGTGCCGGGCATGCTCTGACTCTTGTCACGGACCTCAAGAGTCTCACGTCCATGCGCTCACGGTGATCGTCGCCGATCTCCACCCTGCGGCAAGATACATGCAGCATCCGCTTTTGGGCGTGCCTGGAAAATGTCGGCCACAGGTTGCGGGCGACGATCCGGCAGAAGATTGCGGCTTGCGGTGACCAACTTCGGATTCGCAGCCAGACACAACGGGGATTCGTCCACGATGCCGAGCGTGAAGTGGGACCGGATGAGAACATCGACGGCGACGTCGATCTGCGATGCAGCGCCACGGATGGACGCTGCTGTTTCACGATTGCCTCATCGACCAGCTGCGCAAGCTCCACCACGCAGTCCAAGGCGCGCAACGAAGCGATCCGACGGGGTTCACATCCAATGCGAACGTCAAGCTGTTCCACGCGCTCGGCCGATCGATGCTGGAGGTCATCCCGCAGGACCCATCCCGTGACGAGTACCGCCAGGGCAGCACGCTCGGCCCGCGTTACCGTCACTGGCGACGCGCCAGGATCGGCATACGGTTCCCATTGTTCTTCCGGTACGACACCAGGGCGAAGGCGATCGTTTACGCTTGGGTCAATGATCGGTCCACGTCGCGCTCCTCGGGGAGCAGGACCGATCCGTACACGGTCTTCGCCAGAATGCACACGCGAGGAAATCCGCCCGACGACTGCGCCTCATTGATGGCCGCATCGAGCCAGGACTCTGGCGGCCGCGTCGATGTCGCCCCAAACAAGTCCAGCATCGCGCGCGTCCTCGGGAAGCTCGAGACCTGCAAGGAGGTTGCCGCGACACAACGAGCGCTTATCGGTGCGAGCGCGGCTTCGCGACATCTGCGCTACATCAAGGTTGGCAAATGCCGCGGACAGCCTCGACTGACTGGTCAGGAGAGTGCGGCGCAGGCTCGCTGGATGCGCTTGCAGGCCTCCTCGAGCAGGGCAGTCGAGGTGGCGTAGGAAACCCGGAAGTGGGGCGAGTGGCCGAAGGCGGCGCCCTGGACGACGGCGACTCCCTCCAATTCCAGAATCCAGGTGACGACATCCTCGTCCGTCTCGATGCGGTGTCCCGAGGGCGTGAGCGTGCCGATGAGGCCGGCGCACGACGGGTAGACGTAGAAGGCGCCCTCGGGAACGGGCGTGGCGAGGCCCTTTGCCTGATTGAGCATCGAGACGGCGAGGTCCCGCCTCTGGCGGAACACCCGGTTGTGTTCGGCGATGAAATCCTGCGGGCCGTTGAGCGCCGCCACGGCGGCATGCTGGCTGATCGAACTCGTGTGGGTCGAGGACTGGGACTGCACCTTGTTCATGGCATCGATCAGCATCTTCGGGCCGGCCGCATAGCCGACACGCCATCCGGTCATGCAGTAGCTCTTGGAGACACCGTTGACGGTGAGGGTGCGCTCCTTCAGTCCGGGTTCGACCTGGGCCGGCGTGACGAAGCGGAAATCGTCGTAGACGATGTGCTCGTACATGTCGTCCGGCATGATCCAGACGTGGGGATGGCGCATGAGCACGTCGGTAAGTGCCTTCATGTCCTCGCGTCCGTAGCCGGCACCGGTCGGATTCGACGGTGAGTTGAGCACCACCCACTTGGTCCGCGGAGTGATGGCCGCCTCGAGACGTCCGGCATCGAGCCTGAAACCGTTGGCCGACGTCGTTTCCACCACCACCGGTTGGCCCCCGCACAACAGCACGATGTCGGTGTAGCTCACCCAGTAGGGAGCCGGGATGATGACCTCGTCGCCGGGCTCCAGGGTGGCCACCATGGCGTTGTAGAGCACCTGCTTTCCGCCGCAGCCGACCGTGATGCAATCGATCGGGTAGTCGAGATCATTGTCCCGCGCGAACTTGCCGGCAATTGCCTCGCGCAACTCGGGAATGCCCGGCACCGCGGTGTATCGGGTCCTGCCGTCCCGCATGGCCCGGACCGCCGCCTCGACGATGTGGTCGGGAGTGTCGAAATCGGGCTCACCGGCACCAAGGCCGATGACGTCGCGGCCGCGGGCCTTGAGGTCCCGCGCCTTCTGGGTCACCGCAATGGTCGGTGATGGCTGGATCCTGTCGAGTCTGCTGGCGAGCAATGACATCGCAACCCCCGGTTCAGCGGCCTTTCCAGACGGGAGCGCGGCGTTCGGCGAAGCTCCGCGGTCCCTCGATCGCATCCTCGGAATCGAGGCATGCACGATACTGTGGGATCCGGCCTGATCTCATGTAAGTGTAGGCCTCCTCGACGGACATGCCATCGGTGGTGTTGACCACCGCCTTGATGGCCCTCAGCGAAAGCGGCGCACTCTTCATGATGTCGCTGGCCAGTGAGCGGGCCGCATCCATGAGATCCGCAGCCGGCACGACACGGCTGATGAGTCCCCGGCGCTCTCCTTCCGGGGCCGACATGCGCCGGCCGGTCATCATCATTTCCACCGCCAGCGCCCTTGGTATGCGGCGTTGCAGGCGGATCACCCCGCCACCATCGGGAAGGATGCCGATCTGTGCCTCGGGCAGCCAGCACTCGGCATGCTCCGCTGCCACGATCAGATCGCAGGCAAGCGCCAGTTCGAACCCGCCGCCTGCCGCCATGCCGTTCACGGCGGCAATCACCGGCTTGTCAAGACTCCACAGTTCCGTCAGTCCGGCAAATCCGCCATCGAAGCTCGAGGCGGCGTCGGTGTCTTCCTCTCCGGCGGCCGCGGCCTTGAGATCCCAGCCGGCAGAGAAGAACCTGTCACCGCCGCCGGTGATGATGGCGACCTGGGCCGATTCATCGTCGCGGAACGTGCAGAATGTGTCCGACAGCTCCCGACTCACGGCCATGCTGATCGCATTCGCCTTGGGCCGGTCGAGAACGATCTCCCAGATTCCTCCATTCCTCGTCACGTGAACACTGTCACCCATTACCCTGCTCCTTTTGGTGTCTCATGCTCGCGAAGCAGCGAGCGCGAAAGAATATGACGCTGAATCTCGCTGGTGCCATCCCAGATTCGCTCGATACGGGCATCGCGCCAGAATCGCTCCACAGCGAACTCCTTCATGAGACCCATGCCACCGAAGATCTGCACCGCATGATCCGTCACCCGACCCAGCATTTCGCTGGCATAGAGTTTCGCCATGGCGAAGTCACGGTCCGTGGCGCATCCACGCGCTTCACGGTCGGCTGCCCGCAACACCAGGAGTTCCGCCGCCTCGATTTCGGTCAGCATGTCGGCAAGCTTGAACGACGTTCCCTGGAACCTGCCGATGGTGCGGCCAAACTGGCGTCTCGTTCCGGCCCATCCGGCAGCCATGGAAAGCACCCGCCGGGCCCGGCCGACACAGTGCGCCGCGACAGTGAGCCTGGTGGCGCCCAGCCACTCGCGAGCCACGTCAAATCCCCGGTGCTCCTCGCCCAGAATGTGGCGCTGGTGGACCCGGCAGTCCGTGAACACCAGCTCGGCATGGTGGAAGCCTCTGTGCGAGACGCTCTCGCCCCCCGGACGCACCTCGAAGCCGGGGTCTTCCTTGTCGACAAGAAAACTGGTGATTCCCCCCTCATCGCCTGTCCTGGCAAACAGCACGACATAGTCGGCCACATCCGCATAGCTGATGAAATGCTTGGTGCCGTTGATGATGAAGTCCTCGCCCTCGCGCCGTGCCCGCGTGGTCATGGAACGCAGGTCGGAACCGGCACCGGGTTCGGTCATGGCCAGGCATTCGACACGCTCGCCGCGAATGGTGGGAAGCAGGTAGCGGGAGACCTGCCAGCCCGTGCAGGCACGCAGGATGTTTGATGGACGAGCCACCGCATACTGCAGGGCAAAGGCCGTGTGGCCGAGTTCGATCTCGCAGAGCGACACGGCAAGGGCATCGAGTCCGCCACCACCGAGTTCCGCCGGCATGTTGATGGCATAGAGCCCCTTGTCGATGGCGCGCTGGCGGATCTGCCGGATGAGGGCCTCCGGCACGTCATCGGTGCGTTCAACCTCGTCCTCGTGGGGAACGAGTTCCTCGGCGACAAACCGGCGCACCGTGTCGACGATCATCGACTGCTCTTGCGAGAGGCCAAAATGCATGGGAGCACCCGGACGGGACAAGGCGGAATGGATAGTGGCTTGTTCGTTCCGCCGCAAGGATCAGGGCCAGTCGCCGGACAGTTCCACCACTTCCCTGCGAAACGGAGGCGAATCGATGGGCACGTTCTCATCGAGTTCCCGGGCATAGCGATGTCCGCTGTAGACGGCTGAGGCGAGAAGCCCCGGCGCCAGGCAGTCACCGATGGCGGTCACACTCGTGATGACACCCTCCCGGGGGGCATCGGCGAGCGCAACAAGGAGTTCGTCGCGGGAATCGCGCATGGTGACGAGAACGACCGATCCGCGCTCCAGGCGACGCCGGCGGCCGGTATGGACACAGGCGACTTCAACCGTTCCGCTGCCGATGGCGGCGACGTCGTGGCCCAGGACGAGTTCGACACCGAGCGAAAGGAGGCGCGCCTGGATGCGTCCCTGCTCCATGGTGTTGTGGGTCCAGGGAGCGACGTCGGCCGACGGTGTGACAAGGACCGTCCTTCGACCCTGCGAGACCGCGACCTCGGCGAGCACACTGGCCATGAAGTAGTGGTCGTCATCGAAGATGACCACAGGATCGTCGAGGCGAACGCCCGCCATGACATCGTCGGGGGTCAGCACTCCGGCGGTTCCCGCACCGACGATGGGCCGGCGGTGCGATCGGCCCACACCGTCACGGCGCCAGAGAGAGCCGGTGGCGATGGCGACATGGTCGAAACCGAAACCCCTGATGTCATCGCCGGAAAGTTCGCTTCCCGGGTAGATATCCACATTGGCAAGCTTGTGCAGCTGGCCCACTCTCCAGTCGCGCACCCTCATCCAGCTGGAGAGGCCCGGAAGCCGCGTCAGCGTCCTCAGGTGGCCTCCAAGTTCGCCGCCGGCTTCGGCCAGTGTCACCTTGTAGCCACGTTCTCCGAGTGCCCGGGCCGCCTCGAGACCGGCCGGCCCGCCACCGACCACGAGAACGCTGGAATCGCTGCCCCGGGGGCCGGAATCTTCCGGGTGCCAGCCACGGCGCCACTCCTCGCCCGTGGTCGGGTTCTGGGTGCAGCGCATGGGCATGGACATGAAGTCCGCCGAAACACAGATATTGCAGCCAATACATTCGCGGATGTCGTCGATGCGCCCTTCCTCGATCTTCTTCGGAAGGAAGGGGTCGGCGATCGACGGCCGGGCGGCACCGATGAAATCCGTGTGGCCGCGCCTGACCAGGCTCGCCATGCGGTCAACCGACGTGTAGCGGCCCACCGTCACCACCGGCTTGCCTGTCACCTTCCTGACCCACGACGTATGGTCCTCCTGGAAACCCTCCTCGGCAAAGCGGGCCGTCTGACTGTCGTTGTCCCACTCGCTCAGGTTGACATCCCAGAGATCCGGCAGATCGGCCAGCAGTTCGACCGCGGCACGGCCGTCACCGTCCGACGTGATTCCTTCGTCACCTTCCAGTTCATCGACCGCCAGGCGCAGGGCAACGCCCATGGTATCGCCGACTGCCTCCTTCGTGTCCTCGAGAACCTCGCGAATCAGGCGCACCCGGTTCTCGATCGATCCACCGTACTCGTCGACCCGCGTGTTGTAGCGACGCGACAGGAAGTGCTGCAACAGGCACAGGTTGTGCCCTGCATAGACATAGACAATGTCGAAACCGGCTTCCCTGGTCCGGAGAACCGCCTGGCGGTGCCAACGCCGGAAACGGGCAATGTCGGAACGGTCCATGGGACGTGCCTGGCCCGGGTCCCCGTCCTGCAGGGGAATGGCAACCGGCGCCATCGCCACCTCGCGCGACAGGCGGTTGTGTCCGGCCATGCCACCGTAGACCAGTTCGCACGCCGCCAGCGCGCCATGGCGTTTCACGCTGTCGACCATTCTTGCCATGATCGGAATGTCCTGGCGGGTCCACAGGCGGGCCTCTATGGCCGGCGTGATGTCCCCTGTATGATGGAAGTCGCACTCTTCGGTGGAAACCACCGCCCAGCCTCCCTCGGCCTTCATGCCGCGCATGGCCGCCATGGCGCTGGGATAGTGGGTTCCCATGCCGTTGCAGTGCGGCACCTGGTAGAAGCGATTGCGTGCCGTGACCGGTCCTATGGCCACCGGTTCGAACAGGATGTCGTACTGCGGATCACGGCTCATGGGCATCTTGCCTCCGGATGCTCATTGTCGGGGCGCCGCTGACCGGGATAGCATCCCGGAAGCAGGCAGGGGGCACGCAAGGGTGACATTCATTCTCGCACTCGACCAGAGCACGACGTCGAGTCGCGCCATTCTCCATGATGGCGACCGGCGCGTCGTGTGCCAGGCGAGTGCGGAAACCAGGTCGTGTTTTCCGCGGCCCGGCTGGGTTGAACAGGATCCCGACGACATCCTGCGAACCAGCTTCGAGGTCCTGCGCAGGGTGTTGGTCAAGTCCGGCGCCACGCTGGCGTCCATCGCCGCCATGGGCATCACCAACCAGCGCGAGACCGTGGTCGTCTGGGATCGCGCCACCGGCCAGCCAATTGCCCCCGCAATTGTCTGGCAGGATCGCAGAACCTCCGGCATGTGCCGCCGTCTTGCCGCCGAAGGCCACACCGCCATGATTGCCGAGCGCACGGGCCTGCTGCCGGATCCCTATTTCTCGGGCACCAAGATCGCCTGGATTCTCGACCAAGTCGAAGGCGCCCGGGAACGCTCCGGACGCGGTGAACTGTTGGCGGGCACCATTGACAGTTTTGTGCTGTGGCACCTGACCGGTGGAGAGGTCCACGCCACCGACGCCACCAATGCCTCGCGCACCATGCTCTACAACATCCGTGAAGGGTGCTGGGATGACGATCTCTGCCGCCTTCTCGGGGTGCCGCGGTCCATGCTCGCGGACGTGCGGGACTGTGCCGACGACTACGGCACCTCGGTGATCGGGAACATCCCCATTCGCGGAGTGGCGGGCGATCAGCAGGCGGCCGCCATTGGTCAGGCCTGTTTCCGGCCGGGGATGATGAAGGTGACCTGCGGCACCGGTTGCTTTGCCCTTCTCAACATCGGAAGCGAGCCGGTGATTTCGCAACGGCGGCTGTTGACGACCGTCGCATGGCAGCTCGCTGGCGAACGCTGCTATGCACTGGAAGGGTCGATCTTCAATGCCGGTACCGTCGTGCAATGGCTGCGCGATGGCCTCGATGTCATTCGCGATGCCGGTGATACCCCGGCACTCGCCGAAGCTGCCGACCCGCTTCACACGCCTTACCTGGTACCGGCGTTTACCGGCCTCGGCGCTCCATGGTGGGACGCCGAATGCCGCGGCGCCATCCATGGACTCACCCGGGCGAGCGGCAAGGCCGAACTGGTGCGCGCCGCTCTCGAGAGTCTTGCCTATCAGGTGCGCGATCTCCTCGGCGCCATGCTCGATGACCAGACATCGGCGGGCGACCGCCCCATCGTCCGGGTCGATGGCGGGATGAGCGCCAACGACTTCGCCATGCAGTTTCTTGCCGATATCCTCGACATGCCGGTCGACCGGATGGCAAACGTCGAGGCGACCGCACTCGGCGTCGCCTGGCTTTCCGGACACCACGCCGGCGTGTGGCCGGACATGGACAGTTTCGCCGGCTCCTGGCAGGGCGACAGGCGTTTCACACCGGCCATGGAGCGCGCCGAGGCCGACAGGCGTTACCAGGGCTGGCAGGATGCCGTGCGCCGCACGCTCGTAAGGAACGAGGGAGCAATGACATGATCGACGAGGACACAGGCAAGCGCCTCGACGCAGCCGTCGAGGCGGGCTTTGACGAGCAGGTCGCCTTTACCGGCGATCTCGTCCGCCTGCCCTCGCTGAGGGGGCAGGAGGCGACCGCCCAGGACTTCATCGCGCGCGCCCTGGCAGCACGGGGATTCGCCGTTGATCGATGGCAGATCAGGAACGAGGACATTCGCGACCTGCCGGGATATTCGCCCAAACTGGACGGCTATGACGACGCCTGGGTCAGCGTGGGCACGCTGCGCAGCAGCGCGCCCGGAGGCCGCTCGCTGATCATCAACGGTCATATCGATGTCGTGCCCGAAGGGCCGCACGACATGTGGTCGACACCCCCGTTCGAACCCGTGGTCAAGGACGGCTGGATGCACGGGCGCGGCGCCGGCGACATGAAGGCAGGCTGGGTCTGCGGGCTCTTTGCTCTCGATGCCATCAGGCGCGCCGGCTTCCGTCCGGCATCGGACATCACCATCGAGGCCGTGATCGAGGAGGAGTGCACGGGCAACGGGGCGCTTGCCTGTCGCCAACGCGGCTACCACGCCGATGCCGCACTCATCCCCGAACCCATGGGCCATGGACTCTTGCGCTCACAGGTCGGCGTCATGTGGTTCCAGTGCCACGTGCGCGGACACCCTGTTCACGTCTCTCGTGCCGGCAGCGGCGCCAATGCCATCGAGGCTGCCTGGCGCCTTGTCGGCGCCCTCCACACGCTTGAGGAGCGATGGAACGCCGCTGGTCACGAACGCTATGCCGGCATGACTCACCCGCTCAATTTCAATGTCGGCCGCATCGAAGGTGGAGACTGGGCGTCGAGTGTCCCGGCCTGGTGCCGCTTTGACATGAGAGTGGGCGTGTTTCCCGGAACCGATCTCGCGCGGGCCCGGGGCGACATCGAGGAGTGCATCGCCATGGCGGCCGGCAGTGACGCCTTCCTTGCCAACAACCCGCCGCAAGTCGTCTGGGACGGCTTCCAGGCCGAGGGGTACGTTCTTGAAGAGGGAAGCGATGCGGAGGCCGTGATTGCCGAAAGCCACCGGGACGTCTTTGGCGAAGAGCTCCAGTCACACGCGCTCACGGGAACCACGGACGCCCGGTTCTTCGGTCTCTATGCCGGTATCCCCGCACTGGTCTACGGCCCGCTTGCAGAGAACATTCACGGCTTCGACGAACGGGTCAATCTCGATTCCTGCCGCCAGGTCACCCGCGCAATCGCCCGCTTCATCGCCGACTGGTGCGGCCTTGAATCCCTTTGAGCCGGCCAGTCAGGACACCTGCAATCGGTAACCTCTTCCGCCCGGGCGTCGTTTGTATCCCGCGAGATGCGGCTTGTGTCCGCGAACGTTCACGTGAACGCAGTTCACAGTTCGCCCCCGGGCACGGTACGCCGCGCACAAGTGTCATGGCCGGAACGTCGCTTGCCAGGGTTGTCCAACGCGCAGGTGCAGGAAGGTCGTTTCCGCTGTGACGAACGGATCGCGCATGTCGTCACCGCCGGGTGAGCCGGCACGATCACACTGAACGAAACGGCAGGCAAGGCAGAACGCGCCAGGTCCTGGATGCCCTTCGGTCCTTTCCTGTCTCGAAGACGTCACGCTGCACGAGGCCTGATTTCCTGATCGACATTGAACGAAAGCTCCTGCCTGGCTGGTTCCGCAGCCCATCCGGCGCGTTGCTCAATAGTCGCGTGGAAGGTATCCGGGCGCACGAGCGCCTCGAGAGAACGTCTTCCGGAAAACACCCCGCCACAGCGGTTTAGCCTTCGCCACGCCCGAGGCAATGGCGCAGGAAGCGACAGATGAGCGCGTACTCACGACGTGCGGCGTCGCCCCGCATGCGGGCGCGCATGAAGCCATGGATCATGCCGCGCGCCTCGCGGTAAGTCACATCGCCGCCGTCCCGCGCCATCTTGGCGGCGAACAGACGGCCATCGTCGCGGATGGGATCGATCTCGGCAGAATGGACCCAGAAGGGAGCCAGACCGGCGAGGTTCTTGGCCATGATCGGCCGCGCATAGGCGTCATCGGTGTCGTGGTTCCCGGCGAGGTAGAGATCGCGGTACCTGATGGTGCCGTCCCGCGTCAGGCCTGGCCCGTCGGCGTGCTCCAGGTAGCTCGGCGCGTCCTGATCGAGACCCGTCGCCGGATAGATGATGGCGACGCCGGCGAGCGTGACGGCGCCGGTGTCGCGTGCCTTGAGCGCCATCACAGCGCCCAGGTTGCCGCCTGCGCTGTCTCCGGCGACGGCAATGCGCCGAGGATCGATCCCGAGACGCCCGGCTTCCACCTCCAGCCAGAGCAAGGTGTTCCAGCTGTCGTTCACGGCGGCCGGATACGGATGCTCGGGCGTGAGCCGGTAGTCCACCGAGATCACGAGCGCGCCGGTTTCCTGGGCGAAGCCCCAGGCGATGGTATCGGAACTATCGAGGTCGCCCAGCATGAATCCTCCGCCGTGCAGGTAGACAATGGCGGGAATCGGCCGTGTTGCTGCCGAGGGTCGATAGATTCTGACGGGGACCGCGTACTCCGGAGTCTCGACCCGCTCGTCCCACACATCCATGTCGTCGGGTCGCCGCTCGTTGAGCGCGCGGGTGTAGGACGTCCAGAAGCGGCGCTGTTCTTCGGCGTTCTCTCCCTTGGGGCCGGCGGCATCACGGGCGCTGAGCAGATGGTTCATGTCAGGATGAATGTCGCCCGCCATCGCGAAGCCCTCCCTTGCTGGCCCATCATAGCGTCGACCGGACCGCTGTGCAGGGCAGGGACATCAGGAGCCTGCGCTTTGCCTGGCGACGGCTGCCGGCATCCCCGCACTGGTTTGCGGTCCGCTTGCCGAGAACATTCACGGCTTCGACGAGAGGGTCAATCTCGATTCGTGTCGCCAGGTCACCCGCGCAATCGGAGGAAACGGCCGCGCAAAGTGCCGGACCGCTGCGCCGTTGCGGGTTGCGGGAATTGTCCGACGGTTGGCGCTCATGTGCGGTTTGTCGATGAAGATGGACGACATACCACCGAGTACGGGCGAGGAATTCATGTTCATCCGTTTTGCAATCCCTGCAACGCGAAAGGACCCAACCTCTTGGAAGAGGGGGCTCGGGCAAGAGGGAATGATCGCCTGTCGATGGCCAGCACACAGCGCACTTGCAATCCTCCGGCAGGTGGCCCCATTGAATGACGGCCGGGACAGGAAAAATGTCGGACCGATTCCTGCCGGGAATTCCCGGCGCACTGGTCGAGGCGGCGTTCCGGGCCGCGCCGGGTGACGAAATCGCGAGCGGCAAGTTCGACAGTCCGGCATCGTCGGCCGCCCTCGCTGCCAACGCTCTCGGCTTTTTCCTGAAACGGGCGCGGGACTTGCCGCCGCTGCCGGGCTGCGAAGGGGAACTCTGGCCCGCCCGGGCGCTGACGCTTGAGACGACGATCCGTTTTCCCTGGCGGGGCGGACAACACCCGGTGCTGGACCGCCTCGTCGTAACGTCCTCCGCACTCATCGGAATCGAATCCAAGCGATACGAACCGTTTCGGGTCAAGGGAACATCCTCGCTCAGCGAGGCGTATTGGCGGCCCTGTCGGGGAGAATACATGAAGGGCTACGAAGGCGTCCGGGATGCACTAAGGGATGACAGGCGCTCCTATCTCCGGCTCAACGCCGCTCAACTGTTCAAGCACGCTTTCGCCTTGCGGACGGATGTCCACCGTAACGGACCGCAGGCGGGACTACGGCCGATCCTCCTCTATCTCTATGCCGAACCGGAGGTATGGCCGACTGGCGGGACGCCGGTGGATGAAGGCGCCATAGCGCGGCACCGACTCGAGATCGAGACCTTCGCCTCCGCCGTCGCCGGTGACGAAGTGGCGTTCATCGCCTGCCCATACAAGACCCTGCTCGGAAGCTGGACCTGCAGCGAAGACGCCGGCATCCGCGCTCACGCACGGTCGGTCCTTGAGCGCTATGCGCCCTGAGCCGCACGGCCTGCTGTCAGCCGCCGACGGCGGACACGTCGCGGAGGACAAATTCGGTCTCGTCCGGATTGCCCGGACGTGGGCACGTGGGACCGGGCACCCAGACACACACCCCGCCAATCTTGGGAAGGCCGGGTCAGTCGACGAGCATGACCGGAGCGCCGGTCTCCAGCATGCCCTCGACAAGCACGGCGGCGTAGACACCCGTGGTGCCGGCGTGGTGTTTCAGGACATGGTTGAGAATGGACGGATCACGCTCTGCCGAATCGGGATCAAGGGTGATCATGGCGCAGCGGGGATCCTTCTCGAGGATGGAGACCTCGACCTTGTTGCCGATCCTGAGGCGCCGGCCGATCCACGCGTCCTCGGCAAGGCCGGTGCCTTCGAGTTCGAGACAGACGTTCGCCCGGAATCGCCTCTTGTCGACAGGCCGGCCGAGCTCTGTCGAGAGAGTGGCGACCGTGGCTGTCGAGAGAAGGGAAAGCGGCCGGCAGTCCGTGAAGGCGCGCTCGGAGCGCAGCAGCCGAATACGGTGTTCGCGGCCGAGATGTTCTCCAAGGCATTGCTGCAATGCCGGATCGTCGATCGCCAGAACCTCGCCATCGGGAAGTTCGACATCGATCACGAGATCCTCGTAGAGAGGCGACAGACCGGGCGCTTCCGCCAGCGCCTCGGCAAGGTTGGGGGGCTGTGACGCAGCCACGGGATCCCGGAACCGGGGACGCAAGAGCAGCATGCGGCGCTGTTCCCGCGCCGTCAGCCAGGGGAATCCGGGGCTTGCCTGATCACTGCTGAAGGCGGCGACCCGGTCACCGTAGATGCCGGCAAATCCCAGCCATGCCCGGTCCAGCGTTTCGCCCGCCATGCTCTTGACAGGATAGCGCCACAGGCTTTCCACCGCACCGATCACCTTCATGGATCCTTACCCCCTCGCTTGCGCTTCGATCTTATCACTCCCGTGCGACACCCGCGCCACCGATGTCGGCACCCTGTCAGGCAAACCTCCATTCCTGCAGTGTATGTAAGTGTCGAACTATGCTAATGACCGCCGGTGCGGCGGGAACGGCCGCACGGTGAATCCAGGTTCCCGAGTGCGGGTGCCGACATGACCAGGAGGACAGTGATGAAGAAATCAGAAGTAACGCGTCGAAAGCTCATCAAGACCGCTGGCACACTTGCGTTGACGAGCGCGCTTCCCATGCCGTTCATCCGCCGAGCATCGGCCGCGACCGAGCTTGTTCACTGGAGCCCGCTTGCGGCTTCGGACGGAGAGGTCTGGGCCCAGATGATCCAGAACTTCAACGAGGCACACAAGGACAAGGGTGTCTCGATCCGCATGGAGGTCGTCAACTGGGATGATTACACCACCAAGGTTCTGGCATCCGCCGCAGCGGGCGAGGCCCCCGACTTCGGCTGGAATACGGATCCGCGTCCGTCGTTCGTGCGTGACGGGCTGCTGGTGCCTCTGAACGAACTCGCGGCCAATTCGGGACTCGACCTGTCGGATTTCTCGGAGTTCTCGATCAATGCCTCGAAGTTCCCGAACTACGGCGGCGACGAACTCTTCCAGGTCCCGCTCGACCTGATGTCGATCCAGCCCGAGGTCAATACCGCTCACGTGGCCGAGGCCGGTCTCGACATCAACGACTGGCCCGATGACGGCGACGGTCTGCTCGAGTGGGCAAAGGCGATGACCAAGCGGGATGGTGACACGGTCGTGCGGTCCGGCATCATGATGACCGGATCGGGCGTGCAGCCAACGGTCACCTGGGGCATCGTTGCCGAGCAGATGGGTTTTCAGCGAATCAGCAACGATTTCACGAGCGTCTGTGTGAATCCCGAGGCCGGCAAGGCAGCGATGCAATGGGTGCTCGATCTGTTCGACACACACAGGGTATCGACCCGCGATGTCACCGACCGCTACAAGGCCTTCGGCACCGGCCAGGGCTCCATCTTCTGGACCGGTCCATGGACGATCAACGGTTACCTGGCGCAGGAACTGCCCTTTGCGACCAAGCTGTTCCCGAAGGTCGGCGAGAAACGTGTAACCTACTTCGAGCGCGGCGCCCTGGAGCTCTACCTTCAGAGCGATCCTTCACGCTATCAGGCAACGATGGACGCAGTGACCTGGCTCTCGGACAACAGCTTCCTGTGGTGCACGGAGGGTCGCGGGGCGTCACCGCGGCAGTCGATTCTCGGCCGCAGCGACTACAAGACGGCAGGAGCCCCCTGGGATGTGCGCGGGGCATTCGTCGATGGCCTGGAGTTCGCGACTGCCATTGCCGATTTCCCGATCATCAACGGCGCAGACTTCAACATCTATTCCGGTGGCAACTTCCTGGCGAAGACCCTGGAACTTGTCTGGGCAGGTCAGACATCCATTGATGATGCCATGACAAAGCTCCAGGACGGCTGGGGCGAATCCCTGGAAGAGGGCTGAACAAGGGTCCCGGGGGGCTGCGGCCCCCCGGGCCTTGGACCCCGGGTCGCGATTTGCGGTCTGGCGGAGACCCGGGACATTCCCGCCTGTTGTTGATCAGGAACATGCGCACGGAGCGTTCAGCCTGGGTGGAGAGATGCTGAGTTACCGCAGCCAGAAACCACCGGTCGACTGGGCCGCCTATGCTTTCGTCGCCCTCTTCACCGCTCCGTTCCTGCTCTTCAACATCGCACCAATCGTGTTCACAGCGTACCTGTCGTTCATGAAATGGGGCATCTTCGGACCGCCGAAGTACGTCGGAGTAGACAACTACCGGAAGGCGCTGGAAAACGACCAGATCCTCATTTCGTTCCAGAACATTCTCCTCTACGGCCTGACCATCGTGCCAGGAGTGCTGGTTCTCGGACTCATGGCGGCACTCTACGTCAACAACCGGTGGCCGCTGTCTTCCGTGGCGCGGGTCTGTTTCTTTTCTCCCTATGTGGTCTCGGCAACGGTGATCGGACTGGTATGGGTCTGGATCCTGGACACCCAGTTCGGCATTGCCAATCACTACCTGGGCTATCTGGGAATCGACAACATTCCCTGGCTGACCAGCACCGACTGGTCCCTTTACGGTGTGGGCATCACCTCGATCTGGTGGGACATGGGCCTTGCCTTCGTCCTGATTCTCGCAGGCCTGCAGGACATTCCCGGGGACATGTACGACGCCGCGGAGATTGACGGTGCAACACGCTGGCAGCGATTCCGCTATGTGACCCTGCCCATGCTTCGCCCGGTGCTGAGCATGGTGATCACGCTGCAGCTCATTGCGACACTGAGGATCTTCAGCCAGGTCTACGTGATGACGAGTGGTGGACCGGCTTCCTCGTCCACGTCCGTCCTCTACGAGATCTACACGGTGGCGATCCGCAATCAGAAGTTCGGCCTCGGTGCGGCAGTCTCGATGATGCTCTTCGTGGTGATTCTCCTTGTGACCTTCCTCAGTCGCAGGCTGATCCGGGAACAGTCCACATGAACCCCCTGGCATACCTCAAACGCGAGTACGGGATGGCCGTTGGCGACATTCCGGTGTGGATCGTCGGACTGGCGATCGCCGCACTCTGGATCATGCCCTTTGTCTGGATGGTCTCGACCTCCCTGAAGTACCCGGGAGACGTGATGACCGTGGACATCGAATGGCTGCCACACCGCGTCACCTTCCAGAACTATGTCGATATCTTCACGAAGTACCCGGTATGGCGCTGGACCCTGAACAGCATCATCGTCGCGGTCAGCGCCACATTCCTGTGCGTGATGTCGGGAGCCCTGGCGGGATACGCGCTGGCGCGGATGAACTTTCCCGGCCGCCGCCTGCTGTTCGTTCTCTATGTCGCCTCGCTCATGGTTCCGATCGAGGTCTACGCGGTTCCGATGCTTCTCGGCATCATCAAGGTGGGTTGGGCGAACACCTATCAGGCGCTGATCCTGCCGTCGGTCGGCAACGTATTCAGCGTCCTGATCTTCAGGCAGTTCTTCCTGACCTTCCCGCGAGACCTTGAGGACGCGGCGAGGATCGATGGTGCGGGACATGGTTTGATCTTCTGGAAGATCGCGTTGCCCCTGGCCCGGGCACCTCTGATCGCCGCGACAATCATCATATTCGTGCTCAACTGGAACAACTTTCTCTGGCCATTGCTGGCGGTCTTCAAGGAGGAAATGAAGACCCTGCCCGTCGGAATCGCGGCATTCACGCCGATTTCCGGTACGGCAACCCAGCTTGAAGGCTTCGCGCTCTCAATGGCGGGGGTGACCGTCCTGTGCATCCCGAGCGTACTCGTCTTCCTCATCCTTCAACGCTACTTCATCCAGGGAATTTCGAGTGGAGCACTGCGTGGTTGACCAAATTCACATGAATCACATCGCTGGGAAACCGGTTGCTCCGGCGACCGGTGCATTCCTCGACACGATCAACCCGGCGACGGAAGAGCCTCTTGCGCGTTTCGCGCGCTCCGTGGGCGATGACGTCGACGCCGCCGTTCAGGCAGCACACCGGGCGCAACACGGCGACTGGTCCACCATCACGCCGGCGGACCGGGGCAGAATCCTCGAGCGACTGGCCGGGCTGATCGAGTTGGAGCGCGAGAAACTCGCAAGACTCGAAACTCTCGACGCAGGCAAGCCGCTCGACAATTCCCGCGGCGATATCGACGGTGTGGTCGAAACTCTGCGCTACAACGCTGGGGCTGCCGACAAGATGGAAGGCATCACGGTGCCGCTCGGTCGCGACTTCGTCGATTTCACAATGCTGGAGCCGCTTGGCGTGACCGCGCACATCGTGCCCTGGAACTTTCCCCTGGGCATGGCTATACGCTCACTTGCCCCGGCACTTGCGGCAGGCTGCACCTGTGTTCTGAAACCGGCCGAACAGTCGCCGCTGTCGGCACTCGCATTCGCCAAACTCGCTGAACAGGCAGGAATTCCCGACGGGGTCGTCAATATCGTCACCGGTCTTGGCGAGGAGGCCGGCGAAGCGCTCGTCCGCCATCCTCTTGTACGTGGCATCACCTTCACCGGATCAGTCGAAACCGGTCGCAGGATCATGTCCACCGCCGCACAGGGCATCAAGCCGGTCGTGCTGGAACTGGGTGGCAAGAATCCGATGATCATCCTTGCGGACGCAGATCTCGACCGAGCCGTGGATGACGCCCTCGGAGCGTCCTTCGACAACACCGGACAGGTCTGTTCCTCGTCCTCGCGCTATCTCCTCGCACCCGAGATCCGTGAGGACTTCATCGAACGGTTGTGCGCCGGAGCGGCTTCGCTCTCCATTGGTCCTGGCCTGGAGAACCCCTCTCTGGGGCCGGTAATCTCCAGTGAGCAGTACGCCAGGGTACGCGGCCATATCGATGCCGGCGTCGCGGCCGGAGGACGCATACGGCAGGGCGGTGGCCGCCCGCAGCATCTGGACCGCGGCTACTTCGTCGAACCGACCGTGTTCGACCGTGTGTCCCCGGACATGGCGATTGCCCGCGAGGAGGTCTTCGGGCCGGTCAGCGTGGCGGTCGACATCGGGGATACCGATCAGGCGGTCTCTATCGCCAACGGTCTCGGTTTCGGACTGGCTGCAGGTGTCTACACCCGGGACATCAGCCGCGCGCTCAGCATGGCCCAGAGGCTCGAACACGGATCTGTATGGATCAATGGCTGGTTCATGGGTGGTGTCCAGGCTCCGACCGGAGGCATGAAGGAGAGTGGAGTCGGTCGCGAGCGCGGCCTTGCGGGGGTGCGAAACTACCTGGCTGTCAAGAACGTGGCGATCCGCCTGTGATGCGGCAAGACGGTTCCGCTCACTCCCAGTAACTGTCCGGTGGTGGGCCGTAATCGAGCAACGCACAGGAATAGACCGCCGTCTCGTCAAACGGATAGCGCGCTTCCATCTCGGGAGTGAGGGTCAGGCCGAGTCCGGCTGCGGTGGAAGGGAGAAGTTGACCGTCCCTGATAGTCCCCTCATCACCAATCATCTCGCGGGCCAGCGGGAAGTCCAGCATGGGGTACTCGACGAGTCTGCCGCCACCGGCAAAAGCCGCATGGTAGCTCGCCATGATCGCCGCCGCTCCTCCCCAGGCATGGACGACGACATCCTTCTTTCTCTCTCTCGCGGCATCGAAGATATCCATCACCGCCGAGATACCACCAATCACCGAGGCGTCCGGCTGGACAAAGTCGTAGACGTCGTCGTCGATGCGCCGGATCATTTCCCGGGGCGTGGTGATGATTTCGCCGCCACAGACCGGAACGTCTATACGGGATTTGAGTTCGCGGAATTCTTCGGCGCACTCCGGGCCAAGCGCTTCCTCGATAAAGACCATCCTGGCGTCTGTGCGGGCGTGAACCGCATCGACGTAGGCCACGACATCGTCCACCTCCTGGGGCGGATCGGCAAGGTTCTGACACATGTCAACCCCCACCTGGATACCCCTCCGGCCGGCTTCATCGAGTACCCATGAGGTGCGCCGGATGTCGCTCTTTACCGCGCGGATCTTGTAGGTGGAGATTCCGAGAGATCCGAGCAGGTCGAACTCGCGCAGGAACTGATCCTTGTGATCGCAGCAACCGCCGGAGCCGTAAATCCGGATCGCATCGGCCCTGGCACCGCCAAGGAGATCATAGACCGGTTTGCCCAGCGATTTGCCCTTCGCGTCCTGCAATGCAATTTCGAAGGCGGAAATGACGTGACGGGCGGCACCCTGGAGGGACCAGTAGTCGCAGAGCGAACGCAGGTCGCGAACCCGGCCGGAAATGTCGAAACCGTCCTTGTCCAGAACCTGTGGGACACAGAGTTCGACGATCGATCGGAAGACTTTCGGCGCGAACACCGCAAGGTATCCCTCGCCGAGTCCCGTCACGCCATTCTCGAGCGTCACCTCGACCATTCCGATGGTGCGTCTGGGGCCATTGGGAAAACACTCCCTGATCTCGGGATCATCGGCATCGGCATAGGGCGATGTGAGGAGCAGACAGCGGCAATGCGTGATTCGCGGCATCAGTATCCCCGCGTGAAGTCGACCAGGCCGATGAGAGGTGTTCCACTGCGAAACCGGGAGAGGTTCTCGAGAAAGCGGTCGATCTTCCGGTCAATCTCGTCGTCGCTGCCTCCGCCTGAATGCTGGGTGAGGATGACGTTGGGTGCAGTCCAGAACACATGGCTTGAGGGCAGTGGTTCGTCGTGCGTGACGTCGATCACGGCGCCGCCCAGGTGCTCCTGCACCAGCGCCGTCGCCAGGGCCTCTTCATCGACAAGGGATCCCCGGCCCAGATTGCAGAACACCGCGCCCGGTTTGAGACGTGACAGGCGGTCCGCGTCAAACAGACCGATTGTCTCAGGCGTGTGCGGCACCGCCGCCACGACCACATCGGCTGTCGCCAGTGCGTCATCGAGTGAATCGGACGTCCAGTCGCGACCGAAGGTCGTGACGCGGCATCGAAACGGTTTCAGGAGTTCCGCCAACCGCGAGTTGATCGTCCCGCGCCCGAAGAGGACAACGTGCGAACCACACAGCAACCGCAGGCTGCCGCGAACCGGATCACCCACCCATTCCCGGCACTCGCGCAACACCACCAGGCGGTCGATGCCCCGGCCCAGGGAGAGAATGCCGGCAAGGGCGGTTTCTGCCACCGGGTCCGCAAAGAACCCGGCCAGGTTGGTCACCTGCACCGACTGACCGGAACGCGACCAGTGGAGCCCGGCGTACTCGCCGAAACCAACCGATTCCAGTTGCAGCCATCGAAGGGAGGAATTGGCCGCGACGACCTCGGGTGCCGGATTGCCGAACACGATGGCCGCATTGCAGGGTGATGTGACCTGGCTGAAAGTGACCGGCCAGTTCCCGACACCACGGACGAGCCTTCGTCGTTCCTCACGATCAAGTTCTATGCAGACCGCAATGTCCATTGTCCGGTTTCCGGGTCCAGGGTGCAGGAGTGGCTCAGATCTCGAACCGTGCGCACTTCAGGATTTGCAGCGGCCTCTCGTCCTGGCTCCATTCATGATATGAACAGACAACAGTGCCATCGGCCGCCTGGGTCACTGTGGGGTAGCCGATGTGCTGGTAAAGGCCCGGGTGAAAGTAGTTGACCGCCCCCTCGTCATAGAGTCCCGCCACAGGGACGACGCGGCTTGACGACGGCTTCGCCACCTGCGAAGTCGCTGGAATGCCGCCCTCGCTGATCACGAACTCGTTCCCGACATCCCAGTCGATGCCGTTATCAGAAATGATGCCGCGGACGCCGTAGGACGGTCGGCGATAGCCGTAGACGAGCAGATAACGTCCATCCTGGAGTCGGATGAGTTCGGGAGGATACCCCCAGATCCTGGTCCACTTCGGCTGCGACCATGTGAAGCCGTCGTCTTCGGAGACCACCATGATCATCGATTTCGTGTCCTGACTGGGCTGCAGGTGGGTGCGCATGAATGACACCAGGCGTCCGTCGTCCAGGCGAACGATCCCGGCTTCCTCGTAGTCAATGATGTTGTTCGGATCATAGGCCAGCGTACCGTAGTAGTCCCAGTTGTCGCCACCATCGTCGGAGCGCACGAGGAAGCAGCGGTTGGTCTCGCCGGTACCATCCTCGGAGTACTCCCTCATCCGGCCGTAGAGCGCCAGAATGAGACCGCCGTCCGGCAGTTCCCAGGCGCCGAGTCGGCAGCCGCCGTGTTTCATCGGGCGGATGTTGACGGGAATTGGTTCAGTCCATGTAACACCACCGTCCTTCGAGCGAATCACATAGGTGCCAAGCCATGCCTGGGTCTTGTAGGACCAGAGGTCCAGTCCCCCCATTCATCGGTGAGCGGGAAGGAACTCCACGACGGGCTTTCGGCCTTCATTCCGCGCTTGAAGAATCCCGTCATCGTGAAATTCACGATCAGCGTCCCGTCGCCCAATTCGCAGATGCCGCAATCCCAGTTCCCCTGGGTCGCCGTCCAGGGAACAATGATCCGGGGCTCGGACCATGTCAGTCCTCCATCCCGGGATCGTGTCATCAGGGTCTGACCGCTGTCGTGATGAAACGGAAACCGTTCTTCATTGAAGACCGCGAGGATATCGCCGTTCTTCAGTGCGCGTTGCGCAATCTGGTTCACGCAATGTTCCGGGTGCCGGAAGATATCGTGATACGTCAGGTTCCGGATCGGCGACACGGTCTGTTCCTTTCCTGCCAGATGCGCCGGCGCTCGGTGCGAAGCCCCCCGCATCAGCGGGAACCTGAATAGTGCCCGGCCGTCATGCCTGAACGAGCCGCGGCACACCGATGGATTTCATCATCGCATGGCAGCGATCCCGGTAGAGCTCACGGATATCCCTTGTCGGTGGACGGCAGCGGCTTGAAGGAAGGCCGATGAGCTCCATGCAAAGCTTGTCGAGGTATCCGTCACCGCTGGTGTGGTCGTTCTCGATCTCGACCCAGAGCTTGTAGAAGGGCATCGCCTCCTCCACGAGCATGCGGGCGATTTCTGCGTAGTTGCGCGCCTTGACCTCATCGATCAGCCTGATTCCCCACTCCGGCCAGAAATTGCATTGATGGACCTCAAAGGCGCGGGCGCCGAGTGCCGGCATCGCGCTCATCGAGAAAAGGAGGTTGTTGTCGATGATCGTGAAACGGTCGGAAAAGGTCGAGACGACATCCTCGAACTCCATTGAATCGGAGCGTGGGGTCGCCCATTTGAGACCGACGATGTTCGGGATCGCGGCCAGCCGTTCGATCATCGCGAAGGAGAGGTTCTGGCTCGTCCAGAACGTGTTGTAGATTATGATGCCCAGGCTTGGCTCGGCGGCGGCAGCGGCGCGGATGTAGTCCTCGAAGTCGCCCTCGGTATGGGTGAAGTAGAACGGGCAGGAGACCTGGATGAACCGGGCGCCAAGCGCCTTGGCGGCCTTGGCAAGGCGCACGAGTTCGAGCGTCGATGTCGTCTGGGCCCCCATCGCGACCGGTGCAGCTCCATCCACTTCCTCGACGACGATCGATGCCACGCGGACGCGTTCATCGAAACTCATGGTCGAGAAATCGCCGGCCGCCCCGCCGGCAAGAAATGTAGCGTAATCGCCACTCAACCCGGAATCGACGAGGAACCGGACGTACTCCCTGAGCGCGGATTCGTTGACTTCCATTCCGGGAGTATCCGCGAATGGCGTGGGAATGGTGACATAACAACCCTCAAGGTTATTTCTCAAGTCTCTGACCGACAAAGCACTCTCCCGTTCAGTCCAGAACACGACCACCGGTGACATGCCTGAAGCGACAATGTCTTCCTGCCGCACGAAACCGCCCGAGCGGCGGAAAGGACCGTCAGAAAGTCAATTCCTGCCGGAGCTCCGGCCGGTACCTCTCGAGTTCATGGCTGCTTGTCCGGCGTCGGTACTCGCGCGGTGATACACCGAAGTGAGCCTTGAAACATCTGGAAAACACTTCCGGCGAGCCAAATCCGCAGGCGAAAGCAACATCCCGAATCGCCAGATCGCTGTAAAACAGCATTCTGCGGGCAGCCTGCAGCCGTACCTTGCGATAGTAACTCATCGGCGCATCACCAAGGCTATCGTGAACAAGGCGGTTGAGGGCACGGACAGAGACTCCCGCCTGATCAGCAAGAGCTCTGGCCGACAGCGGAGTCTGGATGTTCTCTTCCATGCCCTGCAGCACCCTGTTCAGGGGCGACTTCCCGCCCTGGCGCGGCGGCCATGGATCCAGCCTCTGGGGCTCGTCGCTGTCGCGTTGCCGGTGGGCCACAAAGGCGTTGGCGACGACCTGCGCGAGAGCCGGGCCATTGAGCCCGCTGATGATGTCCAGCATCATATCGAGCGTGGCGTGACCGCCGGCACAGGTGATGCGGCCACGGTCAATGTTGTAGAGTTGTTCGATCACTTCGATATCGGGATAGAGTTCCCTGAATGTGAAGAACGACTCCCAGTGCAGGGTGGCGCGCCGCCCATGCAGCAGGCCGGCTTCCGCCAGGGCAAAGGTTCCCGTGTCGATCCCTCCGACAACGCTGCCATGGCGGGCCAGCCGACGCAGCCAGTTCAGCACGCTCTTGGACAGATGCCGCGTCGGGTGATTGCCGCCGAAGACCAGGACGATCGGGAGCCAACCGGCGTTCGCGATGGTGGTGTCCACATTCAGCGACACGCCGTTTCCCGCATGGACCGGTCCACCTGATTGTGAGATCAGTTGCCAGTCGTAGATCTTTTTTCCGTTGTTCTGATTGGCGATGCGCAGGGCCTCGATGGCAGGGACCAGGCCGTAGAGTGGAAACTCGGGAAGCAGGAGGAACCCGAAGCACACCCGTTCGGGGTTGCCGTCAGACTGCGAGGCAATGCTGAGTCCCGGCAGGTCCATCAGCACAGGCCGCACCCTGCACGGGACCGCACTTGCTTCGTGACGGCGATCACATCCGACTCGATCATTGGGGACCAGCAAGCAGGTATGAGCGGAGCAATTCCTGGCACAGCATAGGGTGAGGAATCCCGTTGCGTCCACGCCTGCAGCAAAAGGGTCGGGACATTTCGACATCGGCGTTCATGGCAGTCCATCTCAGGCAGCGCCCGTCGACCTGCACGTCATGCATGCCCTGCGGGCGGGCTGCAAGGGCGGGGGGGGGGGGGGCCTTCCGCGAGGGGGGAAAGCAACGGCCGGCGTGCCGGGCCCACATACGGGGGAGGGGGAGGCGACCGGGGAGCGGGAGGCCTTCCAGCGAGTGCAGAACGAACGGTCCGGTCTGCAGGCCAAAGATAGGGAGATGGTGACGGCACGAGGGACGTGTGACGGAGGCATGAACGCTCCGCCGTTGCTCTTGTGACAGCCGCCTTCAGAGAGTGAAGCGAGTCGCGAGGCAGTGCTGGAGTGGCTCGGGCGCGTCGTTCCATTCGTGGTAGGCAGCGACCACCGTTCCATCGGGAAGCTGAGCCACCGTCGGGTAGCCGATGTGTTGGAACTCGCCCGGATTGTGCCAGTCTATGGTGCCGGGGCGATCAGGAACGCCGCCCTTCCTGATGATGAATTCGTCCTTCTTGTCCCAGGTGATCCCATCTTCGGAGAGACATCCGAAGGTGCCGTAAGGCGGACGCCGGTATCCGTAGACGCACAGGTAGCGACCGTCCTGAAGGGCAACCGCATCCGCCGGATAACCCCAGATATTTGTCCACTTTGGTGCTGACCATGTGTAGCCGTTGTCGTCGGAAACGACCACGACCATGTTCCTTGCGTCTTCACTGGGCCGGTTGTGTGTCCGCAGGAAACAGACAAGCCGGCCGTCGTGCAGGCGAAGCAACGCCGGTTCCTCGTAGTCGATGATGGTGGCGGGATCGAAGGCAAGCGTCGAGAAGTACTCCCAGTTGAAACCACCGTCATCGGATCGCATCAACGCGGACCGGGTCGATTCGTATTCGCCGCTCTCCTCGTAGCCGCGAATGCGGCCATAGAGGCCAAGCAGAAGTTCTCCACCGGGGAGCTGCCAGCAACCCAACCGACAGCCGCCATGCTTGAGTGGGCGTATGTTGACCGGAATCGGTCTCGACCAGGTCTCGCCGCCATCGCCGGACCGCACCACGTATGTGCCCAGACAACCCCGGGTATGACGGGACCAGGTCCAGTCGCCCCATTCCCTGCCGCTGGGATGGCTTGCCCAGGATACACCCTCGGGCCTCACTCCACGCCGGAAGAAGCCGGCAACCGTGAAGTTCACAATCAGGGTTCCGTCGTGAAGTTCGCAGATGCCGCAATCCCAGTTGCCCTCGGTCTCGGTCCATGGAACCACGACCCTGGGCTCGGACCACGATCTCCCGCCGTCCTTCGATCGGGAGATCAGGGTCTGTCCGCTGTCATGGTGGTAGGGATATCGCTCCTCGTTGAACACCGCCAGAAGGTCGCCGTTCTTCAGGCACCGCATCGCGATCTGGTTCACGCAGTGTTCCGGATGGCCGAAAATGATGTTCGTTTCAAGGTCGCCTGGCGTCACCGTGTCTTCCCTCCCGGGTTCACTGCCCGGCCCCATCGTGGCACGCAAGGCCGGCCGGAGCTTGCTGGGAGCGGTTCGTGCTGAACCCCTCACCCCATTATGGCGCGCAAGTCGGAGTGCCGATTGACAGTTCCTGCCGCCGTCTTGACCTTTTCTTCACTGTGGTGTGGCAATTCTGCTTCCGGTTTCGGCGTCGAACAGGTGCAGGTCTGCGGAGTTGGCTGCGAGCCTGAGCTGGTTGCCCGGACGCACGTCGATTCGTTCATTGACCAGGGCGATGAAGGACTCGTCGCCGGCCGAGAGGCCGAACTGAATCTGCGAGCCCAGGGGTTCGACGACATCGACACGCATCTCCAGGGCATCCGGCAGGTCGCTGACAAAAAGGTGCTCGGGACGGATACCCACCTGAATGCGACGCGATGAGTCGAGATTGGTCGTACCGGGGAGAACGATCCGGGCACCGATATCGAGACTGGCAGTGCACGAAGCTCCATCGTTCACGACGGTCGCTGCGAAGAGGTTCATTTGCGGCGAACCGATGAACTGGGCGACAAAAGTGTTTTGGGGACGGTCGAACAGTTCCAGGGGAGCGCCGATCTGCTCGATTCTCCCTTCACGCAGAACGACAATGCGATCGGCCATCGTCATCGCCTCGACCTGGTCGTGGGTGACGTAAATCACGGTTGTGCGCAAACGCTGGTGCAGGGTCTTGATTTCGCTCCTCATCGCGACCCGCAGTTGCGCATCGAGGTTGGAGAGGGGCTCATCGAAGAGGAACACCTTGGGATCTCGCACGATGGCACGGCCCATCGCCACGCGCTGGCGCTGACCACCGGAAAGCGCCGCCGGCTTGCGTTCGAGGAGCTCCGTGAGGCTGAGTGTTTCAGCCGCCTCGCGGACGCGCCTGTCGATTGTGGCCCGCCGCTCGCCACGTATCTTGAGGGAAAAGCCCATGTTTTCCGCGACATTCATGTGCGGATAGAGGGCGTAGGACTGGAACACCATGGCGATGTCCCGGTCCTTGGCGGGCAGGTCCGTAACGTCCCTGCCATCAATATGGATCCGGCCGCCATTCGCGACTTCAAGGCCGGAAATCACGCGCAGAAGCGTTGACTTTCCACAACCTGAAGGCCCCACGAGGACAACGAACTCGCCTGATGTGATATCGATGTTGACGTCCTTCAACGCCGCGAACGTTCCGAAGTACTTGTGAATCTCGAGGACTCGAATGTCAGCCATTGGTGCGCGAGCCTCCGCCGTCACATGTCGCCACCGGAGTTCGGTAGCAAAAACCGCCGCGTTTTGAAACTCGGCACGTGACATTGTAGCCTCGAAAGAGGGCACCACCTGTCACCCCGCGCCGGCCTCGTGTAGGTTGTATTCATGACGCTGGCATCCGTTCAACGCGACAGTCCCTTTGCTCCCGTGACGCCGTCGCTCTTCCGCCTGGTGGCGGATTTCGAGCCGGCCGGGGATCAGCCGGATGCGATCCGGGAACTCGTGGACGGACTCATTGCCGGGGAGCGCGACCAGGTGCTGCTCGGCGTCACCGGTTCCGGCAAGACCTTTACCATGGCTCAGGTGATCGAGCGCATGGGACGTCCCGCACTGGTGCTGGCGCCCAACAAGACCCTTGCGGCACAGCTCTACAGCGAGTTCAGGGGCTTTTTTCCGGACAACGCCGTCGAGTACTTCGTCTCCTACTACGACTACTACCAGCCGGAAGCCTACGTGGCGCGGACCGACACCTATATCGAAAAGGAGTCGAGCAGGAACGAGCAGATTGACCGCATGCGCCACTCGGCAACCCGGGCAATTCTGGAGCGTTCCGACACGATCATCGTTGCCAGTGTCTCATGCATCTACGGCATCGGTGACGTCGAAAGCTATTCGGCGATGACGATATCCCTTCGACAGGGCATGGAGTACCGCCGCGAAGCCATCGTGCGCCGCCTCGTCGAGTTGCAGTACACCCGCAACGACACCGCCTTCCAGCGTGGCGCCTTCCGGGTGCGCGGCGATTCCCTCGAGATCTTTCCCAGCCACCTCGAGGATGGCGCATGGCGGATCTCGCTCTTCGGTGACGAAATCGAGAGTATCGAGGAATTCGACCCCCTCACCGGACAGCGCGCCGGCGAAATGCAGCAGATCGTCGTCTACCCCAACAGCCACTATATCGTTCCCAAGCCGACGCTCCACCAGGCTGCAAAGGCAATTCGCGTGGAACTCGGCGAACGACTGCAGTTCTTTCGCGAACGCGGCCGGCTCCTCGAAGCCGAGAGACTGGAACAGCGCTGCACCTTCGATCTGGAGATGCTCGAGGCAACCGGCATGTGTGCCGGCATCGAGAACTACTCCAGATTCCTCACGGGACGCGCTCCCGGGGAGCCGCCACCCACCCTGATGGAGTACCTGCCCGACAATTCCATCATCTTCATCGATGAGAGCCACGTTGCGGTGCCCCAGGTCGGCGGCATGTTCAAGGGGGATTTCAACCGGAAGTCGACACTCGCCGAGTACGGTTTCCGGTTGCCGAGCTGTGTCGACAACCGCCCGCTCAAGTTCGAGGAGTGGGAGGCGATGCGCCCGCAATCGATCTTCGTGTCGGCGACGCCGGGACCCTGGGAACTCGAGAGGACGGGAGGAGTATTCACTGAACAGGTGATCCGTCCCACAGGACTGGTTGATCCTCCGTGTATCGTGCGTCCGGTTGCGACGCAGGTCGATGACCTGATGGCCGAATGCGCCGAGGTCACCGCAACAGGTCATCGGGTTCTCGTGACCACGCTCACCAAGCGCATGGCCGAGGCGCTGACCGAGTATCTGACTGAGTCCGGGCTGCGTGTCCGCTATCTCCACTCCGACATCGACACCCTCGAGCGTATCGAGATCATCAGGGATCTGCGGCTGGGCGCCTTCGACATCCTGGTCGGCATCAATCTCCTGCGCGAGGGACTCGACATTCCGGAATGCGGACTCGTTGCCATTCTCGATGCGGACAAGGAGGGCTTCCTGAGGAGTGAACGCTCCCTCATCCAGACCATCGGGCGGGCGGCACGCAACGTGGACGGACGGGTCATCCTCTATGCCGACCACATGACCCAGTCGCTGGAACGGGCAATCGGCGAAACCGAACGCCGGCGGCACAAGCAGGCGGCGTGGAACGAGGAACACGGCATCACGCCGGAATCGATACGCAAGGGCATCCCCGACTCGCTCCAGAGCATGGCTGATGCCGACCACGTCACGGTTGATACCGGTATCGCCGGCGACAGCCTGGACGTGAGCGGCACGTTCGAGGAACGCATGGACGACCTGCGCCAGCGCATGCGCGAGGCGGCGAGCAATCTGGAGTTCGAGGAGGCCGCACGCCTGCGAGACGAGATCCGCCGTCTCGAGGCCATCGATCTCGGACTTCGCGAGGCTCCACTCGAGGCCGCCCTGGCGCGTCAGCCGCGGCGGCGGCCCCGCAGGCGCAGGGGACCCTAGAGAAACCCATGGGTTGCGCCCTTGTCACCGGCGCCGGACGGCGCCTTGGCCTTGCCATGGCGAGGGCGCTGGCAGCCGACGGATGGCCTGTCGCCCTGGCTGCCCGGAAATCGTTCGCCGAGGCGTGCGCCGAGGCCCGGGATATCACGGGCAGAGGCGGAAGGGCGCTGGCGATCAGGGGCGACCTCGCTGATCGCCAGACACCGGCAAGGGTGGTCAGGGAGGCCATGGAAGCACTCGGCCCGGTAACGCTTCTGGTCAACAACGCGGCCGTCTTCATCGATGACAGCGTGCGCACCGCGGGCCCGGACACCATCGACGCCAACATCCACACCAACCTCGTCGCGCCCATGCTGCTCACCAGGGCCTTTTCCAGACAGCTGCCTTCCTCGGCGCAAGGGTGCGTCATCAACCTGCTTGACCAGCGCGTGTCCAATCCGACGCCCCGCTACATGTCCTACACGGCCTCGAAGGTGGCGCTCGAGGCGATGACGCGGACATGGGCGCTGGAACTCGCCCCGGCTGTCAGGGTCAATGGAATCGCTCCGGGCATGGCCCTTCCCGACCACCGAAGCGATGACGCCGCCATGGACCGCTGGACCGCCGGCTTTCCCCTGGGACGCGGGACGTCTCCGGAAGAAATCTGCGATACCCTGCGATTTCTCATCCAGGCGCCGTCCGTGACGGGGCAGGTCATCCACCTCGATGGCGGCCAGCGTCTGGGCTGGCAACATCCGGCGGGCGGCTACCCGCTCGGACCCGACGTGGCATGACCCGCACGCGTGTGTTCATCGAGACCCTGGAGCTCGAGGCATCGATCGGCATCCTCGATCACGAGGCCACCGTCAGGCAGCCTCTCATCGTCGATGTCACGCTTGAACTCGAGGGAGGCTCCTGGAAGACCGGGCGCCTCGAGACCACCGTCGATTACCGGGATATCGTCCTGCGGGCACAAGGCATCATTGGCCGTGGTCACATCCGGCTGGTCGAGGACTTCGCCGAAGACATGGCGGCAGCCTGCCTGGAGTTGCCGCATGTCACCACGGTCATCGTGCGTGCCGTCAAGCCCGATGCCGTGCCAGCGGCGCGTGCCGCCGGGGTCGAGATCACGCGGTCACGCGACTCCGACGGTGTCAGGTGGCGACCAGCTGCAGACGCGCCGTCTGCAGGTGGCTGAGGACGATGTCGGCAGCACGATCGGCGTCACGCACTCCAAGGGCCTCGAAGAGCTGGCGATGGTCATGGTTGTAGGAATCCATCGCCTGACCGGTGAGCACCTTGTCCTTCATCGCGCTCCACTGGCGGTGTCCGCGAACATGATTGATCCGCCGGTAGAAGGAGCACATCAGCGGATTGTGGGTGGCATCGGCAATCAACTGGTGGAAGATGCGGTCCTGGCGCGTGAAGGATTCCGGCTCGCCCGACGATTCGAGAGCGTCCAGGGCAATGCCGATGCGGCCGAGATCGCGCATGGTGGCGTGGACCGTGGCGAGGCGCACCATGTGTGGTTCCACGGCGATCCGCACATCGATCAGTTCGAGGGGGCTGGTGATTTCGGCAATATCGGGATTCTCGGCGTCGTGGCTGAAGGTGACAAATGTCCCGCTCCCCGCCCGGCGGGAGACGAGGTTGCTGTCGCAGAGCAGGCGCAGGGCTTCACGGACGGTGGTCCGTGAACACGAGAAGGCATCGGCGAGGACACGCTCGGCAGGCAGGCGTTCACCATCGACATAGATGCCGTCGGCAATCGCCGTGCGCAGCCGGGTGGCAATGGCGACGGCGGTTCCTGTCCGCGGCAACGGAAGGGGTGTCGTGCGGACCGGGTTCATCGTTGGTCTTGACATCGGCATGAAGCGCGTTCTAGGGTTTTTGGGGATTGGTTGTATTGGTTCACTATTGGTATAACTGGCGGGTCACAGATCGTCAAGCACTCTTCCTCCCGTCCTGTCGCGAGGACGGGAGTTGCGAACAACAGGGGACGAACACCGCATGGCATTCCCGAAAAGCTCACCCTATGTGATCATCGGAGCCGGTATCCACGGCCTTTCGACAGCCTACCACCTTGCCCTGGAACTGAAGGCGCGAGGACGGGGCGGTGGCGAGGACATTCTCGTTCTGGACAAGACGGGGATTGCGGCCGGCGCCAGCGGCATCGCCTGTGGCGTGGTCCGCAACAACTACTACCAGCCGGCCATGCGCGAACTCATGGCGCAGAGCGTCGAGGTCTGGGAAAGCGACCCTGAAGCCTACAGCTATCACCCGGTCGGCTACATGCAGATTTCCAGCGAGTCCATGCATGAGGACGTCACGACGATCTACCAGCAGCAGCAGGCGATCGGCTACGAGTCGGCTTTCATCGAGGGCGCGGACGACTGCATGACGTACATGAAGTCGATGTTTTCCGACTGGCGGGCACAGAACATCACCTCGGTGCTGCACGAAAAGAAGGGTGGTTACGCCAACAACACCGCGTCCATCTACGGGCTTGCCTCCAAGGCGGAAAGCGAGGGTGTCCGTATCATCACCGGCTGCAACGTCACCGGTTTCAGGCGTTCCGGCGAAGCGGTGAGCGCTGTCATCACGGACCGGGGCACCATCGAGACCGACATGGTCGTGGTGGGCGTGGGGCCGTGGGTCTCCAAGATCTGGACCATGCTCGACCTGCCCGAGAGCGTCTCCATCAAGGGCGCGGACGGCACGATGCATCACGGCATCGACATGTGGCGCTACTGGTGCCTTGAAGAGGGCACGCTCGGCGTCGATCCGAACCTGCAGAAGACGAACGACGGCGACATGCCTCCGGTCATCCATGTCGACACCGATGCCCCGCTCCATTCCGATATCGATGACTCCGTCATCACCGAAGAGATGTGGGGCATCTACTACAAGCCCGACTTCAACTTTGCTGGCATCCAGGGCGGTGCCATGCCCTACGAGGTCACCACACCGGTCAACGAAGTGGCGCTCGATCCCTATGGCCCGGAATCGCCGGACTTCATCGTCGGCGACGAGTTCGCCCACATGTGGTGTTCGGCCCTGGCCCATTGCCAGGAGCGTTTCTCCGGGCAGATCAGACACTGGAAGAAGGAACCGTCGGGAGGCCTTGGATGTTTCACGCCCGACAGCTTCCCGGTCTTCGATACGATGTGCGAGAATGTCCAGATCATCGCCGACTCCAATCATGGCTACAAGATGATCGGCGTCGGCAAGCTCGTGGCCGCCGAGTGCGTTGGCGAGACCATGGCGTTGCTCGAGCCATTCCGATTTTCACGTTATGCCGAAGGACAACTGCATCCGGTGTCGAACAGCCCCTTCCCGTGGAGCTGACAAGGCCACCGGCCCCGGTAATCCAGGCAAGAAGGACAATCCAAAGAACCGACCCTAAGGGAGAGCAGGATCCATGCCGATGGACATCGAACGTTACGTTGAACAGGAAGGCCGCGCCGAAAGGGTGCGCCAGGTGCGCGAGAAGATCGATGAACTGAACATCGATTACATCTACTACCAGTTCATTTCCGTGACCGGGCGCATTGTCGGCAAGGGTGTTCCCGCCGATCACTGGGAGACCATTGCCGAGCGGGGTTTCCAGCTGGTCTACGGTTCGGTCGCCAATCTCTATGTCGACCGTTACGGAAGCTACATCGGTTACGGGCCGGAATCATCCGAGCTTGTGGGCATCCCCGATCCGGAGACATTCGTACAGCTGCCCTGGGACAAGCGTGTGGCGCGGGTCTACTGCACCTGCTTCCGTAACCGCGAGGAACCCGTCAATCCGGGCGCCTTCTTCACCGGAGACTGCCGCGGCAACCTGCGGCGCACCCACGACGCCTTCCAGGAGAAGCACAACGGCCTGCATCTGCGCCATGGCACCGAGCCGGAAATGATGTGGCTCAAGAAGGGCGAGGACGGCCTGCCTGATGGCGGATTTTCCAAGCCGAACTGCTACCACATCGACCAGTTCGAGAGTCTGCGCCCGGTGTTCATGAAGGCGATCGAGTACAGCCGCGCCATGGGCCTCGACATGATCCAGGGCGACCATGAGGACGCACCGGGCCAGCTGGAGCTGAACTTCCAGTTCGACGATGCCCTGCGCACCGCCGACCGCCTCACCACCTACCGGCAGATCTGTGCCCAGGTGGCGCGCGAGAACAACCTCGTGGCGTGCTTCATGTCGAAGCCCTTCATGGGTGTCTCGGCGTCGGGGTGCCATCACAACGTGTCCCTGTGGACTGGCGGCGCCGACGAGATCAACACACTGGGCCAGGACCAGCCGGCGGGCATGATCGAGAACTTCGTCTATCGCAAGGGCGGCATCAACACGTTCCTTCCGGACGGCACCGATCCGCGCAAGCCCGGCAGCGTCGGCCTCAAGGCCATCGGTGGCGTCATGTCGCATCTCGGCGCCCTCACGGCCATCGGCTGCTCCACGGTCAACTCCTACCGCCGCCTGTGGGACACGGGCTTCTGGGCTCCGGTGTTTGCCGACTGGGGATACCAGAACCGGACCACCGGAATGCGCGTCTCGGCACCGGGACGTTTCGAGTACCGGGCTGTCGACTCCATGGTCAACCCCTACCTCATGGCCGGCGCTCTGCTGCAGGCTTTCGACGACGGCATCGACAACGATCTCGATCCGGGCGAGCCCGAGGAGCGCAACATCTACCAGGCCATGGAAGAGGGCAAGCTGGTCAAGAAACTGCCGATGTCGCTGGGTGATGCCCTCGATCGCCTGCGCGATGACGAGGTGATCAGGTCATCGATGCCAGGCGACATGTACAAGGTCTTCATGCACTACAAGACCAACGAGTGGGAGACCTTCATGGCCACCGTCACTGAATGGGACATGGAGACCTACTGGGATTGCCTGCCCTGACAGGCAGAGTGTCAGTGCGGCAGCGGGACGTGTCCCGCTGCCGCCCGAAGACAAGGGGAGAGAACAAGGCATGTGTGGCATTGCAGGCATCATTCACCGCAACAGGTCATCCGACATCGGCTCGGAAATGACCTCCATGTTGCAGTCGCTCAAGCACCGGGGACCGGACTCGACGGGATTTGCCATCTACGGCATGCCCCGGGAGGACGAGTTTGTCCTGCGCTTCAAGGTCGCCGAACAGGAAGACGCAGCGAAGGGTTACAACATTCACCAGGAGATTCGGGACCGCCGGGCCGAAGTCGACCGCCGTCTCGCCGAACTCGGGGTGGAGGTGGTCGAGACCGTCGATGCCACGGAGTACGCCTATCGCTACCGCATCAGGCATGGCGGCGACATGCGCAAGGTGGTCGATTACGTCGAGGACGTGACCTCCACCGAGATCCTCTCTCTCGGGAGCCGCCTTGAGCTGATCAAGGATCTTGGAGACGCATCGACCGTGTCGGACCAGTACGCGCTCAGGGGCTTCAATGGCACCCATGCCATCGGGCACACCCGCATGGCCACGGAATCGGATGTCGACATCCGTTCCGCCCATCCCTACTGGGCCTATCCCTACAACGACATCGCTGTGGTGCATAACGGCCAGCTCACCAACTACTGGATCATGCGCCGTGAACTCGAGCGCAAGGACTTCCGCTTCATGTCGAGCTGCGACAGCGAGCTCATCTCGGTCTACCTCGCCGACAAGCTGCAGGAAGGCGTCGATCTGGAAGAGGCCATGGTGCGGTCGGTCGACGAATTCGACGGAGTCTTCACCTACCTCGTGGCGACGTCGGACAAACTCGGCATGGCCAAGGACGACATGGCCGCCAAGCCCATGGTGCTCTACGAGAGCGACGACCTGGTAGCCATGGCCTCCGAAGAGGTCGCCATCCGCCAGGTCCTGCCCCACGAAATCGACACGCACGATCCCTACGACCGGGAGGTTCGGGTATGGCAGAGCTGAACGAGACCGCGCGCTCCCACGACATGGGGCTGCATACCGAGCAGCTCACAGGGCGCACGCAGCAGAGGTTCTTCGATGTCAGCGAAGAGGGGAACCATCTCTACCCGGAAGCATTTGACGTCGATTACAACAAGCGCGCCGTCATCGATGCCATCGACATGGATGCCCGGGACGTGAACCGGAAGATCCGTGACCTGATGGCCGAAGGATACGGCTCCATCGTTGTCCGCAATCCCCAGGCCCGCCATTCCCTGGCCGTGGGTATCCTGCAGCGGCTCAACCTGACCTTCGAGGGAAGCCTCGGGTACTTTGGCGTCGGGCTCATTGACGGCCCCAATGTCAGGGTGACCGGCCGCGTGGGCTGGTCATGCGCCGAGAACATGATGGCCGGCACCGTGATCGTCGAAAAGAACGCCGGTTCGACCTTCGGGGCCGCCATGCGTGGCGGCGATCTCGTGTGCATGGGCGATGTCGGTTCGCGGACCGGCATCGACCAGAAGGGCGGCACCATCATCGTCGGTGGCCGGACCGGCGCCTTCTCGGCGTTCATGATGCAGCGGGGCCGCATGATCGTGCTTGGTGACGCGGGCAAGAACCTCGGTGATTCGATGTACGACGGAACCATATTCGTCGGAGGCTCGATCGAGAGTCTCGGTGTCGATGCCGTGCCGGGAGAAATGTCCGATCTCGATTGCGCCTGGCTCGAGCGCAAACTCGGCATGTATGGCCTCAGGGCGCCGGACGGTGTCGCCAACATGACCAAGATCGTCGCCGGCAAGCAGCTCTGGAACTACGACAATCTTGAACCGTCAGAGAAGAAGATCGTTCTCTAGGCCGGTGGGAGACAACCAGAAAATGACCGCAGACGCGAACGGCAATGGCCGCAACAGGGAAATCCTCGGCGAGAATTTCATGTTTCCGCCACGGGTGGTCGACGACATCCACATCAAGGCCGAACTCGGACGGTACCGCATGCGCGGCATGGCCCTGTTCAAGAAGATCCCGACCTGGGACGATCTCACCTTCCTTCCGGGTACCCTCACCCGTTTCGTGATCGAGGGGTATCGCGAAAAGTGCCAGACACGGACCGTGATCGGGCCCCGCGCCGGACGTCCCCTGGTTCTCGATATTCCGGTCTATGTCACCGGCATGAGCTTCGGCGCCCTGAGCTACGAGGCGAAGACCGCGCTGGCCCGCGGCGCCACCATGGCGGGCACGGCGACGTGTTCCGGCGAAGGCGGCATGATCCCCGATGAACGCCGCTACTCGGAAAAGTGGTTCTACCAGTGCATCCAGTCGCGCTACGGCTTCAATCCGCATCACCTGCGGCTGGCCGACGGTTGCGAGTTCTTCATCGGCCAGGGCTGCAAGGTCGGCCTTGGCGGTCATCTCATGGGCCAGAAGGTCACCGACCAGGTGGCCGAGATGCGGTCCCTGCCTGCGGGTATCGACCAGCGCTCGCCGGCACGCCATCCCGACTGGCTGGGCCCCGACGACCTGGCCCTCAAGATCCAGGAAATTCGCGAAGCCACGAACTACCAGATCCCGATCCAGCTCAAGCTTGGTGCGGCGCGGGTCTACGATGACGTGCGCATGGCCGTGAAGTGCGATCCCGACTCCATCTACATCGATGGCATGGAAGGTTCGACCGGGGCAGGCCCCCACCTTGCCACCGAGGAAACCGGCATTCCCGGTATCGCAGCCATACGTCAGGCCAGGCGGGCGATCGATGATCTCGGCAAGCGCGGCGAAATCACGCTCATCTACGCCGGTGCGGTGAGAAACGGCGGTGATCTGGCGAAGGCGCTCGCTCTCGGCGCCGACGCGGTCGCCATCGGGACCACCGCCATGATGGCTCTCAACTGCAACAAGGACATCCCGGAGGCGGACTTCGAGGGTACCATCGGGGTTCCTGCCGGATACTGCTACCACTGCCATACCGGCCGCTGCCCGGTCGGCGTCGCAACCCAGGATCCGGAGTTGCGCAAGCGCCTCAACCCCGATGATGCGGCCGAACGCGTCTACAACATCCTCCATACACTGACCATCGAATGCCAGATGATGGCGCGGGCCTGTGGCAAGACCAACGTTCACAGCCTCGAACCGGAGGATCTGGCGGCACTGACCATGGAAGCCTCGGCCATGGCGGGCGTCCCCCTGGCAGGGACCAGTCACACCGTCGGCGTCGATGACTACCACCACCTCTGACCCGGACAGGTAACGCAGATGACAGGCACAACTGACAAGACGGCCGACGTCGACTACTTCCTCACTTCGGACGGTCTCGACACGTCCCGCGAGAAAGAGATCGGCCAGCACATCGGCTATCGCTACGACGTCAACCTGCTTCCCGACTATGACCGGTTGACGCCGTTCCTGAAGACCTACATCGAACTCATGGGCTGGGACGATCTCAACTGGCTCGAGGATGTCCACATGGGCTACGAGGAAGGTCATGCCGCGGTCTTCGACCGCAATGCGAATGGCTGGATTCGCGTTCCCGAATCCTTGGACCTGCCGGACAACCAGCAGGACCGCGACATGATCGCCCGTGAGCTCCTGATCAAGTTCCAGATGTCGAATCGCCATCCCATGCGCGATCTCTACCGCGCCTACCGCAAGTTCTGATCGTCACCTGCCGGCGGCGACCGCCGGCACCAGTACCTGCTCTCCCATCCCGGAAAGGCACGGACGCCTGTCGCACCACCGGGCTGGTCGTCCCCCTCCCGATTCCTGGTGACGTTCCCGACCCATGCGGACCCGCCGGGCGGCGCGGCACTCGGGCAGACCCGTCAGACCTGTGTCACAGGAGGGTTGGCGACGGCTCTCTCCCAGTCGGGAAGGAAGGCAAGGGCGCGCGGCGCTGCAGGCGGCGGGGCAAACAGGGCATTGTGCCAGAAGAGTGCCGTGGCGAAGGGATCGTCGCCCGGCAGGTCCTGAACGTCGCATGGCAGGATCCAAGACTGGCTGAACTGCTCGAAATGGAGTGTCGCGCCGCCAGCGGCAACGAGAGCGGCGGCACCCGGTGACTGCCGGGAGAACTGAGCGAACAGCCGCGGCTCGAAATCCCGCGATGTCTGGAAGTAGGTTGCTGCCAGGTGCTTCAGCCCCTTCTCGAAGCGCTCCCGGGGATCATGGGTGCCCGAGACCGTCTGGCGAAAGAAAGCCGCCGAGTCGGCTGGCTCCCTCTCGATGAGGACCGTCCGGACGTGACCGAGGACGCCGCCGTCGGCAAGGACGGCACGGGGTGTCATGGCGCTGGAGGGACGCCCGTTCTCCCGGCGCATGGCGTGCTGGCGAATGAGGCACTGCCAGGCCATGAACGCGTCTCGCAGGGCATTCTCCCCGGCCATGGCTCCTCAGAAACCGCCGAGCCCGCCACCGAAGAGATCGTAGAGGATGGCGGCGATTTCTCCCTCGAGGGGGAAGGACAGCATGCCGAGCACCGAGTACCCGAGAATCCAGGGCAGGGCATAGAAGCGGAACAGGAAGAAGAACCAGGCGACGAACAGCGGCACGATGGGGTCGATGAGAAATCCCGGCGTCACCGGCCGGAAGACCCGCAGGACCGGATCGGTCAGCATGACGAACGCCCGCATGAAGAAAAAGTCGGATGTCACGGGAAGGAAGATGTTCATAGCCGCGCGGCCGATCAGCGTCCACATGATGGCGCCGAGGATGTAGTCGAGGCCCACCACCCACCAGGGGAGAACAGCCGCCAGGCTGGTCATCGGATCACGGCTCCCGGGCTGTCATGAACAGACAAGGGGGCGGACAGTCCTTGTCCGCCCCCTTGCAACAAGGGTCTTCAATGATGCGTCAGTGCGTTTCAGCCAGGATCGTCTTTCCTGTCGGAACGCGGGTTTCATCCACCATGGCCTGCATCTCGGCATCCGGTGCTTCGGTGACCAGCGAAACCACGACCATCGCCACCAGCGAGACCGGCATGCCGATCATGCCGAACCGGAGGTGATCGATCGACCACAGCTGGTCACCACCGTTGTAGACGTGGATGAGGTAGATCGTCCCTGCTGCAAAACCGGCAATCATGCCTGCGATCGCCCCTGGCCTGTTGGCGCGTTTCCACCAGATTCCCAGAACCAGCGGGAAGAACAGGCCCGAGCATGCGAAGCAGAAGGCCCATGCCACAGCCCCCAGAATGCCCGTGAGCTGCAACGACGCGATCAGAGCCGCAAGGACACCGATAACCACCAGGAGGACACGGGCGACAATCAGACGACGCTTCGTATCGGCCTTGGGATCGATGATCTTGTAGTAGAGATCGTGGCTCAGCGCGTTGGCGATCGCCAGCAGCAAACCGTCGGCAGTCGACATCGCTGCTGCCATGCCTCCGGCTGCCACAAGCCCCGAAATCACGTAGGGCAGACCGGCAATTTCCGGTGTTGCCAGCACGACGATGTCGGGCCTCATGAAGAACTCGTTGAGCTGGACGATGCCATCACCGTTCTGGTCGACGACCGAAAGCATGCCGACCGCTGTCCAGTTCTGGATCCACTCGAGATTGGAGACGTCGTCAATCGCCTTGCCGACCACTGCCGTTGCCAGATTCGGATCGAGAAGCTGGAGCTTTGTCAGGGTCGCCAGTGCCGGCGCCGTGAAGTAGAGCAGGAAGATGAAGAACAGGGACCAGCCCACCGACTTGCGCGCCTGACGCACCGACGGCGTCGTGAAGTAGCGCATGAGGATGTGCGGCAGGGAGGCCGTGCCCGCCATCATGCACAGGGCGAGAGTCACGAACTTCCATGAGTCGAGCCCACCCTGCGGATCGAAGTGGGCCGTTGTCAGAACCTTCAGCCCGGCCACGCTTTGAGCCGCCGCCACAAGGCCGTATTCCGCCTCGAGTTCGGCAATACGCAACGCCGCATCACCATAGGTGAAGTGCGGGATGATGCCGAAGCCCTGGGCATTCGACATCCAGATCACGGGCACCAGATAGGCGATGATGAGGACGATGTACTGCGCCACCTGTGTCCAGGTCACGCCGCGCATGCCGCCCAGCATCGAACACAGCAGGATGCCCAGAAGTCCGAACCACACACCGAATTCAAACGGTATGGCAAGGGCCCGGGCGGCAATCGTGCCGGTCGCGTTGATCTGTGCCGTCACATAGGTGAACGACGCGACCACGAGCACCAGCACGGCACAGAGCCGCGCCAGGTTGCCACCGTAACGTGTACCGATGAAGTCGGGCACCGTGTAGCAACCGAATTTCCTGAGATAGGGCGCCATCAGGGCGTTGACGAGCACGTATCCGCCCGTCCAGCCGATGACAAACCCGAGATAGGGGTAACCACCGAAGTAGATTCCTCCCGCCAGGGCGACAAACGACGCACCGGACATCCAGTCCGCTGCTGTCGCCATGCCGTTGTAGAATGCCGGAACTTCACGTCCGGCAACGTAGTAGGCATCGACCTGCATGGTTCGCGAGAGCCAGCCGATGGTGGCGTAGATCGCAATGGTGAACAGGAGGAAGAGGATGCCGATCAGCTGGGCGCTTGCACCAAGCTGCTCGACAATCGCCATCAGGGCAAAGAATCCCAGGAATCCAAGGGTGTAGATCCCGTAGACCTTGCCCAGACGGTCGACAAAACGGGTTCCCTGTGTTTGATCGCTCATGACACCCTCCTCATTCGTCGCTCAGGCCGCATTCTTCATCAATGCGGTCCTGCAGGAAGTTGTGACCAACGATCAACAGAACGAACACGATGAGCGACCCCTGAACGATCATGTAGTAACCGAGCGGGAATCCCAGGAACGAACCGCCGTCGAGATCCTTGGCAAAGAACGGAAACACGTATCCGAACAAGAGCCAGATCGCGAGCACCCAGTAGGTCAGGCGCGACGTCTTGGCCCAATGTAGTCTTCTGTTATCCTGCGACATTCGCCGCCTCCTTCAACAGTTGGTGCCGTAGACCAGCCCCCGGCGCACGCGTCTATTGCCAGGAGGGGCATCTGAAACGGCTAGCGGGATTATGGATGATGCTTTCACAATTTCAACAGGGAATGGTGCGTCTGTTGAAGGCCGGGATGCCACCGGTGCCGTCGCTCCCCAGAATTCTGAAGATTCGCTTCGACCGCTCGAAGCTGCGGACAGTCGACAGCCTGGTGGAATTCATTCACACGAGGTCCTCATACATCGCGCAGACGTCGCTTCACGGATACCTCAAGACCCGCATGGGCACGAGCTTCAGGGCATGGTTCGAGGACGAGGCCTTCTCCGACTCGATCCGAATCGCATCGGTCAGGGTTTTTCTTTCCTGCCTCGCCGATCTCACTGTCTATTCCGTGGCCACGGCAGCCCGGCAGACCGTCGTCGACGACGCCGTCCTGGAGGCGCTGGCGGGACACGCCTTCCGCCGGGCCGCCGTGGCAGGGCTGGCCGGTCAACCTGAACGCGACGACCTCGACGCGACATTCGATGCCTTTGACCGGCGGGCCCCCCCCCCGGACCGGCGGGTCGGGGCCGCGGGGGCAGGGCTGGCCGGTCAACCGGAACGCGACGCCCTCGACGCGACATTCGATGCCTTTGACCGGCGGGCCCGCCTCGAGGACTGGCGGATCGCGGCCGAGGGTCGCAAGGCCTTCACCGGCAGCGAGGCGGACCTCGTCCGTCTTGCACCCGTCATTGACGAGTACCGGGAACTCGACCGCGAGATTGTGACCAATTCGATCCGCTTTCGCTGGCGCGATGTCCGCGAGCAGATTCGCCGGCGCATGGATGGCGACGGGCTCTTCGAGGACTGGAAAGACCGGGTCGGGCGCGGAGCCACCGGGTGCTGAGGCAGCCGACGCGATTCTGGCAGGGCTTGACGCTGTGCCTGGTTTCAGCCGCTGGTGCGACACTGTGGCTCGCCGCACTCGCCTATTGGACATCATGGCCGGAACACGTGCCCCTGCGAGCACTCGCCATCGGTTCGGGAGTCCTGCTGGCCACAGGAGCCCTGTGGTTCGCCACCGGCCTGGTCCGCGGACAGAGGAAGGACATCCAGCGTCTTCGCGGCAGCCTGCTGCTCGCCGTCGGGGAAGGACGGCGCTTCCTTGACCATGCCGACCGCATGGTCACCAACCGCGAACTGACGGCGCTCGCCGGCACCATCGACAGTGTTCTCGCCTCCCGGGAGCACCGGCGCCAGCTGACCGAACAGCGCCTGACAGGGATTCTGGCGGCGCTCCCCACCGGCGTGGTGGTCGTCACCCGCACCGGACTGGTCAGCCTGGTCAACAACGCCGCGCGACACGCCTTTCCCTCCCACGCACTCAGCCCGGGAACAAGCGTGTTCGCCGCCATCACACGCGAGAGTGTCCCGGAACCTGACCATCCGGACCCTGTCGCCAGTGTCCGGTCCGTCGACGGTCGCGACATCCCCGCGCGCATCGCGACACTTGGCGACCGGGGAGGCTGGGTGATGATTCTCGAGGCTCCGCCTGGGAATGGAGGCGTCCATGAACTCGATCACGATCTGGGGCTTCACGACAGTCTTCCGCCATCTCCTCCGCCCGAAGAGACCACACCCCTTTCCGCACTGCCAGGCGTCGTCGTCGATTGCGAGACCACCGGACTCGATCCCGGACAGGACCGGATCGTCTCCATCGGCGCCGTCAGGATCCATGGCGCCCGGGTCTATGCCCATGCCAATCTCGATACGCTGATCGATCCGGCAACCGCCATTCCAGGAGCCTCCACGGTCATTCACGGCATCGACGACGCCATGGTCCAGGGCGCACCCGGAATCAGGACCGGTCTTGGGTATCTGGAGGAAATCTCCGGCAGCTGCGTTGTCATCGGCCACAACATCGGTTTCGATCTCGCCGTTCTGGCTGCTGAAAGCCGGCGGTGCGGAAAGTCCTGGTCCGCCCCCTTCTCCCTGGACACCGGCCACCTTGTCGCCGTTCTTGAGCCTGACCTCAAGACGCTGGATCTCGACTCCGTGTGCCGGCACTTTGACGTCGCCATCAGTGGCCGGCACACGGCTCTGGGTGACGCGCTCTCCGCTGCCGAACTCTTCGCTCACATTGTGCCGCTGCTCGAGGACCGGGGTGTGACGACGCTGGGTGACGCCCTCGCCTTCACCAGACGGGCGCGGCGCACCCGCTCCCGGCAGCGGTCCCTGGGCTGGCAGGTTCGATGAACCACCGTCAGGTCGACACATGGCCCTGGCGCTTTCGCGTTCGCGACATCATGACTGTCGATCCCGTGTTCGTGGATTCCGGATGCCTGCTCGCCGACACTGCCTCGACGATGATCGACCGGCACATCTCGTCGGTCCTGGTCGACCGCGAGGGCCGGACTGGCGGCCCCGGAATCATCACTGAACGCGACGTCGTGCGGGCGGTGGCGAACCACGGTCAGGCCGCTCTCCGGCTGGCATCCGGTGACCTGATGTCAACGCCCCTGGTCTCCGTCATGGCTGACGAACCCGTCTGGGTGGCCCTTGGCCGCATGACGAGACTGTCCCTGCGCCATCTCGCCGTCACGGATTCGTCCGGTGCCGTGTGCGGCATCATGACCTCGAAGCTGCTGGTCCGGCACCAGGCGGGCGAAGCCCTTGTCATCAACGATGCACTTGAAGCCGCCTCCAGTGCGCCCGATCTTGCAGAAGTTCATGCCCGACTGGCGCCGATGGCCGGCGCTCTTCTCGACGAGGGCATGAGTGCCTCGCGCATTGCCTCTATGATCTCGAGCTTCTATCGCAAGCTCACCGCCCGCGCTGCCCGGCTCGCCTCGGCCGAAGAGCCCGAAGACGGCTGGGCCTTCTTCATTCTTGGTTCCGCAGGACGCGGTGAGTCCCTTCTCGCAGGCGATCAGGACAACGCCATCGTCAGCACCGGCGAGGTGGATGACGCCATCCTCCTGCGCATCGCGTCAAGGGCCTCGGATCTGCTGGACGCAGGAGGCCTCCCCTATTGCAAGGGCAAGGTCATGGCGTCCAATTCCGACTGGCGACGAACCATGGACGACTGGCAGAAGGCCATCGCCGGTTGGGCGACGCGCGCCGACGGGGCGAGCCTGCTCAATGTCGACATCTTCTTCGATCTGGTTCACGTGCATGGTGACCGCATGCTGACCGACCGGCTGCGCAGTCTGGCACTGGAAACGGCCCGCACTCCGGTGCTGCCGCGAATGATGGCGGAGCAGTTGCAGACCTGGGTTTCGCCGCGCGGATTTCTGGGTGGCCTGAAGACGAAGGACGGTCGCCTCGATCTCAAGATCGGTGGCCTGTTTCCCCTGGTTGCCGGCGCCCGCGCCATGGCGCTGCGTCACGGCATAGAAGCCACCGGCACCGCCATGCGCCTGACGGCCCTGGCCGAGCTCGGCACAATCGCCAGGGCCGACCTGCTGGCATTCACTGACGCCCACGAGGTGTTTCTGGACCTCATGCTCAGACAGCAGGTCAGGGATCTCGGGGCCGGTGTAGCCGCCGGTCCGGGCATCGACGTGACACAGCTTTCGCCCCGTCAGAAGCGCAACCTGCGACGGTGCCTTGGTGATGTCTCGCGCCTGCCAGGCCTCGTCCTCGACGTTACGGCGCGCGGCTGATCCACCCGATCATGGCGGTGGCCAAAGCGGGGCAAGGCGCATGACAGTGAAGGGGCCGATGGTCAATCGTCCGTGCTGCATTGAAAGGTCGACATCGAGGCGCCGCTGGCCGTCCACCGGCGGTCCGGCCATGAAATCAAGTGCCGCAATGACGATGTCCGCCTGATCCTGACGCACCTCGCCTGCCTGCGCCAGGGCCATGATGATCTCGCGATAGCCGACGACTTCGAGACGCAGGGCGCCAATGGGCCGATTGTCCCCGTCGAGCGCAAGGCGTCCCTCGCCCTGGGCCGCGACCGGCGGCCACTCGAGAACAAGATCACCCAGGTCCACGTAACCGCCGGCGCGCCGCCAGGCATCCACACGCTCCCTCGCGGTACCCTGGCGCGGCACGGCGCCCACCACACGCATCCGCGCCAGGCCTCTCTCCACCCGCCCAGCGGATCCGCTCCCGATTGTCAGGTCCGTCATCTCCAGGAAGACATCCCGGTCATCCCCGTCACCACTGGGGGTCGAGACGACGTCCAGCGTGCCGGCCTCGGCGAGAGCTGTTCCCTTGCCGGAGAACACCGTCACATCCTCGAGACCGATATTGATGGCGTCCACCGCACCGGAGGCAAGCCCGATTGCGGCGCGGCCATGATCCATGGAAATGCCGACGACATGACGGCGCGAAGGTGTCTCGACGACAAGATCCTGCCTGCGGGGCAGCACCAGTGACAGGCCGGCCAGGTTCAACGGATTGGTGATGATCACGAGTTCTGATGCATGCCAGGTGGCCCGTTCGCCGCCACGCCCCCAGACAACGGTCGGTTGCTGCGCGGTCATGCGCATGGAAAAGGGAAAACCGCCCGCGTCGAGTCGTGTCCAGGAGGCGTGCCAGTCCTTCTCCAGAGACGGGGCCGCGGCCTCGTCCATGATGTCTTCAAGCCTGAGCGCGAGACCGTGCCAGGCAATCGTGTACGCGACCGCGAGAGCGACAATTGCCGCTGCGATCCACTTGATACGACGCCCGACCACAGATCACCGGTTCCGGTAGAGAAGGGTCACTCTGCCGCTTCCAGCGCTGCGCCTGCGCGGCCGGAACGGCGCGCCTTGCGGGTCTGGCGCCAGGCGCCGACATTCTCGCGCACCATCAGGGCACAGGGTGTGACAATGAGTGTCAGGATCGTGGCGAATGCCAGGCCGAACACGATGGCGCTTGCCAGCTGGACCCACCACTGGGTCGAGGGCGCTCCCACGCTGACCTCTCGGGTGACGAAATCGATGTTGACCTGCAGCACCATGGGCATGAGTCCGAGAATGGTCGTGATCATGGTGAGCAGCACCGGTCTCAGGCGCTGTGCCCCGGTCCGCAGAATGGCTTCGACGGGATCCCTGACCGTCCGGCGAAGCCTGTCAAAGGTGTCGATGAGAACGATGTTGTTGTTGACCACGATGCCGGCCAGCGCAATGACGCCGATGCTCGACATGATCATGCCATAGGGCTTGCCGGTCACAAGGAGGCCGATCATGACCCCGACTGTCGACATGATCACCGCGGAAAGGATGAGGAAAGCCGAATAGAAACTGTTGAACTGCGTGACGAGAATGATTGCCATCATGAAGAGAGCGACGATGAAGGCCTTGAGCAGGAACTCGGATGCCTCTTCCTGACGTTCATTGTCCCCCCGGAAATCAACCCCGACGCCGGGACCGAGTTCGACTGTGCCCAGCCATGCCTGCAGGTCACGCACCAGGGAATCCGCCAGCACCCCTTCCTTGATATCAGCCGCGATGGTCATGACGCGTTCGCCGTCCACCCGCTGGATCCTGCCGACCCTTGGTCTGGCCGAGCGCTCCACAAAGTTCCTGATCGGCACGTGACCCAGAGGAGTCTGGATGCGGAGCTGGTCAAGCCCGTCAAGGGTGCGCATGCCTTCCGGGAACCGGACCAGGACATCGATCTCTTCATTCGAATCATCGAGGCGCACCGTGGTGATGCGCAGCCCCCTGGTCACGAGCTGAATGATCGAGCCGACCGAGCCGATGTCCGCTCCGAACTTCGCCGCCTGGGTGCGATCGACAACGACCTCCCACTGAATTCCGGGAATTGGACGGCTGTCCTCGATTTCCTTCAGTCCATCCACCTCGTCGAGATGGTCGCGCAGGGCGGCAATCGCTTCTTCCAGCAGAACCGGATCGCTCGCGGACACCTGGATGTTGATCGGTTTCTCGGATCGCGGGCCCCGCCTCTGCCCACGTGATTCGACACGGATGCCGGCAAGGGCCGCGACTCTCTCGAGGACGTCCTCGAAAATGGCCGACGCAGAACGTCTCAACGACCAGTCGACGAGCTCCACGTTGACCGTTCCGATGGCGTCTTCGGCCCCCCGGGAATCCTCTCTGCCGCCTGAAGTCGCGAAAATCGTCTCGAACTCCTTCATGTCGAGCAAGCGGTCCTCGACTTCGCGAACCAGAACGTCCTTTTCCGCGGTGGAGAGGTTGCCCCTGGCATGAATCTGGAACGCCGCCCTTTCGGGTTCGATATCGGGAAAGAACTCGACTCCCTTGCCATAGCGGGCGTAGGCGACCTGCACCCCGGCCAGCAACAGGACCGAGACAAGGAGAACCTTGACCGGGTGGCGCAGCAGGACGCGCAGGATCGCGAGATAAAGACCGGTAAAGCCACGCACGCCGTCGAGGCTGCTCCCCGAATCCTCGGACAAGGCACGTGCCTGATCGCCGCCATGCCCGGTGCTCTTGCCAAACAACGATCCCAGGGTGGGGACGAAAATGAGCGCCATGGCAAGCGACGCGGAGAGAACGGCAATCAGGGTGATCGGCAGGTACTTCATGAATTCGCCGACCATTCCGGTCCAGAACATGAGGGGAAGGAACGCCACGAGAGTTGTCAGGGTCGAAGCGGTGATCGGCCAGGCCATGCGGGAGGCGGCTGAAAAGTAGGCCTCGCGACGACCGAGGCCTTCGGACATCTTCCGGTCGGCATACTCGGTCACGACAATGGCGCCATCGACAAGCATGCCGACCGCGAGAATGAGGCTGAACAGCACGACGATGTTGAGGGTCAGGCCAGCGATCGCGAGAACCAGGATTCCGGTCAGGAACGATCCCGGTATGGCGACACCGACAAGCGCGGCCGATCGCCAGCCCAGACACCATACGATCACGATCATCACGAGAAGCACGGCTGTCAGCACATTGTTCTGCAGATCGGCCAGCATGAGCCGGATGCCCTTCGACTGGTCCCTCGAGAAGGCGACCTTCACGCTCGACGGCCAGTCTGCGCTTGTTGCCGCCACGACAGCCCTCACCTTTTCGATGGTCTCGATGATGTTCTCGCCGGTTCTCTTGGACACCTCGATGGTCAGCGCCGGCTCGCCCTTCACCCGGGCATGGACCCTGGCATCCTTGAATGTCCGCCTGACCTCTGCCAGCTCGCGGACACTGGTTGTCGCATCTCCCCTGATCTTGAGGGGCAGGCCCAGGAAGTCATCCACGTCGTCGATGAGCCCGGGGACCTTGATTGCGAACTGTCCGGCGCCCGTATCCATCAGACCGACCGCCACCGGCCGGTTGGACCCACTGATGTCCCGCGCGATCTCGATGACATTGAGCCGGTAGCTCTCCAGGGTCACCGGGTCGACGATTACCTCGATCACCTCCTCGCGGTCTCCCTTGATGACGGCCTCAAGGACTTCACTCACCCCCTCGATGTTGTCCTTGAGTGTGCGGGCCAGACGCAACATGGTCCGTTCCGGCACGTTGCCCGATAGGCTCACAACGAGTACGGGAAACAGCGACAGGTTGATCTCGTGCACGGTGGGATCGTCCGTGTCGTCAGGCAGGTCATGCCTGGCGATGTCGACCCTGGCCCGGACATCCTCAAGGGCGGTATCGGGATCAAATCCCGCCTCGAATTCCAGAGTGACGTTGGCGCCACCCTCGAACGCCGTCGACCTGACTTCCCTGACATTCTCGATACCGCGCAACTCCTGTTCCATGGGCTTGATCAGGAGACTGACCGCATCATCCGGCGAAATTCCCTCGTGGTGCATCGACACGTAGATAATGGGGATATTGATGTCGGGATCGGACTCTTTCGGGATCGCGACGTAGACCGACACGCCGACAACCAGGAGCAGCACGAGGGTGAGCAGGACCGTTCGGGGATGGTCGAGCGCGGTGTTGATCAGGGCGTTCACAATGTCCCTGAGGCACCGTCGACGTGGACCGGTGTGACGGCTTCACCATCGGTGACGAATTCATGACCGACGGTGATGAGCGTCACCCGTTCAGGGAGTCCGGCGACGTGATATCCATCGGCTTCGGCAGAAATGATCGTCACCGGAAGAAAGCGGACCGTCGATTCCCCGTTGATGATCTTGACGCCCAGTGTGCCCGAATCATCGAGAGACAGGATCGAGGGCGAAAGGAAGTGGCTGGGAACGGTCGCCAGCGGCAGCCTCACAAGTGTTGTCATTCCAGCCCGGATGGTGTGCTGCGGGTTGGGAATGTCCAGTTCGATCCTGTAGGTCCGGGTCTGTTCATCCGCAGTTCTGGCAATGTAGCGCACCACTCCGGCCACGGTCTCTCCCGTCGCCAGCGTCACCATGCCCCGGATCCCGGTCTCGATGCTCGCCACCCGGGTTTCGCTGACAAAGCTGACGACCGTGATCGGATCGAGATCCACGATCGTGCCGAGCGTGTCGGCTGCGCCGGTGAAGACGACCGATCCTTCCTCGATGTCGAGTTCCTCGAGAACGCCCGATATCGGCGCCTTGATGCGTGTGCGTTCGATATCGAGACGGATGGCAGCGAGATCGGACCGCGCCCGATCGAGTTGGGCCAGCGCTTCGGCCTCTGCGGCTTCGGTCTGCCAACCGCTCTCTGCCAGCCTGGAAGCCGCCTCGTACTCGATTTCACGCAGACGGACGCTTGACCGGGCCCTCTCCAGGCGCTCCATGCGATCGTCAGGGACCAACCGGGCGATAAGGTCGCCAGCTTCAACGAAATCACCCTCCCGCACCTCAACCGCTTCGACACGGCCACGTGTCTGTGCGCTGAGCGCCACAATCCTCTCGGCAGCCGTCTGTCCCGTCAGGGTCAGTTCAAGCGCGTGGGGTATCGCAACACTCGTCGCGACCCTGACGGAGGTGGCAGGCGGCGCCTCGATCACGGTTTCCGGCACCGGCTCTGCCCCGCCCTCCGACGCGGGCACATCGTCCCCGAGATTGCCGGACAGCACCCAAGCTGCAGCACCGATCGCGAAGACAACAGCGAGAATGTGGGAGAATTTCATGATGCCGGATTCATCACGGGCCATGTGCCGGTGATGACTGTTCTCTGGAGTTTCACTATAGCGCAGAGCGACCGGGGATTGGAGTCATCCCGGCGGCCAGGTCATCGACGCTCGCCCCTGGCTAGTCCGATATGGCGTGCGGCCCACACCGGCGACTCCTTCCATACCAGCGCGGCAAGGCGTGAATCGATGTCCGGGGGGAAGGGTTTCGTTCGTCCCGCCTTGTGATCGAGATGGAGCCACATGCACTCGATGGTTCCGCACTGACGCTCACCGACACGAAAGACATGGCCGATGTGGAGGCGCTTGGCATCGTGTCCGATGACAAGGCTGTCGAAGGAAAGACATTCGCTCCTCGACACTTCGGCGAGATAGCGGACATGTGTTTCCACCGTCACCAGGGCGCATCCGGTCCTGTCGTAGTAGGCGGTGCCGATATCAAGGTGAGCCTGGAACGCCCATGAGGCGTCACTGGCCGCAACCACGAAGTATCCTTCGTTCATGTGGCCGTAGTGATCCGTCCATGAGGCGGGCACGTCCACCTGGTAGATGTCCGAAAACAGCGGATTGTCATCATTCATCTCAACTCTCCTGACCATCCGTCCGGGTCCTGCCGGCAGCCCGGATCGATGCCGTTGTTGCAGATCAGGGGTCCACCGCTTACGGATCGGGAGTCCAGCCCAGCGCCTCGAAACGTTCGATCGCCTCCGCGTGACGGAGAGCTTCGGCGGCATCCCTGCTGTCCATGCCGATGCCCCTGACCAGAAGGTTGCGGGCGTGTTCGCTCCCGTCGTCCAGGACCAGCAACCCTGTGGCACACTCCAGCATGATGGTCTTGCTGTCGGGTCGGAGTTCCAGGGCCCGTTCGAAATGTTCCAACGCCGCGTCCTCGCTGGCATCGTAGAGCATTCCGGCCACAAAGGAGCCCAGGGCGTCGATCACACCCGCATGCCAGCGCCCCATGGCAAGGTGGGCCTCGGCCATCTCCGGGTCAAGGGCCAGGGCCTTTTCGGCGGCCTCGCGAATTCTCGTACCGTAATCCCGGTTCGATGCCTCGAAGGAACCGACCGCCTCCGCGTGCCGGCCGATGGCGGTGGCGAGTTGCACATGGGCTTCGGCGTTCTTCGGATCGGCGCGGACGGCCTCGGTTGCAAGATCGATGGCCTGCCCGAGGTACCGGTCCACCTCGTCTGTCCCTGCAATGAAGTGGCCATGGACCTGCAAGGACCTCGCCGCCAGCATGAAACCGGCAGCTGTTCCGAGACCCTCGGCAATCCCGGCGGCCTCGATAAATCTCCCCTCGGCATAGGCAGTCCGCGCAAGATCGAGGGACCCGGCGTCGGCATCGAACGGAAGACTGAAGGCCAGCCCGAGAACCCATGCGAGGACGAGGCGTCCCCACATCCGGCGCCGAACCGTTTCAGTAATGCAACCCTTCTCCTGATCCATGACCTTCGGGATTCCACATCGCCACGCAGCCATCGCCACGCAGACCTGCGAGGAACTCGCCCAGCTCACCGGATGTCTCGATACGCCCAGTCTGCTCGAGGAACCGGATGAACGCCATGAGCCGGGGAGGACCTGCGGCGTTTGCGCCAACGCCACAGGTAGACAGGCGCACACGATGCGCTACGACGACAATCGTGCCACAGAAAGCGCTCGACGATGCAGATCGTCAACCAAAGCAAGCACGATGGCGGCAAGGCCGGCCAGAGCGGCACTCACCAGGGATCGGGTGCCGGAAAGGGTAGGCACGTTCGTTCTCCATTCTAGTGAGAGTACGACAATCGCCAAAAATCACAGCCCGATTCAATGCCGAGTCAAAGAGCGGAACATTCCTTTGCCGTAACGGTCTGCCAAACACCTCTCGGAATCAATGTCGAGACCGGCAAGATACCATGTTCGACCGGACGAGGACGCTGGCGAATGAGCAGGCAACGCCGTTGTACATTCCGGGGAAGTCGAGCATAGTCGTAGTATTGAGGATGTAGATCGTGAGATCAGCTTGCGGGCGGCCAGTTGTAGCGCTGCTCTTGGTCAACTTCGGGAGGATCCGTTATGCACGTTCTCCGCCAACTCAATGTCGAAAAGCTTCAGAAACGCCTCATCGACGGCACGATTGACCGGCGCGAATTTAGTCGCGGTTTGGCGGCCGTGGGGCTGAGCCTCGTCACGTATCCGATAGTCAAAGCCCCCGCCCGGGCGGCTGGCGAGCTGGTCGTCGTGACCTGGCCCGGTTACGACCTGCCGGAGTTGATGGGCGATTTCATTGCCAAGTACGGCCGGTCGCCGGAATACAGCTACTTCGGATCGGAAGACGAGGTCTTTTCGAAGGTGCAAGCCGGATACGCGCCCGACCTGCTCCACCCGGGAAACTATATCGTGCGAAAGTTCGTGGACGCTGATCTGATCCAACCAATCGATCCCGACCGGCTCAAGGTTTGGCCCGATATAGCGCCCGAGATCAAGGACATCGCAGGGGCTATCCACAACGGCAAGCGGTATTTCATTCCGGCCGAGTTCGGGCACACGTCGGTGCTGTTCAGGACCGATCTCGTGGATCCGAAGTATGTCGAGGAGAACACCCTGGAGATCGTCTTCGATGAACGCTACGCGGGCCGCATTGCATGGACCGATGATTCCGGCGCGAACGTCCGGGTCGCGGCTCTCGTCCTCGGCTATGAGAATATCTGGGATCTCAACGACGATCAGCTTGAGGAGGTGCGCAAACTTCTGACGAAGCAGCGGAAGCTGGTTCGCTATTACTGGTCCGATCCGACCGAGATGGAGCAGTCGATGGCATCGGGCGAGGTCGTCATGGCCTGGGGTTACAACCAGTCGCTGGTGTCGTTGAAGAGGCAGGGCCTGCCGGTTGCTTTCATGACCCCGAAGGAGGGTCTCTTCGCCTGGGGCAGCGGGTTCATCATGCACAAGGACGTCAAGGACGAGCAGGCGGCATACGACTATATGGACGCTTGGATCTCACCCGAATCCGGTGCCTGGCTGATCGACAATTACGGTTACGCCAGCTCGAACCTCAAGGCCTATGGCCTTGTCGCTTCCGAACGGCTCGATGAGCTTGGCTTCAGCAATCCCGAGGAGGTTATTCGCAAAACCATATTCTTCCGGGCGCTGGAACCCGAGGTCGATGCCAGATACGAAGCCGTCTACACGGAAGTCCGGGCCGGGGGGTGAGACCGCGCAAGCTGCGGCCGCAATGGCGTTCGCGCCCGACGGCATGTCCCTGACCACCGTGCGATCGCCTGCGGCGTGTCTGCCCTGCTGACGGTGGAGTGAATCAATCATGGCGACCGGCACGACACTGACGACGGACCTCAACCCGGACCTCGTGGTCGGCGAGGACGACAAGGCACACTGGAATCTTCCCGACAACCGACGATGGGGCTTCCACAACCTGTACAGACTGACGCGTTACAGTCTGGGTATCCGTGCGCCGCACGTGCTGCCGCTGAGCAAGGCGATCGACGAGCGTATCGGCGACATGCCTGAAGTTCGCCGGTACACGGGCACAACGTACTTTTCTGCCATGGCGGTGGTGCGGAAGCAGTCGGTGCTGTTCGAGACCTATGCGCCGGATTTCGGTCCTGACCGGCCGCACAGCATGCAGTCGGTCGGCAAGACGGCCGCGAGCCTGATCCTGGGTCGCCTGGTCGAGGACGGTCGAGTCGAGTTGGACCGCAAGGTGGCCCACTACCTCCCCGAAATCAGCACGGGTTACGCGGAGGCCACGGTGCAACAGGTTCTCGACATGGACGTCGTGAACAACTTCGACGAGGGCTATGACGCACCCTATTCGGCCGATCCTCTACGCGGCGCGCCAGTCGGTTACAACAACGAAGAAATCGCCATGGGCTGGCGCCTTCCGCCCGCTGGCCAGTCCGAGTTCGGATGCCGGGCACTTGCCGCGGCCCTGGTAAGCGACGACGTAGTCAACCCGACCGGCGAGACCCGGTACGCATCGCCGAACACCGACGTTCTGGGCTGGATCGCGGAGCGCGCCAGCGGTCGCTGCCTGCGGGAACTCCTGGTCGAAATCGTAGAGGCCGCCGGTATTGCGGGCGTCTATCACGTCGGGACCGATTGCGAGGGCGTGCCGCAAATTGCAGGTGGTGTGTGCATGACGGCGCGCGACCTGGCCCGCTACGGCCTGCTGTTCGCGCGCCTCGGCATGGGCGTCCATGGCGAGGCCGTCGGCAGCGCCAAGTTCATCCATGAAACCCGGAGCGGGCGCGGCACGCGCTTGCCCGAGCCCAGCGGCTGGCTTCGCTACAGCAACCATACGACCACCGATGGGCGATGGCTCGGACACGGCGGATATGGCGGACAGTACCTGCTCGCCGATCCGGATACCGGAACTGTGGTTGCCTTCTTCAGCGTACTCGAGGACCGCCACGCCTACACCGAGGATTATCTTCCCGGCGTCGTCCGCATGGCCGAGGATATCATCCGGCTCTACGACACCTGATACCGACGGTCTCCGAGGGAGACCGTCGGAAGGGTTGCCGGAAGGTCGGTCCATGATCGACCGAGGATCGGAGCAGTGCGCTTTCCGTGGCGGCTCCAGGTCGCTTGCGACGAGATCGTTCGCCTGAAGGGACACCACGACATGCAGCGGGATTCTTGGGTCATAGCAGCGGTGTTGCAGACGCAATTCGCTTCCTTCGGAAACCGGCGACCTGAACATCGCCCGGCTACGCTGCGAGATGATCGAGGTCTCGCTTCACGAACACATCATCGTCGCACAGAGATACGCAGAACCGCACGCTACCCGTGCTTTTGACCTGCGACACCGTGAAGCCACGATCTTGTCGACGCCGGCGCGGTGACCTCTTCAGCCATGCCGAACGCCGGTCCGCCAGCGGAGTCGACACGGCGCTCGACGAAGTCCGCAACAGGTTCGCCAGGGATGCGCACTCGTCCAGGGCCGGGGCTTCGGCGAAACCCGCCACGGCCCGTCCAGGGACGAGCCGTAGGCTCCCGACGCCGTCAGGGCAGATGTGTCGGCAGTGCGTCGCGCAGCGGCCGGATATGCTCGATCTCGATGCCGCAGCAACCTCCCACCACCTGCACACCGGCCTCGACACAGTGCCTGGCCCAAGCCGTGAACTCCTCCGGCGTGACCGGTGTCGGCCTTCCCCGGTCGCGGTAGGTGTCGACATAGTCCATGCGCTCGGCTTCGGGATAGACGCAGATCGGCCCATGCCACCTGGCGCGCACGACGTCGAGCGCCGCGTCGGTCGCACTGATCAGCGAATGGAAGAGGCAGACCACATCGCCACCGAGCGCCATGACCTCGTCGAAGCCATCGGCGATTGTCTCGGGCGAAGAATAGCCGAGCCGGGGCATCGACTCGCGCTCGTCCTGCCTGACCTTGAAGCCGGGCCACACCGGCAAGCCGGTCGCGAGACACGCCTCGACGACCCATTTGCGATGAATGTTGCCCCCGGTCGATTCGGCGATCAGGAAATCGACCCCGGCCTCGGCCAGTATGTCGGCCTGCTGGCGGAGATTCGCCCGTGCCTGGGCCTCGGAGGTCTCGCTTCGCCGCTCCTCGTAGTCTCCCTCGCAGGCGACCCGCAGACCGAAGTTCGAGACGGAACCGGCAATCAGCGGCGGACGGTCTCCCGCCGTCCTGTCACGGGCGTCCTGTGCCAGCATGACGGCGCGCAGGTTGAGTTCGACGACCTTGTCGCCGAGACCGAGGGGCTCGAGGTTGTGGCGGGCAGACGAATAGGTGTTGGTGGTGATGATGTCGACACCGGCCGCGACGTACTCCTCGTGCATGCGGCGCACGGTGAAGGGGTGGCTCTCCAGCGCCGCCGCCGCCCACGCCAGTCCGGACATGGGCACGCCCATGCTCTGGAGCCGGGTGCCGATGGCGCCATCGAGCAGGATGACCTCGCGCCGCGCCAGGCGCCGTTCAAGATTTGCATATGCGCTCACGCTGCCCTCCCCAGGCCGAATTCGAGGCTCGAACCATATATCACCGAAACTTCCTGCAGGAAGTGGCGCCGCGGACGATCGCCCTGGTTCACTCCCGGTTGTCTCCATCCATCGGCCACGTGTCGGCAATCCTGTAACCAACCGGAAAGGGATCGTCGGACTCGAGGACGTAATCGCACGCGGCGGTGATCCATGCCCGGCCGCTCATGGCGGTCACCACGGCCTCGTAGGGTCCGACCCTGACGAGCTCAGTGATTTCCGAAGAGAAGGCAGAGTCGATCAGGGAGCGGTGCAGGAACGGCTCGCCAACGGAAATCCGCCCGCGCGCATGCAGCACGGCGAGCCGGGCCGATGTTCCCGTACCACACGGACAACGGTCGATTCGACCGGGCGAAACGACCACCGCATTCCTGGAGTGGAGACCGCCTTGCGCACGCACGGCCGGAGACCGGAAGAGGGTCTGCGTTATGCCTGCGATCTCCGGATTCTCCGGATGGCTGACCGGAATCTGCTCGGCCGCAGCCCGCTTGACCGCCTGACCCACCTCGCAGAGTGTCCGCCCCTCGGACGGCACCAGTTCGAAACCAAAGTGAGCCGCATCCACCAACACGTAGGTCATGCCACCGAAGGCCACGTCGACCGGCAAGGGTGCCAGGCCCGGAACCTCGATCACACGATCGAGGCAATAGACGAAGGCAGGCCGGTTGACGAGCCGGACCGCGCCGATCCTGCCATTGGCCGTGTCGCATTCGATTCCAATCAGGCCGGCCGGCGCTTCGAGGGTGAAGCGTGTGACCGGTTCCGTGATGGGAACCATGCCGGTCTTCAACAGGACCGTGGCCACGCTTATCGTGTTGCCGCCGGACATGGCCGGATACTCCTCGCTCTCCGCGATGATGAAACCGGCAACGGCTTGCGGATGCTCCGAGGCAACGATGAAATTGACGCTCCTGACGACACTGCCACGCGGCTCGTTCAGAAAAAACCTGCGGATATCGTCATGGTGCCGACGCAGGTACGTCATCTTCTGGAACACCGGTCCGGCCGGCAGTTCAGGCAGACCGGACGTGACGACCGTCTCGACATCGCCCTCGCAATGACAATCGTAAGCGGTGAAGCGCGCCTTCATGCGGACTCGCCGGTCAAGCTGGCCCGGCATCGTGCTGATCACGCCGTTCGACACATGTCAGGTTCGGGGCGGCGGGCAGCCCCGACTACCTCACATCGTCAGGCAGCTCCCGCTCGCGGCGGGCGACGAAATCACGCAATTCCTCGTCTACGGCCTCGTCCAGCGGGGGCGGCACGTACGTTTCGAGCATCTGCCGCACGCGGGCGGCGGCCCGCCGGTCTGCATCCAGGCCGCCTTCCGCCTCCCATTGCTCGAAGCTATCGTGGTTCATCAGTTCGGGCATCATGAAAGCCCGCTCGAAGTTGTCGAGCGTGTGTTTCGTGCCAAGGAAATGTCCGCCGGCCTCAACCTCGCCGATCGCCTCGAGGGCGGCGTCGAGTTCGCCGAAGTCAACGCCCTGGCCAAGCCTGTAGAACATCTCCATCTGTTCGGCGTCGAGCACGAACTTCGCATAACTCTGGGTCAGCGCACCCTCCATGTAGCCCGTCGTCGAAAGAACGAAGTTGGCGCCGGCCATCATCACGCCGTACATGTTGCGCGCGGCCTCGTAGCCGGCCTGGGCATCAACGATCTTGGCGCTCGAGCAGCCGCCGCTGCACCGCCAGGGCAGACGATAATGGCGGGCCATCTGGCCGACCAGCATGTTCATGTGGCAGATCTCCGGCGTTCCCGCCATGGGAGCGCCGGACTTCATGGAAACCGTCGCCAGCCACTGGCCGTAGACGGCGGGCGCGCCGCGCCGGACCAATTGCGAGAAGGCGATTCCTGCCAAGGCCTCGGCGTTGATCTGGACCAGCGAACCGACAGTGCTCGCCGGCGTGCTGGCGCCGCCCAGCACGAAGGGAGTATAGAGCATGGCCTGGTTGGCGGACGCATAGACCTTGGCCGCATCGAGCATGGTCTGGTCCCACACCAGCGGCGAGTTGCAGTTGGCGATGGACGTCATGACGGTATTGTTCTCGACGAAGTCGCTACCAAACAGGATCTTCGCCATGGCGACGGTGTCTTCGGCCCGCTCGCGGGCTGTCACCATGCCCATGAAGGGCTTGTCCGAGTGCCTGATGAGGCTGTAGACCATGTGGAGATGGCGCTTCGGGACGGGCACGTCCATCGGCTCGCACAACACGCCGCCGGAAAGGTGCATGGCCGGCGACATGTGAGCCAGTTTCGCGAAGGCGTCGAAATCGGCGAGGGTGCCGTAACGGCGCCGGCCGTCGAGATCGAGAACGTTGGGCGAGCCGTAAGCCGGCGTGAAAATCTGCTTCAACCCACCAAGTGTGACCGAGCGCGCCCGATTGCGGGCAACCATGGTGTAGCTCTCGGGCACCGTGGCGATCAGTTCCAGCAACTGGCCCCGGTCGATGTGCACCCTATAGCCCTCGACCAGCGCTCCGGCGGCCTTCCACAGGGCCACGCTTTCATCGTCCCGGAACTCGATCCCCTTGTTCTCGAGCAGCGTCATAGTCGCATCATGGATGTGCTTGACCTGGTCCGGCGACATGAGGTCGATCACGGGAATCCTGCGGTCGAGCTCGGGCAGGAAGCGGACCGGCCGCTCGGTGCGGGCCTGCTTGCGCGCGTCCCGTCCACGGCGCCTGCGCGGTTTGTCGACAGCGTCGATGACGGTCATCGGCGGAACTCCCTGCGTAAGGCCAGATTACCTGCTTTCGGCCGGTTGGTCATACAACCGCCTCTCATCGCCGAACCGGCAGTGAGCATTACTCGTTGACGTCGATTCCGGTTACCGAATAGGCTTCCTGGTGCATTGTTGCATAGTCGTGACGATGCCGTTCCGGTGCCGAGGGAGGCAAGAGATGATCAAGAAAGCTGTTTGGATAGCGGCGGGCATGCTTCTGGCTGTCCAGCTGACGCCGAATACGGTGGCCGCGGATTCAGTCAAGCCGATTTATCAGGGTGTCTCGGAGGAGCTCTTCCAGACCTACATTGTCGGCATGGGCCTGGAAGAACTCGGCTACGAGGTCGATGAGCCAACGGTCGCCCAGATGCAGGCCAGTTTCGTGGCGGTGGTGAACGGCGACGCCTCGTTCTATCCGGCGTTCTGGTGGCCGCTTCACAAGACGTTCTGGGAACAGCAGGGTGGCGATGCTGTCTGGCAGCGGGCCGGAACCCTGGTCGAGAATTCACTGCAGGGATACCTCATCGACAAGGCAACCGCGGAGGCCCAAGACATCACGACGCTCGACCAACTGCAGGATCCGGAACTCGCGAAGCTGTTCGATATCGACGGCAACGGCAAGGCCGACCTCTATGGCTGCGAGACGGGTTGGGGTTGCGAGCGTGTCATCGAGCACCAGCTCGATGCCTACGAGTTGCGCGACACGGTGGAGCACCGTCAAGGCGGCTATTTCGCCATCATTCCAGACGCCGTGGAACGTATCAGGAGCGGTCAGCCCACGCTCTACTACACCTGGACCCCGCTCTGGCTCAGTGGCGTTCTGCGTCCCGGACACGAGGTGGTGTGGCTCAACGTCCCCTTCACGTCCCTGCCCGATGGCCGGACCGAAGAGGACAGTACGACCGTGGAGGGTATCGGCAATCTGGGGTTTGCCGTCAACACGCAGCATGTCATCGCAAGCACGGCGTGGCTTGAGGCCAATCCGGTCGCAGGGAAGTGGTTCGAGCTGCTGCAGATCCCCATCGACGCCATCAATGCCCAGAACATGCTCGTGAACGAGGGCGAGAAGTCGGACGAGCAGATACGCCAGCACGCCCGCGACTGGATCGAAGCGAACCAGGCGCAATGGGACAGCTGGATCGCTGAGGCGCAGGCCGCGCAGTAGCGCGCCTGCTCTTTCTGTACAGCCTGGATACAGCGGGTGCATGGTTCGCCATGCACCCGTTTTGATTCGATCGCTCGGAGACGGCATGCCGAACGCCACCATTGAATGCCGCGGCGTCTGGAAAATCTTCGGCGACCGCGAGAAGGAGGCGCTGGCCGCGGTCAGGTCGCGCGAAATCGGAAAGAGCCAGGTTCTTGACGAATTCGGATGCGTCGTCGGCGTGCGGGATGTCAGCTTCGACGTGGCCGAGGGCGAAATCTTCTGCATCATGGGCCTGTCGGGCTCCGGCAAGTCCACGCTCATCCGACATGTGAACCGGCTCATCGATCCCAGTGCGGGCGAAATTCTGGTCGAGGGCGTCGCGGTCAACACGCTTGCGCCGGAAGCCCTGCGCGAACTCCGGTCGAGGAAGATCGGAATGGTGTTTCAGAACATGGCCCTTCTGCCCCACCGGACGGTGCTGGACAATGTCGCGCTCGGTCTCGAGCTGCGCGGCGTTGACAGGACCGAGCGCAACGCAACCGCCGTGAACACACTTGAGCGGGTCGAACTCGCCGGTTGGGGCGACCGTTATCCCGACGAGCTTTCGGGCGGCATGAAGCAGCGTGTCGGCCTGGCTCGTGCGCTGGCGGCCGATCCGCACATTCTCCTGATGGACGAGCCCTTCTCGGCGCTCGATCCTCTGATTCGCCGGGAACTCCAGGGCGAGTTCATGACACTGGCTTCCCAGATGAACAAGACCACCCTGTTCATCACCCACGACCTCGATGAAGCGATCCGGATCGGCCACCGCATCGCCGTCATGAAGGACGGTGCACTGGTGCAGATCGGCACTCCCGAAGATATCGTCACCAACCCGAAGGACGACTATGTGGCGGATTTCGTTGCCGGGATTTCCAGACTCAACCTGGTGACGGCGCAAAAGATCATGGAACCGCCCGAGGCTTACACCACGCAGCACGGTGCGATCGACGAGAAGGTCTGCCCTCGGGCCTCGCCGGACGACAGCCTGGACCGCCTGACTGACCTTGCAGTCGGAAGCCCGCATCCCATTCTCGTCATCGCGGACGGCAGGACCGTCGGTATCGTGACCGGCCGGACCCTGCTTCGAGGCATTCAAGGCAACCGGTCGGGAGACGGATCCCAGGCAACGACCTGAGAGGGTCAGGGAGTGACGGCTCATGGATGAATGCGGCCTGCTGAACGTCTTCGAATGCGGCACGATTCCGATTGAGATCTGGGTCTCGGACGGACTGCGATGGCTGGTCGCCAACTACCGTCCCTTCTTTCAGGCCCTGAAATGGCCCGTGGAGCTGGTGCTGCGCAACTTCGAATGGGCACTTGGCAGCGTGCCGCCGACGCTCATGCTGGCCGTCTTCGCCTTGGCGGCCTGGCAGATCGCGGGAGTCAGGCTGATGCTCGGCGTCGCCGGATCGCTGCTCTTTATCGGTTTCCTCGGGGTATGGCCGGAGACTATGACGACACTTTCGGTCGTCTTCACATCCCTGGTCCTGTGCCTCGTCATCGGCTTGCCGTTGGGTATCTGGGCTGCCAGGAGCAACCGCTTCTATGCTCTCGCGCGGCCCGTTCTTGACGGGATGCAGACCATTCCGGCCTTCGTCTATCTGGTGCCGATCGTCATGCTGTTCGGCATCGGCAATGTTCCTGGCGTCATCGTCACCATCGTCTTCGCGTTGCCTCCCGTCATCCGCCTGACCAATCTCGGAATCCGGCAGGTGCCGAACGACGTGATCGAAGCCATGCTGGCCTTTGGCGCGTCCGAACGCCAGTTGTTGTGGAAGGCGCAGCTGCCACTCGCCATGCCCTCCATCATGGCGGGCATCAACCAGACACTCATGATGTCGCTGTCGATGGTTGTCATCGCCTCCATGATCGCGGTGGGAGGGCTCGGCCAGATGGTGCTTCGCGGAATTGGACGGCTGGACATGGGAATTGCGACCGTCGGAGGGCTCGGCATCGTGATGCTGGCCATCGTGCTGGACCGGCTGACACAGTCCATCGCGCAGAGCAGCCAGCGTCGAAGGGGCGCATCGTGGCGGGAACGCGGCCCCGCCGGCCTCTTCCTGAAATGGATGGGGAAAATCCGAACACGATGACCGCGGAACTGCCGACCGGGCGTTGACGAGTTCAGCCAATCATTATGAAAGCGGATGTGCTCCAGGTCTGGCGTGGTGCTGTTGCCCACACCAGATACACGGTCGACCGCGTGCCGGTCGCTCGGACGTTGCGGCCCCTTGTCATGAAGAACAGGAAGACCCGCAGGCTGTCGCGCGAGGATGAAGATTCGTGAACAACAGCTTGACGTGGCAGTGGATCCGGTTCGGGGGGCTGTGTGCCCCGCCCGTACATGACGGGAAACGACTACGGTCCGGCCTCCCCGGAAGGACTTTCGCACCAGGCTCCGCACCGGTAGGCTGATTCTCAATCCATCCTTGGCCACCACCACTTGAAGATCGCCGAACTGCACGTCCACCGGATCGACCTGCGGATCCGGACCGGATCCTACGTCATGTCGGGCGCCAGCCTCGAAGCGGTGGACTCCACCGTCGTCGAACTCATCACGGATACGGGCCTCAAGGCCTACGGCGAGACCTGCCCCGTCGGCCCGACCTACCAGCCCGAGCACGCGCTCGGCGCCCGGGCCGCGTTGGCCGAAATGGCCCCTCACCTGATTGGCGAGGATCCGCTGAATGCCAACGCCCTCCACCGGAACATGAACGCCCACCTCAATGGTCACAACTACGCAAAGGCCGTGGTCGATATGGCGCACTGGGATCTCATGGGAAAGGTCCACGGTGCGAGAGTCTGCGATCTTCTCGGCGGCGCGGTCTTCGAGGAGGTGCCATCCTACTATGCCATCAGCGTCGGCGAACCTGACGAGGTCGCCCGCCTCGCCCTGGAAAAGAGCAGGCAGGGTTTCCCGCGCCTGCAGCTCAAGGTGGGCGGACGCACCATCGACGCCGACATCGCGACGATCCGCAAGGTCTGGGAGACCGTCGGGAGGACGGTCAGGCTCGTCGCCGATGCCAACCGGTCCTGGACGACCCGTGACGCCCTGCATCTGTCGAAGTCCTGTGCAGATATCCCGGTCGTCCTCGAGCAGCCCTGCAACACCATGACGGAAATCGCCCGCATCCGTCCGCAACTCGAGCATCCCGTCTACCTCGACGAGAGTACGGAAAGCCTCGGCGATGTCCTGAACGCCGTCGGTTCCGGCCTCTGCGACGGATTCGGATTCAAGGTCGGACGGCTCGGCGGCCTCAGTCACCTGCGCACGGCGCGCGATATCTGCAGGGTATGGTCCCTTCCCCATACCTGCGACGACAGCTTCGGCGGCGACATCACAGCGGCCGCCTGCGTTCATGCCGGAGCGACGGTGGAGGCGCATCTCAACGAGGGCGTCTGGATCTCGCAGCCCTATACCGGCGTTCACTACGATCCCGAAGGCGGCATCGAGGTTTCGAACGGTCGGATCTCCCTGCCCAGAGGACCGGGCCTGGGAGTCACGCCATCACCGGAGCGACTCGGTCCTCCTGTCGCGTCCTACGGTTGAGTCGATCGCTTCGACATCCGCCTCGTCGCCTCCGGCGTCTCGCCATGAAAGGAGCCGAACCACCGGTCGCACGGGGTCCGGGGCTCCGTGGTTGCGTTCGACGTAGCGGTCGTGGCGCTGGTGGAGGAAGTCGCCGGCCCTGATGCCCCTGTCGTTCGCCGGTCAGGCTGTCACTCTCTCGAATCCCCTTGTGGGAGGCGACCGCGATCAACACCTTCCGCTGCGGGCGAAAGAGCTGAATGTCCCGGAGCGCGCCGATTTCGTTGTTGACGGCCATGACCGAACTGCTTGCCGGACGCGGCCTGCCCGGCGCCGGGTGCCGAAAGCCTCATGACTGTTTCGGCACTCGGCTGAGCCTCTCCACCGGAACACCTTTCACGGCACCGGGAAATCCGGAATTGACGACGATTGTCAACCAACGGATCCCGACATTCTTTGGCATCACATCAGCAGCCTCGAAGTGCCACGGTGCCGCCCCCGGCGTGAGAAGTTCCCGCACCCGAACGCCCGCGCTTCAAATCGCCTCATTCTACCGATGGCGCACCAAGGACAACATAGGTCGGGATACCTTGGATGCGGCCCCCTCAGAAGCCTGACTTCACCTCGTCGAACATGTTGACGACCTTCGGCTGGCTTTCGATGGAGAACGGGATCAGCAAAACACCGGCATCGGCGATGGCATCGGCGTTGTCGAGGCCGAGGTCACGAACCATCTCCATATCGACGAGCTCGTAGGCTTTTCGATTGGGGGAGGCGACCGCCCATTCGCCAAGCAGAAACGCGCCGCTCTCCGGTGAGATCATGGCGTCGATGATATCGTACTTCTTGTCCTCCGGCCCGCTTCCGCCGGCACACAGGGACAGGAAGTCGATCCAGACAATCATGCCTTCCGCGGGCACCATGAAATCGACCGGAATTCCCTGTTCCCTCAGGATCGCCATCGTGCTCGTCCAGCCATAGGAGGCAACGACCTCGCCCGCTGCCATCGATTGCTCCAACGACGTCGGATCACTCCAGTAGTAGCGCAGAAGGGGACGCTGCTCGGTCAGTAGTTCGCGGACCCTGGCAATGTCATCGTCGCTCATGTTGAACGGATCATCGACGCCTGCGACGATGGCCGCCGCCACCACGCTGTCAGTCGAATCGTCCCGCATCGCGAGGCGACCCTCGTACTTCGGATCCCAGAGGATATCCCAGGTGGGATTCTCGGCGTACTCGGGCGCCAGATCCGTGCGGTAGACAATCGCCGAGCCACCCCAGGCAAAGGGAACCGCCCATTGCTTGCCGTCCTCAAAGGCCGGTTTCTGCGACTTGAGGCCATCGAAGAGGTCGGGCCAATTGCTCAGTCTCGACGTGTCCGTCGGCACGATGATACCGGCGTCGCGCCAACGTTCGATGGATTCCGCACCCGGCGTGGTGATGTCCGGTACGAAGCCGGACAGATGCTTTGCGAAGGCCTCGTCCAGACCCCCGAACAATGAAAAATTCGGAGATTGCCCGTGCTTTGCCGTGTAGGGGCTGTGAAGGGCCGCTTCGTTGTAGCCATCCCAGGTGAACACCACCGGATGGTCATCTGCGGCATGGCCACGCCTGACGAAAGGCAGCGTGGAGGTGACAATACCTGCCGAGGCGAGTGTCTCCAGGAAGCGGCGTCGGCTGGAACTCCACATCGGCGCCGGAAACCCGGCATCACGCGAAGGTACTCTGGTCTTGTTCGAAGACGTATGCATGACTGAGGCCTCCCTCATGCGCGGCATGCGTTCTTGTGTCGCACATCACGCCCGCCGGGACCAGATGCAGTCCGCAGGAACCCGCTGTCTCGTCGTCGATCAGGTCGCCCATGGCATCCTTCTTGACTCCGCGTCCTGTGCCATAATCAAGGGGGATCGCCATTCCCGTGCGATCCAGTTGAAGTCCAAGGAGCGAAGCTATGGCTACCGACGATACCTGTTGCACCATCGTCCCGTACTTCGAGGTGCAGTCCGGCAAGATGGAAGAATTCAAGGCACTGTGCGAGCGGTTCGTCGCGAAGACCGGGGAGGAGTCCGATTGTTTGTACTACGGGTTCAGCTTTGACGGTGATGTCGCGCACTGCCGCGAGGGATACGTGAATGCGGAGGGGTTGCTTGCGCATATCGAGAATGTTGGTCCACTTCTCGCGGAGGCGTCCAGAATCTCCGAGATCATCAGGCTCGAAGTGCATGGACCCCGATCGGAACTCGACAAGTTGCGCGAGCCGCTCGCTGCTATCAACCCGCAGTTCTTCACGCTGGAACTTGGATTCAGGCGGTAGCGGCGGCCTGGTGAAACGGCACCTGCGATCCGGCGATGCGGAGCGACAGTCCGGCGCCGTCACTGGGCGGCCGGCACCAACGTACGGGCGAGGTACTTGTAGAACTGGGCGACAGTACCCTCGCGCACGTTGAGAGGACCGGGCTTGGCCCTGGATGAGCGCATCACAGCCTGCAGGCGCCACGTCGCCTGCGCGTCTTCTTCGTTGACCCGGTAGATCAGTTCGTTGCGCTGTGCGACTCCTTGCGGATCCTCATCACACGACCAGGGTGCGACGATGTATCCCCCCATGACGCGTGTCCGCTCCGGACCCAGCGGAAGGAACGACAGCCAGTTGTTGCTGTCGGTCGTCATGGCAAGCGAGATGTTGGGGAAGAGACCGATCGCATAGACCGTGGACATCTCCTGTTCCGTGAAGCGACGGTCCTGGGGAAGAAGGCGCGCGAATCCACCATCGGCGGAGTTGGATGCATCAGAGAAAGGACAGCGGGTGTGGGTGAATCGCCCGCTCTTCGGTGCGGGATCGACGGTGGCACCCTTCGCCGGTACGGATGCCTCCAGCGTCTCTGCATGAAGCCCCATGTGATGGTAGAACTCCATGCCGTTCTCGGTGGCGAGCTTCCAGTTGCCCTCCCACACCGCGTCATAGGTGAAGCCGGTCAGCAGGTCACCGGTCCTGTAGTTGGCGAGCATGGCGTCGGCTTCATGAAGCTGCGGCGCCAGCGGTGGTGCGTCATCGTCAAGGTTGATGAAGATGAAGCCCCGCCAGACTTCAAGCCTGATTTCGGGAAGACGGCATTTATCCTTCTCGAATCCGAGCGAGCCCTCCATCAAAGGTGCCGTCACGAGTCTTCCGTCGGTGCCGTAGACCCAGCCATGATAGGGACAGACGAACCGCTTAACGTTGCCGCGCTCAGCGAGTGCGACCGGCATGTAGCGGTGGCGGCAGATGTTCGAGAACCCGCGGATCACGCCGTCGGTGCCATGAACCACGAGAATGGGTTCGTCGAGAATTCGGGCCGTGAACCAGTCGCCCCGCTCCGCCATGTCATTGGCGCGGCCGATCAGAAGCCATTCATGCTTGAAGATCGTCTCGACCTCGAGAGCGTAGAGATCGGGATCGGTATAGGCATCCGGCGGCAATGTCCTGCAGGCCGCATCTTCGGTAGCCGGATAGGCGGCCAGTGTGTCGAGGAGCCGATCGAGGGTGGCCGTCACCGGACCCGCTCCACTGTCGGAATGTGACCGCCGGTCACGATACGGGGAATGGACCTGTGGAACCCGGTGACGGAATGGCATTCCGTGCGGATACTCCGCCCGCTTGCGCTGGAATCATGCTCTCGCGCCGAACCATTTCGGGCGACGGCTTCGATGAAGTCGCGCTCTTCCACGGAAGGGGGCGTGGCAAACTGTTGCTTCGCGGTGCAGACCATCCCTCGTCCTGGACCGTGTACCGTGCGGGCAGATCCCGACAGTATACAGCATAGACCATCTCACGCTGCGTACGCACCAGTCCATGGAAGCAATCCAGGATGACAGTTTGCGGCCACGAGGGCAGTTTCACCACGGTCGATACCTGCCTGAAACCGGAATCGTCAGCCAAGGACGCGATTCAGCGGCGGCAGACATCAGACTGTCTTGATGTCGCAGAGAGACACGGCAGTGACCGGCGCAGCATGCCATTGCAGGACGTCACCTGGTGCGATGTCGGAAGTCGGTGCGCCAGCCCGAGCACGCGCTCAACGCCCGGGCCACGCTTGGCGAGCAGGCTCGGTGTCACGCCCACGGCGCTATGGGCCAATCTCCTGCCGGTTGCCGCCACCGTGCTCGCCATGTGGTTTGGCGCGCTGCCGCAGACTGTGCAGATCGTCGGCGGTCTCGTCGTCCTCGCAGGCGTGATCCATACCCAGATCGCCTCGCTGCGGCTTGGGTGACGGCTACCAGCCGAGCATGGGAAGGTTGGTGAGGCTCTCGTTACGCTCGGGAGCGACGATGAAATTCTCCTCGATTCCCGCCGTCCCGACTCCGGGGCGCGACAGAAAGTACTCCACGCCCATCACCATGCCGGCCTCGATTGGCTCATCAGCGTTGTCGCCGGCGAGGTTGATGAACGGAGGCTCCCAGAAAAGCCCGGTACCGTGGGCGACCACGGAATAGATCTGGCTGGTGGTTCCGTCGTCGCCTCCCGCCGCCTCGACCGCGGCGCGGGCTGCCGCCGCAATTTCGTCTCCCGTGGCACCCGGGCGCACCGATTCCTGAATGGTCTCGACGATCGAGGCGCAGTCGCCAATAAGCTGGCGTTGTTCCGCCGTCGGCGCGGATCCCGCCACGGCCGTCCGGCCATGGTCGAACCAGTAGCCCTGAAAGGTCGTATCCATCCAGCCGCGCACGAGGTCGCCGTCCCGGGGCGCGTCGCCACCGCGGCCCAGCAGGGGATCGCGGCACCAGTAACCGATGGTGTCGCCGTGGTTGACCGAAATGTACGAGCCGCCGTTGCCGCGCCGGCAAAGTTCGCGGAGCGCCTCTGCCACCGCCTCGCGTTCCGACGTTCCGCGGACCATTTCCTTCATGAGGATATCGAGCGCGGCAGCCCCGTTGGCCCCGCCTTCGCGCATGCAGTCGAGTTCCCGAGGGCTCTTGATGCGGCGCAATGCGAGCACCAGGTCCTCGTCCTCGCGCCAGTCGATGTCCGGAGTCCGCCCGAGCATTTCGCGGCCGTAGCGATAGGGCAGCACGGTCGCTCCCGTGAAGGCGACCGCTCCCTCGAGCCGCCTGGCCTCGAGCCGCCGCACCACGCCGTCGACGACATCGCGGTGGCGCGACACGCGGTCCGTGGCAAGGAACTCGTTTCGCACATCGGCCGCTTCGGCCACAAGCTCGGGCGTCTCGCCTGGTTGCAGGATGACGGCATAGTATCCCCAGGCATGGCGGCCGTGGGTGTCAGGCGATGCTTCGGGGGCATAGTAGTTGGTGAGGTAGAGGACATCGCCGGCCCTGTCCTGGCTCTGCATGGACCGGCTCCACACCACCGCGGCCTCCAGGCCGCGCCGTTCCATCTCCCGGTGAACGCGGGTCCAGCGATCCTCGTATTCTTCCTGCGGAAAGTAGCCCCTGACCATGGAAGTCCCCCTTCTATTTCGCGAGCAGGACAATGCGGCGGCGGCGGACATGCACCTCGGCCCTCTCGCCGATGGCCGCTCCATGCTCGACAGGAACATACACGAGCAGCTCCTGGCCGTCGTGCCCAACGCTCCTCGCGCGGCACCGGTAATGAGCCCCCTGGAAGACGCTGTCGGTAAAGACAACCGCTCCCAGGCTCTCGGTGTCGCGGGCGGGTTCGAACAGGACATGTTCCGGCCGGATCGAGACGCGGACATCGTGTCCCGGCGGCGCCGAACCGCGGACCCGGATCCCGCCCAGCGGTGTCGAGAGCTTCAGGTACCCGTCACCAGCCTCCTCCACCCGGCCCGCCACGATGTTGGTTTCGCCCATGAACGTGGCCGCGAACAATGTCGCCGGTTCGAGGTAGACCCGGTCCGGAGTGCCGCAGTCCTCAACGCGGCCGTTGTTCAGAACCACGATCCTGTCGGCGATGCTCATTCCCTCTTCCTGGTCATGGGTGACATGGACGAAGGTCGTGCCCAGGCTTCGCTGCAGGCCGGCCAGTTCATCCTGCATCTGGCGCCGCAGGTTGAGATCGAGCGCGCCGAGCGGCTCGTCGAGGAGCAGCACTTCGGGCCGAACCGCGATAGCCCTGGCGAGCGCCACCCTCTGTCGTTGCCCGCCGGAGAGCTCGCCCACCGGCCGCCGCTCGAAACCGGTGAGTCCAACCATCGCCAGCACGTCCGACACGCGGACAAGCCGTTCCTTTCTCCCCAGTCCCTGCATCTCGAGGCCGAAGGCGATGTTGCCGGCGACGTTCATGTGCGGAAAGAGGGCATAGTCCTGGAAGACCGTGGAGGTGGGCCGCCGGGCCGGCGGTGTGCGAGTCACGTCATTCCCGCCGATTGCGACACGTCCCGAGGTCGGCTCGACAAACCCTCCCAGAATTGAGAGGAGCGTCGTCTTGCCGCTCCCGGAAGGCCCCAGGAGGACGACGAACTCACCTCGTTCGATCGAGAGGTTCACGTCGCAAACTGCGGGTATTCCCGCATAGTGCTTGGTCACTCCCTCAAGCATGACGTGGGATCCGTTCATCGGCCTGTGCCTCCCGCGTCTTTCCTGCGATGGAGGCGGTAGGCCAGAAGGGCGAGGATCAGGACCGCAATCGTCACGGTGAAGACGAGGGACCCCGCCGCGTTGGCCTGCGGGTTGAGGCCCCTGCGCAGGAGACTCCACAGCTCCACGGGCAAGGTGACGTCGAAGACGCTGAGCAGGAAGGCGATGATGAATTCGTCCCAAGAGAAGGTGAACGTGAGCGCGAACGCGGCGAACAGGGCGGGCCACAGCATCGGCACCGTGATTCGCCGCAGGACGGTGGCCTCGCCGGCCCCGAGGTCCCTGGCGGCCCTTTCGGCATACACCTGATGATCGCCCATCTGGCCGTAGATCACCGCGAAGGCCAGGGGCAGGTTGATCACGAGGTGGCCCATGCCGACCGTCAACAGCGACTTGGAGATCCCGAGTTCCCTCAGCATCAGCAGGAGCCCCATGCCGATGACGAGATAGGAAACGAACAGCGGCAGGACGAGGAGCCACCGGATCATCGGAGCACCGGCAGGACGATGCCGCGCCAGACCGAAGGCGGCGAGAAACCCGAGGACCGTGGACACCGCACCCGACCCGAGAGCGACCACGACCGAGTTCGCAAGGCTGTCCATGAGGCGCCTGTTGGCGAACAGCGCGTCGTACCACTTCAGCGTGAACCCGCGGAAGGGCGGCACCGGAAGCTTGCCGTCCTGGAAGGAGAAGACGATGAGCACCAGCACGGGAAGGAAGATGAATCCGTAGATCAGCGCGACATAGACGACGACGGCCAGCCGGGCGAAGGACCTGCGTGACATCATGGCGACGCCTGGCTCCGGACCCTCAGCCAGCGCGCGCAGGCGAAGAAAACCAGCGACACGACGGCCATGAGAACGAGACTCATCGCCGACGCCATGGGCAGGTTCACGTAGCGGCTGATCTGGAGCATGATCGCCTGGGGCATCAGCAGTTCGGTGCCCCCTCCGAGGATCTGCGGCGTGACGAAGTCCCCGACGGCGACGACGAAGGTCAGGAAGGCCCCGACGACGACTCCGGGAAGGCTCAGCGGAAGGGTGATCCTGAGGAAGATCCTGAGGCGCGATGCCCCGAGGTCCGCGGCGGCCGCGTGGTAGTGAGGATTGATCTGGACCAGGCTGGCGAAGATGGTCAGTGTCAGCAGCATGGTGAAGAAGTGCGTGAACCCCAGAACGGTCGCGCCCCGGTTGTGGGCGAGTTCCAAGGGTGTCTCGACGATACCGGCCGCGAGCAGCGCGCTGTTGACGATGCCCCTGTCCGAGAGGACGAGAAGCCAGCTGTAGGAGCGGACGAGATAGGATGTCCAGAACGGCAGGACCGCGAGCACCAGCGCGATCTTCTGCAGGTGTCGAGGCACCCGGAACGCCAGGATCCAGGCCAACGGATAGGCCAACAGGACGCTCAAGACCACGGTCAGCGCCGTCACCTCGAGCGAATTGACGAGCGCTTGAAGGAAGTGAGGCCTCGCGATGAACGCTTCGTAATTCTCGTAGGTCCAGACATGCTGGACCTTGCCCGCGTCGAAGCGCCACAGGCTGTAGCAGGCCATCAGGAGGAACGGCAGCACGAAGAAGGCAAGCGTCCATGCCAAAGCCGGGAGGACGTACCCCCAGCCCCTGGAATCACGCCCCGGCATCGGGTCCGGTGTGAACGGTTGACGGCATGCCGGAACTGACCGGTCCGGCGCCGGGCCGCCTAGTGCTGAAGGAACCGCGCCCAGGCGTCGATCATCGCCATATCAAGTTCCTGGTCATAGTAGTGGTTGATGTGGGAATCCTCGAGGAATGTGTCCTTGAGCTCCCAGCGAAGGAGGGCTCTTTCCTCGTCGGTCAGTTCAGCCTTCGAATTCGCCGGCATCGCCATGCCGCATGAATTCATGGCGAACCGCCCCTGCCCTGCGGCGCCGATCAGATACTTGACGTACTCGTTGGCAAGCTCCTTCTTCTCCGAAGACGCCACGATGCCGACGCTTTCGAGGTAGAAGATTCCGCCCTCTTCGGGAACGATCCAGTCGAGCGCCGGATTCTCCTCCTGCAGGCCGGTCACGATCCACTGCCCCCCTCCCAGGACGATATCCGCATCGCCGGTTGCAAGGGCCGTCTGGATGGTCGCGATGTCGCCGATGACGCCGACATTCTGCTTCATGGCGAGCAGCCTTGCCTCGACGTCTGCAAGATTGTCCATGGTGATCTCGTCGGGAGCCAGTCCCATGGCGAGCCCCACATTCTGCACAATCTGCACGTAGAAATCCCAAACGGCGATGCGGCCTTCGTACTTCGGGTTCCAGGCGATGTCGTAGCTTGCGATATCCTCCGCATCGACACGCTCGCTGTTGTAGGCAACGGTGTTCCAGCCGAAGACGTCCGGCACCGCGTAGAGCTTGCCGTCCACGAAGTGGAGGTCACGCCTGAGAACCTGCGGAAAGATGTCGTCGAGCGGGAAGTCCGCCGGGTCGAGCTCGGCGAGCAGGCCGGCTTCCACGTGGGTCGCCACGAGTGTCGCGTCGGTGTGGAAGACGTCCCAATCCCCGGGCGCCGACTGCTCGATGATGGTCTGCGCGACCGCCGGATCCTCGTGGGTCTTGATGTTGATGCGCACGTCGAAGGCCTCTTCGAACGGACCGTTCAGTTCCGGATCCGTGATGTCGCACCAGCCGATGACATTGAGATCCTCCGTCGCGCTGGCGGTGAACGCGAAGGCCGAAACCGCGATGGCGGCGAGAACGGGTCCAGTCGCCCGCAAGGCAGCGCCCCGTGAAGCTAACGATGTCTTCATGGCCATTCCTCCCCTTGCGGCACGTTGTAGTTCGTGCCGGTTATTTGTCATTCTACCATCTTCGCAGTTGCGCCACCAATCGGAGCACAGCGGTCTTCTTGACCGCCGGGTGGTCGCGAGAGAGCGTTGTGGAGCGCATGCTTGACGTGTTGCCCGCCCTGGCGCGTCGCCTATCGGGGTGCTTGGTTCACCCCACCGCGAGGTGGTCGACAGTCGGCGTGTGAAGACCACGGAATGTGGCAGTCCTGCGTACTATGGCGTGGGCAAGAAGATCAGGGGCCGCATGCTTCACCTGACGGTGGACACCGAGAGGTCGCCGATTTCCTTGCGGTCCACACGGTCGACATTCAGGCCTTCACAGGCTTACGTCCGTCCCGGCGGCTGAAACCGAGCGACCTCGCCGGAGATTGCGCCTGGTATGCGGAGCCCGAAAGACCCATGCCACGCGGTGCGGGAGTTTCGGATTGGAAACGTCCTTGGCCGGGCAATCCGGATCGGCCGAACTGGCGGTACCGAGGGATTTGACGGGCGCGTCCGGCAAAGTGCCATGGAGGGATCTCCGCCGGCCCAGGGACCTCGGACTCTCATGTGTTTCTTCGTCATGTCCCGGATCCGGTTTCGCCGAGAGTTCGGATCTGAAGGACTGTCGCGATCAAGGCTGGTGGCTTCCATGCCATATCCGCCGTCATCCTGCAGTACGCGACCGGACGCTCGGCCGGCAGGACCAAACGGGCGACATCACTGGGCGGTCTGTCGCGAGGCTGTTGAAGCGCAGTTCAATTGCCGTACACGAGGCCGGGCAACCACAGGATGATCTGGGGAAATGCAACGCAAATGAACAGTCCGAGTGCCTGGAGAAGCAGGAACGGAACCGCGGACCGGAATATCGTGCCCATTCCGATCTCCGGCGGCGCGACGCTCTTGAGATAAAACAGGGCGTAGCCGAATGGCGGAGACAGGAAGGACATTTGCATGTTGACAATGTAGACGACACCGAACCACAGGCGCAGAGCTTCCTGCGCCTTGTCGGGATCCGTGATTCCGGCAGTCGGACCTGGCAGACCCAGCAGACCGTTGAACTCCATCTGCAACAGGATTGGCATGAATATCGGCACCGCAAGCAGGAGAATTCCGACCCAGTCGAGGAACATTCCGAGGATGACCAGGATGATCATCATGATCAGCAGGATTCCATAGGGTCCAAGACCCGTTCCGATCAGCACGTCGGCTACAAACTGCTGACCGCCTTGCAGGATGTAGAAGCCAACGAAGATGCTGGCACCGAAAATGATCCACAACACCATGGCCGAAGCCTTGAGCGTGACAAGCGCACCCTCCCGGATGTTCTCCCAGGACAGACGACGGTGCATCGCAGCAACGTAGAGGGCTCCGAAGGTGCCTATTCCCGCCGCTTCGACAGGTGTGGCAACACCGGTGAATATCACGCCGAGAACCAGCAAGATCAGGAGTATCGGGGTAATGATGTTGCGCAGGAGAACGAGCTTCTCCCGGAAGCTGATTCTCTCCTCCACCGGCAAGGCCGGTCCCGCGGCGGGATTTATGTAACAGCGTGCTGTGACGTAGATGACGTAGAGGCCGGACAGGAGAAGTCCGGGGAATATTGCGCCAATGAAGAGATCTCCTACCGACTGCTGGGCCACCACTGCAAACAGGATGGCAAGGATCGATGGGGGAATGAGAATGCCGAGCGTGCCGCCGGCCAGAATGGATCCGCAGGCAAGATGGGGGTCGTAACGCCGTCTCAGCATGGCCGGAAGTGCGAGGATCCCCATGGCGACCTCCGCCGCACCGATCACGCCGACCATGGCGGCGAGTATCGTCGAAGAAACAATCGTCGCGGACGCAAGGCCGCCTCTCAAGCCTCCGAGAATCTTGTAAACGACGTCGAAGAGTTCCTGGATGATACCGGCACGCTCCAGCATCACGGCCATGAAAATGAACAACGGGATAGCGCTCAGCTGGTAATCCGTCATGAACGGAAAGATGCGGGATGGGAGGATGTTGAGTTCGCTCACCGAACCGAAGAGGAACAGGAAAATGCAGCCCAGGCCGCCGGTTACAAACGCCAGGGGCAACCCTGCCATCAAGAGGACGCCGAGCGAACCGAACATCAGCACGGTCAACCACAGAAGATCGATCTCCTGACCCATGGATCAACCTGTCCGGCTTCGAGAAAGAAAGATGATGTTGCGCATAAGCCCGGCAACGCCCTGAAGCAGGATCAGGATTCCGCCGATCATGATGGCGAACTTCACCGGCCAGTACTGAATGGCCCATTCCGTGAAGGACACCTCCATCACCTCGACGGCGTCCATAGCGAAAAGGGCACCCGTCACGATCAGTGTCACGACAAAGATGAAGAAGGCCACGGAAGTCGCGATATCGAGCCTGGCCCGGTTGCGTACGGAAAACTGCGCGTAGATCACATCGACCTTGACGTGCTTGCCATCACGCAGTGTGCAGGCGCCCGAGAGCAGGTACTGCATGCCGAACATCAGGAACATGGCCTCGTGGGCCCAGTTTGTCGGAGAGTTGAAGACGTAGCGCGCAATGACTTCGTAGTAGTAGACGAACACCGCCAGCACGATCCAGTAAGACACGAAACTACCGGACCAGTCGCTGATCTTCTCGATCGCCCTTATGAACGGGTTGGTGATCGAGTCACGCTCATCGGGAGTGACGTCCCGTTGCAGGATATCGATCTCTCTCGATTCGGCGGCGTCGCGCGCTTCGCTCTCGCGGGCAAGCTTGGGAAGGCGCCACGCATCGAAGAGGAGAAGTACGACGATCAGATAGAAGACGGTGCCGACAAAGGCTTGCCATTCATCCTCGGTCTGCGCCGCCGCTTGCGCTTTCGCCTGAACCGCATCGCGCTCCTCAAGGGCCAAAGCGAGGCGTTCCTCCGCCCCTTCGGACTCTCGATCGACATCTTTCTGATGCTTGGTGACGTTGAACTCCGTGATTCGGAGTTCGTTGTCGAACGCGGACCGGACATTCCGGGCATCCGAGGAATAACGTTCGCCCAGCAGAAGCAGCGCGAACAGCAGGATGAAGATGGTCCCCACCTGTCTCGAGCGGAGGTAGAACCGGTGCAAGCCGACGAATCCGCCCCAGAACCAGAACATCCAGGCTATCGCCGCCGAAGCGCTCCGCCGCGGCATCTGCCTGGCCCGGCGCACAAGGTACATCGCGAGCAGAGGGAACAGCAGCAAGCCAGCCCAATACACCACGTGGGGCAGCGTCAACGTCAGACTTGGCAGGACGAGCCATTCCGGCACGATGCCGTGCAGCACCGTCGCTATTGAACCCAGCACCCACTCCATGGCAACGCGGGCGTCCGGAACGTGCTTATGGCGCCTGGGCAACGGCCGGGCGGGAAGACCCCACCCGGCGTTGCCTGGCTTTCATCGTGATATCAGAGGTCCAGGACCTGGCCATCGATCATGTCAGGCGTCACGTATCCAAGGCTTCCCGACATCATGTAATCCAGCTGGATCTTGAAGACCCGGGCAGCGTCCTTGTCCTTGTTGGCCCACTGGAACCAGCGTGGCACGGCAAAATTGGTGAACTCCTCGACGTCGTCCTGGGAAAGCCTGGTCACCACTGTTCCGGCCTCCTCGAACTTGGCCCAGGCTTCCTGGTCGGCCTTCTGGATCAGGGCGTGATGGTGGTCGGAATAGACGCAAACCTCCATCTCGACGAACTGCCTCATCTGGTCGGAGAGCGCGTTCCAGTGCTCGATGCCGACGGTGAGGTCCATAAGGTCGACCGGTTGGTAAATCGACATGAAGCCCGGAGGCCCCATCGAGATGTAATTCGTCGCCTTGTGGAATCCCAGCGCGTAGTTGACGGCCGGGCCGACGTAATCTGCGACATCGATCGTTCCCTTGTCCAGGGCGGGGAAGATCTCCGAGCCGGGAAGGAGCGTCGTCTTGGCGCCCACGTCCTGGAATACCTCCGCCACCATGCCTCCAGGGAGCCGCATCTTGCGATCCCTGAAGTCGTCGATCGACAGGATCGGGACCTTGGAATGGATGATGTTGGGACCATGATGAATGTGGCCGACGTAGAACATGTCGTGCTGGGCGAAGATCTCGCGGGCGATCTCCCGGCCGCCAAGCGAGAGAAAGAACACATCCCACTCATGGGGATTGCGCAGGCCGAGTGGATAGGAACTCAGGAACACCGAAGCCGGGATGCGGCCTGCCCAGTAGAGCGTGAACGGGTTCATCGCCTCGATCACACCGTTCTTCACAGCGTCGAACAGCTGGAAGTCACCGACGACATCCTTGGCGCCGAACGCCTGGAAGGCGAGTTCTCCACCTGTCTTCTCGACGATGGTGGCGCACCAGTTCTTGAAAATATCGAGGCCGATGCCACCCGGCCACGAAGTCTGGATACGCCATGTCGTTGTCTCAGCTGCATGCGCATCCCGAACATAGGGTGCAGCAAGGCCGCCAGCACTCGCCGCTGCAACTCCGGCCGCGAGGGCGCCATGTTTGAGGAATGCACGCCGTTCTTCAACGACACTGTCCGTTTCCGGATGTTGTTTTGATTTGGTCATGGGAACAACCTCTCGTTCAGGAAGGTGGGGGTTCTCCAATCTCGGCCCGGTACTCCACTCTCCAGCACAAAAGCGCCGCAGAACTGTCGCCATCATGGAACCGGCAAAGCCGACAAGTCACTTAACCAGCAGCGAATCTGAATGTCAACGCGAGCCCGGATGGGGGTGCCGAGAGGGCGTCGGTCACGACCCGTGGTTCCATTCCTGTTGCATCGTGGCAACGGACCCTTCAGCCGCGAGTTTTCTCCACAAAATCATCAGCGTGTTGTCCGCGGTGAGCGGATACGACGCTCATTGTCGAGAGCGTCCAGCGCTACCAGTGCAGCTATTGCGAAGCATGGCAAACAACGCAAGGCGAGCCTTGCTTTGCGAACGGGTCACCCGCACAGTCAAGTACGCGCCGGGAAGCCCCGCCCGGACTTGATGTTCCAGTCACCGGCCTCTACCGATGACCGGTCTACGCAGAGGCCGTGCAGGACCCGGAAACGAGCACACCACGAGGATTCCAGGTATCACCCGGGGCGACACAGGTGCAAAGCTCGAAAGCGCCGGCAGCATCCCGCTTGCCGTGAACATCGGTCTTGGCGCAGGGCATGCAACACCTGACCTCGCGATGGGCCCCGGCTGCAACGGCAGACCGGGACAATTCGTTTCTTGTTGATACCATGGGCCCTGACTATCATCGCCTGGCTCCGGGGGACGGCGAGAACAGGACATGACCCAACTGCGCGGCATCTTCGCGGCCATGTGCACACCCTTCGAGGACGACGGCGAGACGATCGATCCGGGGCGCTACAGAGCTCATATCGACGACATGATCGAGGCGGGCCTGCATGGTCTCGTGCTGTGCTCGGGAACCGGCGAATACGCCTACCTGAGGGACGAAGAGCGCGCCCGTCTCATCCTCGACGGCACCAGGCACGTTGATGGCCGCGTGCCGACGATCGCGCAAACCACGGCGCTGAGCACGGCCGACTGCATTGCCAGGGCTCGGGCGGCAGAAGACTGCGGTGTCACCGCCGTCATGGTCATGCCTCCCTTTCTCGAGCCTCCCGGCGAACGCGGAGTGCTCTACCACTACGAGGCGATCGCCCGGGCGATCAGCATTCCGGTGGTCATGTACAACGTGCCGCAACAGGCCGCGCCTCTGACTGTCGATCTCTACCGCCGCCTGATCGCGGTGGAGAACCTCGACTACGTCAAGGACAGCTCCGGCGATCTTCCTGAATTGCAGAAACTCGTTGCCTGCGGCGGCGGCGTCTTCAACGGCGCCGATCCCTATA
>MPMV01000072.1 GCA_002238685.1 bacterium EF100-94H03 bin56
TGGGCGCAAGGCGCTCGATCTCGTGGTGGAGCGAATCGAGAGCTTGCCCGGAGAGAATGCCTGGGAAGGAGATTTCCGGCAGGTGCTCGAAGACCAGCTGATGGAGGATCCGCCCGAGGACGGGCGGCCTGCCGGTGAGGTCGTTGAAAGGGCGGCGCGCGAAATCCTGGCGTACTCGACACGTCTGGATCACCCGCGCTGCTTCGGATTTGTCCCGTCATCACCCACCTGGCCCAGTGTCGTGGCCGACTTCATGGCCGCCGGCTACCACGTGAACCAGTGCACCTGGCTGGTCGCGAGCGGCCCGAGCCAGCTGGAGCTGGTCGTCATCGACTGGTTCAGGCGTTGGATCGGCTATCCGGAGACCGCCGGCGGGCTCTTCACCAGCGGCGGCTCGGCGGCAAGCGTCGATGCCTTCGTGGCAGCACGCGAGGCGGCGGGCCACCCCGAGCGCGCCACCGTTTACATGAGCGACCAGAGCCACAGCGCGCTCGCCCGCGCGGCGATGATCGTGGGCGTCCGGCGCGAGCGCATTCGCATGGTCCCGAGCGACAGGCAATTCCGCATGGACATGGACGCGCTCGCCCAAGCCGTGACCGAGGACCGCGATGCCGGGCTGACCCCTGTCGCGGTCGCCGCTAACGCGGGCACAGTGGGCACGGGCGCAGTCGATCGCCTGGAGGAGTTGGCCGATTTCTGCAGGGCGGAAGGTCTTTGGCTGCATGTCGATGCCGCCTATGGCGGCTTCGCGGTGGTGACGGAGAGGGGCAAGCAGATCCTGCGCGGGATCGAACGCGCCGATTCGGTCGGGCTGGACGCGCACAAGTGGTTCTTCCAGCCCTACGAGGCCGGTTGCCTGCTCGTGAAGGACGAGAGCACGCTCAAGGATGCCTTCGCAGTGCGGCCCGATATCCTTCAGGACACGGTATGGGGAACGAATCACCCCAACTTCTCGGATCTCGGCCTGCAACTGAGCCGCTCGGTTCGCGCCCTGAAGGTCTGGATGTCAGTCCAGACCTTCGGGATGACGGCGTTCCGGCACGCAGTCGCCCGGGGAATGGATCTGTCTGCGCGGGCGGAATCATATGTCCGCGAGAGTCCGGTCCTGGAGATCATGAACACGGTAACGCTGGGGATCGTGTGCTTCCGGGTCAATCCGGCCGACGGCGGACACGACGAGGAGACGCTGGACAAGGTCAACAGAACGGTGCTCGCCCGCCTGTTCTGGGACGACCCCGCGTTCGTGTCGTCAACGCTGCTGCATGGAACATTCGCGCTCAGGATGTGCATCATCAACCACACCACGACCTGGGATGACGTGGGCGAGACCCTGGCGGCGGTCGAGCGATTCGGGCGCGAGGCGCTGTCAAGAGGTGACACGCTCGCATGATGGCACGGTCCGCAGCCTTCCCGACACAGCGGCGACCCGCCCGGCTTTGCTCTCATGACAGAAGTCTGGGGCTGCATCCGCGGTCGACACCCGGACAGGCGCTATAGGCCCACGTGCGGTTGTTCCCCAGGCGCACCGGCCGGGAGGCCGCGGTTCCGGCATTCACGGCCTGCCTTGTCGTAGGCATGCGTTTGACAAGGTACCGCTGATGTTCCGGATGCCGCATGCTCGAGGACGACCGTTGACAGGTGACCCAGGCTCTGACGGATGAGGAGATGGGTGTGACACCGCCGGGCGCAGCACAGGGACTCGGCGTGCAACTCGCGGTAGCCGGTTTCCTCGGCGACCTCGTGTGCGACGCTCTCCCGGGGAGGGCGGTGCGTTCAAGAGAGAAGAATGGCGTCCACTCCATCGCCTGAGATGAAGCAGACAGAATCCTACATTATTGGATCGACCCCTCGAAGTGGAAGCACACTCCTGTGCGACCTTCTCTTCGACACCGGAGTGGCAGGACAACCCCATTCGTACTTCCGGCGTGAAGATATCTCCTGGTGGGCGGAACAATTTGATGTGTCGGTAGTGAATTGGCGCAGCGGGCACGAATTCGATCAAGCCTACCTGGCGGCCGTGCTGCGGCAAGGAGCCGGCGGGACTCGGGTCTTCGGCCTGCGACTGATGTGGGAGAGCGTTGCCGATCTGTCGAAAAGACTCGACTCGTTCTACCCGAACATGGACAGCGATAGCGCTCGATTCAAGGCAGCATTCGGAACACCGGTCTACTTGCATCTCTCCCGCGAAGACAAGGTTGCCCAGGCTGTCTCGCTACTCAGGGCGGAGCAGACCGGTTTGTGGCATGTCAATGCCGACGGAACCGAACGCGAGCGACTCAAGGAGGGACATGCTCCCGTCTACGACGCGCAGGACCTTTCAAGACTCGTGACAGAACTGGAGGAACACGACAGGTGCTGGACCCGTTGGTTTCATGAGCAGGACATTCAGCCTGTCCATATCACCTATGAGGGGCTTGTCGCGGACCCGCAGGCGACGTTGGCGACCGTCTTGTCCGCCCTCGGCCTGGACCCCGGGATCGCGGAAGCCGCTGAGCCCAGAACCGCGAGATTGGCGGATCGGGTGAACCGGGAGTGGGCAACGCGTTTCCGAATGGAGCAACGCGGAACACAGGATTGATTCTTCCGGCCTGCAGACGGCCTTCTGCAGGATGACGCGCGCTTTCTGAATGAAACGGCTGTTCCCGGCCGCCCTCACACGAAGCCGGTCAGTAGCATCATATGCGTGAGTTAGTCTGGCGGGATTCGTTGCACGCCGACACGCTCGGCAGCAAAACAAAGACAACAGCGGTCGTCTGAAGCGGTCCCGGATCGCAGCACCAGAGGTATCGGCGATCATGGCAGACTCGAGGCACGACCACGACCACACAGGCGAGCTTCCTAGTCGTTGCCGCACCCGCACTGAATGTGCTCCGTTACCGATTACGCATGTTTGGTTCTGCGGCATGGCATGGTATGCAGATTGGTAGACGTGACGGATCCCTTGACCGGAGACGAGAGCCGATGACCGATATCAAGCTGTTCACCTTGGACGACGATTCAGCTACCGAAATTCCCGGGAGCGCTATGGCGCTCGAAAAATCCCTCCAAACCCTCATCGAACAGAATCTTGAGGCGGTGTTTGGCATACGTTTCTTGGAAAGCGAGTACTCGACGGGGCCTAAGCATCGAGGACGCATCGATACACTCGGCATCGACGAGAATGGATGCCCCGCCATCATTGAGTACAAACGCGCGACCAACGAGAATGTCATCAACCAAGGGCTCTACTACATGGACTGGCTGCTCGATCACCGAGCAGAGTTCGAACTGCTGGTGCAGAAGAAGCTGGGCCAGATCTCGGCCGCGACCATTGATTGGTCGGCACCGCGCCTGCTTTGTGTCGCGGGGGGATTCACGCGGTTCGACGAGCACGCGGTGCAGCAGATGAACCGCAATATCGAGCTGATCCGCTACCGACGATTTGGCGGAGACCTGCTAATGCTGGAGTTAGTCAACTCCATTTCGGCAGAAACCAAGTCTCTCGCCGGGAACACTGGTGGCACGTCCACGGCCAGCCAGAAAACGATTGCGACGGTTCTTGCCGGGCTTGAAGGCTCCATGCAGGACCTCTACCAGGCACTTCGTGATTACATTACTGCACTTGGCGACGACGTCCAGGAAAAGACGCTTAAATATTACGTGGCTTTCAAGCGGCTTCGGAATTTTGCCTGTGTCGAAGTGCATCCCAACAAGGCGACTGTGTGCGTCTACCTGAAAGTGGATCCCGATACGACGATGTTGGAAGCTGGATTCAGCCGGGATGTGCGCAACATAGGTCACTTCGGTACGGGAGACTTGGAAGTTACCATCCGCACACCGGAAGACCTAGAAAAATTGAAACCCCTGCTGCAACAGAGTTACGAGTACAATTGACACCCAGCACTTTGTCACCCAAGAGAGTCGGATCGTCTACACCACAGCGATGTATCCGCCAACGCTCCATTCCACAGAAGTACCAATCAGTCGACGACCCGACCACGAAATCCAGTGCCTCGCGAGATCGTGCAATCGCCGCGCAGATCCAAAGGGGAATATCTCACCGACCTGCAGATCGATCTTGGGATACCGACTTCTCACAACCTCGAGAGCCGCACTACTCAGCACAACGAGATCGGCACGTCCGCTCCTTCTGCGTCTTCAGTTCGTCCTCGGAGCGGCCGGCTGAGCTGTATCGCGTACCGATCAGAGGCGATGACGCAATCCAGTACATCCGCTGTGCAAGCGCACCAGCCTGTTGCTTCGGCGGGGACAGGCTTTCACTGCGCCGTACTCGTCTGCGCCTATTGTCAGTGTGGCCTGCCGAAGCCCTGGAATGAGCGAACTCGATCTTGCTCACCACTCTCCGTCTTATTGGCGCCGGCCCAGACGCTCCTGATAGTCATGCGTGCGCCAATCCGCACGGAACAGCCACTGCTCTTCCGACTGCCGTTCGGCGAAATCCGGGTCGATTTCCACTTCGTCGAAGCCGCTTCGTCGGGCCATGGTGTATTGATCTGCGAGGATGTGGCCTGCCGCACGCAGCCGACCCCGGTAGCCCAGCAGTCGCAAGTGGCGAGCCAGCGAAAAACCTCGGCCGTCCATGTGCGACGGGAAGGCAATGCGAATGAGGGCGATGCGTTCGAAGAGGGGCACGATGTCTTCGGCCGACGCGGTGTTCTCGACATCCAGCGCGGCCAGATCAGGCAGAGCCGAGTGGTCCTCTTCGCCGCTCCACTGGACAAATTCGCCGCGCCAGTCGTCGTCCCGGAACCCGGTGTCGCGAACGAGAATGCCGGAGTTCCCGCGTCCCACGGCTAGCGTCCTGCGGCCAGGACGGTGTCGGGATAGAGTGCCGCCTTGAAGGGCTGCATGCCGACACGCCGGTAGGTCGCGAGAAAGGCTTCGTCTTCGTCCGACCGGAGCACGAGGTAGGTGTCGATCAGCCGCTCCACGGCAGGGACGACGTCGTCTGCTGCAAAGCCAGGACCGACGCGTTCGCCGAGCGCGGCCGTTTCCGTTCCGTCGCCGCCGAGAGTGATCTGGTAGTTCTCGACGCCGGCGCGATCGAGGCCAAGGATGCCGATGTGCCCGACATGGTGGTGCCCGCAGGCGTTGATGCAGCCGGAAATCTTGATCTTGAGATCGCCGACCTGGCGCTCGTCCCCGCGCTCCTTCATTCGCGTGGCAATGTCCTGGGCGATCGGGATGGAGCGGGCGGTAGCCAGGTTGCAGTAGTCCATTCCCGGGCAGGCGATGATGTCCGATGCCAGCCCCACATTGGAGGTGGCAAGGTCTGCCTCCCGCAATGCCGCATGCACCGCCGGGACATCGCGCTTGTGCACGTGGGGCAAAATGCAGTTCTGCTCATGGCTGATCCGGATCTCGTCATGGCCATATCGCTCCGCCAGGTCGGCGATGACGCGCATCTGCTCTGCGGTGGCGTCGCCCGGCGTGGCGCCGTGGGCCTTGAGCGAGATGGTGACGATTGCGTATTGGGGATTCCGGTGCGGGTGCAGGTTGGTATCGACGAATGATCGGAAAACCGGATCTCGCGCGAGCGCCGCATCGAACGCCCCGGTCGGAGCCTCGATAAATGCCGGCGCCGCGAACATCGCGCTGATGCGCTTGAGGAGAGCCTGGTGCGCGCTTGTGAATGCCTTGTGCTGAATTCGGAAGCGTTGCTCGACGCGCTCGCGGAAGGCATCGATTCCGTGTTCGCGGACCGTGATCTTGATCCGCGCCTTGTAAATGTTGTCGCGGCGGCCGATGGCGTTGTACACCTGCAGGATGGACTCGACGTAGGGTAGCAGGTCCGCCACGGGCAGGAAGTCGCGAACGACCGAGCCAATCACCGGGGTGCGCCCGAGCCCGCCGCCGATGGAGACCTCGTAGCCGGTCTCGCCGACCCCATTGCGGATCATGCGGAGTCCGATGTCGTGCGCGCGGGTCACGGCACGGTCGACAGGGGAGCCGCTCACCGCGATCTTGAACTTCCTCGGCAGGAACGCGAACTCCGGGTGATCCGTCGACCATTGCCGAAGCAGTTCGGCGGTCGGGCGGGGATCGGCGATCTCGTCGGCCGCCGCGCCGGCGAAGTGATCAGCGGTGATGTTGCGGACGCAGTTGCCGGACGTCTGGATCGCATGCATCTCGACGTCCGCGAGAGCGTCGAGTATGTCCGGCACATCCTTCAGCCTGGGCCAGTTGAACTGAATGTTCTGACGTGTCGTGAAGTGCCCGTAGCCCTTGTCCCAGCGCTCCGCGATATGGGCGAGCTGCCGCATCTGGCGGCTGTCGAGCGTGCCGTAGGGGATGGCCACCCGAAGCATGTAGGCGTGCAGCTGCAAGTAGAGTCCATTCATCAGCCGCAGCGGCTTGAATTCCTCCTCGGTCAGGGAGCCGTCAATGCGGCGCTCCACCTGCTGGCGGAACTGTGCGACCCGACTGCGCACGAATTCCCGGTCGAAGCTGTCATATCTGTACACGCGTCAACTCCCCGCCTGCTTGCCGTGGCAGTAGTTGGAGGGTCCGGTCGCGCGAAGAACTTCCCGGATGTGAACGGGTTCCGGTCCCAGATGACCTCCCGGAGCAGCCGCCGCCAGATAGGGGCCGACGATGGCATCCTCCTGCGCTTCAGCCGCCGCAAGGCTCCGGTTCGCCTCGCCCTCGTCCTCGAAGAGGCGCGCGTCGACCGGGCGGCGCGTCCAGGCGCCATCGGGCGCCAGGTAGACCACTTCGCCATCGATGAGGTCGTTCGCGGTCAGAATGCAGGGCCTGAAGGCGCGGGCCATCAAACTGCCTCCCGGTGGACCTCGAAGCCGGCTGGCGCCTTCCGCATGGCGGCGCGCGGCAGGATGCCGAGCATCAGCACCACCGGTCCCGCAAAGTTCGTCTCGTCCAGCGCGTCGGGCAGACCGAGCAGGGTCGTCGCGACGACCCGCTTGTCCTGGCGCGAGGCGTTCTCGACGATCGTGATCGGTGTTGATGGTGCAGCCCCGCGCATCAGCAGTCGCCCGCGCAGGAAGGCGGCCGCCTGTTTGCCCATGTAGATCGCGGCGACGGATCCGGGCCGGGCAAGGGCGGCCCAATCATGCTCGGCGAACCCGTCCACGTCACGGGCCGTGATGAGGCGAAGCTCCGAGTTGCGCCCGCGCCGCGTGAGCGAGACCCCCATGTCCGCAGCCGCACCGGCGGCCGCCGTGATTCCCGGAACAACCTCCCACGGGATGCCTGCGGCCTCCAGCGCCTCGATCTCTTCGTCCAGCCTGCCGAGCACCGCCGGATCGCCGGACTTGAGGCGAATCACGTGCTGTCCTTCCCGGGCACAACGCACCAGCAGCGCGTTGATGCGCAGCTGCGACCACGACGGGCCGTATCCCGACTTGCCTGCACAGACGCGCTCCGCCTCCCGCCGCGCGAGCTCGAGCACCTGCGAGGAGACCAGCCGGTCGTGCACCACGAAATCCGCCGCGTGCAGACGGTTGCGCGCCTTGAGCGTGAGCAGTTCCGGGTCGCCTGGCCCAGCGCCCACGAAGGACACCAGGCCGGGCGGGCGCGTCGTGGTTGCGGCCTCGTCAAGCAGCGAACGAAGTGCGTCGCGGGCACCGCTCTCGCTCTCCCTGGCATAACCCCTGGGGCCGCGCCGGAAGAAGTACTCGGACCAGAGCGCCCGTCGCATCCGGCCCGAAGGCACGCACTCGCACCTGTTCCGGAATGTCTGTGCGATGCGCGCGAGCGGCCCAAGGGAAATCGGCAGCTGCGCCTCGAATGCCGCCTTGAGGCTCCGGGCCAGCACGGGAGCCGTCCCTTCGGTTCCGATGGCTACCGTGACTGGATCGCGGTCCACGATGGCGGGCGTGGTGAAGTCGCTTCCTTCGAGATTGTCGACGATGTTGACGGGGATCCTGCGCTGCCGGGCCAGCGCGGCTGCACGCGCATCCTCCGAGGGATCGCTGTTCGCGCAATAGAGGAGCGCCGCCCCGCCGAGGTCGCCGGTTTCCACGCAGCGCTCGTCATGGCGCAACGCGCCTTCGCGGTGACGCGCCAGGATCTCCGGGACCGGGTCGGGGCCGAACACGGAGATCTCGGCGTCGCTCTTCAGCAGCAGGCGCAGTTTGGCCGCCGCGGCCTGCCCGGCGCCGGAGACGACGACGCGCCGGCCCGTGAGACGAAGGAAGATCGGGAAATGCTGCACGGCGACTGCCCGTTACCGATTTCGCTTGGTGTCAGTGAATAATACAAATTTTCTAGACGGTTGGCAGTATGCTCGGAAAATAAGGACAAACTTCATAATTTCTGGTATATTGTAGAAATATCTTTCACTATGTTGTGGAGGAGGTGATGACTGTCCAGCTCGATGGTGTCGATCGAAACATTCTTGCGGCGATGCAGGAGGACGCTTCGCGCCCTCTCGATGACATCGCGGAGAAAGCCGGCGCCTCACGGACGTCGGTGTGGCACAGGATACGCAAGCTCCGGGCTGCGGGGATCATTCGGCAGAACACGGTTCTCCTGGACCCCGACAAGCTGGGGCTGGAGGCGTGTTTCTTTGTGCTCATCCGGACTTCCGAACACCAGAAGGACTGGCAGGAGCGGTTCCTGGAGACGCTGAGGGGGCGCCCGGAGGTGATGGAGGCCCACCGTCTGGCGGGTGACATCGACTACATCCTGAAAGTCCGCGTGGAGAACGCCAGGGCCTATGACGATTTCTACCAGGCGCTCATTTCCCAGGTGAAGGTCTTCAACATCACCGCCCTGCTATCCATGGAAGAAATCAAGTCGACGACCCAATTGCCTCTCTGAGCGGCGGTCCCGCGACCGGGGGTGATGGTCCGGGCCGGAATCCGGCCGCCGCCTGCTTCCGGCATGAAACGTCAAAGCACCCTGGTTCCCGGCTCCCTGTGCGTGCTGTTGTGGCCAATACGATTCAGGTAATGGATGCAACATGGCGTACGATAGTCGATGACGGTCTGATCAAGGGCAGGATGGCCGGAGCCGGTCATGCACCGATCGCCATGCCGGCCTTGAGCCCGTCGAGCACCGCCTCCTCCGCTGTGCGCGGCGACAGCGCGTCACCGATCACATGCATCTCCCCAGGCCAGCCGGCCAGCTCGCCGGCAAGCGCCGCATCGCTCGACGTACCCTGGCACAACACCAGCGTCTCGACGCCGTCGCAGACGATCGGGTCGTCCGTCACCGTGTGTTGCAGGTAGACGGTATCGCGGTCGGCACCGAACAGACGGGCGTAGGTGATGATCTCGACGCCGAGCCTGGAGAGCTGGCCGATCCAGTGGTCGCGCACCGCCTCCTGGATGTTCTGGCCCGGCACCATTCCGGTGACCGCGAGGCGTACCCGGCAGCCGTCTCGCGCCAGCCTCTCGGCGAGGCCCAGACCGATCCAGTCGTTCTTCCAGTCCGCGACCAGCACGGAACCGCCGACATTGGCCTCGCCCCGGATGACCGACCACGACTCGACGACATGGGCCTCGTCTTCACCCTCGACCGCGGGTCGGTGGGGCTGGCCGCCCGTCGCGACGACTACGGCGTCGGGACGGGCGTTGCGAACATCGGCTGCCGCAACCTCAACGCCGCGCTCGACGCGCACGCCGGTCAGTTCCATCTCGCGGACCAGGTTGGTCACGATACCGCCAAACTCGGCGCGCCCGGGCAGGGCCTGGGCGAGCAGGGCCTGCCCGCCGAGCCTGCCGCCCCGTTCGTAGAGAGTCACGTCGTGGCCGCGCTCGGCGAGCACCGCGGCGGCTTTCATGCCGGCCGGACCGCCGCCCACCACCCAGACGGTCTTGTACCGGCGTGCCGGAGACTTGACGTGGCCGAACGCAAGCTCGCGTCCGGTTTCGGGGTGCTGGATGCAGGAGACGGCGTGATACTGCAGCCGGTGGCCAAAGCATGCCTGGTTGCAGGCGATGCAGCTGCGGATGTCGTCGACGCGCCCGTCCTCGGCCTTCGCGGCGAACATGGGATCGGCAATCATGCCGCGCACCAGTCCGACCATGTCGGCCTGGCCGCTGGCAATGATGTCGTCCGCGAGGTGGGGCTGGTTGATGCGACCAGCCACGAGGACCGGCAGCGACAGATGCTTTCTCAACACCCCCGCACAGGCCGCGACGTGACCCGGCTCGATCGTCATGGGCGGGACGACTTCGATCCAGCCTCGCGCAGTCCGCGTGTTGCCGCCGATGACATTGACATAGTCGACAAGGCCCCGGTCCTCGAGCACCTGGCAGATCTCCAGCACTTCGCCGGATTCCATGGCGCCGGGGGTGGCGTCCGAATCGCTGATCCTGACGCCGAGGATCGCCTCGCAACCAATTCTGGCACGAGTGGCCTCGAGGATCTCGACGAGGAACCGCATGCGATTCTCGAGGCTTCCTCCATAGGCGTCGTCGCGCCTGTTGGTCCGGGGATTGAGAAACTGGGCGACCAGATAGCCCATGCTTGCGAGGATCTCGACGCCGTCGAGACCGCCCTCGACGATGTGGCCGGCGGCCCGCGCGTAGGAGTCGACCAGTTCGGCAAGCAGCGCCGGCGTCGCCGGTGTCGGCATGAGGCTGTAGCGCTCGAATGGTACGGCAGACGACGAGATTGCCGGGCGGCGCGCACCGTCGATTGTGGCCCGGATGGCCGCGCCCGGGTGAAAGAGCTGACCCAGGATCGCACAGCCGTGGCCGTGGACGGCATCGGCCAGGCGCCGGAAGCCCGGCACGATGCCGGGCTCGCCCGCCAGCAGGTATCCGGCGGCAAGATCGAAGCTGGGATGCATCGACATGCCTTCGACGACAATCATGCCAGCGCCGCCCCGGGCGCGCGCGTCGTGATAGGCGATGAGGGCGTCCGAGACCCGGCCCCGGTCACCGAGCGACGTGCCATGAGCCGGAAAGAACAGCCGATTGCGGATCCGGTGGCCCCGGATCTCGATCGGCTGGAATAGGTGCGGGAAGACCGACATGGCCGATTTCCGTGGCGTTCGGGCCGTGAAGCAGACGGAATGCGGCTTGATGCCATGGACGCTGCCTGTTGTATACTCTTCGGCGGCACCGAACGCGGATTTTCCGCCATGGACCACCGGGTTGTTGAACAGTGTTCGGCCTGGAGCGACGTCGAGGCGATCGCGGGTGCGTACGCCCTGGAGGCCCTGGATGGGCCTGTCGGGTCGGCGTCGGCCCTGCCCAACGTCTGCTACACGAGCGCGGCGTGGCAGAAGCTCGAGTTCGAGCGCCTCTTCGCCCGAAGCTGGTTTGTCGCGGGCTTCGTCCAGGACGTCCCGCTGCCTGGCGATGCCATGCCCGTCGAGGCTTTCGGGATGCCGCTGCTTGTGCTGCGCGACCTGGATGGCGGGATCCGCGTCTTCCACAACGTTTGCCGCCACCGGCGCGCGATTCTGGTTTCCGGGAAGCGCACGAGACTCCGGGAACTTGCCTGCCCCGACCACGGCTGGACCTACGATCTCGACGGCTCGCTCAAGCGCTGTCCGCACGCCGATGGCGGTGGCCGTCACGACGATGCGCCCGGCCTCACGGCGATCCGTTCGGAGGTGTGGCACCACTGGGTCTTCGTCAACCTCGATGGCGAGGCGCCGGCGCTGGAGGACTACCTGGCCCCGGCGGAAGATCTCGTCCGTGGCTACGATCTTGGGACAGCACGCCATGCAGGGACGGTGCATTTCGAGATCGCGGCCAACTGGAAGCTTGCGCTGGAGAACTACATCGAGCCCTACCACGTCTTCTCGGCCCATCCGAGGTTGCATGCCTTCGTTCCGATGTCGGAACGGATGCCGAGCCGAACTGACCGCCACGTGATGTGGAACCGCTATCTCTTCAGAGCGTCCGAGCCTGGACGGGGCGAAGGACTGCCCCATTTCCCGAACCTGTCGGCGGAAGCTGCCCGCCAGGGCGTCTGGTTCATCCTCCCCACGGCCTTTGGCGTCGAGGTCTACCCGGATCATGTGGCGAGCTTTCACGTTGCGCCGGTGGCACCGGACCGTTGCCGCGAACGCATCGATGTCTACCTGGTCGGCGAGGCCGCCACATCGCCGGAATGGGCCGACGGTCGCCAGGCCGTGCTCGACATGTGGAAAGAGCTCAACCACGAGGACATAGGCCTTGTCGAGAGCATGCAGAGGGGCCGGACGTCGCCGGCCTACGACGGTGGCTGCCTGTCGGCCTACTGGGACGAGGCTCCTCTGCATCTCAGTCGGATGGTTGTCGACGGCATGCGCTAGGCGGAAATTCGTCGGCGCCCAGGTGGCCGCAATCGCTCCAATGTCTGGAACGGTCGGGGTTGCCCTCCCGGAACAGCCCGCATCCTGGTCTGCCGCGTCTCGATGATCGCTCGTTCCTTGCCGCCGCCCGGGGGTTCGGGTATCGAATGAAGCCTGATATCGACTCCGAAGACCCA
>MPMV01000018.1 GCA_002238685.1 bacterium EF100-94H03 bin56
ATCCGGCACCGCTTCACCTCGCCTAGGGCGACGTTGCACGAGCTCTTCGGCCGGCTCGCGTTCAACATCCTGTGCGGCAACACCGACGACCACGCCCGCAACCACGCGGGCTTCTGGGACGGCGAACACCTGACCCTGACGCCTGCCTATGACATCTGCCCGCAACGCCGTTCCGGCAACTTGGCCAGCCAGGCAATGCTGATCGTCGGAGACAATCGGACGAGCACACTTGCGACCTGCCTTGAGGCCGCGCGCAATTTCCAGTTCAGCCAGAAAGCGGCCAAGGACATCATCGATCGGCAGATCGGCGCCATCCGGGACGCATGGGACGAAATCTGCGAGGAAGCCGCATTGACCGAAGTCGACCGCAACCTGTTCGGCCAGCGCATCTTTCTGAACGAGTCTATCTTCGAAGGCACGGCGGAGGGGCTACGGTGATGGAGAACCGCGATCCCGTCAGCATCCGGGTCCGGAGATCGCGATGGACAAGGCGACGATCAGGGCGGGCGGGATCGGCCCCGGGAAGATCGGCGGCAAGCATGATCTTGTGGTGCGGCTGGCCAGGGCTGCGTCACGCAGGAAAGACGAAGCGGCCGTCGACCACGGTTGCTTCCGGCTTCAGTGTTTCCAGCGTCCTTTCGTCCACGGTCGCGGGATTGTCGGGGAGGATCACGAAATCGGCCAGCTTGCCCGGAGCGAGGCTGCCCTTGATCTGCTCCTCGAACGAGAGCCGTGCGGCCTCGACAGTGCAGGTTCTCAACGCCGCCAGACCATCGAGCCTTTGATCCGGCCCGATGCACCGTCCGGTGACACGCTCGCGCCTCTGGCGCGTCACGGCCATGGTCTTGAAGAGGGAAACGGGAATGTTGTCCGTGCCGATCGCGACCGGGATGCCGGCCTCCAGCAGGGACCTGTGTGCCGCGACCTCGTTGCCTGCATTCGGCGCGTCGAAGTAGTCATCGCCGTTCTTCCAGAGCTGATAGACCGGAATGGTGGTGATGATGAGACCGAGTCTGCGCACCCGCTGGTGGTCGGATGGCGCGAGCTGGCCGACATGCTCCATCACCCAGCGGCGTTTCGCGATGGGGTAGCGCTCGGCGAGCCGCTCGAAGATCGGCAGAACCCGTCCGAGATCCTCGAGGATCACGGTGTGAACGCGAAGGTCGAATTCTGCGGCCAGACACACAAGCGCGGCGTACTGTTCCTCGTCGTTGCACCATTCGACGAAGCCGGCCCATCCGGTATCGGGCAGTGAGTCACGCACCAGTCCGGCAGTGCAGGCGTTCCCGCCGAAGCCGATGTAGACACCCGACACGCGCAGCCATTCATCGCCCAGCCCGCGGCCCCGGGCGAAGCCCAGCCAGTCACGCATGACGAGCCGGGCTTCGTGCGGATCACTCCAGGTCGGGCTGATCGTCAACGACACGCGGACGCTGAGTTCCCGCTCCTCCCAGAGCCTTTGATAGAGCCCGACGCTGGCGGCATAGGAGCCGTGGCCTTCGTAGACACTGGTCGTTCCGGCGGCATTGTAGACCTTCATGGAGCGCCGGACGGCCTCGAGGCGCTGGCGCCAGGTGAAACCTGGAAGACTCTTCAAGAGATCGAACTCCAGGCTTGGGCGTTCGTTGTGCTCGATGATGATGCCGTTGGGAACGCCCTGCGCATCGCAGGCGATTTCGACGCCCTCACAGCGTGCCCTGGCTCCCTGGAGGATGCCGGCACGTTCCAGTGCCAGGCTGTTCAGGGCCGCATGTGTCGGTACCCGGCTCCAGGTGCCGAACGGGGCCATGATGTAGACGGCATGGTCGCGAGCCACGCCGTCGAGTTCCCGACGGTTCGGCAGCCGGCCTTCCGCGAGTGCCGAGGGGCCGTCGAGGTAGAAGGGAGCGGTCCCGACCGGCATCGTGACGATCCATTCGCCCTTCGGTGTCGTGGTTGCGGCGGCGGCCACCCGCGACAGGACATCGTCGAGTGAACGCGCGCCCGCCAGACTGATCCGGATGTCCTTGAGGCCTTCGCGCTCCATGTGGGCATGGGCGTCGATCAGTCCGGGAACAACGCATCGCCCATCGAGATCGACCGTCTCGGTGCCGGAAGGAAGATCGCCGGCGATCTCGTCGTTGTGACCAACTGCAACGATCCGGCCACCGCGAACCAGCATCGCCTCGGCGCGGGGCGAGGCGACGTCCATGGTCACGATGTCTCCGCCGCGCAGGAACAGGGGGCGGCTCATGGCGGGGCTCGCCTCATGTCGCTCGGACGATCATCGCGCCTCGGCGCCATACCACGGAAAGATCCTGTCGAGTGCCGCTGCAAACAGCGTATCGGCAAGGAAACCCAGTGCGCCCAGGGCCATCAGCCCGACGAACATCATGTCGACCCTGAACACGAGGTGAGAGAATGAGATCAGGTAGCCCAGACCACTGCTCGCCCCGACCAGTTCCGCGGCAACCAGGATGACAAAGGCCACCGCCGTGGCTTGACGCAGGCCCGCAATGACGAACGGCAACGCCGCGGGCAGAACGACCTGCAGCATGATTCCCGAAGGCGAAGCGCCCAGGCTTGCCGCCGAACGGACATAGATGCTGGGCACGTCTCGAACGCCGATGAACGTGTTCACCCAGACGGGGAAGAACGTACCCCAGGTGATCAGGGCGATCTTGGGCGTTTCGCCCAGGCCAAACCAGACAATGGCCAACGGAACGAAAGCGATCGACGGTATCGACCTCAAACTGTGAAGCACGGGATCCGACAGGTCGCGCAGGATCATGAGCCGTCCTGTCAGCAAGCCGGCAAGGATGCCGGCTGTCGAGCCCAGGACGAAGCCGGAGATCGCCCGTTTCAGGCTCGACCAGGCATGACCGGCAAGTTCTCCGCTGGCAACCAGGTCCCACAAGGTCCCGACAACGCCGGACGGCGGGGGAAACATTTGCAGGTTCACCCCGGGAACCACACGCGGGGCGACCTCCCAGACGATCAGGAACAGGATCACACCCGCAACGTTCAGCATCAGGCGCTGGACCCGGCGGTGGCGGCGCCTTCGCAGCAGGTCGACGCGAAAGCTCTCTTCGATGTGTTCCATAAGATCCGGCGTCAAGGCCTTCTGCTCATGAGAACGAGAGTCCGTTTCCGTCACCGTCATGACGCTGGGTTCCCTTGACTATGGAAAATGCCGTTCACCTTTGCATAGAGCCGGCCGAACTCCGGTTCACTCCTGTCCCGTGGCCGGGAGATGTCCACGTCCACCGTTTCCTGTATCCGGCCGGGATTGGGCGACATCACGACAATGCGGTCCCCGAGATAGACGGCCTCCTCGATATTGTGCGTGATGAAGAAGATCGTGATGCCGACCTCCCGCCAGATTCGCAGCAGTTCGGTCTGAAGGGAGGCGCGGGTCAGGGCATCGACGGCTGCGAAGGGCTCATCCATCAGAAGGATCCGGGGGCGATTCACCAGGGCGCGCGCGACAGCCACCCGCTGACGCATGCCTCCGGAGAGTTCGAAAGGATAGCGTTGCGCCGCGTCTGCAAGACCGACGAGTTTCAATGCCTCGCTGGCGCGTTCCCTTCGCTCGGACTTCGCCATGCCCTGCATCTTCAGACCGAACTCGACATTGCGCAGCGCTGTCAACCAGGGGAAAAGGGCATATTCCTGGAAAACCACACCGCGTTCGGGCGCCGGCCTCGAGATCGGTATCCTGTCGAAACGAAGTTCGCCGCGCGTCGGTTCGATGTAACCGGCGATGAGGTTGAGGAGCGTCGTTTTCCCGCACCCGCTCGGTCCGATCGCACACAGGAACTCCCCGTCCCGGATCGACAGCGACACGTCGAGAAGCGCCCAGGTGGATCTGCCTTCCGTCGAGGGGAAGAGCTTGGAGACATTCTCGATCGCGACCACTTCTTCATCCGGTCGCTCGGCCACATGGCTCCTACTGGAAGATCGAGCCGCCTCGCCTTCCCCTGCGACCCGTCTCACGCTCTTCCCTCGATGCCACCTGATATCAGCCCGACAGGTTCACCCGCTCAGGCGCCAGATTCTGGAGAGCGTCCTCGTAGACCGCACCCCTGAAGAGAGCACGCAGATCGCCATCGTATTCCGGTGAAATACCCTGACCGATCGCCCACTCGGCCTCCGCCACCATGACGTCGACCAGGCTGTCATCGAGTGTCACCCCGATATCCAGCAGGTCCATTCCGATCGTTGTGTCATCGATGGATGTCGCGGTCCGCTCGGCAACATGCCCGATTGCCTGAGACCGGTCCGTGTTGATCAGTTCTTCGGCATCCAGCAGGCTCTGCACCGCCTTCTCGACCGTTTCCGGTGAGTCCTCGACGAGGCTGTTGTTGGCGACAAAGATGAGGTGGTAGGCCCAGATTTCATCGATGCCTTCCCGATCCAGCACGACAATGTCGTCTCCCGCCTGGTCCTGGGCCGCAATGGCTGTCAGCCAGTCCCAGGCGAAGGCGTCGACATCCCCGCGTACGACCGCGGTCACCATCTCCGGACCACCCATGTTCACCAGCTCCACATCACTCAATGCCATGCCATGAAGCGCCAGCCATTGATTGAGGAAGAAATGGCCACTCGTGCCGACCTTGGTGGCGATTTTTCTACCCTTCAGATCGGAGGGTTCGGAAACCCCCAGTGTCCGGTTGGCGGCAACCAGCATTTCCCTGGAGGAGCGGCTGAAATCAGCCACGACACGCGGTTCCAGGCCGCGCATCAGCGCGAGCAGCGTCGGGCTCTGGGTGGTCGTGCAGAATTCGGCACTCTCCGTCAGCACCGCATCAAGTGCAAGACGGCCGGCCGTGAACTTGGCGACGCCGGCCTCCAGGCCATTCTTGGCCCACAGGTCGGCAGCATCTGCCGTGTAGACCACGGCCCAGCCGTGTCCTTCGCTTTCCGCGATGGTGACGGACATCTCGGCGTGTACCGGAACGATGACGGAAGGAACGACTGCCGCCACGCCCAGATAGCCTCCGGTTTGAAGTAAACTACGACGGGAAATCATGTTTTGGTCCTCCCTTTCCATTGCAGCACCCGGATGGTGCCCCCTCATGGCTCTTGACGCGGCCATGTTTAATTTGACAGGCAAGTATGCAGCAATTCCGGATTCGGTTCATCACAATCTTCGCCTTTGCCCTGAAAGAGTTGAGAATCTCCCGCACTCTCTCGGTAATGGCTTGCGAGTGACAGTGCTTGCGGGAAGGCCGCGATCAGCAGTGGACGGACGAGCCGGGAGCCCCTCGAGGCGGCAGTGATTCCCGGAAGTGTCGAGAGGGCGCCGTGCGGCATCCGCCCACGTGCACACAACGATACCCGTCAGAGGTCCAGTGCTGCTTCGACCTGTTCGACATCATCCCCGCACGTGCCATTTCCGGAGCTCGGGTCTCCGCCGATGCCGGGGCGCCCGTTTCTTGTTCAAAACCGGTGAATGCCGCTCGCATTCGGGTGCACAATTCGAGGATCGCAAGGGTTGGAGCCCACACGGTGAAACCCGGATCTCTCACCAGCCTGTGGAACAGGCTCTCGCAGCATCGATGCTCTTTGCAATCGGGGCGGAACAACTCACATATTCTTGGAATCCAGGAGTTTCCGCCTTGAGTCTCGGGGGAGAGAACTCACGTCCGAAGTGTCAGCCTTCCGTTCGCCAATGACAACGTCCCTTGCCATGCCGGAAGCCTGTGCCATATCTCCGACATGCTCGCCCTGGCGCAATACATCAATCTTTTCGCCCGGATCCAGGGCACGGCCCTGCCGACACCGAATTGCCGTCCCCAGAATGGCCCTCGCAACATCAGATCGATCTTAATCAGACAAAACTCTCACTTCATCCTTCCTATTTCTCCAAATGTCCGTATCTTTGTGTTGGAAGGACTGCTAATGCCGAGAATATCCGTCGCCAAACTCCTGGATCGCATGCCGGAAGCGTTCATATCCGACAAGCACGTCACGCGGACGGTATCGCGGGCGGTGAAAGCCGGAAAGCTGCGCAAGCTGGCCTCGCGGCTCTATACCCGAAACATGGCCGATCCACCCGAAGCGATCGTCGGCCGCAATCTTTGGAATATCGTCGCCGGATACTTCCCGGGAGCGCTTGTCGCCGACCGCACCGCGCTGGAGAACGCTCCGGCGAGCGACGGATCGATATGTCTGATTACCGCTCGCGGCCGGGACATCCCGCTGCCGGGTATCACGCTGCGGCCACGGCGCGGTCCAGGGCCGCTCCCTACCGATCGACCGTTTCTCCGTGGCCTCTATCTGAGTTCTACCGCGCGCGCTTACCTGGAAAACATGCGTCCCTCGCGAGCGCGTCGCGGGCTCGTGGCTCGCACCCTCGACAGGGCCGGGATCGAGAAACGGCTCGATACCCTGATCCGGCGTTCGGGGGAAGACGCGGCAAACCGGCTGCGTGACGAGATCAATTCCCTGGCACCCGGCCTCGACCTCGAAGAGGAAGCCACCACCCTCGATGCGATGATTGGAGCCCCGCTCGGCACCCGCGACGCGGAACTGGCCGCACCTCCCGCCGTCGCCCGCCATCTGGGTCGACCTTACGATCCGGACCGCCTGATCCTGTTCCAGGCCCTGCACACGGCACTGCGCGACCATCCCCCGCTCTCCCGCATGGCGCCCAATCGCGGGCCCGAGGGCCATGCGATGCTCGCCTTCTTCGAAGCCTACTTTTCGAACTTCATCGAGGGCACCGAGTTTGCCGTCGACGAGGCCGCCGACATCGTGTTTCGCGGCGTCATCCCCGACGAGCGGCCCGCGGATGCGCACGACATCCTGGGCACATGGCGCATCGTGTCCGACGATCGGGAAATGTCCCGCAGCCCTGGAGATGCTTGTGCGCTGAACGACCTTCTCAAGGCACGTCACGCATCGATCATGGAGGGTCGGCCCGACAAGGATCCCGGAACCTTCAAGCATGCGCAGAACCGCGCCGGCTCCACAGTATTCGTCGCGCCGGACCTCGTCGCTGGCACACTGGCGCAGGGGTTCGACCTTTGCCGGAGCCTGGAAAGCCCCTTTCAGCGTGCGGTCTTCATGAAGTTCCTTGTCTCGGAGGTCCATCCATTCTCCGACGGAAACGGCCGGACGGCTCGGATCATGATGAACGTCGAGCTGGCGGCGGCCGGCGAGGAACGCATCATCGTGCCCACCGTGTATCGCGCCAACTATCTCTCCGCGCTGAAGGCGCTCTCGCAATCGGGTCGGCCCGAGCCCCTCATTCGCGTACTCGACTATGCGCAAAGATGGACCGCTGCCATCGACTGGCGTTCACTCGATGCGACCACAAGCGAGCTTGACCGTTGCAATGCCTTCCTGGATCCGATCGTCGCCGAGGACGAGGGCAAGCGGCTGCGCATGCCGGGAGGCGCGGCCGAATGAAGGGAAACCATCCCCGGCCGCCCACAACACGCGACGGCCGCTTCTTTCCATAACCTGAAGGTGGGGCGAGCCAGCCGGGAGGATCACTCTGCGTCGCCACTTCTCTGACACGCGCCAGCGAACGACTGTACCGTTGCAGGCAGGTTCGAGAAACTCGCGCGTGGCTTCTTTCTGAACGAATGCGGAGCATGTCATGCCACGCATGCGCGTCGCCTCGTCGAAGGTATCGAGGAACCCCTTCTCGAGGCTCAGGTTCATTCTCACGACCCGCTTCCAGCGTCAGCACTGCGCCCTCCACGAGGCTCCCGGTAACGTGCGCACACAGCGCTGACGTTCCCGTTGCTGCGGTTCAGGCAGGAAACGACGCCCCGATGCCTGGTCTCGCCACCGTTGGTTCGATCCTCGGCGATCTTCAGGTATTCAAGAAACGCTCGGAAGTGCGGCCTGACGAGGCCATAGAGCAGAAGATGCCATCACATGCGGGGGTTCGAGGTCGATAGAGGCCGGAAACCCTCGCTGCGTGAGATTTGCTTCTACGATCGCGACTGGGACCGGATCGAGACCTCGGCGGATGCGGGGGATGACAGCTGCCGAGTTCGTGCGCGCAACCGCTGTCGCGGCCGTCTGGAAAGGACCCACGGGCGACCGGTTTCGCCTGCCGCTTCGTCAGGCCGCCACGCGGCTTCGCACCTCCGGATGGCGTCATGGTGGTCGACCGCCTGGGGCAGGAGGTCGGGGTGACGACGACCGAGCGGACGATCGCCGATCTGTTCGACCGCTACGATCTGGCAGGCGGCGCGGAGGAACTCTTCAACTCCCTGGACCTGGTGGTGCGAATCGACGCCCTGGCGCTGATCCGCTACGTGCGCGCTCTTGGCAAGGCCACCGCCGCCGGCGCCATGGGCTTCTGGCTGGAACGCGAGCAGAAGCGGCTGGGCGCCCCGGATGCTGCGCTCGAGGAGCTCCGCACACTCATGCCGGCGCAGCCCCGATAGGCTCTTGGCGCCACACCGGGCGAGGGAAAGACGGCCAGGGACTGGAACGTCATTCTCCCCGTCGATGTCCTCGAACGCCGCTTCGAGGGACTGTAGATGACCGCAGCATCTGCCCAGACCCTGCAGCGTCTCGCCGACGAGACGGGCCACCAGCCCGGCACGATGGAGAAGGTGCTGCGCCTTCTGGACCTGCTGCAGGAGATCGCGCGGGATGGAGTTCTGGCGGATCGCCTCGTCCTCAAGGGCGGGACGGCGCTCAACCTCTTCCATCTCGGTCGATAGCGACCTCAACTGTGTCGGAGCACTCGACCGGGCCGAAGTCGATGCCTCGCTCGACCGTCTCTTCACTTCCCAGGGTTACGGCATTCGCCGCAGGCCTGGCGAGCATGCAGGAGGCAAGTGGCTGGTTCGCTACGCCTCGGCGCTCGACGTCAACTACATGGCCCGCCAGCCACTGTTCGGCATGGCGCGCATGGAGTCTCTTCCCCTCGGCGGCATGCGGGTGAAGGACGTTCTCGTCCTCGACCTCCACGAAATCGTCGCCGGCAAGCTTGTCGCGCTCATCGACAGGCATGCGGCCCGCGATCTGTTCGACGCACGGCGCATCCTTTCCATCGACGGACTCGACTGGGGCCGGGTCAAGGCTGCCGTGCTGGCCATTGACGCCTGCGGGCGACGCGACTGGCGCACCAGGTCGATCGACGTCATCGCGGTCGAACCGCGTGAGTTTCGCCAGAAGCTCGCGATCTGTCTGCCTCGCGGCCACGTCGCCGCCAGGGGCGAGATCGACGCCTGGATCGAGGAGACCGTCAGGCTCTGTCGCGAAGGATTCGCCTTCCTGTTCGATCTGACAGCGAACGAGCGGGCGTTTCTCAATGGTGTGCTCGATCATGGCGAAATCGACGCCGGCCTGCTGGACATCGCGCCGGAGTTTCGTGCCCGGATCAAGGACATGCCGATGCTCGCGTGGAAGACCGGACATGTTCGCAAGCAAAGGGGATTGGACACCTGGAAGGCGGACCGATAGAGCGCACGCTCGAGATCGTTGGGCCTCTCGAAACGCCGGTTGGCGCGATCTTCCATCCCTTCCATGCCCTTCTCGAAGAGGGCTCCACCGCCGCACTGGACGCCTGCCTCATGGCCCTTGCCGGCAGGTCTGCACTCCCGTTCAGCTTCCCCTCGGGCGTTGTCATTGTCATCGTTCTCCCGACTGACAGACAGGCCGTCATGCTTGACCCGCGTTCACACTGCATGGCGTGGCCGAGTCGGACATCACCGCGTCTTGAGATGGCGGGGGTGCCTGCCTTATGATCGGCGACGACTTTCTGGAGGGGTGCCCGGCCATGTGGAAGAGACGCGAAGTTCTGGGACTGGTGGCGGGATCCCTGGTGGCGCCGGTCATCCGGTCCGGGGCGCGGGCTGACGGGGGCGACATGATCCTCGGCGACCCCGCGGCTCCCATCGAGATCATCGAATATGCCTCGATGACCTGCGGCGCCTGCGCCGCCTTCCATGCCAACACGCTTCCCGATCTCAAGGCCAACTGGCTCGAGACGGGGCGCGCCAGGCTGGTGTTTCGCGAGTATCCCCTGGACGGCCTGGCCCTCAGGGTGGCGGCACTGGCCCGCTGTGCCGGCGGCGACAGCTTCTTCCGCTTCATCGACGTGCTCTTCCGCACCAGGGAGCGCTGGGTCGGTGCGGACGATCCGGCGTCGGAACTCAAGGCGATCGTCTCATCGGGGGGCCGCGATCCGGCCATCGTCGATCAGTGCTTCGACGATCGCGTGGTGATGCAGCAGATCCTGGAGGGCCTGGAGACGGCGCGAGAGAACCATGGCGTCAGGGTGACACCGACGCTCGTCGTCAACGGAGAGGTGGTCTCCGGCGATCCCGGTTACGCGGCCCTCGACGCGATGCTCCAGGGCATCGAGGCCGCCTTGTGATCGGAGCGTGCCAGTAGACCGGCATGCACTTTTCCCGACTGCGCCTCGTCGGTTTCAAGTCCTTCGTCGACCCCACCGACCTTCTGATCGAACCCGGCCTGACCGGCGTGGTCGGACCCAACGGGTGCGGCAAGTCCAACCTGCTCGAGGCCCTGCGCTGGATCATGGGCGAGGCCTCGCCCACCAGGGTGCGCGGCGGCGGCATGGAGGATGTCATCTTCGCCGGGACCAGCCTCAGGCCGTCGCGCAACCTGGCGGAAGTGACCCTCTCGCTTGCCAACCCCGGACGCGATGGCCCCCCGCGGTGGAATGATACCGACGAGATCGAGGTCACGCGGCGGATCGAGCGCGGCAGCGGATCTGCCTACGTCATCAACGGCCAGGACATGCGGGCACGCGATGTGCGCCACTTCTTTGCCGACATCGCTTCAGGCACATCGAGTTCGGCCCTGGTGAACCAGGGCCACATTGCGGACATCATCAACCGCAAGCCGGCCAACCGCCGCCATCTCCTCGAGGAAGCGGCCGGAATTGCCGGTCTGCAGGCGCGCCGCCACGAGGCCGACCTGCGTCTCCAGGGTGCGGAGAGGAATCTCGATCAGCTGGTCGTCGTCATCGAGAACCTCGAAGCCCGCCACGCCGGCCTGCGCCGCCAGGAACGCATGGCGCAGCGCTACCGCAATCTCGCAAAGCGTATCAGGGATGCCGAAATGCGCTGGCGCCTGCGCCTGTGGCAGGACGCCGGCGAGGCCCTCGTCGCAGCCGGCGAGGCCTTCGCCGCCATCGAATCCGAGGTCGCCGAACTCACCGGCGCGGTGGCCGCGGCCACTTCGGCGCGCGAGGACGCTGCCACAGCGGTGCCGCCGGCCCGACGGGCGCTCGGCGACGCCGACCGCGCGCTCCATGAACTCGACGTGGCGCGTGGCGTTCTCGAGGCCGAGGGGGGACGGATCGACGCCGCCCTGCGGGAGGCACGGACCGCTCTTGGACAACTCGCCGATGACCTGGAACGCGAACAGACACTGAAAACCGAAAGCCACGAGGCGCTGGCCGCCCTCGATGCGGAACGCGAAGGCCTCGTGAACAGCAGTGACGGGCCGCGCATCGCCGCCGCCGAAGAGGCCGCCAGGTCGGCATTGCGGGAGGTCCAGGAGATCGAGACCCAGGTGATCGAGGCAACGAGGCAAGCCGCGGCGCTCGCCGCCGAACGCCAGGCGCTCGCCAGGGAGATCGCCGACTGCGAATCCCGCCTTGCCTCCCTTGACGAGGACGTCCGGGACGATGACGGCGGCGCGGCGATCGACGCGGCCCGGACTGACCTCGCCCGGCGGCGGCACCAGGAGGACGAGGCGCGCCAGGCGCGCGAGGGCGCCCGCCGGGACCTCGTGCGCCATGAAGAGGCCCACGTGACGGCACGGCGCGTGGAAGAGGAGACACGCCTTGCCCTGCGCGGGGCCGACCAGCGTGTCGAGAGACTCGAGAGCGCGGCCGAGGCCCTCGAGGCCCAGGCCTGGAGCCACGAACAGGGAGACCTGAAGCCGCTGCTCGACTCGGTCGAGGTGTCGGCCGGATACGAGAATGCCCTGGGCGCCGCCCTGGGAGACGACCTCGAGGCCCCGTCGGGCGATGGACACGAACGGGGCTGGCAGCTTGTTGCCACGCCGGCCGCGCCCCCTTGCCTGCCGGCCGGAGCCGAGCCGCTGTCACGTCATGTGACCGGTCCGCCGGAGCTCACCCGCCGCCTTGAGCGCACCTGGGTCGTCGATGCCCTGGCGGGGAGCGAACTGGCGGCGGCCCTTGGACCCGGAGAGCGCCTCGTCAGCCGCGACGGCGACATGTGGCGCTGGGATGGCTACTACGTCACCGGATCCCGTTCGGGCGCCGCCACCCGACTTGCCCAGAGGGCCCGCCTCGAGGCCCTGCGCCGGGATCTCGAGGAAGCCCGGCCCGATCGCCAACGGGCCTTTGAGGCGCACGCGAGCGCCGTGGAGACCGAGGCCGCGGCGCGCCTTGGAGAGGACGAGGCGAGACGCACGGCCGCCCGTCTCGGCGACCGCCTCGCCGCACGTGTCAACGAGGCGGCCGCGGCGGCAAGGACGCTCGCCGACCTGGAAGAACGTCAGGAGCGGCGCGCCGCCGAGGTGACGCGCATGGAAGAAGAGCGGGCCTCTCTCGAAGAGACCCTCGCCCGTTGCCGCAGCGACTTTTCCGGTCTGCCGGAAGCCGACGATGAGGCCGCTCTCTTGGCGCTGCGCCAGCGGCTCGATCTCCTGCGCCAGGAGTACCTTGAACGCCAGCGCGACTGTGACCGGCTTCATCAGGAGCGTGACCACCGCCTCGGGCGCATCGAGGCCATCAACCGCGAACGGGACTCGTGGCGCTCGCGCGCCATCGAGGCCCGCCAGCGCATCGCCGACATGGAAGAGCGCATGGCATCGCGTCGCGCCACCTGCGAGGAACTCGAGAGCGCTCCGGAGCGCATTGCCCGTCAACAGCGCGACCTTGGCGATCGGATCGGCGCGGCCCGGGAACGGCGCAAGGCCGACGACGATCGCCTCGTCACGGCCGAAACGCGGCTGGCCGAGGCCGAGCGCACGCTGCGCCAGCATGAACAGGCGCTTTATGCGAGGCGCGAGGAACGGGCACGGCGCGAGGGAGCCCTTGCCCAGGCGAATCAGCGCTCGGGGGATGTTGCCGGCCAGATCCGCCACCACCTCTCCCTCGTTCCGGAGGACCTGGCAGACCAGGTGCCGGATGCCGGCGCCCTCGCCGAGGCCGGGGAACTGGAACAACGCTACGCGAGAGCCGTGCGCGAACGCGACAACATGGGCCCGGTCAACCTGACGGCCGGAACTGAGATGACCGAGATCGCCGAGCAGATCGCCGCCATGGAGCGCGAGCGCAGCGACCTCGAGAAGGCCATCCAGCGGCTGCGCCGCGGCATCAGCGAACTCAACCGCGAGGGCCGCGAGAGACTGCTCGCCGCCTTCAACGACATCGATCGCCATTTCCAGGATCTGCACCGCCGCCTTGCAGGCGGCGAAGCGCGCCTCTCTCTGGTGGATTCCGACGATCCTCTCGAGGCCGGCCTCGAGGTCGATGCCAATCCCTCCGGCAAGAAACTTCAGGCGCTGTCACTGCTTTCCGGAGGCGAACAGGCGATGGCCGCGCTTGCCCTCATCTTTGCCCTGTTCCTCACCAACCCGTCGCCGGTCTGCGTCCTTGACGAGGTGGACGCACCCCTCGACGATGCCAATGTGGCGCGCTTTTGCGACCTGCTCGACGAGTTCGCCGCCACCGACAGCACCCGGTTTCTGGTGATCACCCATCATCGCGTCACCATGGCGCGCATGCATCGCCTGTTCGGCGTCACCATGAGCGAGCCGGGCGTCTCTCAGCTCGTCTCCGTCGACCTCGATGCCGCCGAAAGACTGCGTGACGACGCCACGGCCGCCTGACACCTGCCAGGGACGGGAATCCCCGGTGCAGGCACACTGCAAGAGGCCCTGCAAAACAATGCGAACAATGTGTCGTTTTTGCGACAACGACAGTCGTTAACAGACTACACTCCGGCATATGATGGACATACGTGTGCCCTTGGAGATCGACTGGTGGGAGCAGGCTGATGGCCGACGTCGACGACGATCTTGATCTCACGACCCTCGAGGACGACGAACTCGTGCTGCAGATGCACGAGGATCTCTATGACGGTCTCGCCGACGAGGTTGTCGAGGGAACCAACATCCTGCTTGGACGCGGCTGGATGCCCTACAAGGTCCTCACGGAGGCTCTCGTCGAGGGCATGAGGATCGTCGGCATCGATTTCCGCGACGGCATTCTCTTTGTTCCGGAAGTGTTGCTGGCCGCCAATTCCATGAAGGCGGGCATGAGCATCCTCCGGCCGCTGCTGGCGGAGACCGGCGCGCCCAAGCTCGGCTCCATCGTCATCGGCACGGTCAAGGGCGACATCCATGACATCGGAAAGAACCTCGTCGGCATGATGCTCGAGGGCGCCGGGTTTGACGTGTTCGACATCGGCATCAACAACGACGCCGACTCCTATCTCAGCGCCCTTGACGAACACCGGCCGGACTTCCTCGGCATGTCGGCCCTTCTCACCACCACCATGCCCTACATGAAGGTGGTGATCGATACGCTCAAGGAACGCGGACTGCGCAACGAGTACACGGTACTGGTGGGTGGCGCACCGCTGAACGAGGCCTTCGCCAAGAGTGTCGGCGCCGACGCCTACTGCCGCGACGCGGCGGTTGCCGTGGAAACCGCCAAGGCCATGGTCGACGAACTCCGCCAGCAAGCCGGGGCGGCGGCCTGAACACGAACGATCACGGGCGCAGTCTCGTCATCGCCTGCGGTGCGCTCGCCCATGACATCATGACCCTTGTCCGCGTCCACGGCTGGGACGCGATCGAGATCCAGTGCCTGCCGGCCGATTGGCACAACCGGCCCTCGCTCATTCCCGATGGCGTGCGCCGAAAGATCCGCGAGGCACGGGGGTCCTTCGACCACATCTTTGTCGCCTACGCCGACTGCGGGACCGGCGGCGCCCTCGACGAGGTGCTGGAAGACGAGGGCGTGGTCAGGATCGACGGGCCCCACTGCTACCAGTTCTTCGCCGGCAGGGATGTCTTCGAGACTCTCCACGAAGAGGAACCCGGCACCTTCTATCTCACCGACTACCTGGTGCGTCATTTCAACACCCTGATCATCAAGGGCCTGGGCATCGACCGCCACCCGGAACTCGAGCCGCTCTACTTCGGCAACTACCGCCGGCTGGTGTGGCTGGCGCAGGCGCCGGATCCCGACCTCGAGGAGAGGGCGAGAGCCGCGGCGGCACGTCTGGGCCTGGACTTCGACATGCGCCATACGGGATACGGCGCTCTGGAGACCCTGCTGACCGAAGCGCAGCAGGCGGCGGGAAGCGAGTGATGGCGGCGGCCCTCACTATCGTCTACTGGCGCGACATCCCCGCCCAGGTGGTCGCGAAGGCCGGCCGCCGATCCGAGAGACGCGTGCTCTCGACCCGCTTCGAGAAGGCGATCGACCAGGCGGCCATGCATGCCGGGCTCCACGGATCGGATGCCTATCTTGAACATTGGCGCCGCTCCTCGCCGGTCGCCTGCGACGATGATCTCGCGGCCGCGGCCGATGAAGCGGTGGCGCGCCTCGAAGCGACATTCACACCAGACGTGCTGGCGGCCCATGTCCGGGCCGGCGGCCGCGAACCCTGACGGTACCGACCATGAAAACACCCGGACAGCTCGAGGCGCGCCTTGCCGCAGGCGACTTCGTCATCACTGCCGAGACCACGCCACCCGACGCCGCCACAAGCGACTCGGTCCTGGAGAGGGCAGGCTGTCTCAAGGGCCTCGTCGACGCCGTCAACGTGACCGACGGCGCCGGGGCCAGGGCCCACATGTCCGCCCTGCCCTGTGCAGCCATCCTGGCCGCGAACGGTATCGAGCCGGTGCTGCAGTTCACGGTGCGCGACCGCAACCGCCTCGCCATCCAGGGCGACATGATCGGCGCAGCGGCGCTGGGCGTTCCGTCGATCCTGTGCCTCCACGGCGACAGCATCACCAAGGGCGATCAGCCCGATGCAAAGGCGGTGGAGGATACCGACAGCCGTGGTCTCATCTCCATGGCGCGCCAGATGCGCGATGAGGGATGCCTGCCGTCGGGCCGGACCATCGATCCGCCTCCGGGCCTGCTGATCGGTGCTGCCGACACTCCGCGCGATCCCGGCGCCGGATTCAATACGGCCGGCCTCGATGCCAAGATCGCCGCCGGCGTGGATTTCTTCCAGACCCAGTTTGCCTACGACATCGACGTCCTCAAACGCTACATGGCGGCACTCGACGATCATGGAATCACCCAACAGGCATGGTTCATCGTCGGTGTCGGGCCGATCATGTCGGCCCGCTCGGCCCGCTGGATGGACGCGAACCTGTTCGGCGTGCACGTGCCCGAGCACGTCATTCGCAGGATCGAGGGCGCGGCGGACGAGAAGGAGGAAGGGCGCAAGGTCTGCGCCGAGCTCATCGAGCAGTTCAGGGAGATCAGGGGCATCGCCGGCGCCCACTTGATGGCGCCGAGGGGCGAGAAGGCGATCGCCCGGACCCTGAACGACTACCGGATCCGCGGCTGATCCGAAAGCCGGCGGGAGACGTCCCTCCATGCGGTCATTGAGAGACTGGTCGGTCCGCCATGCACGCGGCCTCGCCCGTCTCTATGTCGTCTTCGAACATCTCGTGGTCGCCATCGAGCCGCTGGCGCGCCTCATCGGCCACGAACGCCTTGAACGGCCGGTCGCCGCCGTGGAGAGAACGATCAAGGGAACCCTCTTCGACTGCCGCATGTGCGGCGCCTGCGTGCTCTCCGACACGGGCATGTCCTGCCCCCGGAACTGCCCGAAGAACGTGCTGAACGGCCCCTGTGGCGGCGTGCGCGGGGACGGCGGCCGCGAGGGCCCTGCCCGCCCGCCCCCTGTCGGTGTGGGGGTGCCGGAGGGGGGGGCGGAGTAGGGGGGGCGGGCGGGTGGGGGCGCGGCCGGCGGCTGCGAGGTCCTGCCCGGCATGACCTGTGTCTGGGTCAAGGCCGTTGAAGGGGACCGGAACATGGGGGGCGGCACCATCGGCCTCCTGCCGGCAAGCGATCACCGCCTGTCGGGGCGGTCGTCCTGGCTCGGCATCCTGCGCCAGCGTTCGAGGGACGGCGCGCGGTGACCGTCCTCGACCACCCGGGCACCGGGCCGCTCAACGAGGGACCGGCATTCCCCTCCATGAAGTCCCCGGGCCCCATCGACCCGGGTGCTCCCCTCGACCGGCTGCCGGGCCACAGTTCCCGCGGCCGCCTTGAACGGGTGTTGAGGTCAGGCGAGTTCGCCGTCACGGCGGAACTCTCGCCGCCCGATTCCGCCGACCCGATGGATGTCTTCGACAGGGCGGCGATCTTCGACGGCTGGGTTGACGCCATCAATGCTACCGATGGGTCCGGCGCCAACTGCCACATGTCCAGTCTCGGCGTGTGCGCGCTGCTCACCCGTGTCGGTTACGCGACGGTGATGCAGATCTCGGCCCGCGACCGCAACCGGATCGCCATCCAGGGGGATGTCCTGTCGGCGGCGGCGATGGGGGTCACCAACATCCTCTGCCTGACCGGCGACGGCGTTCAATGCGGCGATCACCCACAGGCGCGGCCCGTCTTCGATCTCGACTGCATGTCGACACTCGCCGTGGTGCGCACCATGCGCGATGACGGCACGTTCGCATCGGGACGCCGTCTCGATCGCGCCCCCGAGCTCTTCCTCGGCGCCGCCGCCAACCCCTTCGCCCCGCCCTTCGACTACCGGCCGCTGCGGCTTCAACGCAAGATCGAGGCCGGCGCGCAGTTCGTGCAGACCCAGTACTGCTTCGACATTCCCCGCCTTGAGCGTTACATGGAGCGCGTGCGCGATCTGGGACTTCACGAGAGATGCTTCATCCTGGTGGGGGTCGGGCCACTGGCCTCGGCCCGGGCGGCGCGATGGATCCGCGCCCATGTCCCCGGCGTCCACATTCCCGACGCCGTCATCGACAGGCTGGCGGGTGCGGTGGACGCCAGGGAGGAAGGAAAGCGGCTCTGTGTTGAACTCATCCAGCGCATACGCGATATCGAAGGCATTTCCGGAGTACACCTGATGGCCTATCGTCAGGAGGAGAGTGTTGCCTGGATCATTGCGGAGTCGGACGTGCTCAAGGGACGCACTCCGCATGCCGTTCATCCCGTTATTCCCGACTACATGCAAAGGAAGGCATGGGCCAAGGCATGACCGAGACCGTAATCAGTTCGGCGACGAAGACCGTCGTCATCGGCTTTGACCGTCCGTTTACCGTCATCGGCGAGCGGATCAATCCCACGGGCCGCAAGCGCCTCGCCGCCGAAATGGCCGACGGCGACTACAGCCGCGTTGAATCCGATACCCTGGCCCAGGTGGCCGCCGGGGCCCACATGCTCGACGTCAACGCCGGGGTGCCGCTCGCCGACGAACCGCAGATCCTGCATGACTGCATCAAGCTCGTGCAATCTCTGACCGATGCGCCTCTGTCGATCGACAGTTCCATCGTCGCCGCCCTCGAAAGGGGCCTTGAGGCCTATGTCGGCAAGCCGTTGGTCAATTCCGTTACCGGCGAGGAGGAACGGCTCGAATCCGTGCTGCCCCTGGTGGCGAAACACGGCGCCGCGGTCGTTGCCATCTCCAACGACGAGACGGGAATCTCGGAGGATCCCGACGAGCGCTTCAATGTCGCCCGCAGGATCGTCGAACGGGCAGCCGATTACGGCATCCCACCCGCGGATGTGGTGGTTGACCCTCTGGTCATGCCCATCGGCGCCATCGGCGAGGCGGGGCGCACGAGTTTCCGAATCATCCGGCGCCTGCGCGAGGAACTGAAGGTCAACACCACCTGCGGCGCCTCCAACATCTCCTTCGGGCTGCCGGCCCGCCCGGCGCTGAACGCCGCATTCCTTACCATGGCCATGGCCAGCGGGATGACGTCGGCGATCACCAATCCCCTGGAGTCCGAAATCATGTCGGGGATCCGTGCCGGTGACGTGATGATGGGCGTGGACCGCAACTGCCGCAAGTGGATCGCCCTCAACTCGAGCGCCGGCGCAGCAGGCGATTCCATCGCCCAGGCACGGGCGCGACGGCGCGAGGGCCGCAGGCGCCGTGGCTGACGACCCCCTCGTTGTCTTCACGCCCTCGGGCCTGAGGAAGCGGTTCCGCCGTGGCACCGGACTCCTGGAGGCGGCGCGTGATCTTGGTGTCGACCTCGATTCGGTGTGTGGCGGACGCGGTATCTGCACGCGCTGCCAGGTGAGGATCGCCGAGGGCGAATTCGCCAAGCACGGAATCGTCTCCTCGAGGGAACACCTGACGCCTCTCGGTGACGCCGAACACCGCCAGCGGGCCAGCGGGTTGCTGAAGGACAACCGGCGGCTGTCGTGCCAGGCACGGATCGGCGGCGATCTCGTGGTGGACGTGCCGGCGGAGAGCCAGGTGCACCGGCAGATCGTCCGCAAGCGCGCCGATGCCCGGACCGTCGAGGTCGATCCGGTGGTGAAGGCGATGTATGTCGAGATCGCCGAACCGGACATGCTCGAGCCGGCATCGCACCTGCGCCGGCTCGAGACGGCGCTGAAGGAAACCTGGAACGTCACCGTCGCCGGGGTCGATGCCCATGTCCTGAGAAAACTCCACGCCACCCTTGAGGAAGGCGGCTACCGGGCCACGGTTCTGGTGCGCCGCGGCAAGCGCCTCGTCGATATCCGCCCCGGCTTTCATGACCGGCTCTACGGCCTCGCCATCGATGTCGGCTCGACCACCATCGCCGCCCATCTGTGCAATCTCCAGACAGGCGATGTCCTCGCCTCGGCGGGGCGCATGAACCCGCAGATCCGCTTCGGCGAGGACCTGATGAGCCGCGTGTCCTACGCGATGATGAACGAGGACGGCGCGGCGGCCATGACCGCTGTCGTGCGCACGGCACTGAACGAACTCGCCGGCGAGACGGCGGGCGAAGCGGGCATCGATCTCCAGGACATTCTCGAGGTCACCATCGCCGGCAACCCGGTCATGCACCACCTCGTCCTGGGTCTTGATCCCACGCCGCTGGGGTTCGCTCCCTTCGCGCTCGCCACCGACGATGCGACGATCATGCTGGCCAGCGATATCGGTCTCGAGCTCAATCCGGGAAGTCGCATCTACGCGCTTCCCTGCATCGCCGGCCATGTCGGCGCCGACGCCGCCGGTGTCCTGCTGGCCGAGATGCCCTACCGCAACGACGAGATGACACTCATCGTCGATGTCGGCACCAACGCGGAGATCATTCTCGGTAACCGCTCGCGATTGCTTGCCGCCTCCTCACCCACCGGGCCCGCCTTCGAGGGAGCCCAGATCAGTTCCGGGCAACGCGCCGCGCCGGGAGCCATCGAGCGGGTGCGGATCGATGCCGAAACCCTGGAACCGGCGTTCAGGGTGATCGGAGACGAGCGCTGGTCGAACGAGGCGGGTTTTGCCGGCGAGCCGACAGGAATCTGCGGGTCGGGAATCATCGAGATTCTGGCCGAGATGTATCTTGCCGGACTGCTCACTCAAGACGGGATCATCGACGGCGCAATGGCCAGCCGCACACCGCGCATCATTCCGCAGGACCGCACCTTCGCCTATGTCCTCCACCAGGGGCCGTCACCCATTGTCGTGACCCAGAACGACATCCGGCAAATCCAGCTCGCCAAGGGTGCGCTCTATGCCGGCGCCCGACTGCTGATGGATCACATGGGCGTGGACTCGGTCGATCGCGTCACCCTGGCCGGCGCCTTCGGGAGCCACATCGACACCCGCCATGCGATGATCCTCGGCCTGATTCCCGACTGCCCCCTTGAACGCACCGGTTCTGCGGGCAATGCGGCCGGAACCGGAGCGCGCCTTGCCCTCCTGAATGGCGCTCTCAGAAAGGAACTCGAACGCGAAGTGCGGCGTATCGAGAAGATCGAGACGGCAGTGGAACCGAGGTTCCAGGAGCATTTTGTCGATGCCATGGCGATACCCCACAGGACCGCCGGCTATCCCTGCCTGTCGCGGGTTGTCTCCCTGCCCCGGCGCAAGGCGGCGACGGAGGAATCCGGCGCGGGGCGCCCGCGGCGGCGGCGGAGGGCAAGGACGTGATTCCCCGATACACCCGCCCGGCGATGGCCGCCCTGTGGGAACCGGAGAACCGTTTCCGGATCATGCTCGAGATCGAGATTCTCGCCGCCGAGGCGATGGAGGCCGCCGGCGCCATTCCTCGAGGTGTGGCGCAGGCCGCGCGGGAACGGGGCCGCATCGATGTCGGGCGCATCGACGACATCGAGCGCGAGACACGCCATGATGTCATCGCGTTTCTCACAAGCATCACCGAACAGGTGGGCGACGAGGCCCGCTGGCTGCACCAGGGCATGACCTCGTCGGATGTGCTCGATACCGCCCTGGCGGTGCAGCTCAGGGACGCCGCCACGCTCCTCATCGAGGGAACGGACCACCTGCTCGGCGTCCTCGAACGGCGGGCCCGTGAACACGCCTCGACGCTGTGCGCCGGACGCAGCCACGGCATTCACGCGGAACCCACCACCTTCGGTCTCAAGCTTGCCGGCCACCACGCGGAATTCGCCCGCGCGAAGCGGCGCCTCGAGACGGCACGCGACGAGATCGCGGTCTGCGCCATCTCGGGACCTGTGGGAACATTCGCGACGGTGGATCCCGCCATCGAGGCCCATGTCGCGGCGCGACTCGATCTGAAGGTGGAAACGGTCTCCTCCCAGGTGATCCCGCGGGACCGCCATGCCGCCTTCTTCGCCGCTCTGGGAGTGGTGGCCACCTCCGTCGAACGCCTCGCCGTCGAGATCCGCCACCTGCAGCGCACCGAGGTGCGCGAGGTCGAGGAGGCCTTTGCCGCCGGACAGAAGGGCAGTTCGGCCATGCCGCACAAGAAGAACCCCGTGCTCTCGGAAAACCTGACGGGCCTGGCGCGCCTCGTGCGCTCGTCGGTGGTGCCCGCCCTTGAGAACGTCGCCCTGTGGCACGAACGCGACATCTCCCATTCCGCGGTGGAACGCAACATTGCCCCCGACGCCACCATCGGCCTCGACTTCGCCCTCTACCGGCTCGCCGGTGTCGTCGACGGCCTCGTGGTTCATGCCGGACGCATGCGGGACAATCTCGAGGCGACACGCGGACTGGTCTTCAGCCAGAGGGTCCTGCTGGCCCTCGTCGATCACGGCATCGGCCGCGAGACGGCCTACGCCATGGTGCAGCGCCACGCCCTGGCGGCCTGGGAGGGGGGCGAGGACTTCAGGGCCAGGCTGGAAGGCGACCCGGCCATCACGGACGTCCTCGGGATGCGCGACCTCGACGACCTCTTCGACTACCGCTTCTTCACGCGGCACGCCAACGCCATCATCGAACGGGCGCTGACACCCGGCGCCACGACGTGACCGGTCCCCTCCTTGAGGCCTATTCGGACCGGACCTGGGCTTCGGCTTCCCGTTCGAGGGCCTTCAGGCGTGCCCTCACCTTGTGCTCGTCGATGTCAAGGCCCGCTTCGCGGATGTCTGCGAGCACCTTTTCGACCACGTCGTCGTCACCGGGGCGCTCGAAATCCGCCTCGATGACTTCCCGGGCATAGGCTTCGGCACTCTCGCCACTGCGGCCGAGTTCGCCGGCAAGCCACAGCCCGAACAGCTTGTTGCGCCGTGCCGTTGTCCTGAACTTGAGGTCCTGGTTGCGGGCGAACTTGCCTTCCTCGCCCTTCTGGCGATCATCAAACAGTGCCATGGCAGCCTTCCTTACCGAGATTGCGTGGTGTTGTGGGCCGGGGACTATAAGCATAGTCGGGGTGTTCTGTCTTGTCCGCAGGAACCATCTTGCTTCCATGTCCGGCGTCAACACCCTGGACCCCGTCGGCTTCTATCAGGATATGACGGACGATCCCTCCTGTGGACACAGTCCATTGTGTTGAAGAGGGAGGGCCTATAGGATAGGAAGTGGTTCGTCACGGCACACATCAGGTACGGGAACCATCACATGGCTCGTCGCAGGTGTGTTCACGAAGGCAGGGAAAAGGACCTCTTCGAAGGACCGGGCCCGGGCCTCCTCGTCCAGCACTTCAAGGATGCCGCCTGGGTCCGCCGATCCAGGAAGGTCGGTGTGATCGACGGCAAGGGAGTCATCAACAACCGCATCAGCGCGTACCTGATGACCCGCCTGACTGAGATCCGCGTACCGACGAATTTCGTGCGGTGCCTCAACATGAGGGAGCAGCTCATCCATGAGGTCGAGGTGCTGCCTGTCGAGGTGGTGGTACGCAACATCGCCGCCGCAGAATTCGCCGAAAAGTTCTCGCTCTCGGAAGGGACCGTGCTGCCGCGTTCCATCATCGAGTTCTATCTTCGATCAGAGGAAATCTCGGACCCCCTGGTGAGCGAGGAGCACATGACCGCCTTCGGCTGGGCCTCCACCCACGATATCGACGACATGGTGCACCTCTCCATGCGGGTCAACGATTTCATGACCGGGCTCTTCACCGGTGTCGGTATCCGCCTCGTCGATTTCAGCCTGACCTTCGGTCGCCTCTACCACGAGGATGACATGCGCCTCGTGGTTGCCGACGAGATCAGTCCGGACCGGTGCCGTCTGTGGGATGCAAGCACCAACGAACCGATGGACAAGGACCGCTTCGCCCGTGATCTCGACAACGTCGTCGAGGGCTACCGCGAGGTGGCGACGCGCCTCGGAATTCTCTCCGAACTCAACAATCTCTCCGAGGTGCCGGGACCTTGAAGGCCCGCGTACACGTCACCCTCAAGGACGGTGTTCTCGATCCCCAGGGCAAGGCCATCCACCGCGCCCTGGAGACCCTGGGGTTTGCCGGCGTCAGGGATGCCCGCCAGGGCAAGGTCATCGATCTCGAACTCGATGGCGCCGACGAGTCCGACGCCAGACAGCAGGTGGACCGCATGTGCCGGCAGCTGCTGGCCAACACGGTGATCGAAGACTACACCATTGAGTTCGTCTGACCTGATCATGGTGCGCGGCAGTCAGCAACCCCGGTCTGGCGAGGGGCCGGGCCGGTGAAGGCCGTTCTTGTCCTGTTTCCAGGCACCAACCGCGAAACCGACATGGCTGATGCACTGCGCCGCGCCGGCGCCGATGTCGTTACTGCCTGGCATCGCGACCGGGAGCTTCCCGCCGCCGATCTCGTCGTGCTCCCGGGAGGCTTTTCCCACGGCGACTATCTGCGCTGCGGCGCCATGGCGGCGCGCGCGCCCGTCATGGCGGCCATTGTCGAAAGTGCCGGAAGGGGCGTTCCGGTTCTCGGTGTGTGCAACGGCTTCCAGATTCTCATCGAGGCGGGACTCCTGCCGGGTGCCCTGCTGAGGAATGCCGGACTGCGGTTCGTGTGCCGGACCGTTCGCCTGCGCCTCGAACGACGCTGCCGGCTGAGCGGACACCTCGAAGCCGGCGACATCATCCGTGTTCCGGTGGCCCACGGAGACGGCAACTACTTTGCCGACCGGAATCTCGCCGCGAGACTCGAGGACGAGGACCGTGTCGTCTTCCGCTATGTCCCGAATGGCCGCGGCACCGGCAACCCAAACGGGAGCACCGGCGATATCGCCGGCATCCTCAACCGGGCCGGCAATGTCCTTGGAATGATGCCGCATCCCGAGGATGCCACCGGACCCCGCCAGCAGAGCCGGGACGCCCTGCCCTTCTTCCAGGGCATTGTCGACAGCCTGTCATGAGTGAGGCCCTTCCCGACATCGTGGCACGGCACGGATTCACGGCTGACGAATACGCGAAGATCCTGGACCATATGGGGCGCGAGCCCAACCTGACGGAACTCGGCATCTTCTCGGCCATGTGGAGCGAGCACTGTTCCTACAAGTCGAGCCGTCACTGGCTCAAGACTCTCGCCTCGAACGCGCCATGGGTGATCTGCGGGCCGGGAGAAAACGCCGGTGTCGTCGACATCGGCGGCGGTCTCGCGGCCGTCTTCAAGATGGAAAGCCACAATCACCCGAGCTTCATCGAACCCTTCCAGGGCGCGGCAACCGGTGTCGGTGGCATCATGCGCGATGTCTTCACCATGGGGGCAAGGCCTGTTGCCCTTCTCGACGTGCTGCGCTTCGGCAGCCCGTCGCATCCGCGCACGCGCCACCTCGTGTCGGGCGTGGTGAGTGGTATCGGCAGTTACGGCAACTGCACGGGCGTGCCCACGGTGGGCGGCCAGACCACCTTCCATGCCAGCTGCAACGGCAACAATCTCGTCAATGCGATGTGCGTGGGCATCGCTCCGGCGGACCGCATCTTCTACGCCGCGGCCAGCAAACCCGGCGCTCCCGTCATCTATGTCGGATCAAAGACGGGCCGCGACGGCATCCACGGCGCCAGCATGGCGTCGACCGGGTTCGACGAGGAGGCCGAGGCGAAGAGACCGACCGTCCAGGTCGGCGATCCCTTCACCGAAAAGCTCCTCCTCGAGGCGTGCCTCGAACTCATGGCGTCGGAGTCGATCATCGCCATCCAGGACATGGGAGCCGCCGGACTGACGTCGTCCGCCGTGGAAATGGCCGCCCGGGGCGGAGCCGGCATCGACCTCGATCTCGATGCCGTGCCGCAGCGCGAGACCGGCATGACGGCCTACGAGCTGATGCTCTCCGAAAGCCAGGAGCGCATGCTGATGGTGATTCACGAGCATGCCATGGAGCATGCCCGCGCGGTTTTCGGGAAGTGGGACCTCGACTGTGCGCACATCGGCCGCATCACGACGACCGGGCGTCTCGTGGTCAGCATGAACGGCCGCATCGAGGCCGATCTCGCGATCGGGCCCCTGGCCCATGAGGCGCCGGTCTACGAGCGTCCCTGGGCCCTTCCCGACCCGCGCCCGCCGGTTGGTGTTCCCGTTTCGCCGGTCTCCCTGGAGGCGGCGCTGCTCACCCTTGCAGGGTGCCCCGACCTCGCATCGAGGCGCTGGATCTGGGAACAGTACGATCATCTGGTCATGGGCCGGACCGTTGCCCCGCCTGGTGGCGATGCCGCGGTCATCGAACTCCCAGGCGACCGGGGTCTTGCGATGACCGCCGATGCCACACCGCGGTACTGTGAAGCCGATCCCGTGGCGGGTGGCCGCCAGGCGGTGGCCGAGGCATGGCGCAACCTCGTCGCCGTCGGCGCGCGGCCGCTCGCCGTGACCGACTGCCTCAATTTCGGCAATCCGCAGTCTCCGGCCGTCATGGGAACATTCGTCGGATCGGTCAACGGCATTGCCGAGGCAAGCCGGGCACTCGACATGCCGGTCGTCTCCGGCAATGTCTCGTTCTACAACGAGACCAGGGGCCAGGCGGTCCAGCCGGCGCCGACCATCGGCGCCATCGGTCTCATCGATGATCTCGACCGCATGGCGTCGCTTGCCTTCGGCGGCGCGGAAGAGACCATCATGGTGCTCGGCGCCACACACGGTCACCTCGGCGCCAGTCTGTGGCTGCGGGAAGTCACCGGCGCGGAAGACGGCCCGCCGCCGCCTGTCGACCTCGACGCCGAACGGCGCACCGGAGAGTTCGTTCTCGGCCTGATCCGCGACCTCGGCCTCGCCTCCTGCCACGATGTCTCGGATGGCGGTCTTCTCGTCGCCCTCGCGGAGATGGCGCTTGCCTCGGATATCGGTTTCCAGGTGAGGCGACCCGACCGTGGTGTTGGAGCGCATGCCTTCTGGTTCGGCGAGGACCAGGGACGCTTTGTCGTTTCCTCGTCCGCGGAACGGGATGCGATCGCCGCGGCGGCGAACGATGCCGGTATCTGGTGCACGGTTCTGGGGCGCACGGGCGGGGACATGTTGACAGTCGATGACGGCCGGCCCATATCGATTGAGAGTGTCCGAACGGTCCACGAGCGCTGGTTGCCGGACACCATGGGCGGCGCAGAGGAGGCATCCTGATGGCCATGAGTGCTGCGGAAATCGAACACCTCATTCTCGAGGCCTTCCCCGATGCCTCGATCGAGATCGAGGATCTGCGTGGCGACGGCGACCACTATGCCGCCACCGTCACCAGCGGCGCCTTTGCCGGAAAGACGCGGGTGCAGCAGCACCAGCTGGTCTACCGGGCACTCAAGGGGAAGATGGGTGGTGAGCTGCATGCCCTCGCGCTCACCACGCGTACGCCGGACTAGTGGCCTTCGGCTCGCGGTTTGCCTATGGTGACCGCCAGGCACGGCACAAGACGATCCTTCGAAGGAGACCGATACCATGGCACTGAACGAACACACGAAACAGCAGATCGACAGGGAACTTGGCGGGAACGACGTGGTTCTCTTCATGAAGGGAACGCCGGTGTTCCCGATGTGCGGCTTCTCGGCGGCGTCCGTGCAGATCCTTTCCCACCTCGGGGTACGCTTCAAGGGGATCAACGTCCTCGAGGCGCCGGAGATCCGCGAGGGCATCAAGACCTACAGCGACTGGCCGACCATTCCGCAACTTTATGTCAAGGGCGAATTCGTGGGCGGGTGCGACATCTTGAAGGAGATGTACGTCAGCGGCGAACTGCAGAGCCACCTCGCCGAAAAGGGAATCGAGACTGACCCTGTCTGATGACGTTCGCCGACCCGGGTCACATTACTGTCTGGCATGCCCATGTCAGCTATGACCCTGCAACCCGCGACCAGGCCCTTCTGCTGCGCGAGGCGATCGGTTCGACGTTCGACGTCCTTCTCGGACGCATGAGGGACGAGCCGGTCGGTCCCCACCCCAGGCCCATGTTCATGGTGGAGTTTGCCGCCGGCGAGTTCGCTCGCCTGGTCCCCTGGCTCAGCCTCAATCACCAGAGCCTGCCGATCCTCATCCACCCGGAGACCGGCAACTTCATCGCCGATCACCGCGACAACGCCCTGTGGATCAACGAGCGCCTCGAGCTCAACCTCTCCTGATATCCCCGGCCACCACAAGCCTGAAGACTCAACCATCGCCAATAGTCTGGACGGCAGAAGCTGCGTCATCACCGCGACAATCATGCACGGCCACATGTCAGCAAGTTTCTATACTGGCCATGTCGGTCAACCTGCCGCTGATGGAGACGCTTCGGTAACCGGCAATGGAGAGACTTGCAGCTGATGCGGCTCGGTCCCCCGGGCCACACGGTTGCCAGGGTTGGGGTCCCCCATGCTCCGGGAAGGACTCCCACCTGATCGTGATCGAATGCGCTATCAGCCCGGAAGGTTGCTCCACCATCGAAGCGGACATCATCACCGACAGCGCCGATCGCCGCTGGATGACCTAGGCGGTCTGCCCGGCACGCCATTCGGTGGCACTGCGATGTGTCGCGAAACATGGAATTCTACTTTGTTTCACGACACTGCGTCTTTGAATGTCGCTTCGCCCTTCGATACTTGCTTCATTGAGACACAACTCTTCATGAAGTTTCGCGTTGAGAGAACCCGTGACATTCGTCACCATTTGCGTCCCGCACTCTGGCCCTCGGCGAGGGCCTGCCGATGATCGGCAAGCTGCTCGACCACCGCGAGATACGCGCATCTGGCAAACGTGTCCTGAAGGCGTCGGGGACAGCATCGCGCCGACCGAACCTTAACGGGTACTCTCCGCCATCATATCCCGTCGCCTCCCCAGCCAATAGGCGCTCGTCCAACTGCAACCAATGCAACTATCTTCAATTGGCCGAGACCCAAACTTGCAATTGGCCGCACCCTGAGCTTACATTCGGCCGATGTCGAATCCGGTCTTCTATCCCCGGTCCGTCGAGCGCCGGCTTGTCGAAGCGCTCGAGGATTCGCCGGTCGTACTGATTCACGGGCCCCGTCAGTGCGGCAAGACAACGCTCGCTCAGTTCACCTGCGCGCCGAACTATCTGACCTGGCGTGGCAACGACTTGACTTGGGACGGGATTCCGCTCGCATGGGGATACTCTCAGGAAGATCGGGACTACACGTACTTCAGCTTTGACGATCCCGTTACGAGAGACGGCGCCCGGGCGGACCCGACGGGTTTCGTTGCCGACTTGCCAGAGCGCGTTATCCTTGACGAAGTCCAGCGTGTTCCCGAGCTCTTTGAGGCGATCAAGATATCGGTGGACCGCCAGCGGGCTCCGGGACGTTTCCTGCTTACGGGCTCCACCAACGTCTTTCTTGTTCCCCAATTGTCAGATTCGCTCGCGGGACGCATACAAATCGTGCCCTTGCATCCTTTGACACAGTTTGAGCTTACGGGTCATTCAACCCCATCTCGTCCCGATGCGGACTTCCTGAACGCCTTGTTCGGCGACGGTTTTTCGATGTTCCAATGCGAGCGTCTCGCAGGACAGCTTGTCGAGAAGATCGTTGCCGGCGGCTATCCTGCGGCATTGGAGCGTCCGACCCCGAGGCGCCTGGCGAATTGGTATCGCGACTATGTGGAGGCACTCGTCCAGCGCGACGTGCGGGACATCACCCGGGTTCGCTCGCTCGACGTCCTGCCAAGGCTCCTTCGTGCCGCCGCTGCGCAGACGGCTCAGCTCTTCAACCTCAGCAGTCTGGCCTCGCCATTCGAGCTCAGTCGGCCGTCAATTGGAGACTACATCACGCTCCTCGAGAGGCTCTTCCTGCTGGAACAGCTCCCGGCCTGGCACAGCAATCGACTGAAGCGGATGGTCAAAAGACCAAAGTTGCATCTCACCGACACCGGCCTCGCCGCAGCCTTGCTCGGCACCGACGCCAAGGCGCTCGCGGCAGATAGAAATCTCCTGGGACATTTCCTGGAAACGTTTGTGTACCAAGAATTGCGAAAGCAGGCGAGTTGGCACGACGCACCGACCGCGTTCTTCCACTTCCGAGACAAGGACGGCGTGGAGACGGATATCGTCATCGAGCAGACGTCCGGTGCCGTCGCCGGCGTGGAGATCAAGGCGGCGGCCACAGTGAACCCGACTGACTTTCGTGGATTGCGCAAGCTCGAAAGGGCAGTCGGTAACCGATTCGTTCGCGGCATAGTGCTCTATGACGGTGAAACCAGCATCCCCTTCGGTGATCGTTTGCATGCAGTTCCAATCTCCCGATTGTGGAGAATGCCGTAAGCGCTATTGCCCGACCTTGCCAAGGCGCGTTGGAAAAAGCATCAGGCCTGCGTGCCACGGCCCGCACCGGTACGGGGGTTCGGCGTTGCAACGGGCTTGTTCCACTCTTCAAGAACCGAACCATATCCGGTATCTGGTTTTCCTGCGCTACTCGGCGGAAGCCGGACTACGCAACATCATGATCGCCGAAGCCGAGGTCGTGCTCACCTACCTTCTCGAGGTGATGGCGGAGCACGGCATCCTGGACAAGCTCGCCTTCAAGGGCGGTACATGCCTGTGCAGGGACTGAAAGCAAATGTCCGTCCGGCGACAACGCCGTGTCCTGATGACTCCATGTCAGGATGAGACCATCGAGGCGTGCGAAACGGCGGGTAGATGCCTACAATGCCCGTGGACGGTCACTCGCGGGAACACGTTGCGCGTTCTGACGATCTTCTGCCACCCCGAACGGGAGTCCTTCACCGGAGCGCTTCTCGATGCGTTCCTCTCAGGACTCGAGGATGCCCGTCATGCCTGGGATCTGGCCGACCTTCACAGGGAAGGATTCGATCCGCGGTTCCGCCCGGACGATTTTGCCCAGTTCACGAAGGGGCCGGGGGCGATGCCCCCGGACGTGTTGTGCGAGCAGGAGCGCGTCATGCGCGCCGACGCCATCGCCTTCGTCTTTCCCGTCTGGTGGTGGTCGTTTCCGGCCATGCTGAAGGGCTGGATCGACCGGGTGTGGTGCCAGGGATGGGCCTACGATTTCACGATCCGGCAATCCCGCGGCCTTCTGACACTGGAGCGGGCGGTTCTTCTCTGCTCCGCCGGGTCGTCCGCCGCCACCTATCGGCGCTATGGTTACCAGGAGGCGATGCGCCGCTCGATCGACGTCGGCGTTCTTGGCTACTGCGGCATCGACGACGTTGCGATGCACATCTTCCCGGGAGTGGACGACGACAGTGATGCCCGACCAGCCTGGCTGGCAATGGCCCGGAAGATCGGACGGAACATGACCGCCAAACCACCGGCGCCTGCCATGTCATACCGTTCGCTGCCCAACATGTGACGCCGGGAGACCCGTCATGCGTATCGCCACACCCGAGACCTGGTACGAGACAACCTCCCTCGAGGACGGCGTGACGCATGTCCACGAGCCCTTCATCAAGGCCTTCTTCCGCTGCAATATCTGGCACGTGCGCGGCCGCGACCGCGACATGCTGGTGGACAGCGGCATGGGTGTCGTGAGTCTCGTCGAACAGGTGGCGCTGGTGGCCGAACGCCCCTGCCTGGCGGTGGCGAGTCACACCCATTTCGACCACATAGGCTGCCACCACGAATTCCGGGAGCGTCTGTGCCATCGCCACGAGGCCGCCCTGATGGCACGGCCCACCCGCGCCAACACTCTCGCGGATCCTTACGTCACCGACGACATCTTCACCCGGCGTCCTCCCGGGCCCTACAGTTCGCGAAGCTACGAAGTAAGATCCGCACCGGCCACGCGGCTCATCGACGATGGCGACCGCGTCGATCTGGGCGACCGGAGTTTCGAGGTGATGCATACGCCCGGACACTCCCCCGGCAGCATCATGCTGTGGGAGGCGGCCACGGGCATCCTGTTCTCCGGCGACACGATCTATGACGGACCACTCATTGACGATGCCTATCATTCCGACAGGCAAGCCTATGCCGTCACCATGAAACGCATCCACGATCTTCCGGTTCGTGTCGTCCACGGCGGCCACTTTCCGAGTTTCGACGGCAGGCGCTACCGCGCGCTCATCGCCGCCTGGCTCGGACAAACGACTTGAGGGTGCCGTACGGCACATCGTTCGGCCGGCCTTCGTAACAATGGAACCTGGCAGGCAACCGGTGCCACTCGCACCGGGAATCCCGGACATCGCCGACGGCGTCGAAGACCCTCATCCCGTCGCGCCACTGGCCATTCGGGACGCTTTCACTGAGACAAAATGGAACCGGCTCCAGTCGCTGGCGGAGTTCACTGCGGAGACGAAGTTGCGCCCAGACACACGTTCCTGGCGCGCGTAGATCCGCTGTCGACGCACACGACGTTTTCTGCATGGTTTGGCAATCATCATGAACGTTCAGCCGCAGGACACGCAGGAAACCCACCGTCGACTGAAGTTGTGGCTGCGTCTGCCATCTGGAATACTGACCAAAACTTCGCACGGGCGGAAAAATTGTGACAGGAAAAGCGGGAGGGGGAGGATGACGGACCGGGCGGCAGGTTTTCATGTGAGCAGGGCGTCGGATGCCTCCTGGACCGCCGATGACGGAGACTCGGCGTTCGTCAGCCGGGACCTCGGACTCGAGGTTGCGACGGGGGGCAGGTTCGCGGCCGATGTCAGCCGGGCGACCGGACACGGGGCGCTCGAGGAGCTTCATTCCCACCTGCTCGACTTCCAAATCGTCTACGTGCTCGAGGGGACCGCGACATTCTGGTACGAGGGCGAGGGCGAGGTGACGTTCGCAAGAGGCGACTTCGTGCACCAGCCGCCGGGAATTGCGCATCGCGTCATCACCGTCTCGCCGGACTGCGAACTTCTCCAGGTAACAGCTCCGGCGGACTACGAGACGGTCGCCACCGACGCTTCCTGATAACGTCATGACCGCCGGGCACCGCGTCAGCGACGACCCTCTGGCCTCACCGGTCCTCGCTCCCCGCTACTACACGGATCCGGCGGTGTTCGAGGCGGAAAGGACGAGTGTCTTCCACGCCTCGTGGATCTACATGTGCCATGCTGGCGAAGTGCCGGAACCGGGCTCCATGCTGCCCCGGACGATCCATGGAGAACCGCTGGTCGTCGTGCGCAATCGCGAGGGGGAATTGCGCGCCTTCCACAATGTCTGTCAGCACCGCGCCATGCAGGTCGTGAAGGAGCGGTGCCGCCGCAATGTACTGCAATGCCCCTATCACGGGTGGGTCTACGATCTCGACGGGCGTCTCGTCGGCGCCAGGCGCACGGCGCATCTCGAGGCCTTCGACAGGACCTCGCTCGGCCTCCTTCCGGTACGGTTCGCGGAAATCGACTCGTTCGTCTTCGTCAACATCGATGGCACGGCACCTCCTGCCGAAGAGATTTTCGGACCGGTCCTCGCGGATGCCCGCGCCTGCGGCGTGGAGCCGGCAGGTCTGCTCAAGGCGCGCCATATAGACTACGAGATACGCGCCAACTGGAAGGTGGTGATCGACAATTTCGTCGAGTCCTACCACACCGAAGTCGCCCATCCCGGCTATTGCGAATACGCCGACTTCGACCGTGCCTTCGTCGAGGACGGACCCTGGCATACCCTGATGGGAGGCCCGCCAGCACGGCACGTGATGGAGTCCTGCCGCCGGGACGGAATTCCCGGTGTAACGGCGAACCGCTACAACTGGGCATGGCCGACAACGATGGTGCTGTTCTCTCCCGGTCCCGCCAATCTCTTCATCTGGGAAGCGATCCCCCTTTCATGGGAACGGACCGTGTTCCGTCACACGTTCTTCTTCGACCGGCCCGAGGACGACCTGCTGCCCGAGCAGCAGGCACACATCTCGATGGACGGCGCGCTTCAGGCCGAGGACACGGTGCTTGTCGAAGGGGTCTGGCAGGGGCTGAAGTCCCTTGCGGCGCCGCGGGTCGGCCGCTACGTCGTCAACGACGGGGAAACGCAGCACAGCGAGCGGGCCGTGTGGCGGTTCCACCACCGCCTCCAGGGGCTCTACGACCTGGCCGGAAGGGCCGAGGCCCGGCATCCATCAACATCACCGAGGGAGACAGTTTCATGACTTTATGGACGAGAACATTCGGGATTGCCGCTGTGTTCCTTGCAGGGATCGCCCCCCTTCACGCGGCAGACGACGAACTCAACGCGCTGGTCTGGTGCGACCATTCCGATCCGGCGTTTCTCGAGCCCTTCGAGGAAGAGCACGGCGTCACGGTCAACATCAAGGAGTACGAAGGAACGGGCGTCGCGCTGGCGCTTCTCGAGCAATCACAGCCCGGCGACTGGGATGTCTTCGTCGTCGATGGGGTCGATGTTCCGCGGATCGTGGAGGCCGGCTATCTTGCGCCGCTCGACCGGGAGGGCCTGCCGCTCGACGATATCTTCCCCGGCATACGCGATTCCGAGATTCACGAGATCGACGGCGAACTCTACGCCGTGCCCGAGAAGTTCGGCTACAACACGATCTCCTACAATGCGTCGAAGGTGAATGCCGACGACATGCGCGACATCGCCGTTCTCTGGGGCGATGCCTACAGCGGCCGAATTGCGATCTACGACTACTATATTCCGCTCATCAACCTGGTGGCGATCGGCCTTGGCCTTCGCGAAGATGGCATCACCGCGGACGAGTTGCCGGCGATTCGCGAGCACCTGCTCAAGATGAAGGAACATTCCGCGATGGCGGGCGATGTCGTCTCCGTGCAGACCGCTCTTGCAACCGGCGACGTCGACATCATCGCTGGCGGCGGCGAATGGGCGACGGCGGTGCTGATGGCCGAAGATCCCGACATGGAATGGGTGAACCCGGATCAGGGCGGCGTGCGCTGGTCCCAGTCGATCGGCGTCTTCAGGGATGCTGGCAATCCGGAATTGGCCCGCAAGTTCGTCGAGTATGTCCTCAACCCAGAAGGCCAGGCACGCCTGGCGACCTCGTCGTGCTACTGGGCCATGCCCTCGAACAGCAAGGCCGCGCTCACCGACGAAGAGAAGTCGATGCTGCGCTGGGATGAACAGGAAACCTTCATCGCCAATTCCTGGCCCTACTTCATCCCGGATCCCGAGCTCGACGCCATGTTCCTCGATATCTGGACGGAAATGCTGCAGCACTGATCCTGCGCGCTCTTAATCGCGGATCACAGACGTCCCGGTCCGCACGGCTGCGGGCCGGGACGGGAATGACGGGATGAACCGGCGAGGACTGGCGGGCTGGGTCTTGCTGGCGCCGGCACTCCTGTGGGTCATGGCGTTCTTCGTCGTACCCTTCGCCGTCATGGCGCTCTACAGCGTCTGGAGAAGGGAGGGTACGCAATTGGTGCGCGAGCCCTCGCTCGTGAACTATGAGACGTTCCTGGACAAGAGCTATCTTCTCGATGCCCTCTTCAACTCCCTCGAGATCACGGCCATCACGGTGGTCCTCTCGGTGCTCTTCGCCTATCCGCTGGCCTATATTCTGGCCTTCCTCGTACCCCGGCGCTGGCAGCGTCTCGGGCTCATTCTCGCCATCCTGCCGTTCTGGACTTCCTATCTGGTGCGTTCCTACAGCTGGCTCCTGGTGCTGTCGGAAAACGGCGTCATCTCGCAGACACTCGTCACCCTGGGCCTGCTCTCCGAAACCATGTCGTTCGCCAACAGCAACGGAGCTACCGTCCTGGGTTTCGTCCACTTCTTCACGATGCTCCTGGCGCTGACCATCTACGCCAATCTGGTCCAGATATCGCCGAACTACCGCAGGGCCGCAGAGGATCTCGGGGCATCCAGGCTCCAGAGCTTCATCCATGTCGTCCTTCCGCTGAGCCTGCCCGGCATTATGATCGGCGCGTTCATCACCTTCGTGCTGGCGATTGGCGATTACGTTACGCCTCAGATCCTGGGCGGAAACCGCGAACTGGTCATGCCGCAGGCGATCCTTCTGCAGGTCCAGCGCCGGGCGGACTTTCCCATGGCGTCCGCCATGTCGCTCGTGCTTATGCTCGTCATCTCCGCGGTCTTCCTGGCGAGCGCACGCTGGCTGAAGATGGACCGGGTCTGAGGAGGCCTCGGGTGCTCACCGTCATTCCTGCCGCAGTCTACGTGCTGGCGGCCTATGCCTTCATCTACCTTCCTGTAGTCGTTCTCGTGATCTTCTCGTTTCAGGACGGAAGGCTCCCTGTTCCTCCCTTCAAGGGCGTGTCGCTGCGCTGGTACCACGAGGTCTTTTCGGATTCCGACCTCATGGAGGCGCTCGTCAATTCCGTCATGGTGGGAGTCGTTTCGGCGACGCTGGCGACCGTCCTGGGTTTTCTTGCGGCCCATGCCCTGGCGCGCCACCGCATACCCGGCGCCGTCGTCTTCCAGTGGCTCCTCATGGCCCCGCTTTCGGTCTCCTACCTCATCATCGGCATCGGGCTTCTAATCACCTTCACGGCGACCGGCATGCCGAAGTCGCTGCTGTCCGTCGTCATCGGCCATGTCGTGATCAACCTGCCGCTGGCCTTTGGTATCTGCTATTCGCAACTGGGTGGCCACCAGGTCAGCGCCGAACGCGCCGCGCGGGATCTGGGGGCGCGTGAATGGCAGGTCCTGGCTCTTGTCAGCGTACCCATGATGTGGCCGGCGATCGCGGCGTCGTTCTTCCTGTCGTTCACCCTGTCGTGGGATGAATTCATAATCGCCTGGCTCGTGACGCGTTTCGACGTCACCCTTCCGGTCGAGATATGGAGTCTGCTGAGAAGCGGTCTCGATCCCACGACGAACGCGGTCGGGACCGTGGTGTTCGCAATCTCCATGGCGCTCGTGATTGTCATGGAACTGTTCGTGTTCCGCAGGAAGACCCGCGCATGACCCGACCGCTCGTCAGCCTGGAAGGCGTCACGATGCTGTTCGGCGAGACCGCTGCGGTCAGGGACATCTCCCTGGAGATCCACGAAGGCGAATTCGTCGTTCTTCTCGGCCCGTCGGGCAGCGGCAAGACGACACTGCTCAACATTCTTGCCGGCTTTGTCGAACCGACGCGCGGCCGGGTGCTGATCTCCGGCATGGACATGAGCCGCGTGCCTCCCGCGAGAAGGCCGACCACGACGGTGTTCCAGGACTATGCCCTGTTTCCCCACATGAGTGTCGCCCGGAACGTTGCTTTCGGCCTGGCGATGCGCGGCATTCCGGTGCCGCAGAGGCGGCAACGAAGCGAGGCAGCCCTCGATCTCGTGGGGTTGTCCGGCGCCGGTGGGCGGCGTGTGCACGAACTGTCGGGCGGCCAGCGGCAGAGGGTCGCCCTGGCGCGGGCCATCGTCGTCGATCCCCGGGTCCTTCTTCTGGACGAGCCCCTGGGAGCGCTCGATCTCAACTTGAGGCGGCAGATGCAGGAGGAACTGCTCCATCTGCAACGGCACCTGGGAACCACCTTCGTCCACGTGACGCACGACCAGGACGAAGCCATGAACATGGCGGACACGATCGTGGTCCTCAACGAAGGCAGGGTCGAGGACCAGGGGCCTCCCGCCCGGATCTACCTGAAGCCCGCGACACGGTTCGTCGCTACGTTCATGGGCGACAGCAATCTGGTCGAGGGCACGGTCACGCGAAGGGACGACCATGGCGTCACTGTCGCCACCGTGTTCGGCGCGCTGGAACTTCCGGTCCGCGACCTTCCCGAGGGAAGGGTGATCCTCTCCCTCAGGCCCGAACAGATCGCTCCGGCGCCCGGCGACGGATTCGCGGCGCTCTGCGAAGGCGTTGTCAGGGAGTGCCATTTCAGCGGTACGCATATCCGCTGCCGCCTCATGGTGGGGCGTGACGGCGACCGGGAGTTTCAGGTGAACCTGCCGGCGCGCACGGCGGTGCGCCCCGGCGACCGCCTGAGCCTCTATGTCGATCCGGCCGATGTGGTTGCACTTGCCGGCTGAAACCCCTTCAAAACGACGTTGAGCACCGAAAGGCCGTGCGCCGTGGCGCGCAGTCCACCGTTGTCGCGAATCCGGCGGGTGACTCTCACCCGGCGAACCAACGGTTACCATTCAGCGGCGTATTGTCGCCCTCTTGCTGCCTCCCACCGGGTGGCTTGGCGGCTCTTTCCCCGACAACTGTCGGTCGGGAACCCGGTGCTCACTGTCGATCAACTCATGCGCCCGACGACATGAACCTTCCCTTGCAACATCACACATTGGCGCTTCGTCGCCCCCTGACGAACGGGCGACAGGGAAGAACGTGCCCGACTGACAGATGTCCGCAAATTGTTCGGGATGCCCTGACTGACGCCTCGAATCGCCGGATCGGGGGCGTCGTGCCGGACCTGAAGGTCACCAATGAAGACAGGTACGGTCGATTCCGGAGGGGCTTGCAAGTGCCGTGTTTTCCGAATGGGGGGTCATTCGCGCCCTCGCAAGACGGCCTGACCACGCCTGGTCAGCCTGTATCGCTGGTTTCGTGCTCTCGGTGATGTCGGATTGGTCATTTCCACATAACCCTGCTCCAGGGCAGGCAGCAGGTATCGTTGCCGAAACGATTTGCGATCGTTCAGGCCAAGGGCCTGAAGAACCTCCCGCGCCGACTTCTCCTCCCCGAGGACAGAAACCAGGCGTCGTACTTGGGGGGTTTGCTGCAGGGTTTCCTGGGGGGTCGAGAGGGCTTCGAGGATCGCCTCCAGCATGAAGACGATGAACGGGGTGCTTTCCCCCCTGGCAGAACTCTCCTGAATGGCCGTGTAGTAGTCGCCCTGGCGTGCGTGGACCATGCTCTCCACGGGAACGCAGGCAAAGAGGGGATTCCAGCGCGTCAGGATCAACGTCTGCCAAAGGCGGCCCAGACGGCCGTTGCCATCCTCGAAGGGGTGGATGAACTCGAACTCGTAGTGGAAAACCGGACTGGCTATCAACGGATGCTCGTCCGTTCCACCCAGCCAGGAAAGCAGGTTCGCCATGGCTCCGGAAACACGGTCGGCGGGCGGTGCGATGTGATGCACGGCGCCCCCTCCGGCCACCACGGCCCGGGCACGCCGATAGTGCCCGGGAAGGTCGAGCAGCCCGGTCATGAGTGTCTCGTGAGCGGCAAGAAGGTCGGCCTCGCTCGCCGGATCCCATTGCGGGAACATGTCGTAGGCGGCCAACGCGTTGCGTGCCTCCCGGATTTCCCGTGGTGGCGCGATCACCGGCTTTCCCTCAAGGATTGTCGCGATCTGGCCTTCGCTGAGCGTGTTGCCTTCAATCGCCAGGGATCCCTGGATCGTGCGGATGCGGTTGATTCGCCGCAAGTGCAGATTCTCCCCCTCAGCCAGTGCCTGCGCCCGGCCAAGCGCTTCACCGATCCGGATCGAAAGGGTGGATATGGACGGGTTTGTTGCGTAGGGCGGTGGCGTGGGCGTCATGCACCGGGTCCTCCGTCAGCCCTTTCGTTGAAGCTGTCCACGCAGGAAAGAGCGACGCGCCATGGGGCGACCGGCCCGGGAACCGCCATTGCGGGCTCGCATGAGGCAGGGGTCATGCACGAGCCCACGGACCACGGGATCCGCCAGCGCATCTTCATCCCCCTTACCATTTCAGCAGGACTGACCATGGTGGAATGATCACCGTTTTCTTGTTAAAAATCAAGTCGTTCGGTTGTGTTCTCGACAGTGGTGTATGAGTTTCGGCTCCGCTGTTATCTGGGGGCAAGTCGCCCGCCAGGGATGAGGCGACGGGCGACTTGTCCTGTACGCGTTTCGGTTCCAGATGGTGTTCGCTGCGCTGATTCCCTGACTTCGGCCATGGGTCCTTGCATCCATGCACTCCGGCGTTATGGTGCCGCGCGCCTTCGCGGGTGCCCCCTCCAGCCTCACGTACTCATGATGAACCTGCGCAACATTGCGATCATCGCCCATGTCGATCACGGAAAGACAACGCTGGTGGACGTGCTGTTCCGCCAGTCGGGCACGTTCCGTGACAACCAGCGGGTTGCCGACAGGGCGCTTGATTCGAACGATCTTGAGCGTGAGCGCGGCATCACCATTCTCGCCAAATGCACCTCTGTGGTCTGGGAAGGGACCACGATCAACATAGTCGACACGCCCGGACACGCCGACTTCGGAGGCGAGGTCGAACGTGTCCTCGACATGGTGGATGGCGTTCTCGTGCTGGTGGATGCCTCGGAAGGCCCGATGCCCCAGACCAGGTTCGTGCTCTCCAAGGCCCTGGCGCTGGGGCTGAGGCCGATGTGTGTCGTCAACAAGGTCGACCGCCCGGACCAGCGGGCGCATGAAGTCGAAGAGGAAATGTTCGACCTCTTCGCCTCCCTGGATGCCAGCGATGAACAGCTCGACTTCCCGACCCTCTTCGCCTCGGCCAGGGAAGGCTGGGCATCCTTGACCCCGGATCGCGGCGCAGACGACATGACCGCGCTCTTTGAGACGATTCTCGGCCACGTTCCGCCTCCAGCCATCGACAGCTCGCCGGATTTCCGCATGCTGGCGACGATCCTAGAGTCAGACCCCTGGCTCGGCAGGATCGTGACCGGCCGAATCGCCTCGGGGCACGTGCGCCCCAACATGACGGTCCAAGCCCTCTCCCGTGACGGCGACCTGATCGAGACCACCAGGGTCACCAAGGTTCTTGCCCGGCGCGGATTGGAGAGCGTGGCGCTGGAGGAGGCGCATGCCGGAGACATTGTCTCGCTCGCGGGCCTCGGTGTGGCGACGGTCGCCGACACGGTGGCCGGTCCCGGCGTGAGCGAACCACTGCCGGCAACGCCGATCGACCCCTCGACGATCGCCATCACCTTCTCGATCAACGATGCGCCCCTGGCGGGTCTCGAGGGCGACAAGGTGACATCGCGCGTGCTTCGCGACCGCCTCTTGAGGGAAGCGGAGGGCAATGTCGCCATCGAGGTCTGTCCGGTGCCGGACGACGACGCACTCGACGTTTCCGGGCGCGGCGAACTCCAGTTGGCCGTCCTGATCGAACAGATGCGCCGGGAAGGCTACGAGATGTCGATCAGCCGACCGCGCGTGCTTCTGCGCGACAATCCGGAAAGCGGGACGCTCGAGGAACCGATCGAGGAAGTCGTGGTGGATGTCGACTCCGACCACGCCGGCGCCGTGGTGGAAACCCTCTCGCGTCGCAGGGGCGAACTCAGGGACATGAGAACGCTTTCCGGCGGCAAGCAGCGTCTCGTCTTCCAGTGCCCGTCGCGGGGTCTGATCGGCTACCACGGCGAGTTCCTCGGCCGCACCCGGGGAACCGGCGTCATGCACCGTGTCTTTCACGCATACGGGCCGCATCGCGGGCCGCTGCCGACACGACGCCAGGGTGTCCTCGTTTCGCTGGAGCGGGGCAGAGCATCGGGCTATGCCCTCTTCGGTCTCGAGGACCGGGGTCGCCTGATGATCGGCCCGGGCGAAGATGTCTATCCCGGCATGATCATCGGCGAACACAGCCGCGGCAGCGACCTCGACGTCAACCCTCTCAAGTCCAAACAGCTCACCAACTTTCGGGCGGCTGGCAAGGACGACGCCCTCGACCTTTCTCCGCCGATGCGCCTGACCCTCGAACAGGCGATCGCCTGGATCGCCGACGACGAACTGGTCGAAGTCACGCCCGCATCAATTCGCCTGCGCAAGCGCTACCTCGACGTCCACGAACGTCGCCGCCACGCCCGCGCCGGCAGGTGAGGCCGCAGTTCGAGCGCGACTCATAGACATGACAGGCATTCGTGCCGGGTACACCCGGCTGTTGGAGTGCCTTCTTCTGGCGCGGCAGCACTGGAACGTTGCATCCGTGTTCAGATGGCGACCCCGTCATCGTTCTTCTCGAGACGCATGGCAGTCCGTTCGGACTCTCGGGTTGCGCTCGGCAAGTCCCCTTCACCGGACTTCGCCGCTTCAGTCGGGACACCCCGAGACCCGTGGCGGGCGACCGCAAGGCCGATGGCGCCATGTATCGATCCGGTTGGGATAGCCGAAGGCAGACCAAGAGGTTCTTGCTGTCACGGAAACAAGGGTCTAATGTTTCCTTACTTCGCGTTCAGTATTTGGAAACCGATCATGCTTGCCAAGCTGACCGCCAAGAACCAGTTGACCTTGCCCAAGGCAGCGGTCGCAGCGGTGGAGACAGCCGAATACTTCGATGTCACCACGGAGGACGGCCGAATCGTTCTGACGCCGGTTCGAGTCAACCGCGCTGACGGTGTGCGGGCGAAGCTTGCCAAGCTCGGGCTCTCGGATGCCGACGTGAAGGATGCGGTGGCATGGGCGCGGTCTCGCGATTGACGCCAGTTCGCCCGGTCCTTGACACAGGTGTTCTGGTCTCGTCTCTGCTGTTTCATACCGGCCAGGTTTCATGGCTGCGTGAAGCCTGGCGACAGGGCCGCATCCGCCCGCTCGTCAGCCGTGAGACCACTGCGGAATTGATCCAGGTCCTCGCTTACCCGAAGTTTGCGCTTGATGCCGACGATCTACGCGAACTGTTCGACGACTACCTCCCCTGTTGCGAGAGCGTCGACGTCTCCGGCAAGCCGGTAGAGATGCCGCAATGCCGGGACCCGTTCGACCAACCCTTCCTGCACCTTGCCGCGGTCGGACAGGCGGATGTGCTTGTCACCGGCGACGCCGACATCCTGGCGCTCGCAGACGCATTCGCCGTGCCGATACTCTCCCCGGGCTCGTTTCGGCGGCGGCTATCGGGTGAGAAAGGAACGGACAGCTGACCCGCTTCGGTGTCGTGGACTGCCGGTGCTTGCTGCAACAGAGCAACGAATTTCGCGGGGACGCGCCCCCTCGGGGAACCCATCGTTCCGAGTCGAACAGGTCAGGAAAGGATCAACCAGGTCGGCGTGCCCAGGCCATCAAGCGGCAAGGGGCAGCGCTTCATCGCCTTGGGAGAATCGCCGGATCCGGCGAAATTCGCGGAGGCGGATCAGCCCGAAGCGAGGGCGTCGAACGTCTCCACGTCAACGGCGGGCGAGGTCAGGAACCCGATCCCGGTCAGGCGCGTCAACCTGAGTGAGACCTGCATCGCGGTCTCGACATCCGGCAATTCAACGAAGAGGACGAGATCGAAGGTCCCGAGCAGCGCGTACATGCCGATGACCTCTCCGCCGCTCTCCCGGACCACCTCTGCCGCCTGATCGGTGCGCGACGCGCTGATCTCTTCCATCGACCCTTGCGTGTACTTTCCGAGCATGACGAACTTGGCCATGATGTCCCCTTCGGTGCGAATTCAGTGTTACGCGAACCGTGCCCGAAGCGGACGGGCAACGCAAGCTGGAGAGCCCGGCTTGTTTCGGTGGCTATCGGGGACGGCTGACCCGCTGCGGTGTCCAGGGCATCGAAATTCGCGGCGACACGCCCCCTTGGGGAACCCGTCTTCCAGCAAGCCAGGCAAGAAGCATACCGGTCGGCGTCGCGACACGCGCGCGGGTCGCGGATCATGCTCGATGCGACGAAAAGGGAACGGTTCGGGGAGGCCCGCTTCGCAGACAACGCCTCAAGGGTAATCAGGCCTTGGAGTAGAACTCCACCACGAGGTTGGGCTCCATCCTGACCGGATAGGGCACCTCGGCGAAGGACGGGGTCCGGTGGAAGACACCCCGCATGCGGTCGATGTCCACTTCCAGGTACTCCGGCACGTCGCGGTCGCCGGACACCACGGCCTCGAGCACGAGGGGCAGCTCCCGAGAGGACTCCTTGACCTCGATCACGTCCTCGGGATTCACCCGATAGCTCGGAATGTTGACCTTGCGTCCATTGACATGAATGTGGCCGTGATTGACGAACTGCCGGGCCGCAAAGACCGTCGGCACGAACTTCATACGGTAAATCACGATATCAAGTCGGCGCTCGAGAAGACCGATCATGTTTTCGATGGTATCACCGCGGTGCCTGTAGGCGTCGTCGTAGACCCGGCGGAACTGGCGTTCCGTGATATTGCCGTAGTAGCCCTTGAGTTTCTGCTTGGCCGCAAGCTGGACACCGTAGTCGGTCGGCCGGCGGCGTCTCGACTGGCCGTGTTCACCGGGCGGGTAGAGCCGGTTTGTCAGGAACTTCTTGGGTCGACCCCACAGATTCTCGCCGTTGCGGCGGCAGATCTTGTACTTCGATGACAGGCGCTTGGTCATCCGGTCTTCACAGTTCTCTTGCCCACGTTCAGATCAATGTCCCTCTAAGGGAGTGCCGGCGCGTTGTAGTCAAGCGAGCCTGACTTGTCAATCCGAATTCCCGTCGGGACGTCCCGCAAGGGCGCTCACCACGCCCCGCAGGGTCCTCACCTCTCTCCCGGAAAGAGCGGCGCGCTGGAACATGGTGCGCAGGTTGCGCACCGTCACCGGTCTTTGCTCCCGGTTGCGCAGGAACCCGCTTGAATCGAGGGCGCCGACGAGTTGATCGAAGAACCCGTCGAACTCCGCCATGGTGGCCGGTGTGGCGGCGGCACCCGATTGGGCAACCGCTTCGCCGGCATCGGAACACTCCCAGGCGAGGATGAGGACAGCCTGGGCGAGATTGAGCGACCACTGCCGGCCCGGGGTGGGGATGCGCACGAGGGCATCGGCGAGTACCACCTCGTCGTTGGCGAGGCCGGTGCTCTCGGGCCCGAAGAGAATGCCGGCCCTGAGATCCCCGCAACGGCAGGCCCGCGCCACCTCACCGGGCGTGAGGACGGGCTTGGCCATGTCGCGATGCCGCGCGGTGGTGGCCCACAGGCGCTGCAAGTCGCCGATGGCCTCACGCGTGGTGGCATGAAGACTGGCGCGGTCGAGAACATCTCCGGCTCCCGTCGCCATCGCCCGGGCGTCCGCATTGGGCCAGCCGTCGCGTGGCGCCACGATCCTGAGATCGTCCAGTCCGAAGTTCGCCATGGCGCGGGCGGCGGCGCCGATGTTCCAGCCGAGCTGGGGGCGCACCAGAATGATGGCGGGCGGCGCCATCAGGCAGGCGCATTCTCGCGCAGCAGCTTGTAGGTGATGGAGTCGACCAGCGCCTGGAACGAGGCGTCGATGATATTGGCGGAGACCCCGACGGTGCTCCACGGCATGTCGCTGTCGTCGGTGCTCTCGATGACCACCCGTGTCACCGCCCCGGTGCCGGCCTTGGGCGACAGGATCCTCACCTTGTAGTCCACCAGGCGCCAACCGCCGAGGTAGCCGGCATACTTGCCGAGATCCTTTGCAAGGGCATGGTTGAGAGCATCGACGGGACCGTTGCCCTCGGCTACCGAGAGCAGGCGTTCGCCGCCGACGATGAGCTTGACTGTCGCTTCCGACCCCGTCACGAGCTTGCCTAGGACGTTGTGGCGCCTCTCCACGAGAACCCGGAAACTCTCGACCTCGAAATAGGTGGGGACCGTTCCCAGAAGCCGCCTGGCCAGAAGTTCGAAACTCGCCCCGGCGCCGTCATAGGAATAACCTTCGAATTCCCGGGCCTTGACCTCGTCGACAAGGCTGTCGAGGCGCGGATGACTGACGTCGACCTCTATTCCGGCCTCGGCGAGGCGGGCCAGGATGTTGGACCGTCCCGACTGCCCGGAGACCACGATGTGACGGCGGTTGCCGACACGTGCCGGCGCAACGTGTTCATAGGTCCTGGGATCCTTCATCACCGCCGAGACATGCAGGCCGCCCTTGTGGGCAAAGGCAGCACTGCCGACATAGGGTGCGTGGTGATCGGGCGGATTGTTGAGCATCTCGTCGAGCATGCGGGAAACCCGCGTCAGGTGCGTCAGGTCGTCATCGCCGATCCCGGTCTCGAAGTCGGTCTTGAGCAGGAGCGTCGGAATGACCGACACCAGGTTGGCATTGCCGCAGCGCTCTCCCAGGCCGTTGAGCGTCCCCTGCACCTGGCGGGCGCCCGCATCCACTGCCACCAGGGAGTTGGCAACGGCGTTTCCGGCGTCGTCGTGGGCGTGGATGCCGAGACGCTCGCCCCCCAGGCGCGCCACAACGGCGCCGACAATCTCTCCCACCTCCCCTGGAAGCGTTCCGCCGTTGGTGTCGCACAGCACCGCCCATCGCGCTCCCGCCTCGAGTGCCGCCTCGATACAGGCCAGCGCAAAGCCGCTGTCGGCCTTGTAACCATCGAAGAAGTGCTCCGCATCGAACAGGGCCTCGGCGCCGCTGGCAACGACGTGCGCCATGGAATCGGCGATCATGGCGATGTTCTCGTCCCTGGTGATTCCAAGGGCCAGGTCGACGTGGAAATCCCATGCCTTGCCGACCAGGCAGACCGCGGGCGTTCCAGGCGCCATGACGCCGGCAAGACCCGGGTCGTTGGCGGCGCTGCGTCCGGCACGGCGCGTCATGCCAAAGGCGGTAAAGCGCGCCCGCGCGAATGACGGCGGCGAGGCAAAGAAGGCGTCATCCACGGGGTTGGCCCCCGGGAATCCGCCCTCGATGTAGTCGACACCGAGGCGATCGAGGGCCTCGGCGATCTGGATCTTGTCGGCAAGGGAAAACGACACGCCATGAGTCTGGGCGCCGTCACGCAAGGTGGTGTCGAACAGGTGAATGCGCTCTGCCATCAGATCCGCCTCCAGGTCGTTCCCCCGGGTCCGTCCATGAGCTCGATTCCCCTGTCCTTGAGTTCATCGCGGATGCGGTCCGCCACACGGAAGTCCTTTCTCGCCCGGGCTTCGCCGCGCCTGGCAATCGCCTCGACGACGTCATCCTCCTTCGTACCCTGCAACCAGGATTCTGCCGGCTCCTGGAGAATTCCAAGAAGGCCCCCTGCCCCACGCAACGCGCCACCGGCCCCTCTTTCGCCCTTGCGCGCCCGGCTCTCGAGACCATGCATCACGGCAAGCGCTCGCGGCGTGTTGAGATCATCGCCGAGTGCGTCGACCACCTCGTCGGGAGGCGACACGGCCGGGGGATCCCCCGCTTCCTGGAGGGTGCGGTAGAAGCGCGAGATCTGGGACCTGGCCTGCATCAGGAGATCGAAACTGAAGTCGAGAGGCTTGCGATAGTGGGTGCCGAGAAGAGCCAGGCGCAGGACCTCGCCAGGCCAGTCCTCCAGAAGGTCACGCACGGTGTGGAAGTTGCCCAGCGACTTGGCCATCTTCTCGTCGTCGACGGTCAGAAAGCCGTTGTGCATCCAGATCCGGGCGAAGCCGGCGCCGGGATGCGCCGCACAGGTCTGGGCAATCTCGTTCTCGTGGTGGGGAAAGACAAGATCGCGGCCACCGCCGTGAATGTCGAAATCCAGTCCGAGATGGCAGGCACTCATGGCGGAACACTCGAGGTGCCAGCCCGGGCGTCCGTAACCCCAGGGACTCTCCCATCCGGGAAGATCGCCAGAGGACGGCTTCCAGAGCACGAAGTCGGCGTCATTCCTCTTGTAGGGGGCCACATCCAGACGCGCCCCGGCAATGATGTCCGGGACCGTGTTGCCGGAGAGCCGGCCATAGCCGGGCCAGGACGGCACATCGAAGAGAACATGGCCTTCCGCCTCGTAGGCATGGCCCTTTGCGACAAGTTGGCCGATGAGGGTGATCATCTCCTCCACGTGGTCCGTCGCGCGGGGTTCAACCGACGGTTCGAGACATCCAAGAGCGCGGACATCCCGGTGAAAGGCGACGATGGTGTCGGCCGTGAAGTCCCTGATCCGGATGCCCCGTTCGATGGCCGCCGCGTTGATCTTGTCGTCGATGTCCGTGATGTTGCGCACATACGTGACATGAGCGTCACCGAAGTGGAGGCGCAGCAGGCGGAAGAGGACATCGAAGACCACCAGTGGCCGGGCATTGCCGAGATGAATGAGGCCATAGACGGTTGGCCCGCATACATAGAGTCCGACCTTTCCCGCCTCGACGGGAACCAAAGTCTCCTTGCGCCGAGACAGCGTATTGTGGAACGAAAGTGTCATGAAGCAGATCCCCTGAACAAGGGGCGCCATTCCCCTCGTCAGCCCGACCCCTCGGGCCGGCTTTTCAATAGCCGCCACCACGCTGGATGGCAAACCCGCCGACAGTCCGCGGGCGTGGCCTTGCGCATCACCTGCGGAACCGGTTGGTCACGGGATAGCGGCGATCGCGGCCAAAGGCCCGCGGTGTGATCCTGACTCCCGGCGGCGCCTGGCGGCGCTTGTATTCTGCCCGCATCAGCATAGTCCAGATTTCTTCGACAAGGGCCCGGTCGTGGCCCCCGGCGGCAATCTCGTCGAAGGTCATCTCCTGTTCCACGAGACGAGTGAGAATGTCGTCGAGAACCTCATAGGCCGGCAGGCTGTCCTCGTCCTTCTGGTTCGCCCGGAGTTCCGCGGTTGGCGCCCTGGTGATGATTGAGACGGGGATAACAGGTCCCGCCGGTCCCAGGAAGCCGTCGCCGGAATGATGGGAGCGCCAGTGCGCGAGGCGGTAGACATCCGTCTTGTAGACATCCTTCAGCACGGAAAAACCGCCGCACATGTCACCGTAGAGAGTCGCGTAACCGACCGACATCTCGGACTTGTTTCCGGTAGAGAGCACCATGTGGCCGAACTTGTTGGAGAGCGCCATCAGAACCATGCCCCTTGAGCGGGCCTGGATGTTCTCTTCCGCCTCGTTGGGATCACGGCCGGCAAAGTGGCTTGCGAGCATGCCGTCGAGGGCATTGACGGCGTCATGGATAGGGACGGTGTCAAGACGCGTCCCGAGAAGCCTGGCACAGGCCGTGGCATCATCGAGACTTTCCTCGCTCGTGTAACGCGACGGCATCATGACGCACCACACCCTGTCACCACCAAGGGCATCGGTGGCGATGGCCGCAGAGAGGGCGGAATCGATTCCCCCTGAGAGCCCGATGAGAACGCCGGCAAAACCATTCTTGGCCACATAGTCGGCGAGCCCGGTGACAAGGGCCATATACATGGACTCCAGACGTTCCGGCTCTGTCGCGATCAGCCCCTCCCCGCAGCTCCACCCTGTCGCATTGCGCTGCCAGGTGGTGGTGACCACCGACGTCGACCACGAGGGGAGCTGGGCGCGCAGCGCCCAGGAGGAGTCGAGGACGAAGGAAGCGCCATCGAACACCAGTTCGTCCTGACCACCGACCTGATTGACGTAGATGAGAGGCAGCCGGCACTCGGTGACACGGGCCACCGCCTGACTCATGCGCCGGGCCACGTTCTCCACATCGAAGGGCGAACCGTTGAGCACGACCATGATCTCGGCACCGTTTTCCTCCAGGCACTCGGTGACCTCACCGCTCCACATGTCCTCGCAAACCATGACGCCAAGCAGGGTATCGCGGAACGGCACCGGACCAGGCAGCGGCCCGGAAGAGAACACGCGCTTCTCGTCAAAGACTCCGTAGTTCGGAAGGTCGTGCTTGAGGCGCGTGTGGCGCACCGTTCCACGGTCGATGAAGTGGGCGGCATTGAAGAGCCTGCCATCCTCGACATGGCTGGCGCCCAGCACCACCGCCGGTCCACCATCCGCGGTCTCCCGGGCGACTGCGGCCACCCCTCCCCCGACATCGTCCTGAAAGGCCGGGCGCAGCACCAGGTCCTCGGGCGGGTAGCCGTCAATCACGAGTTCCGATGCGATCATGAGATCGGCTCCGGCGGCGGCGGCCTCCCGGCGCGCCGCCAGCACCTTCGCCACATTGCCATCGACATCACCCACAGCCGGATTGAGCTGGGCGAGGGCGATTCTCAGGCTATCAGTCATCTGCCTGACGACCGCCCGGGTGACGCAACAGGAACTCGCGGCCAACCTTGACCCGCGGAGTGCCGTTGTAGGCCACGATATCGGCGGTGGCGTAGGTCTCGCTCCACCGTTCGGGCAGATAGCTTCCGGTGCCGATGACGTCCACCGGCGCAGCGGCGACGGCCATGACCTTGCACTTGGCAGGATCGAAGCCCGAGGATGCGACGATCCTGACCTTCGGAAAGCCCGCTCCGTCGAGCTGCTCGCGCAGGTGCCAGATGGCGGCGGCCGAAACGCCCGTGCCGATCAGGTAGCGCAGTTCGGTTTCGGAACGGTATCCGCGAATCGCGTCGGGACGGTTGCGCTCGAGAACGGCATAGCTGCGGGGCGGATCGAGACCCTCGACGAAACGGCCACCGCCGGTATCGATGCGCAAGGCGAGGTCTCCGGACGCCGCCATATCCGGGAATCGCCGGCAGACCGCCAGGGAGTCGCTGATTTCCCTGCCGAAATAGTCGACGAGAACGGTCATGGGAAGGTCGGGATGGACCTCGTGGAACATCTCCGCCGCCGCCACCGTGCTGCCGGCATAGCCGATCAGGGAATGGGGCATGGTGCCAAAGCCGCGCTCATTGCCGAAGTAGTGACTCGTGGCATCGGTCGCGTTGCCGACAAAACCCCGGGCCCCGACCTTGCGCCGGGCCCGCATCGACCCGACGGCGGCGGCGTAGGCCATGATCTCCGCCATCTCCGTGCCCGCACAGTGGCGGGCATCCATGGCGAGGAAGTCGGTTTGCGGCATGTCGACACACATGGTGTAGGCGTTGTACGCGGCCACGCAGGCCGGGCCGAGCTTCTGCAGGAACAGGGTCTCGAGATCCACGAGATGCTCGTAGGAACCGGTGATGTAGGCGATGGGTTCACCGGCGCCGATCCAGCGGCCTTCCTCGTATTCCAGGTCGATGCCGACGGTCACGCCGCGTGAGCGGGCGATCGCGCGCAGCCACTCGGTCATCAGGCGTGGGGCCGACACCACCGGCCTGCGCATGAAGACGGCGTAGGTCACCTTGCAGTCACCAAACGAGGCAACGGCCCTTCTCGTGCGGTTGAGATAGGTGTCCGTCCACCGGCTCACCTCTCCGTCACGGGGCCACTGCCGACATCCCTGGTCCATGGCCGGCATCACGGAGGTCCTTCCGGCGGACGAGGCCTCAGACGGCCTGCTTGCAGACGATCACTCCGCTGCAACCGCCCTGACTGTCTGTTCACGTTCAGTTCTCAGCTGTTCGGCGATGAGAAACGCGAGTTCGAGGGCCTGGCTGGCATTGAGGCGCGGATCGCAATGGGTGTGGTAGCGGTCGGAGAGATCGTCATCCGAAATCGCCTGGGCGCCGCCGATACACTCCGTGACATCGCGTCCCGTCATCTCGAAGTGCACACCGCCGGCGTGGGTGCCCTCGGCCCGGTGAATGGCGAACACCTCGCGCACTTCCGACAGGATCCTGTCAAAGGGCCGGGTCTTGTATCCGTTTGCCGCCTTGATCGTGTTGCCGTGCATGGGATCGCAGGACCAGACGACGACCCTTCCCTCTCTCTCGACCCGGCGAATCAGCCTTGGCAGATGATCTGCCGCCTGACCCGCGCCCATCCGGGTGATCAGCGTGATGCGGCCGGCCTCGTTGTCGGGGTTGAGGATATCGAGCAGGCGCAGCAGGTCATCCGCCTCCAGCGACGGCCCGCACTTGATGCCGAGCGGGTTGTTGATCCCGCGCAGGAACTCGACATGAGCATGGTCGCTCTGGCGCGTACGGTCACCGACCCAGAGCATGTGGGCCGAGGTGTCGTACCACCCTCCGGTGGTCGAATCGATGCGCGTCATGGACTCCTCATAGGGGAGCAGCAGAGCTTCGTGGGAGGTGTAGAAGTCGGTTTCGCGCATCTGCGGCACATTCTCGGGCGTCAGGCCACAAGCCTTCATGAAGGAGAGCGCCTCCTGGATACGTTCGGCCATTTCGGCGTAGCGATGACCCTGGGGACTGTCCGCGACAAAGTCGTTGTTCCAGCTCGACACCCGCTGCAGGTCGGCAAATCCGCCCTGGGCGAAGGCGCGCAGCAGGTTGAGGGTCGAAGCCGCCTGATGATAGGCCTGGAGCATGCGCTGGGGATCGGGCCGGCGGGCGTCCCCGGAGAACCCGATGGCGTTGATGATGTCGCCCCGGTAGCTCGGCAGTTCGACATCATCCTGGACCTCGACGGGCGCCGAACGCGGCTTCGCGAACTGGCCGGCCATACGGCCGACCTTGACGATCGGCAACGCCGCTCCGAACGTCAGGACCACAGCCATCTGCAGCAGCACCCTGAAGGTATCGCGGATCGTGTCGGGGTGGAACTCGGCGAAGCTCTCGGCACAATCGCCACCCTGGAGAAGGAAGGCATCGCCCTGCGCCGTCCTCGCCAGAGCCTGTTTCAGTGAACGTGCCTCGCCGGCGAACACCAGGGGCGGACATTCGTGCAGACGGTCCTCCACGGCCTTCAATTCGTTCCGGTCGGGATAGTCAGGCATCTGCCCGACAGGGAAATTGCGCCAGCCTGACGGTGTCCATTGTGCAGTCATGACGTCCTCGCAAGCCATCCGGGGATGGCCTCGTTGTGCCGGTGGCGTGTCTATACGTTGCCGCGACGGCGATTTCCAGTCCCGCAGGCGTCCGGTGACGCGTCATCGGCGGCCGGCGACGCCTTGAAAGCCTGGTCAATGGTACGCTGCACGAGATTCCTGACATACCAGGACGACAGCGCCTCGCTGGCCGGTCCGGCGGGCTCGTAGACGCAACGACCCGTCTCGTCCATCGGGCGCGCCGCCTTCAGTTCTCCGCCACCCTGTCCTGCGGCATGACGAAGATCTGGCCGGGATAGATCAGGTGGGGATCGGCAATCTGGTTCCGGTTGGCCTCGTAGATGAGGGTATAGAGGATGCCGCGGCCGTAAGTCCGGCGGGCGATCCGCCACAAGTTGTTGCCGGGCTGGATCACGATCAGCCGGTCAGAGGCCTCCGGCATGACGAACGAGGCACGCACGAAGGGCGTCTCGAGACGGGCGACGACGTCACCTTCCTCGTTGATCTCGTCGACTCTGAGCGAATGGGTTCCCTCGCCAACCGAATCGTCAAGCGCCACCGTCCACTCTCCGTCCTCGGCATCGGCCACGCCGGCAACGTGGTCGTCGACGTAGACAACGACCGTGTCACCCGGAGTTGCCTGGCCACCCATCGAAACATTGCCTTCCTCGTCATAGCTGAGGCTGTCGAGAGCCAGGTCGCCACCGCCGGAGATACCGATCCCTTCCTCTCCTCCCTGGATGACCTCGACACCGCCGCCATCCTCATCATCCATCATCACGGTCAGGACATCGTCGGCCTCGTCACCCGTCGGTTCCTGCGGCACCGAAACCACGACAATCGTGTCGGAATGCGTGGTCTCGCCCTCTCCGTTCACGGAACTGAGCTTCAACTCATGGGCTCCGGAATCCAGGGGTTCCTCGGTAACGATCACCCAGTCACCGGCGGCGTCGGCCACGGTCTCGCCGACCACGTCATCGCCCGACGTCACGACAATGGTCGCGCCGGGCTCCCCCGAGCCTGCCATCACTGCATCTCCGGTGGTCTCGACCCTCACAACATCGAAGTCCGGACCGGCCTCGACATCCTCTTCCGTGACCACGTCAACGTCATCCGTGACGGTGGCGTCATCCTCGCTCACTGTGGTGGCGGCGGTGCCGTCTTCCACGGTCGAGACGTCCGTGGCGGCCGTCATCTCATCGCCGTCGGTGACCGCGGCGTCATCCTCGCTCACGGCAACGGTGGTGCCGTCCTCCAGGGGTGCGGCGTCCGCATCGGCCATCATCTCACCGTCATCGGTGACGGTGGCGTCATCCTCGCTCTCCGTGGTGGCGGCGGTGCCGTCTTCCACGGTCGAGACGTCCGTGGCGGCCACCATCTCATCGCCGTCGGTGACCGCGGCGTCATCCTCGCTCACGGCAACGGTGGTGCCGTCCTCCAGGGGTGCGGCGTCCGCATCGGCCATCATCTCATCGTCATCGGTGACGGTGGCGTCATCCTCGCTCACCGTGGCGGCGGCGGTGCCGTCTTCCACGGTCGAGACGTCCGTGGCGGCCATCATCTCATCGTCCTCGGCGACCGCGGCGTCATCCTCGCTCACCGTGGCGGTGGCGGTGCCATCTTCCACGGTCGAGACGTCCGTCGCAGCCATCATCTCATCGTCATCTGTGACCGCGGCGTCATCCTCGCTCACCGTGGTGGCGGCGGTGCCGTCCTCCACGGTCGAGACGTCCGTGGCGGCCATCATCTCATCATCGTCGCTGACCGCGGCGTCATCCTCGCTCACCGTGGCGGCGGTGGTGCCATCTTCCACGGTCGAGACGTCCGTCGCGGCCATCATCTCATCGTCGTCGGTGACGTCATCCTCGCTCACCGTGGCGGCGGCGGCGCCGGCTTCCACCGTCGAGACGTCCGTGGGGGCGGCGAGCCGAGCGTCATCGTCGCTCACCGTGGCGGCGGCGGTGTCGTCCTCCACGGTCGAGACGTCCGTGTCGGCCATCATCTCATCGTCGTCGGTGACCGCGGCGTCATCCTCGCTCACCGTGGCGGCGGCGGTGCCGTCTTCCACGGTCGAGACGTCGGTGGCGGTCACCATCTCATCGTCCTCGGCGACCGCGGCATCATCCTCGCTCACGGCAACGGCGGCGCCATCCTCCACCGTTGCGGCATCCATGTCCGAGATCGTGGTGCCGGTCGTCTCCCGCGCGCCCCCCCGCCATCCTCCCCGCCCCCGGCAACGGCGGCCCTCTCCTCCACCGTTGCGGCATCCATGTCGGAGATCGTGGTGTCGGTCGTCTCCGAGCCGGCATCAACGGGTTCGGTGGTGACGGTGTCGCCGGGTCCACGGTCGTCGCGCAGCACAAGCCACAGGGCAAGGGCCAGAACGGCCAGCACGACGATCACGGCGCTGAGTTTCTTCATGTCGGAATTCCCGGGCGATCAAGAGTGCTTCCCTCCTCGGGAGAGGAAGCGGACGGTGGCGGCAGGGATGCGTTCCTCAAGACAGATGTCACGGACAAACCGGGCGCGCGGTGACGGCAAGACTACCATCGACCGGCCGAATGTGCGAGGCCGCTCATTCCGGTTGTCCGGTCACGCGAAATCTCTATGTTGCGCCGCAGCATGGGGCGGAGACAAAGGCCATGGCAAGAATTCCGGTAGAGAACCCGGTGGTCGAACTCGACGGCGACGAGATGACCCGCATCATCTGGGGGTTCATCAGGGACCGGCTGATCCTTCCCTGGCTTGATGTCGAACTTCTTTACCATGACCTGGGCATCGAATCACGCGATGCGACGGACGACCGCATCACCGTGGAGGCTGCCCAGGCCATCAAGCGGCACGGTGTCGGCGTCAAGTGCGCCACCATCACGCCCGACGAGGCGCGGGTCAGGGAATTCGGGCTGAAGAAGATGTGGCTGTCGCCCAATGGCACGATCCGCAACATCCTCGGCGGCACGGTCTTCCGTCAGCCCATCATCTGTTCCAACGTCCCCCGCCTCGTCCCCGGCTGGACCAGGCCCATCGTCATCGGCCGCCACGCCTTCGGCGATCAGTACCGGGCGACGGATTTCGTGGTGCCGGGAGCCGGTACGCTCACCGTCACGTTCACCCCCGCCGACGGCAGCGAGGCCATAGAAAGAACAGTCCACGATTTCCCGGCAGGCGGCGTGGCCCTTGCCATGTACAATCTCGACGAGTCGATCCGCGGCTTTGCGAGGGCCTGCATGAATTATGGCCTCAGCCTCGGCTGGCCCGTCTACCTGTCCACCAAGAACACCATACTCAAGGCCTATGACGGGCGCTTCAAGGACCTCTTCCAGGAGGTCTTCGACAAGGAATTCGCGGAGAGGTTTGCTGCCCGGGGCATCGTCTATGAACACCGTCTCATCGACGACATGGTGGCCGCGGCCCTGAAGTGGGAGGGCGGTTTCGTATGGGCCTGCAAGAACTACGATGGCGACGTGCAATCGGACACCGTCGCCCAGGGTTTCGGCTCCCTGGGATTGATGACATCGGTGCTGATGACGCCCGACGGCTCGGCGGTGGAAGCCGAGGCGGCCCACGGCACGGTGACGCGGCACTTCCGCCAGCACCAGCAGGGCCGGGAGACCTCGACCAACCCCATCGCCTCGATCTTCGCCTGGACGCGCGGCCTCAAGTCAAGAGGCGAGTTCGACGGGACACCGGATGTCACCGGGTTTGCCGAGATTCTGGAGGACGTCTGCGTTGCCACCGTCGAACAGGGTCACATGACGAAGGATCTCGCTCTCCTGATCGATCCGGACCAGCCATGGCTCACCACCAGCGCCTTCCTCCACAAACTCGAGGAAGGCCTCCAGGCGCGATTGCGGGGCAGCTAGGCCAACCGGGGGCGTGCATCTTTTCTTGAAAGGGCGGGGGCGATCATGGAACATGGGCCAATCACTGACTTGTGTGCCCCACAAAATCTTGAATGGGAGGTCATTATCCATGACACACCTTGATCCGACCCGGTTGGACATCAACCGGATCACCGACGGCATCCGCAGCGGCAAGTACGACCGCCGCCAGATGAATGCCATTCTTGGAGCCTTCGGCATCTCCACCGTCATGGTGCCTCTGGCCTCATCGGCGCAGGACGAGGTTCCGGCGCAGAGTTGCGGAGACAGCGATACGCCGCTGACCTTCACATGGTCCGGCTACGACGAGGTCCACTTCCACCAGCAGTACATCGACAAGTACGGCTGCGCCACGAACTTTACCTTCTGGGGTGACGAGGAAGAGGCCTTCGCCAAGATGCGGGCCGGCTTTTCACCCGACGTCATGGCGCCCTGCACCTACAAGCTGCGCCAGTGGTATGACGCCGGGCTCCTGGGCAACATTGATACCAGCCTGCTCAGCAACTGGGATGACATCCTGCCGTCGCTGAAGAACGTCGATGATGCTGTCATCGACGGCAAGCGCATCTTTGTCCCGATGGACTGGGGCCAGACATCAGTCACATTCCGCACCGACCTGGCGCCGGAGTATGTCGACGAGGAGAACCACTCCTGGGGCATTCTCTGGGATCCGAAGTACGCCGGCCGTCTGTCAATGATCGACAGCCTGATCGACGGTGTCGCCGTCGCCGGGATCTACGCCCTGCTCGAGAATCCATACGATCTCACGGATCCTGCCGACATGGAGACCGTCGCCAACCTGCTTCGCGAGCAGTTGCCCCTGCTGCGCTACTACTCGAACAGCATGACGGACGTCGAGCAGTCCCTCGCATCGGGCGAACTTGTCGCGGCCGCAACCTGGAACAGTTCGATAACCGCACTGCGCGGCCAGGGACTGCCCGTTGATTTCATGAAACCCAAGGAAGGGGCGATGACCTGGGTGTGCGGCCTCTCGCGCAGCACGATGAACGACGGGCACGGTGACGAAATGATCATCAAGGCGCACGACGTCATCGACTCCTACCTCTCGCCCGAAGCGGGCATCTTCGAGATCGTGTCCTATGGATACGGTCATGCCAACGCGAAGGCCTACGACGGGGTGTCGGAAGACCAGCTTGCCGAGCGCGGCCTCTCGAAGGATCCGGAAGAACTGCTGTCGACCGGCATCTTCCAGATTGCGATGACACCGGAAGACCAGATCCAGATCATGTTCGAGGAGGTCAAGGCCGGAATCTGACCGCCCCGACTCATTGAGACACCGGATCGGCAGGGACCGGGAGGCTACTCCCGGTCCCTGTTGCATTCAGGGGTCAGCACCACTCCAGGCCGGCCCCATCCTCGAGAACATGCCGTGCCTGCGGCGTGTATCGCCCGTCCGCTCCATGCAGCACCAGCCCCGGCAGGAGCCTGAGCGGCCGCGCTGACCCCCTGGTGGCACGCACCAGGACTCGTTTCGCCGGTGTCACGTCGTCACGGGGCAACAGCGGCATGATGTCGATGGCTCCTGTCCGCCGTGCCAGGATGCCAAGGATGTCGCCCAGTCTCTCTGCCCGGTGCACGAGAATGATGGCCCCCTTGTAGGCTAGACGTTTCAGGCAATGGCCAATCCAGTCCTCCAGCGGCATCGTCTCGACCATGGCGCCAGCACGGCGCGGATCCTGCGGCGCCCTGGCCTGGCGAAGATCGAGATGGGGCGGATTGGTCATGACGACATCGAATCGTTCACCGTGCTGGAGCGGATCTGCAACATCCCCTTCGCGAACGGTGACACGCGCCGCAAGATCGTTCAGCGCGATGTTGCGTCTCGCCAGATTGACGAGGGCGGGGTCGCGCTCCAGCCCGGTGATGTGCGTCGACGGCAGGCGCCTGGCGAGGCACAGCATCGCGCCGCCGGCGCCACATCCGGCATCCAGCACGCGGGCCTTGTTCCGCGCCACGACCGCAGCCGCCAGCATGACGGTGTCGGTGGTCGTCTTCAGCCCATGCTCCTGGCCGGCAATGCGAATCCTGCCGCCCAACAGTGTCTCGGCGGCTTCAGCCTCCCCGGACATCGATCCCGGCGTCACGCAGAAGGTCACGGGCGAAGTCTTCATCGCTGTCGCCCACCAGCAGGCGCTTCTCGATGGCAAGAATGCTGCCCTGCAGGGCGCTGGTGTGCTGATCGAACACATGGTGGGCAACGTCCGCATCCTTGAGGACGGCGCTGGCCCAGGAGAGCGTTACCACGTCGTTGGTCCGCAGAATTTCCTTCATGGATGCCGGTCTCCTGCCATGACGGTTGACCATAGCGTGTCGCGACCGGCGATGACACGTGCGCCTTTATCATGGCCCCCCTTGCTGATAGGATTCATTCATCGGCGGACCGCATCCGGCGATCGTGCCGCAGTCCGGAGCGTCCATTGTCCGTCGCACGCCCCCATCCCGAACACGCCGGGTATTCCATTGAAGACCTGAGACGTCTGGTTGCCGACGATCTCGCGGCCGTCGATCACGTCATTGTCGGACTCCTCGACAATCCCGTGGAGATGATCCCGAAGATCGCCGGGCACATCGTCTCGTCGGGAGGCAAGCGTATCCGCCCCACGCTCACCCTGCTGGTGGCCCGGATGTTCGGTTACCACGGCACCCGCCACATCAGCCTTGCAGCCTGCATCGAGTTCATTCACACCGCGACACTGCTGCACGATGACGTGGTCGACGGCAGCACGCTGAGACGCGGCGCGGCAACGGCCAATGCCCTGTGGGGCAACAAGCCTCCCGTCCTTGTCGGCGACTTCCTGCTGAGCCGTGCCTTCCGGCTGATGGTCAGTGATGGTTCCCTGGAGATCCTTGGCATTCTCACGGAGGCCTCGGCTGTCATCGCCGAGGGTGAAATCAGGCAGCTCGCCATTGCCAACGACCTCTCCGTCTCGCCTGATGCCTGCATGGAAGTGCTCCAGGCAAAGACGGCAACGCTCTTTGCCACGGCAAGCGAGATCGGCGCCGTGGTTGCCGGCGAGGACGGAAGCGGGCGCCAGGCCATGCGTGATTATGGTCTGTCCCTTGGTACCGCCTTTCAGCTCGTCGACGACGTTCTCGACTACTCGGCACTGCAGAATGACCTTGGCAAGACGATCGGCGACGACTTCCGCGAGGGAAAGATCACCATGCCGGTCCTGCTGGCATTCGAGCGCGGCACACCGGCCGAACGGCGGTTCTGGGAGCGCACGTTCGCCCAGGTGAACCAGCGCGACGGCGACCTCGAGCACGCGATGACCCTTCTCGCCCGCCACAATACCCTGCAGGCCACCCTGGAAGAGGCGCAGCGCCATGCCGTGTTGGCGCGCGAGGCCCTCGAGGACCTTGCCGGGAACGCCTATCGCGATGCACTGCTGGATCTCGTCGGGTTCTGCATCGACCGGAAGTTCTGATCCGACGGGCGCCGTCGCCAGGCAACGACGCATGGAGGGAACGGCGCACGGCAAGGGCTCCACTGACACGTACCGCATTGCTGTCGATGTCGGAGGAACGTTCACCGATCTCGTGCTGCAGGACGGCATTGGCGCACTGCTGATTGCCAAGACCCTGTCGACACCAGGTGATGTCTCGAAGGGAGTCATGCGGGCCCTTGACCTCGTCGCCGGACGCCTTGGCATCGATTCCGGATGTGTGCTCGCGCGCTGCGACATGTTCGTGCACGGATCGACCATCGCCACCAACACCATGCTGGAACACTCCGGCGCCCGCGTCGGCCTCCTTGTCACCAACGGGTTTCGCGACACCCTGGTCATCCGGCGCGGTGTGCGCGAGGACATGTGGGACCACCGCACTCCCTTCGCGCCGGTCCTGGTTCCGCGCTACCTGCGCATCGGCATTCCCGAACGCATCGATCGCGACGGCAGGGTCGTGGCTGACCTTGACCGTGAGGCGGTCCGGGAGGCAGCGCTCTTCATGAAGGCCGAAAGTGTGGAAGCCGTGGCCGTGTGCTTTCTCAACAGTTACATGGAGCCATGCCACGAACGTGAAGCGGCCGGGATCCTGCAGGAGACGTTCGGCGCCGATGCCGTCAGTCTCTCCTCCGAGGTCGCGCCCATCATCGGCGAGTACGAACGCAGTTCGACAACGGTCATCAACGCCGCCCTTGCGCCGAAAGTCGTTCCCCATCTCGTGCGCCTCGACAGGACACTTCAACAGGGCGGCTTCAGCCGTCCTCTCCACCTGGTCCAGAGCAACGGCGGTGCGGCGTCCGTTGCCCAGATGCGTGAACGTCCGGTCAGCCTTCTGCTCTCCGGACCGGCCGCGTGCGTCGGAGCCCTCGATCTCGTGGCCGGGCAGACCGGCCACGATCACCTCATCTCCATGGAAATCGGCGGCACGAGCTGTGATGTGGCCATGATGCACGCCGGCGAGGTGGCGCTCACCGACGACCTGATGATCGCCGGGTACCACGTCGCGGTCCCCGCGGTCGACGTCCACACGGTGGGTGCCGGGGGCGGAACCATCGCGTCCGTGGATGCCGGCGGGATGATCAGGCTGGGACCACAGGGCGCCGGGGCCTACCCTGGACCCGCCTGTTATGGCCTGGGAGGCACCCGGCCCACCGTTACCGACGCCCTCGTGGTGCTCGGGCGCCTGAGTGCCGAGGCCTTTGCGGAGGGCGAGATCACCCTCGTTCCGGAGCGCGCCGCCGTGGCGCTGTCACGGGATGTGGCCGAGCCGCTGGCAATCACGACCCGGGACGCCGCCGCCGGTGTCGTCACCCTCCTTGAGCAGAACCTCCTCCATGCGGTGGAACGGATCAGCATCGAACGGGGTTACGATCCGGCCGCATCGATCCTGGTGGCCGGCGGTGGCGCCGGACCGATGCATGGCGCGGCAATCGCACGCCTCATCGGTTGCCGCACCGTCTACGTCCCGCGCCAGGCAGGCGCGCTTTGTGCCCTTGGCATGCTCAACACCGATGTTCGGCACGACTTTCTGCGCGTCCTCTTCGGCGAACTCGATCGCATCGAGGAAGCTGACGTCGCCCGCACCTACACCGGCCTCGAGGACGAGGCCGCCAGCGTTCTCGCCGAGGAAGGCTTTGCCCCGGACCACATCGCGGTCACGCGCTCCATGAACCTCAGGTACCAGGGTCAGCAATGGTCGGTGAGGATTCACGCGCCCCGCTTCGAAAGGGATGAACTGCGGGCCGCTTTCGAGGAAGCGCACCAGCGGATGTACGGCCATATCCAGCCCGGGGGCACCCTGGAAATCACCTCGCTGCATGTCACCGGACACGGTGTGGTGCCGCGCATTGTTGTCGCCGACGACCGAAGGCAGGGAACCCGGCCGGACCCCATCACGCGCCGGCCTGTCTTCGCCGATTCCGTCCGGGGTGTCCTTGATACTCCGGTCTATCGGGCCGATTCGCTGGCGCCGGGGATAACGCTCGACGGGCCGCTTCTCATCGAGGAAGCGACCACGACGATTCACGCAGGTCCCCGGGACCATGTCACTATCGACCGATTCGGAAACTACCTGATCTCACTGGAGCCGTGATGCCTGCCCCCGACCCGGTTCGACTGACTCTCGTACAGAACCGCCTCGACCACATCTCCCGCCAGATGGGCCGGGTCATGACACGCACGGCGCGCAGCCCGATCTTCAGCCAGAGTCACGATTTCTCGTGCTTTCTGGGCAATGCCGACGGTGTCCTCATCAGCCAGGCCGACGGCATCCCCATCCACACAGGCGGCGGCGGGCTGGCGCTGAGAACCCTGATCGAGGCTTTCCGCGATGCCATCGGCGACGAGGACGTGTTCTTGCTGAATGACCCCTATGTCGCCGGAGGCAACCACCTGCCGGACTGGGTCATCGCGCGGCCGGTCTTTCATGAAGGAGAACACATCGCCTTCGCCTGCAACCGGGCGCACCAGTCGGACATCGGTGGCGGCGCCGCCGGAACCTACAATCCCCTGGCGACGGAGATCTTCCATGAGGGGTTGCGCATACCGCCCCTGAAACTCGTCGAGGCGGGTGTGACACGCCAGGATGTCTGGAATCTGCTGCTCCTCAACTCGCGCACCCCGGACCTGCTCGACGGCGACCTGCGCGCCATGCTGGGCTCGACCCGGATCGGCATGGAACGCCTCCAGGCCCTGGTCCGGGACGCCGGACGCGATGACGCCGTCGCCTGCTTCGAGGGGATCCTCGACCACGGTGACCGGATGTTGCGCACGTGCATCGACAGTTTGCCGGATGGCACCTGGTGCGGTGGAGACGCGACGGACAACGACTGTTTCGAAGAGAAGCGGACCGAAATCGAGGTGGCGCTGATCGTTCGTGGCGACCGCATCACGGTCGATTTCTCGGGTTGCGGACCACAAATCCGGGGCTTCAAGAACAGTTCGGTCGCCAACACCATGTCGGCGACCTACATGGCTCTGGGATCCTTCTTTCCCGTGGACCTGCCACGAAACGAGGGCACCTTCCGTTCGGTTCACCTGGTGATGCCCGAAGGATCGATCGTCAATCCCCGGCCACCGGCGCCGATGACCATGAACACGGTCTTCATCGCCCACCACATCGTCCACGCCATCTGGCGCGCCCTTGGCGAGGCGAGACCGGATCTCGCCTGTGCCGGCTGGGGGCGGAGCGTTCACCCGATCGCGGCCGGACACGATCAGGCCCGGGACCGCGGTTTCATCATGTATCACTGGCATGCCATGCCCGGCAGTGGCGCCGTCGAGGGTCGCGACGGTTTCGAGCAGATCGGTCACCTGATTTCCCTGGGCGGTCTCACCATTCCCAACCTCGAGGACTACGAGCAGCTCTACCCCGTCCGCTACATCAGGCACGAGCTGCGCCGTGATGGCGGCGGGCCCGGCACCTGGAGGGGTGGTTGCGGGGTGGATTACCTCGTGGACGTGGAGGATTCCTCGACCTTCCATTTCCGCAGCGAGGGCCTCGGACGGCCCAGCGGCCACGGCGCTGCCGGGGGCAATGAGGGGGCCGGCGGCGCCATGGAGGTCACGGAACGCGACGGCTGTCAGCACCTTCCTGCCGCCTATGGCAGTCATGCCTACGGTCCCTGTACCTACCACGCCCTTTCGCCCGGCGGTGGCGGCTGGGGCGATCCCTTCCGGCGTCCTCTTCCGGAGGTCGCCCGTGACGTCAGGGACGGTCTGGTCAGCATCGAGGCAGCGCGCCAGTCCTATGGTGTGGTCGTCGACAGCGACGGCGTCATCGACCGGCCGGCCACCGATGCGCTGAGGAACGGCGCCGCGGTTGCGGGCTGACAAGGCAGCCGGTATAAGGCCGGCGCTGCGGATAACCCATGTCGGCGGAGTGTAGCTCAGCCTGGTAGAGCACTGTCTTCGGGAGGCAGGGGCCGGAGGTTCAAATCCTCCCACTCCGACCATCACCCCTCATGATCCGGCGACGCGCTTGAACGCGGTGCCCGTGCGCTGTATCGACGGCGGTGCAGCCAGTGGACGGCCCGACATGATCATCGACCCCCTCTCGACGCTCCCCAGGATTGCCTCCGGGCGGGGTATTCACGTCTGGGACAGCGACGGCAAACGCTACATCGATGCATCGGGCGGACCGGCTGCCTTCAGCATTGGCCACGGCAACCGCGAGGTCAATGACGCGATCAAGAAGCAGCTCGACGACATTGCCTTCGGCTATCGCTTCCACTTTCGCAGTGACGCCGCGGAGGAACTGACGGAGATCATCACCCGCCGGGCGGGAGGCGACCTCGGTCACGTCATCTTCACCACCGGCGGTTCGGAGGCTGTCGAGAGTTGCCTCAAGCTGGCGTTGCAGTACCACCAGGCCCGGGGCGAGACCTCGAGGGTCCGCTTCATCAGCCGCGAACGTTCATGGCATGGCAACACCCTCGGAGCGCTCTCCGTCTCGGGGTTCCACCAGCGCCAGCGTCCCTACCGGGGCTCGCTCATCGAAACGAGCCGTCTTTCGCCGGTGAACGCCTACAGGCCGCCGGCCGGCGTCGCTGCCGGGGATGTTGCCGAGCACTGCGCCGCAGAACTCGAGAACGAGATCGCCCGGCTGGGAGCTGAGAACGTCGCCGCCTTCATCTTCGAACCGGTCGTGGGCGCCGCCGGGGGCGCCGTTCCCGCCCCCGACGGGTACGCGCGCCGCATCCGCGAGATCTGTGACAGGACCGGGGTGCTGATGATTGCCGACGAGGTGATGTGTGGAGTCGGTCGCTGCGGCACCTGGCGGGCGCTGGAACACGATGGCGTCGAACCCGACATCATGTCCATCGCCAAGGGGCTGAGCGGCGGCTACCTCCCCCTGGGCGCCGCCGTCTTCTCCAGACAGGTCGCCGAACCCATCTACGCCGTGGACGGGCTGCCGATCACCGGCCACACCTTCACCGCCCACACCACCTGCTGCGCCGCCGCCGTTGCCGTACAGAGAATCATCGAGCGCGACGATCTGGTGGCGAGGGTCGCTGCCAACGGCGAACTGCTGCGGGCGCGTCTCGAGGAAAGCCTCGGCCAGCATCCCCATGTCGGGGACATCCGCGGCCGGGGATTCTTCCAGGGCGTCGAGATTGTCGAGGACCGGGAAACGGCGGAACCGTTCAGCCCCGACGCCCGCATGTTCCAGAGGATCATGCGGACGGGATTCGACAACGGCCTCATCGTCTATCCGACCGGCGGCAACGTGGACGGCATCCGCGGCGACCAGATCATCATCGCTCCCCCCTACAACGCGACCACGGACGAACTCGACACCATCGTCGACCTTCTTCGAGGCACCATCGACGAGGCCATCGCTTCCTTCGCACCGAGGACTGTCGCCCCGGCGTCGCCCGCACGGTCGAAGACATCATCTGGTTCGGCAACACCCGATGCCACGGTCCTCCGGGGGAGAGTTGTCGGAGGGTCGGCGCATGATTGACCGTGGATCAAGGCGGCAGGCTTCTCGTAACGGCTTCGAATCTCCAGCAGCGCGATCGATCGTCTGAATGATCGCCGCGGCGCGCAGCGAGAGTCATGGGTCACGGCAAATCGATTTCCCGGCAAGGCGGTGACCCGCACATCGCCTGACTGCCCTGCCTTCCCATCGCGCCGTCACCGGAATTCAGGCGCAGTCCGGGCTGAAAGGGGGAACGTGAAGCTGATGTGCCCCGCGCGTCAGGTCTTCGTGCCGTGGTGACGAATTCAGGGGAACAGTATGACAACAGGGGGATGACATGGCGCAATTCGAACTCGTGATCAGGCACGGTACCGTCGTCACCGCAGCGGACCGAACGGAGTGCGACATCGGTGTCAGGAACGGCCGTATCGTGGCGTTGGCGGACCATCTCGGTGACGCTGAACGCATCATCGATGCCGGCGGCAAGCTGGTGCTGCCCGGCGGCATCGACAGCCATGTGCATGTCGACGAACCGCCCTTCCATGGTGTCGCGAGTTCGGGAGATTTCGGCACGGATACCATCGCGGCCGCATGCGGCGGAACCACCACGATCGTACCCTTCGTTCAGCAGGAGAGAGGTCGCAGCCTGCGGTCATCGGTTCGGGAGTATCATGCAAAGGCCGAAGGGCGGGCTGTCATCGACTACGCGTTCCACATCATCCTCATCGATCCCAACAGCCGGCTGCTCGGCCAGGAAGTGCCGGCGCTCATCGAGGATGGTTATACGTCCTACAAGGTCTACATGACCTATGACGGCATGGCTCTCAATGACACAGAGATCCTCAGCACGCTGGAAGCGGCGAAGGCGCACGGCGCCATGGTCATGATTCACGCCGAAAACGACCACTGCATCCATCACCTGGCGGCAAGAATGGAGGCCACGGGCGCCACATCCCTGGAAAACTACCCGCTCATGGCACCGCAGGCTGTGGAACGGGAGGCCACGCACCGTGCCATTACGCTCGGCGAAATTGTCGGTGTACCTGTTCTGCTTGTTCACGTCTCGGCGGCTCAGGCCATGGAGCAGATCCGCTGGGCGCAGGAACGCGGGCTCATGGTCTACGGCGAGACATGCCCGCAGTACCTCTTCCTGACCGGCGACCATATCGCCCGGTCCGGCTGGGAGGGAGCAAAGTACCTCTGCGCTCCGCCACCGCGGGATACGGAGAACCAGAAGCAGCTGTGGCGGGGGATCGCCGGCGGTGTCTTCCAGGTACTGTCGTCGGATCACTGTTCCTTCAAGTTCGAAGGCACGACAGGCAAGAAGGCCAACGGTCCGACACCCCATTTCCGGCATGTTCCGCCCGGTGTCCCCGGGATCGAGGCCAGACTGCCCCTGGTGTTTTCCGAGGGTGTCGGGAAAGGCCGGATCGACATCAACACGTTCGTTGCGATCACCGCCACCAACGCAGCCAGGATCTACGGTCTCTACCCGCGCAAGGGCACGATAGCCGTGGGATCCGATGCCGACATCACGATCTGGGATCCGGAGAAACGGGTCACCATTTCCACGGACATGCTTCATGAGAATCTCGACTACACCCCCTACGAGGGCTTCGAGGTCGAGGGATGGCCCGTCAAGGTGATCTCGCGCGGCGAGGTCATCGTGGACGAAGGCGAGGTTCTCGCGGAACATGGCCGAGGCGGTTTCCTTGCCTGTGACCGTCCGGATCTGAACCCGGCGGTGGGAAACCCGTCATGACCCGCATCGTCAGGGTGGGTGCCGCACAGATGGGCCCCATTGCACGCAAGGAAAGCCGCAGCGGGGTTGTCGACCGGTTGATTGCGCTCATGCGCCAGGCCCACTCCGCGGGCTGCGACCTTGTCGTCTTCCCCGAACTCGCCCTCACGACATTCTTCCCGCGCTGGCTGATCGAGGATCCGGGCGAACTCGATGACTGGTTCGAACGTGAAATGCCGGGACCCGAAACGAAACGACTGTTCGACGAGGGAAGGCACCTTGGCATCGGTTTCTACCTCGGCTACGCGGAACTCGCGCGCGAACGGGAAGCGACTCACCACTACAACACGTCAATCCTCGTCGACAAGGCAGGCAGGATCGTCGGGAAGTACCGCAAGGTTCACCTGCCGGGAACGGTCGATCCACTGTCCGGCGATCCTGGCCAACATCTCGAGAAGCGCTACTTCGAGGTCGGGAACCTGGGCTTTCCCGTGTACCGCGCATTCGGCGGTATCATCGGCATGTGCATCTGCAACGACCGGCGCTGGCCGGAGACCTACAGGGTCATGGGACTGCAGGGCGTGGAGATGATCCTGTTGGGCTACAACTCACCGGTGGGTCTGGACGGGGACCCGTTCGAGGTCAACGCCCTCGAGCCGTTCCACAACCATCTCGTGATGCAATCGGGGGCCTACCAGAACGCGACCTGGGTCGTCGGCGTTGCCAAGGCCGGACACGAAGAGGGATTCGACATGATCGGACAGAGTGCCATCATCGCGCCTTCCGGCGAGATCGTCGCCATGTGCCGCACCCTCACAGATGAACTCATCACCCATGACTGCGATCTCGATGCGGGGCGGTACTACCGGAACACGATCTTCAATTTCGCGGCCCACCGGCGAACCGAACACTATCGCCTGATCGTCGAGCGCACCGGCGCAGAACCGCCCTCCTGACATGCATGGCGCGCGAAGGCGCTGCTGTCGGCGAGTTTCCATCCTGACATTCTCGTGGATGCATTCAGCCGCTTCGATCCCGCACGTTTTCCCGAGGGGGTCCTGTTCACCGGATGCTGCCATGTGGGCGGAGCGGAACTGAACAGCCGGAAGACCTGGACCGATGACGGTTTCGGCATACCGGCCTTCACGCTCGAGGGCCTCTGCCCGACCCGGACCCTGGCCTGTTGAGCAGCAACGATGGGCCGATCGTGGAACGGCCCGAATTCGCGGTGCGCGCTCTTGTCAAGACAACCCGGATCGTCTGCAGGCACACCGAACTCGGCGTCTGAACGACGTGGCGGGATGAAGGCCATGGGACTCGAGGCGAGAATACCGAAAGCCTGTCTCATTCGGAAGCGGTTCGGACCGGACGGAGAGGTTGGCCGAGAACGAAGAGGCCATGGGCGATCTCAAGAAACCCCTGGCAAGGGCACACGATTCGTTCTCCCGGATCGTCAGGTTCGGTGTCGTCACGACCCTCACGATGGATGCCACGATCGAAATGAAGCGCGTCGCCTGCGCGGGATCCTGGACACCGGCTGTTCCTGCGGTTGAGAAGTACCGGGCACGGTGCCGGTTCACGGAATTCGTGCGCGTTCCCTTCGTTCCCTGTAGATCGCCTCGACCCGCGGGCCGTAGACGAACGCGTTCCCCCGTTCGCTCGCAACGCAATCGGGCTTCTCGTCGTAGGTGAGAACGGCGGTGATCCGGGAGGTGTGTCCTTCGACGGGCGTGACCGCATGGAGCGCGTTGCGGCCGCGGAACAGGGTGAGTGTGCCACTCGATCGATGCGTCGTGTGAACGAAGGACCCGTCGCCTTCGAAGAGTTGTTCCATGCGGACGAAGTCGACATCCCGTCCGCATCGCATCCCGGGCACGAAGACGAACTCGCCGCCTGCTTCGCTCGCCTGGAGCAGCAGCGTGACGGTGAAATTGTTGACGTCGAAGTGCCAGGGCAGGCCGTTGCCTGTCTCGTGCGCGATGAGGTTCAGCGCCTGGAACTCGTCGGCCATGCGGTAGAGCCGTTCGCAGCCTTCGACGCCAGCGACGAAATCGGTCAGTGGCTGCCACTCGTAGATGCGGCGGATCAGGGTATCGCCAATCTGGTCGTTGGCGATCTGGAGCGATTTCTCGCGAAAGAGGTGGTTTGCCGGGTGGCCGGAGGGTTTCGACGGATCGCCCTGGTTGAACAGCGCCGTCCGCAGGTGGGATTTCCGGTAGCCGTGCCGTTCGATGAGCACCGAAGCTTCCCTGGCGAAGTCGGCAAGCGCATCGGCCCTCACGAAACCGGGGAGGTTGACGCAACCGTCCTCCCGGTGCGCCGCGCGGCACCGTTCGACCAGCGCCAGCCATTCCTGGCTGTCGGTCCGCTCGAGCGGGTAGCGTTCGAGGTCGATCAGATCGCCGATCTCATCCATGAAGGGTTCCGACGACATCGCCGCACGGTACCGCAATTCTGCCGTCGCAAGAAGAGACTCCGCGGGACTGCGTCCCCACTCGCCGGGCTGCGCCGCAGACGCGGTTCTGACGTGTCCGACAACGATCGGCGCCGCGGGGCCTGACGCGGTGGAAGAGGCCGCGGGTGTCCCGGATGACAAGGTTGCCGACCGTACCTTCGTCCAGTTGACGGGTACGTGTGCGACCCACATCGAGCGCTCGGACGCGGTGGGGTACAGCGCTCGTGCGCCTTCGCAAGACGCACCGCAACCTCCGAACGACAAGACCTCGGCAGTATCTCATGATGCAGGATCCACGGCGCCGATCGTGCACCTCGACGACCTCGCCAGGGCAACCAAAGTCAGACCCAAGACAAACTCCGGGGAAACAAGTTCAGAAGCTGTCGACCAACGTCACCATCGTGAGAAATCCCCTGGCCGTCGTCCGGCCACGGTGCTAAAGTTTGGAAGAATTCAAAAAATAGAAAACGATGGGGAGGAAGTGATGATCACAAGAGATCCTGTCGACATGTTGCTGTCGGGCCGTATGGGACGGCGTGAGTTCAGCCGGACACTCGCCTCGCTAGGGCTGGGCGTCGCGACCATGCCGCTGGTGGCACGCAGCGCCTCGGCCCAGGAAGCGGAGGCGCACTACCTGACCTGGGCGGGCTACGAGCTGCCGGAGCTCCATCAGAGCTACATCGACAAGCACGGCGTTTCGCCGGACATCGGGTACTTCGCCAGTGTGAATGAAGCCATGCAGAAACTCCGTGCGGGCTACCACGCCGACGTTTCCCATCCCTGTTCGGATAACGTCACCCCGTGGTTCGAAGCCGGACTCCTCGCGCCAATCGACACCGACCGGCTGAAGCACTGGGAGGACTACTTCGAGGTATTCGCGAACATCGACGAAACCCTCACCGCTGAAGGCGAAAACCTGTTCATTCCGTTTGAATGGGGCAATTCGTCGATCCTCTACCGCACCGATGTTGTCGAAATCGAGGAGGAATCCTGGAGCCTGCTGTTCGACGAGCGCTACGAGGGCAAACTCGCGACCTACAACGCGCCATACCCGGGCGTACAGGTCCCTGCCATGATACTCGGCTACGAGAATCTCGAAACGCTGACCGACGCGCAGCTCGAGGAGATCCGGAAGCTCCTCGTGAAGCAGCGCAAGTTGCTTCGATTCTACTGGGACAGCCAGACGGAGGCTGGCCAGGCCATGGCTGCCGGCGAGATTGTTGCGACCTACGCCTGGAACAGTCTTGTCAAGCCGATGAGAGACGAGGGTCTTGAGGTGAAATTCATGACCCCCAAGGAAGGCGCACGCACCTGGGTCTGCGGCCTCGTTCTCACCGCTCCGGAACTCCGGGTTGCCAGCGACGAGCGTGTCTATGACTTCCTCGACGCCATGATGTCGCCCGAGGCCGGGGCCTACCTGATCAGTGAGTACGGCTATGGTCACGGCAACGCCAAGGCTTTCGATCTGGTCCCGCAAGAGCGTCTTGTGGAAGTCGGTTTGCCCGATCCCAACAAGTTCCTGGAGATCGGCAACTTCCTGAAGCCGATACCGAAAGAGTTCGACGACAAGTACGTGAAGCTCTGGGAGGAAGTCACGCTCGGCATGTGAGCCGACAAGGTCGCCGGGTGCATTATACGATTCGCCCGGCGACCTTGCCCGGACAGCGAAAGGACGGCTGCCTCCTCTATGCAGACGGCCGCGGTCTTGGGGGCCGCATGGTGGTTTGATCTCTGATGGCCGACCTCGATGCGAATGATCGGGCGGCGGCGGTCTCATCGACCGTGAGCACCGAGCCATTCTCACCCGTCGCCGGGTTCAGCGCTGCACCGTCCAGGCCGGATGGAGGGACAACATGATTTCCGGGAAGGGGGCCGTGTTCCAGGCTGAAGGCGGATCGCGCCCTCGCCGGCAACTTTGGGCCCGCACCCTGATGCTCGCAGCCGTGTTCGTCCTCGCGCAGGCGCCTTTGGCACCCGCCAGCGAGGAGTTGTGGCGCCACGAGTGGCCGAACACGGACTTCTCCAGGCACTCGGTCGATCTCGCAGACATCCTCTCCGGCGGACCGCCAAGGGACGGCATTCCGGCCATCGATGATCCCCGCACCGTTCCCGTTGCCGGACATGACGGTCTTCCCGGCGTCGAACCGGTGATCTCCGTCACGGTCGACGGCGAAGCGCGGGCCTATCCCCTGCGCATCCTGGTCTGGCACGAAATCGTCAACGACGTCATCAACGGCACCCCTCTGGTGGTGACCTACTGTCCGCTCTGCAACACGGGGGTCGTGTTCGAAGGGGCGATTGACGGCATCGTGCTGGACTTTGGCGTCACCGGAAAGCTGCGCCACTCCGACCTTGTCATGTACGACCGCCAGACCGAAAGCTGGTGGCAGCAGTTCACCGGCCGGGCCATCGTCGGCGCGATGACCGGAGCCAAGCTCAAGGCCTGGCCCTCAAGGCTTGAATCCTTCGACCGCTTCCGCCGACGCCACCCCGAAGGCACGGTGCTGGTTCCAGGCGACGACACCCGGCGGCCCTACGGGTCCACGCCCTATGCCGGCTACGACAGCAGGAAGAAGCCCTTCGATTTCTACCGGGGCGACCTTCCGCCAGGCATCGCACCGCTGGCACGGGTGGTGCGCGTGGACGACACGGCATGGTCCCTCGAACTCCTCCGCCAGGAGGGGCAGATCGTCGACGACGACCTCGTCATCACCTGGGAGCCCGGCCAGGCATCGGCGCTCGACACCCGCGAAATCGCGTCCGGTTTCGATGTCGGCAATGTCACCGTGCAACGCATGACGCAGTCCGGCCCGGTCGACGTTGTCTACGCGGTCGACTTCGCCTTCGCCTGGCACGCCTTCTTCCCCGACTCCCCCATCCGCACGACCCTGGACGAGCTCGGCCCCTATCCATAGGGACACAAGGTTACGCCAGTCGACGACCCGCTGCGTTCATTGAGTGAAAGGCGGGCACACCCGATGAAACCCGTCCGCACTGCTGCGAGCGCCCTGCCGGGGCACGGGATCGGCCCGCCAGATCGTTCTGGTCATCCGCCATCGAAGGCGCGTTCGTTCCCTCTGTCGTCGGAGACGGTCGCAACCGGAGTCCAGGCGCACTCTCCTGACGGTCGGTCAGTCCGAGAAAGCACCTCCGGGACGCCAGGGGCTCTCAGTAGAAGCGCTCTTCGTCCCAGCTGATCTCGTACATCGAATAGACCTTGCGGAACTCCTCGTGGACGTTCCAGATCACTTCGGTGCCCATGTGAACGAAGAAATGATCGCCGGTTTCGAACGTTCTCTCCTCGCCGGTACGAACGTCGGTCACCGTGGCGGAGCCGGTGATGACGTGAGCAAATTCGGTTCCGCCATAGACGGTCCGAAAACGCGCCCGGGGGCAGCACCACACGCCGATGCTGTAGAGTCGCGTCGGGTCCCGGTAGAGGACACACCCCCGGTGGCCACCTGGATTTCCGCCCAGCACGTCCTCTTCGGGAAACGCCGGCCAGGGTTCGAGTTCGAGTCCTGACAGGTCCCGATCGAGCAGGTTGATCGAATTCTCCTCGATCAGGGCTTCGGCAACACTTGCACTCGTCATGATGTTCTCCTCCCAGTCATTCGGCCAGTTGAACGTCGTCGTACATGCGAACATAACGATCCAGAACATTGGGCGGCCACGACTGCCACGGCGTCGCTTTCGCGAGAAACTCGCTCACGTCACCCTCAAGACCCATGGAAGCGAGCACGGCCGGGTCGACGATGTCGTAGGTCAGGCGGTTGGCATGCCCGTAACCGTAGACCTCGATGAGGAATTTGCCGGCTTCCGGCGAATTCCATGCGTTGATGAAGTCGTAGGCGGCCTGCTCGTCACCCTGGCCGGTGGCCGACATCACGAGGCCGCAGGCCCATGAAATCAGGCCGCCCTTCGGGTCCAGCAGGTATTCGACCGGTATACCGTCCTGTTGCATGCGATAGACGGGTCCGCTCCAGAAGTAGGCTGCGACAACCTCGCCTGACGCCATCATCGTCTCGCATTCAGTCTCGACGCTCCAGTAGTTTCGAAGCAGCTTCTTCTGGCGAAGCAGCACCTCCTTCATCTGTTCGATCTGCTCGTCGGTCACGTTGACCGTATCGCGGATTCCCAGAATGACGGCGGCGAAGGCAACCGCGGCATCGACCGAGTCCCACATGCTCAGGCGTCCCGCGTAGGTCTCGTCGAGAAGGATCCACCAGGACTTTTCTTCCGCATAAGCCGGATCCACGAAATCGGTGCGATAGGCGATCGAATGGCTGCCCCAGTCGTTGGCGACAAAGATGGGCTCGCCGTCGACAGTCGATCCCGGCACATCCCGAAGTGCCGGAATCAGATTGTCCCAGTGGGTCATCCGGGAAGGATCGAGCGGCCTGATGACGCCGGCATCGTACCAGCGCTGAACCACCGTGTTGCAGGGATGCACGACATCCACCGGGAATTCGCTGCGAAGCTTGAGGAGAGCTTCCTCCTCGTCGGCGAAGAACGCGACTTCCGGCGACCCTCCGTACTTTTCGACGTAGGCCGGATGCAATTCCGGTATCTCGTAGCCAGCCCATGTGAAGTACGTCATCTCTCCGGCGCTGTGCGCAGGCCCGGGCACAAGGGGTACCACGGCCGGAAGAAGGCCAAGGGAGGCCAGATGACGGTTGAAGGCGCGCCTGTCGGTCCTGGACGCGCGAACAAGATCGAACAGACGGCTCTGGTCCATCTCACTTCCTCCCCGCAGTGAATGATCAGAACACCCTATCACACTTCGTGCCGTCCGACAGAATCCGCACAACGCGTGCAGCACCGGTCAGACCCTGTCAGGGCATGATCGAACTGGTGTGTCATATGCGTCGACAGGACGCCGAAGGCTGGTGCAGGAGGTGTCCGTGCCTGACGCGTGCTTCGAAGCCTGGTCCGAACGCCGGGATCGTCCAGGCGACAGTTCTGCCGAGCCGGTATCGCCGGCGACAGAAGGTTGCGGAGAGATGTTCGGAGCACAAACTTGGTGTCGAGGACGCTGAGGTTCGGGTTGCACGTCCCGGTGTCCGGCTACCAAGAAAAGGTGGGTGCTGTCAGTCGGGACATCCAGATTGTCTCGAAACGCCCATGAGTCGGAACCCTTCTGCAGGTCTGCGCCATCGTCGGCCGCCTGGTCGGTGAGGGGGATCGGCACTACGATCCGGCACTGACCGATGACCGTTTGACTGCGTGCCTTCAGACCGGGCCGGGAGTGAAAGATGGACGCAAGATTGGCCGATCTCAACGCGCAACCCGAGACTATTCGCCACCAGGCGACAGTGTTGCTCGTCGACGGATTCGACCATCCTCGCGGATGGTCCAGCATCGAGTCGGCAACCCTGGCAGTGGAGCGCGTGATCCGAGAGGGCTTTGCCATTGCCGCGCTGGACGGTCCCTGCTTGCTCGGATGGGTAGGCGGCCTGCCTGAGTACGAAGGGCGCGTCTGGGAACTGCACCCCGTTGTCGTCCGACGGGATCGCCGCCGTTCCGGCATCGGTCGAACACTCGTTGCCGCCTTCGAAGATGAGGCGCGCCGCCGTGGCGCCCTGACCCTGACGCTCGGGACCGATGACACGGGCGGACAAACGTCGATCGCCGGGGTTCATCTCTACGACGATGTTCCACGCCACATTGCTCAACTTCACGATCTGGGCAGCGGTCACCCGTTTCTCTTCTATCGCCGACTCGGTTACGTCGTTACCGGTGTCATGCCCGACGCCAACGGAACCGGAATGCCTGACATCTACATGTCCAAGCCTGCGTAGCTGAGGTGCCGCATCGTGCGGTGCGCTGGCGGTCTAGATCCACGAGGACTGGCTGGAGGCCCGCCACTATCTCAACGTGGTTCACCTGAAGGAGCGCCGTGGCGAGCGGCTACGTCAGGCCACCTGACGGCAGCGGCGTTCGACCTCGTCGGACCTGGAGAGCCAAGACCAAATTTCACAAAGGCAGGGACACCACTTCGCTCAACAAGGTTCCAAAGTTCCGCTTGCGAGACGGACCGAGTCCTGCATCCACACCCACGACAGCGACCGAACGGTGGCCTCGAGCAGGGTGCCGACCCACTCGCGCACGAAGCCCATATCCCGAACAAACTCAGTTCCCGTCAAACCGGACGGATCACTTGTTCCCGTTGTCCGGCTTGCCTCGACCCTTCCGGATGCCGGACAGTGACGAGGAGCCAAAGCGAAGGACCCTGTCATGCTGCTCGAAGGTTCGTGCCACTGCGGCGCCATCCGATTCCGCGTCCGTTCCGCCCACCCCTATCCCTTCAACCTGTGCTACTGCAACATCTGTCGAAAGACCGGCGGGGGCGGTGGCTATGCGATCAACCTCGGCGCTCACTACGAGAGCCTGGAGGTTGAGGGAGACGAACATCGCAGCGTCTACCACGCGGTGATGCGCGAGGACGGAGTCCGGCAGACCGGAGCTTCTGCGCTCTTTGCGGCACATCGTTGTGGTTGTGGGACCCGCGCTGGCCGGACCTCGTGCATCCCCTTGCCTCCGCCATCGACACCGAGCTCCCCGTCCCTCCCGAACGCACCCACTTGATGCTCGCGGACAAGCCTTCCTGGGTTAGGGCCAACATCGGGCCGAAGGACCTGCGATTCGACGGCTACCCGAAGGAATCACTGGCCGAGTGGCACGAGCGTCTGGGACTCTCCCGTCCCGACTGACCGGTCGTGCCAAAAGGCGAGAGCCGCGCTGGTGTCCCTTTCCGCGATGGCGCTTGACGCCCTGTCGGGGGTTGGAACCTTACGGGTGAAGGCTCATGACCTTGGCTTCCCGCTTGTCCACGGACGGCATGGGCATCAAGCGGTCGGACTCCACGCGCATCGCGGAACGGAAATCGTGATGTTGCGTGGTGCTGGTGTCGATCCGACCGGAGGACCGAAGGCGCTCTCCTTGTCGTGCGGCCCCGGATCTCCCGGCACGACGACTCTCGGAGCATGTCAATGGACCCGGACAGGATTCCCTGTCAGTCGCCTCGGGCCGGTGTCAATTGCAGCGCACGACTGCCCGAACTGGATTGCGGCATGGCGATCGTCATGTGGTGGCCAGCAGGGATCAGTCCGAACGACGATCTTGAAGGCGGCTTACCGCATCGTGCCATACGCGTATCAGGTGGCCGTGGTAGGCGTCGCCCCGGGCCGCATTCTTGAAATTCGGATAGGTGATGCCGGCCGCCACGTTTGCCATCAGTCTGCCGAGCGCGTCTCGGCTCAGCACGGTGCGGGCCATGTAGTCGGCCTCCGGTGTGGCAGGGTCCCAGCCACGGGTCTCCAGCAGCTCCCTCACGATGAAGACGAGCGTGGCCGTCACCGCCTCGTCGTGGGCTCGGATGATCCGGGCGGATGCCTTCGGCGCCGTGTGAACCAGGGCTTCCAGCGAGACGGACTTCGGTGCCGAGAAGGTGATGTCGAGACCAGGCCGGTGCTCGTGCTTGCCGTCGTGCAGGGCCCCAGGCGGGTGGAGGTTCCGGGGATGCATCCGGAGAGGATCTCCTCGAAACGTTTGGGTTTGACGGGGCCGTGGAGGCCGAGGGCTTCGTTGCCTTTGCCGTACCAGCGGCTTGCCTTG
>MPMV01000073.1 GCA_002238685.1 bacterium EF100-94H03 bin56
ACCGTCGAGCACCGCGCCGCGGCCGGTATCGGCGACATCGAGATCGAACTCGCCGATGACGCCAACGGACCCGCCCTGCGCCTCGTGACGCAGGCACCCGGACAGGATCCCGCACCACCCCTCGAGAAGCGCGTCATCCAGGCCATCGGCGAGGCCGGTCAACCTCTCTCCAGAGCCGAGATCCGGGCCGCCGCCAGGGCCCGCAACGCAACCGTCGTCGACGCCATCGACAAACTCGCACGCCAGGGAGCCATCGTGCCCGTGCCCAAAGGACGCTGGCGCCTCGCACAACGGCCCCACGGCGACACGAGCGGCAATCCGTTCCCGGCGCATCCTTGAGAGTTGCAGGGAACGGGAACGGGAACGGGAACGTCTCCCTCTTCCGGGCAGTTCCTCGCAAGGACACGGGACGCTCGTCGGAGCCCCTGTGACCCCCTACCCGAAGGCGACCGTCACCCTCACCGAAGCCGCCGTCAACGGCCTCGCCGCAGTCAGCCCGATGGACCGCATCGGGTCACCCGAACGCCCTCATCCACAATGACCGCACAATCCGGGAAATCCAGGTCACAGGCGCGCAAGATAATCCGAGAAATCAGTGGTCAAACAGTCCGCGAGACAACACTGTCGTCGCCATCGCCACGCCTGGTCGGCGCCAACCCATGGTTATCCGGCATGCTCTCTGTCCTCTTCCAAACCTCGGATGCGGCCGTTGCGCGGCACCGCGCACGGATACAAGTCCGAGCGAGTGCCAACTAAGGCACCCGGCCCAGCCATCCCACAACTGGCAAAAGTGATAGGTAGAGGACCCTGCAGAACTTTCGTGCGGACAGGGTTTCTGCGCCTCGGCGATATGAATTTGGGGTGGTTGTTTTCGGTTCCGGGGCCGCCGCCCTGCGGCATTTCGGGTTTGCTACAGCCTCAAGCCGCCGCAGAACTTCTCCGATCTCATGGTCGCCGCCTCTAGACGCGCGGGGCCTTCGCGCAATTAGCGGATGTCTCGGCCCTGTCCGGGTCATCGATCCCGACCCGTGTGGGCAGGAGGCGCGGAGCCGGGACGCCCGCGCCGCCCGTCGCGCCGCCCGCCAAGTCGATGCCCGAACGATGCCCAACCGCATCCACACCGCCGTCGAGAGGACCGATGCATTTCTCAAGGACGAATTCGGCGCCCACCATATCCGCGTGCGCGGTCCCACCAGGATCGCGTGCCATTTGATGCTCGGCCTTACCGCCCCGACTGCCGATCGGGCGATCCGCCTCGCCGCCCCACAAGGCCGTCCGTGTCCCCCATCGGTTCTGCCACGTCGCGCCAAGCGCCCCGCAGCGCGAAAGCCGGTTCCAGGAGTTCAGCCGCTGTCTGTCAGAACGGCAGTTCTTAATGGCAGCGTCTACATTTATGGAATAAACATTATAATATCGCATTTTCACACGCACATTTAATACACGATACTTTAGGGTTCGTCAGAATAACGGTGGTGCGGCCCTGCGCAACGGAGTTCGGGCGGCCATGGTCGCTGAGAGCGCGATCCGCTCGACGGCGGCTCTTCCGGTATGTGCTGCATGCTGGCGTGCCAGCTGTACCGCACAAAAGGGAGGCGAAAACTCCCGGAGGATGGAGGAGGACGATGGACTTCAAGCTCGGTACGCCGTTGGCGGGCAATGCGCAGGCGGATTCCGCCCGCCTTGGAACCGTCCAATTTTGGGGCTTGGCTCCGACGATCGACGACGGAGCCGGTCGGGTCAGGGTGGAGAGGTCGGTCGAGACGGCGGACAGCGAGCGGGGCCATTTCAACTGCCGGGACAGAAACCGCGGCACCCATTGACGACGTAGCGCGCGGAGAAGAGGGCGATGAACGGTTGGCGGGAAGATCAACTCCAGGCGTTGCTGACCATGCGGAACGAGCGCCAACTGATGGAGGAGATTATGACGGTCGCGCGCGATCTCGAATTCGACTTCTGCGCCTACGGCATACGAATGCCGGTCCCCTTGTCCCAGCCCAAGATAGAGATGTTCAACAACTATCCCGCGGCTTGGCAGATGCAGTACCAGGCGCAGCGCTATGTCGAAGTCGATCCGACGGTGCATCACTGCACACGATCTCTCGTGCCAATTGTCTGGTCCAACGAGGTGTTCGCATCGGTGCCGCAATTCTGGGAAGAGGCGCGCTCTTTCGGACTGCGGATCGGTTGGGCGCAGTCGAGTTACGATGCGAACGCTGTCGCCGGAATGCTGACGTTGGCGCGGCCCGAGGAACCGCTGTCGGAATCGGAATTGCACGCCAAGCGCCTGATAATGGCGTGGCTCACGCAAGTCGCCCACTTGGGGATGTCGCGATGCCTGACGCCCAAGCTGCTGCCGGAGAGTGAGATCCGACTGACGGAGCGGGAGCGGGCCGTGCTGCGCTGGACTGGCGACGGCAAGACGGCCAGCGAAATTTCGGAAATCATGCGCATTTCAGAGTCGACGGTCAATTTCCACATCAGAAACGCCGTGGCAAAGCTGGGGACGGCCAACAAACTGGCCGCGACCGTCAAGGCTGCAATGCTGGGGATGCTGTATTGACACCCCCTGCACACCTCTCGGTTTGACGGCGGTCGGAGCTGCCATCCCCACGCCGGGCAGTGGCGCCGCCGAGGAGGCGACGCGCCGACCCGGCTGGGCATTCACTCACGGTTTGCACGCGGGCAAGCATGAATCATGGAGATACGAATCACGCGTGCGCTTTCGCCGGACGGCCACGGTCGGGTCACCCGCTGGTCGTTCAGCAGGACGATCAGGAATTCTTCGGGGTGAAGTGAGCGGGCCGTCCCGATACGCATGTCTTGGTGTTCCGGAACCCGGCTCGCGGATTGCGGCCGTCGATGGCTGGCGAGCCCTCTCATGGCGCTGGCCAACGCCTACACTTGCCAAACGCGCCACGCCGCACGAGCCATCCTCGCCGGATACCCGCTGGGAGCCCGCCGCCCTGCCGTGACACCAGCGGTCGCGGGCGACAATCCGGCTCGTCGGATCCCGAAGCGCCCACTTGCCGTGCAGCCGCCCGGCGACGTAGCAGCCCTCCTCGACCGAGCCGTCGGGATGCGCGATGCTCCACGGGCCGTGCTTCAACCCGTCAACATACGCCCCGCCGACAACCGGGCGCGTGACGTCGGAGCATGCCGCCGCCATGACCTCGGCAGCTGCCAATATGGCGAAGATCGCCGGTCCTGCCCTCATCCGCCGTCGTCCCGGTGCCCGCCATTCACACTTCCCTGTCCGCGCGCCATTCGCACCGCACCCTCAGCCAACCGCCGGCCTGCCGGTTCCCCCGCTCGTTCAGAAGGAAGATCAGAATCTCTTCGGAGAATGTGAGCGGGCTTTGCCGGGGCGGCGCAGTTATAGTTTGCCAATGCACATCTCGTGATACTCTGGATATTGATGTGTGGCATCGCCGTCTCCGCTGCGTGGCGGAGCCGACGATGCCGTGGCCCTGTCTCTACTGCCGTGTCGCGCTGAAGGCACCGACGATGTCGGACTGCTCGAAGATGCCCGCCGCCTCGGCATGGCCGGCACAGTGGAAGCCGCCCTGGATGCGCACGCCGGACAGGCCGGTCGCGAAGGTCCCGTCCCGTCCCACCGCGAGGTTGGAGAAGATCACTGTCTCGACCATGTGCGCGGTCCCGTGGTCGATGTTCTTGATGCCGCCGAACGCGACGTCGAGGGACGGCCCGGACCCGTCGCCAACGGGGCAGGGGAAGTCGTACGTCAGGGCCGCGTCTCCCACGAGCGCTCGCCCCGGGCGTTCCCGGCGACGGGCGTTCCCACCATGATGCCGAGCCAGGTCGCGCTCCCGGTCGGAGAGGTGCCCGTGAGGTCGCCCACGGCGAGCCCGTACCAGACATCGACCGTGCCCTCTTCGCTCGTCTGGCTCTCGTTCAGGATCGCGAATGAACTGTGCTCCAGCCATGCGTCGAAGACTCCCACCAGAGGGTGATGCCGTGCTTGGAGCCAATGCCGGTGGGAGCGCCCTGCCTGAGAGGGGTATCGGCAAGCTCGATCGTATCGACGGCGCCGCTCAGCGAATCGGTCACGGTGCACTGCGTTCCGCTGCACTGCGTCAGGAGACGGAAGGTCGAAATCTCGGCGCTGGCTGTCTTCCCATGCATCGTGGATAGGATAAGGGAATCGGAACGCGCGAAGATGTCCAGGTTGCGTTCCTGCTGCGCTTCCGACGTGTCGGTCGGCGCCGACAGGTCGGCAAGCTCCCTGGTCTCGTCGACCGTGAGCGTTCTCTGGGACACCGAATAGCCGTCGCCGCAGGCCGCGAGCGAGAGGGCGGCGGCCAACGCCAGACCGCAGGCAGAAAGTCGTCTCATGTCCTGTTTCGGAATTTCGCACGTTCGGGAATTGAAGAGGGGCCTCGGGGCCAGACCGAACCGAACCACGCCGGAATGAGAGGGGCAGGAAGCTGCCGGGTGCGTCAGGACCAGTTGGGCGACGCCTTCTTCACTGTTCGCGCAGGATGTGCAGGGTTGCCACCTGACCGATGTGGACGGTCATCGCCACCTCGATCTCTGTTTCGGCGATACGGCCGCGTTCCTTGGACACAACCCTGTCCGGCTCACCGATATCGTGGTCCGGCGAGTTGCAAACGGCCTTGCCGTCGTGATGCAGACCGAAGATGCCATCCGACGCGCGCGAGCAATCACCCGACAGCACAAGGTTTGTTTGGGAGAGTCGGATTGCTCAGACAGCGAGCGCCATGCCGTCACCGTAGGGGATATCGGCCCCTCCCGAGGGATGACCTTCGGAATCGAACCCGATCGCATGGACCGAAGCGATGTCGTAGCTGAACGGACTGCGCTCGACGCGGTAACCCTCGGCCTCGAGTTCGGCGCAAAGGTAGCGCGGTATGCGGGCCGTCACGGTGATGGTGTCGCTGGTCGCCGAGAAGCGGGGCGCCAGGATTGCCTCCTGCGGGCTCATGCCAAACTCGATCACGTTGAGAATGACCTGCAGTACGCCCATGGCGATTTGAGTGCCTCCCGGGGCGCCCAGCGCCAGGACGGGGCGATTGCCGTCGAACACGATGGTGGGGCACAGCGAAGAGAATCGGGCCTTGCCCGGTGCGATCGAGCCTGTGCGGCCCGGGCGCGGATCGAAAACCGCCATCGCGCCGTTGTACATGAAGCCCAACCCCTCGGTGATGACACCCGACATCATCCCCAGCGTGTGCGTCATGGTGACGATGTTGCCCTCCCGGTCGACCGTCACAAGGTGGGTCGTGCCACCCGACTCGGCGAGAGGAATTCGCTCGACGTGCACCCTTTCGCCGGCCTCGATGGCCCGGGAACGGTCCCTTGCGTACGCCTTGTCGATCAGCCGCTCGAGAGGCACCTCCGTGAAACGCGGATCCCCGACATGATTGTCCTTGTCTACGGTCGCGATCTTCATCGCTTCGGCCACGGTGCGGATGTAGGCGGGCGAGTTGTGGCCCATGGCGACGAGGTCGAAACTCTCGAGAATGTTGAGCATCTCGACGAGCATGACGCCGCCGCCCGGCGGGTGGTTCGTTGCCAGGCGGTGCCCGCGGTAGCTGCCCCACAGCGGTTCGTTGGTTTCGGTGGCGTAGGCGCGCAGGTCACGGGCCGAGAGCAGGCCGCCGTGGGCCTTCATGTCGGCATCGATCCGGGCGGCGATCTCGCCCTCGTAGAACGCTTGCGCGCCGTGCCGGGCAATCTGCTCCAGGGCGAAGGCCATTCCGGGGTTGCGGACCGTGCTGCCGATGCCGTGGAGTTCGCCGTCGGCCTGGAAGTAGATGGCGCGGCCCTCGGGAGAGAACGCGAGGCGCTCGCGCACGGCCGTGCGACCGGGCAGGCCCGGAGCGACCCAGTAGCCGTAGACTCCCGGTCGCACGACGAAACCCTCCCGGGCGCAGGCGATGGCGGGCTCGATCAGTTCGTTCCACGCCAGGGTACCGTAGCGGCGGCTCGCCTCGGCGAAGGCCCGGCAGGTGCCGGGTGTCGTGATCGACTTGTAGCCGAGATCGTTGACGGCGTCCTGCAGGACGAAGCCGAAGCCATCCTCGGTCTCGCCCAGGATGCGGTCCTGCCACATGTCCGGGGTCGCGGCGGCCGGGACGCGGCCGTGAAAATCGATGATCTCATGAACGCCGCGTCCGGGCATGTAGACATGCATCGCCCCGAAGCCGGCGATGCCGCACATCATCGGGTCGACGACGGTCTGCACGAAGGCGCAGACGAGCGCGGCGTCGACCGCGTTGCCGCCCTGCCGCAGCACCTGTGCGCCCGCTTCAACGGCGTCTGGCTGAAGGCTGGTGATCATGGCCCTGGGCATGGTGTCCCCCCTTGCTGCCACGACGGTGCAAAGATAGCCGAAGCTGACCGGTCGTGCGACACGATCGTAGCCGCCCCTTTGAGTGAACCTTTCTGTTCGACCTGGGGGAGCTGACTTGTCGTCCGGGTTGTCGTGATCGATCCCGGGGTACGGGATGGCACACGAGAGTCGACTGACGAGGATGGAGATCGGGGTCCGGCCGCTCCCGCCTGGCGCGAACATGGACGATCAGATTCGTGCCCCCGGCAAGGGGAACCATGATCTCGCCGACATGCCGGTCGGATCGTCCGGGATTTCCAATTCATAAGGGAGCGTACCTCGTGACGACTCCCGCCATTGCCTTCGCTGCCCCGTCACACGTCCCAGCCGCCGTCGACCGTAATGGCCTGGCCGGTGATCTGACGGCTGTCCTCGCTTGCCATGAACAAAACGGCATTGGCCACGTCCCCGGGCGTGGTCACGCGCTTCAGGGCCATCTCCTGAACATATTCGTCGTACACCTCTTCGACTGTCCAGCCGCGCACACGCGCCTTTTCCTCGCACAGCTTCTGCATGCGCGGCGTCTCGACGATACCCGGACAGACGGCGTTCACATTGACGTTGTACTTGCCGACTTCCAGCGCGACCGTTCGTGTGATCCCGCGTACCGCCCATTTCGAAGCGCTGTAAGCCGTGCGCATGGCGTAACCGCGCAAGCCGGACGTGCCGCCGATGTTCACAATCTTGCCGCTCCTTTGGGCGATCATGGTCGGCACCACGTACTTGATGGGCAGGAAGGTGCCTCGCTCGTTTGCCGTGATGACGTAGTCAAAGTCGGCGACCTCGATGTCCTGCACCGGCGTCTCGACAGGACCGGTGACGCCGGCGACATTGACCAGTATGTCAATACATCCACCGAAGGCATCCAGAGCGTGGTTTACCATCGCCTTGACTTGCGCTTCATCGGTGACATCACAGGTCACGACATGGGCCGCACGCCCCATCGCCAGGACCTCCCCGGCGACCCCATCGAGCGCGTCCGACTCGCGCGCAGTGAGAACGATATCGGCGCCCTCGCGCGCGAGCGTTGTTGTAATGGCGGCACCCATACCCTTCGCGGCGCCGGTGACAATCGCCTTCTTGCCGTCGAGTTTCACTGCACCCTTCCCTTATCTGCACTGTGTATGAGTTCGTCTGGTCCCTGCGTCTCGGGCTGCCCGTATCCGCCTCCGCCGCAGCTTTCGACGATCACCACGTCATCCCTGCCGAGGCGCAGGTTCGCCTTGCCAGGCATGTCCGACCGAGTGCCGTCCGCACGCACGATGGTCACACGGAAGGGCGCGCCGGAATCGCCTCCCTGCAAGCCATAGGGCGGCACGATGCGCCGCTCGAACATCGACGTCACCGACATTTCATCGGTGAGCACCCGGTACTCCCGATACAACCCATCACCGCCCCGATGCCGGCCCGCGCCGCCGGACTCCTGGCGCAGACGCTGGCATTCGATGCGGATGGGAAACTCGGCCTCCACCACTTCGGCCGGTGTGTTCATCACGTTTGACATGTGGACCCGGACCACCGGCGTTCCGTCGCGATCGTGCCGCGCACCCTCTCCGCCACCATGGACCTCGTAAAGAGTGGTCCATGTACCGTCGGCCCGTCGTCCGCCGAACAGGAGCAGCCCTGACGTGGTCGGCCCGCCAGCGGAAAGCCGTTCCGGCCCGGTCGCCTCGAGGGCCCTGAACACGGCGTCGGCGATACGTTGCGACGTCTCGTGATTGCCGCCCACCACCGGGCTCTCCGGGCCCGGATCGAGTAGCGAGCCGGGCCGGGTCACAATCTCCAGTGGCCGGTAGCAACCGCCGCTCGGCTGGATGTCGGTGCCAAAGAGTGCCTTGACCACATAGAAGACAGAAGCAGCAGCGATGAAAGGCGTGGTGTTCACCGGTCCCCGCGCCGCATCGTCCGTATCCGAAAAATCGAACCGGGCCCGGTTGCCCGCGACGGTCACCCGTACGCGGACGGCGACGGGCCCGCCGCCGCCGGCATCGTCGTCGAGCCAGTCCTCGCCTGTGTACACACCATCGGGGATCGCCGCGAGCGCCTCGCGCATCTGAGCCTCGGCCCGGTCGTTGATGGTGGCGATGGCAGCCATCACGGTGCTCATGCCGTGTTCCGCCACGATTTGGTGAACCTGTATCTCGGCGAACCGCCCTGCCGCAACCTGCGCCAGGATGTCGCCTTCGCGCTCTTCGGAACCCCGGACGTTGGCACTGATCATGTCGAGCTTCTCACGGTCGGGGCCTGCGGCAGTGAAGAGGCGGAAGGGAGGGATGCGAAGTCCTTCCTGCCAGGCGTCGGTGGCATTTGCGACGTAGCTGCCGGGCACGGCTCCGCCGATGTCCGCCCAGTGCGCGAGGTTCACTGCAAAGAGCACGATCTCTCCTTGCACAAAGATCGGACGGATCGCCTTCACGTCGGGGAGGTGGTTTCCGCCAACCTCCGGAAGGTTGAGAAACCACGTGTCTCCCGGCGCGAGGCGCTCGCGCGGCACCCGCTTCAGGAACTCGCGGACGGTGAAGCTCATGACTCCCATGTGCATGGGGATATCGCGGCCTTGGGCGATGAGGTGGCCGTCGGCATCGGTCAGGGCCGAGGAGAGATCGCCGGCCTCGCGCAAGAGCGGCGAGCGCGCTGAGCGCATGACCACGAGCGACATCTCCTCCGCCGTCGCCGTCAGCGCGTGGCGAACGATCTCCAGGGTTACGGGGTCGACTCTGGCACTCATGAAACAACCCCGGTGGAGATATGCAGATGACCGTCAACGTCGGCCGTCAGCGTCGCGCCGGGAGGAACGACAACGGTCGACCACGCATCGTCGACGATGACCGGCCCGCTCAGCATGCTGTCAGCGATCAGGCTGGAGCGGTCGTAACGTGGGGTCGGCACCCGCCCGGCCAACTCGAACGTGCAGGACGATGTCTTGATTGGCGAGGGTGCCTCAGTTGTTCTGACGACGGCCGGACAGGCAAGGCCATCGTCGGGTGCAGAGACTCGCATGCGAATCGACACAAGTTCCCACGGGTCCTCGGTTGCGAAGCCGTAGAGCGCTCGGTGTCGGTCCCGGAAATCGCTCCCCAGGCGTCCAGGGTCATCAAGGATCGCGCCTGCGACCTCGATTGCGTAGCTCTGACCCCGGTAGCGGATCGATGCAACCTCCTCGACCGTGAGCGTATCATCGTCATGACCAGCTGCCGCAAGGGGTGCAACAAGGGAAGTTCGAAGCACCTGTCGCACCCGCTCCACCCCTTCAGCGTCCCAGCCGTCTGAAGCCACACGCAAAGTGCGCTGTTGCGCATAGCTCAGCTTCGCTCCGACACAGCCGAACGCGGAGAACATGCTGGAGTGGGCGGGGACAACCACGTTGCCGATAGAGAAGGCACGGGCCAGGGTCACCGCGTGCATCGGACCCGCGCCGCCGAAGGCGAGAAGGGTACAGTTGCGCCCGTCGATGCCGCGCTCCACGGTGACACGGCGCAGCGCGCGCAACAATGCCGCGTTGGCCACCTTGATGATGCCTGAAGCTGCTTCCTCCAACGTCACATCCATGGCCGCGGACAGCTGCGCAATCACGTCTCGAGCTGCTGAAATGTCAAGGCGGAGTGTACCGCCAATGACACTCTTCGCATCCATGTATCCCAGCACCAGATTGGCGTCGGTCACCGTCGGCCACTCACCACCCCTGGCGTAGCAGGCGGGTCCCGGGTCGGCGCCAGCACTCTTCGGCCCAACTGTAAGGGAGCCATGATCGAGCCGGGCGATTGATCCGCCGCCCGCACCAATGGATTCCACGGCCACCATGGGCTGGCGCAGGGGCCGTCCGCCGAGGGAACGGTCACTCGTGATCTGCTCTTCTCCGCCGATGATCAGGCAGACATCGGTGCTGGTACCGCCCATGTCGAAACTGATGGCACGCTCGATCCCGAGCGTGCGAGCCAACTGTCCTGCGGAGGCAACGCCTGCAGCGGGTCCTGAAGCTGCGAGGCCGAGTGGAAGGTCGCGCAGAACGTGCGGTGACGCCATCCCGCCGGCGGAATGGAAGAAGTGCAGCCGGGAATCACCGGGCCTTGCCGCTTCCAGATCATCGAGATAGGCCGCGGCCAGGGGCATCACGCCTGCGCTCAACGCGGTCGTCGCCGTGCGCTCGTATTCGCGGGCTTCCGGATTGACCCGGTGCGAGAGCGCGACGAACTTGAACCGCGAGCGCAGCTTCTCGCCCAAGGCCTCCTCGTGCACTGAATTGGCATAGGAATGCAGCAACGACACGGCGACCGCTTCAGCTCCGCTCCGCTCGGCACGACCGATGGCGTTCTCCGCAGAGTCCGGGTCCAGGGCAATCAAGACCCGACCATCGTGGTCGAGACGTTCGGTGACTTCAAATCGGCGTTCGGCTGGCACCTGTGGCGAGAGTTTGGGAGGCGAGTCGAGCCGGTACAGGTGGCGCCGGTTCTGGCGACCAATTTCAAGTGTATCGGAAAACCCGTGTGTGGCGATCAGTGCAACCTTCGCATGATCGCCCTGGATGATTGCGTTGGTGACGATGGTGGTGCCGTGAATCAGGTCATCTACGTCTGACCACATGAGATCGACCGCCTGGAGTGCAGACTCCAATCCGGCAATGCGGTCATCGGTGCGTGACGGCACCTTTGCCGCTCTCACCTCGCCAAGCGTCCGGTGGATCGCGATCACGTCGGTGAACGTGCCACCGACGTCGATACCGACTTGCCATCCATTCGGCATGACTCAGCCTCCGTAACCTGAATGTGCTGAACGAAGTACTGCAAGCGGCGGAATGACGGCTGCTATATTCAATGAACAGTCGCGAAATGAATCTCGGTACATGGCAAGCTGTGCGTGAAAGCAGAGTACATGCATATCGCAGGACAAGAGGTTTTTCTGTGTACGGAGCATGCGGTGTGAGGTGGCAGAAGGAATTCTGCAGATTGAGGAACGATGTCTTATTGAGAATAGAAGTTTCTTGAGTTGGATACCTGGTCTCCAGGTTAGAGCCCCGACATCTGGATGCCGGGGGTTTTCGACGGTCAGATGTGGCTCAGGTGGCGTCTTCGTTCCGCTCGTCGCTCTCTGTCTCCAGTCCAAGATTCCAGAACGGACCTGCGGCCATGGGAACGATTTCGAGATCCAGACCGACATCGGCCAGGTTCGCCTGGATAATACGGCCGTCCGCAATGCGGTTGGCGCTGTTGATCGTCGCCGGCCTGTATCCGGTCATTCTGGGACGGTGTTGAGCTCCTGATCAGTCGCGGTATCCCTTGGCGTTTTGTCACACGCGCGAAGGGAGAGTTTCATGTCAGACAGCGGTGTTGTGCGCTCGCGGTCGCCGAG
>MPMV01000074.1 GCA_002238685.1 bacterium EF100-94H03 bin56
AAGACCCTCGCACAGTTCTACGCCTATCTCGGCCGCACGCTGGCTGCGGACCGCATCTGAGCCACGGGAGCACACCATGGATTTCTCCGGCAAGCGGGTAATCGTCACGGGTTCGACGCGGGGTATCGGGCGCGAGACCGCGCGCCTCTTTCTCGAAGCGGGCGCGGACGTGGTGATCCACGGGCGTTCAAGGGACGGAGTCGACGACACCGTCGCGGCTCTCGCCGGGGGCAAGGGGATCGCTGCGGATCTCTCCTCGATCGAGGGATGCCGGCAGCTGATCGACGAGGCCCTCGACCACCTCGGGGGCCTCGATGTCCTGGTCAACAACGCGGCGGTCGGCGACGGCGGAACGATCGGGGAGTCGGACGAGGCGCTGTGGCAGACCACCATGGACATCAACCTTCGGGCACCCTTCTTTCTGACACGCCATGCCCTTCCCGCCCTGCGTGCCAGCAGGGGCAATGTGATCATGGTCTCGTCGGTGTCCGGCCTGATGGGCCATCCAGGCGGCATCACCGTCTACTGCACATCCAAGGGGGGCCTCAACAACATGACGCGGGCCATGGCCCTGGAACTGGCCGGAGAGGTCCGTGTCAATGCCGTCGCCCCCGGGCCTGTCGACACGGACATGCACCGGATCCCTGCACGCCAGTCCGGTGACGAGGACGGCTACTTCAAGGGAATCAATGCATGGGTGCCCATGGGCCGGATCGGAACTGTCGCAGAGGTGGCCCGCGGCATCCTGTGGCTGGCTTGCGACGAAGCGAGCCTTGCCACCGGAGTCATCCTGTCGCTCGATGGTGGAGCGGCTGCCGGCCATTGACAACCATGACGTCTCCCGGGGGAGGTGAGCCACGGCTTGTCGTCAATGATCTTGCCTGTGAGCGTGGCGGGCGCCTGCTCTTTGAAGGGTTGTCGGTCTCCCTCATTGCAGGGAGTGCCCTGATCGTCGAGGGCCCCAACGGCAGCGGCAAGAGCAGCCTGCTGCGCATCATTGCCGGCCTCCTGGCTCCCACCGCGGGCGAGATCCTCTGGCGTGGCCTCGATACCCGTCTGGAGCCGCAGCCCTGGCGCCGGGAGATGGCGTTTCTCGGGCATCTCAATGCCGTCAAGACAACCCTGACGGTGCGCGAGAACCTTGCCTTCCTGCAGTGTGACGGGTCCCCGGGCCTTCGCGAATCCCTGAACCTCGAGGGTCTCGACCACCTGCCGGCGGCCATGCTGTCGGCCGGACAGATGCGCCGGCTGGCCCTGGCGCGCGTGGTGGCGCGCCCCGGTGGCTGCTGGATCCTGGATGAGCCGGCAGCCAATCTCGATGCCGACTCGACTGCCCGGCTGGACGAACTGATCGCCGGGCACCGCGCCCGGGGCGGGATCGTGGTGCTTGCCGCCCATGTCCTCGAGGAGGCGCAGACGGTTCGCCTGGGGATGTCCGCGTGACGACGTTCGGCGCTCTCGTCAGGCGCGACATTGCGCTGGCAACCCGGCGCGGAGGCGATGCGGCGCTCACACTCGTGTTCTTTGTCGTCGCCGTCGCCGTCTTCCCCTTTGGCGTCGGTCCCGACCCGGATCTTCTCGCCCGCATTGCCGCCGGGATCATCTGGGTGACGGCGCTGCTGGCGTCCATGACGTCGCTGGAACGCCTCTATCGCGGCGATCTTGAAGATGGCTCGCTGGAGATCATGGCGCTCTCGACGCAACCCGTCGAATTCCAGGTGGCGGCCAAGTGCCTCGCCCACTGGCTGACCTCCGGTCTTCCCGTTGTCGTCCTGTCGCCCTTGATGGCCATGCTGCTCAATCTCGATGTCGCCGCCTGGTGGATTCTCGTCGTGTCGCTGGCCATCGGCACGCCGATCCTGTGCCTTGTCGGGAGTATCGGCGCCGCCCTCGTCCTGGGCGCGAGGAAGAGTGGAGCCCTCATCGGGCTCATCGTCCTGCCGCTTCAGGTGCCGGTGATGATCTTCGGTATAGGCGCCGTCGAGGCTGTCCTGAGAGGGAGCCCGGTATTGCCTCCCCTGCTCATCGAAGCCGCACTCCTCATTGCCGGGACGCCCCTTGCCCTGTGGGCGAGTGCTGTGGCATTGCGCATGGCCATCGAGTGAACCGGAACATCACGTGACCCCTTCCTTTCACAGGCTGGCGAACCCGGCACGGTTCCAGAAGTTTGCAAGGCGCGCCTTGCCGTGGAGCTGGGCCGTGGCGGTCCTGGCGATCGGGAGCGGGTTCGTCTGGGGTCTGGCGCTGTCGCCAGCCGACTACCAGCAGGGCGACACGGTCAGGGTCATGTACGTCCATGTCCCGGCGGCCTGGATGGCCATGGCCTGCTACGGCCTGATGGCCCTTCTCTCCGCCTTCTTCCTGGTGTGGAAGCACCAGCTGGCCGGTATCGCCGCGCTGGCCGCGGCACCGGTCGGTGCCTGCTTCACGGCCATCGCTCTCATCACCGGGAGCCTGTGGGGCAAGCCGACATGGGGAACCTGGTGGGTGTGGGATGCGCGTCTGACATCCGTCCTCGTGCTGTTCTTTCTCTACCTCGGTTACCTGGCGCTGGCAGGCGCCTTCGACGACCGGTCACGGGGATTGCGCGCGGCCTCGCTTCTGGCGCTGGTCGGCATCATCAACCTGCCGATCATCAAGTTCTCCGTCGACTGGTGGAACACGCTGCACCAGCCGGCCAGCATCCTGCGTGCCGGCGGTCCCTCGATTCATGCTTCCATGCTGTGGCCCCTCATGATCACGGCCCTGGGTTTCGCCGCCTTCCTTGTTGCCATCCTGCTGGTGCGCATCCGCTCCGAGCTGGCGTTGTGGAGGACCGAGGCCCTCATGCGCCGGCACACCCGCGGCGCCCCATGAGCGGCTTTCTCGACATGGGAGGTCATGCGGCAACCGTGTGGCCGGCCTACGGCGTCACCATTGCCCTTCTGGTGGCGCTCGTGGTGGTGAGCCTCGTCAGTTCCCGCCGCCGCCACCGGAACCTCGAGCGTCTTGAACGCGAACTCCACGGGGAAGGGAATCCATGAAGCGCAAGGAACAGCGCATGCTCTTCCTCGGCGCCCTGGTGGCCTGCTTTGCCGCGGCCGCCGTTCTCGTTCTGGTGGCGCTTGAGGACACGGTGACCTTCTTCGATACCCGGCGGGTAGGGCCAGTTACCCACAGCTCTTATGAAGGGCTTTCTGTCAAGCGATGGGGCGGTATGCTCTACAGCATGGTCATGTCTCCCCCAGCGGAGCGGATCGGCATCTGGTCGTGCCGGGTCGGAACGCGCTGGCACCGGTCGCGCCTGGTGGCGCGCACCCAACTTGTATCCGGGCGGTGTCCGGCGGTATGACCGGTCCGTCCCTCGATCCCGCTTGCTTGCGGGCGCCACGTTCCGGGAGGCGGGACCCATCTGCGAGATCGGCGTCTTTCAGCCCAACAAGCGGTCGGTCACACACCACCCGGCCCAGCGCCGGCCGCGTCCGGCCGGTCCGGGAGCTGGGGGTCTCGGGCTCAGGCGACGCGGGCGCCGGTGGGCACGAGACCGGTGTCGGCATAGCGCCACAGCGCGATCAGGAGCTTGCGGGCCAGCGCGACGATCATGACCCGTCGGATCCGTCCCCGGGCGCCGGCGGTGCGGGCCTGGAACCACTGGCTCAGCGCACTGTCGGGTTGGAAGCGGACCCAGCGCCAGGCCATCTGCACGAGCTGGGCGCGGATCCAGGCGGGCCCGTCGCGGCCGATCCCCTGGTCACGCTGGACGTCACCGCTGGTCCACGGGGTCGGCGTCAGGCCGGCCCAGCTCGCGAGCTCGCGGCGGTTGCGGAACTTGCGGTAGAAGACCTCGTGTGCGAGCAGGGTCGCGTCGTTGGCGCCGATCCCCCGGAGCCGGGCCAGCGCCGCGATCGTCGCCGCCGGACACTCTGGCGCCGTTACCTCCAGCGCCGGCGCCACCGCCGCCGGCCCATCCGGCGACGCTCCCCCCGGCGCGGGTGCCGCCCGCGGCCGGAGCACCGCGTCTCGCTCGGTCTCCACCTCGCCCAGCGTTGCCGCAAGGGTGCGGGATCGCGGCTCCAGACCAAACACCCCGTGCAGCGTCAGGAGTCCCTTGATCGTGTTCGTTAGCGAGGTCCGCTCCTTGACCAGCCGCTGGCGCTCCTCCTCCGCCACGCTGGGCACCCGCACCTGGCTCAGCACCGCAGCATCGCCCCGGTCATACGCCAGCAGCGCGCGGAACATCTTCGTCGCGTCCATCCGATCCGCCTTGCGCTGCTTTGCCTTGCGGTTCACCAGGAGACTCGCCGGATCGAGCACCACCGTCTCGATCGCCATCTCCTGCTCCAGCTAGCGCGCCAGCCAGAACCCCTCGTAGCCGGCCTCGTAGCACACCCGCACGGCGACCGCCTGGTCCAGCGCCCGCTCCGCTTTGGATTGGTGCTGCGCGATCACGTCCCGCAGGCCAGCGACATCCGCGGCGTCCAGTGTGCGCAGCCCGATCTTCTCTCCTTGCGGGCTCTTGATCCCGACCACCCAGCTCTTCCGGCTGATCTCGATCGCTACATACAGCGTGGTAGTCTCAGCGCCGGCCGGCGCCGCGGGGTCGTGCCTTGTGTGTGGGGACATCGTGAGGTCTCCTCGTCAATAGTGAAAGGACGGCACCGTAGCGCTGGCCCCCCAATGGGGCCTCATAGGATCTGCACCCAGCCCCAGTGAGAGATTTTCGATCGGCAAAGTGAGAAATTTTCAGTCGGAATTGACACCGCGCGCCGTGTAGACGCCAGCACCGCATCCCTCCGTATCCAGCGCGAAGTGCGCCCGATTCAGCCTCCACCGCTCCGTGTGCATGCGTCGGAGAAGCTGGCGCACGAGGCTCAGTCGGGTCTCAAACGACGCGCCCATGCGCTGCAGACGCATCACCTGGTCGAGAGCACGAAGCGGGATCAAAACGTGTGGTCCGGCCATGGATGATCGTGGCACATCCATCGTCACGGCCATATCGGGGCTATTGGGTCTGATGCAGTGATGGCCCCGAGAGCCCAGGCCTGTATCGCCGTTTCGAAGATTCCGTGCACGCTGAGGACCGATCGAACTACTCGCCGTTTGCGAGGCGTTCAAGGTCTTTCGGTTCGTGATGGCAGCGAATTCGCAGACCCGCACGGGACGTACGCCACGGTGGTGGCTCCTCGACGCAGCGGTTTCCGAGCTGCCAGGGACATCGGCCGACGAACGCGCACGCCGCTCCTGCCTGCGGAGAAGCCCCGACCTCCGGTGCGTCAATCGAACGGGCTCGCTTGCCGAAATCCGGCACTGCCTGGAGCAGAGAGTGAGTGTAGGGGTGAAAGGGCGGGGCAAAGACCAGGTTCTTGTCGCCGACTTCACAGAGGTGTCCCTGGAAGAGCACCGCGACCCGGTCAGCCAACGAGCGCACGACCGCCAGATCATGGGAAATGAACAGCATCGTGACAGCAGTATCGTGTTTCAGGGCTTCAAGCAGACCAAGAATGCTGGCCTGTACCGAGACATCGAGAGACGACAGCACCTCGTCGCAAAGCAACAAATCGGGCCGCGCAATGAGCGCCCGGGCGAGGGCGACGCGTTGACGCTCGCCACCCGAGAGCTGGTCGGGATAACGGACCGCGTAGTTCTCCGGTATTCGAACCTCGCCGAGTGCGGTGGCGATTCGGGCACCAACCTCCGAACTGGCAACGGAGAGGAACTTAGTTATGGGTCGGGCAAGGGAAGACCGCACCCGCGCCCTTGGATTGAGAGAAGCGTCGGGATTCTGGAAGATGTACTGGATGCGGCGCTTCAGGTTCGCAGAGCGCTCTTCGACAGTTCCCGGCAGCACATCGTCACAAAAGCGCAGCTGTCCCGTGAAGGGTGCAAGGAGGCCACTGATCGCATTTGCGATCGTTGACTTTCCGCTGCCCGATTCCCCGACCAGGGCGAAAACCTCACCACGCCCAATTGTCAGGGAGACGTCATGAACGACAGTCGGGGCGGATACACCGAGCAACTTGTCGAAGGGTCCACGCCTGCCGTAGCGCAAGGAGACGTGCTCGAGCGACAGCAGCGTTTCGTTCGGCCCGCTCTCGGGCCGAACTTGCGGAGGCACGCGTGTGGAGTCAACGTCCGGATTGATGTCCTTCCAGCGCTGACAGGCAACCTGATGCTCGTCCCCGATGGTCTCGAGGCGTTGGGGGGTATCGCCACACGAGGGCCTGGAGAAGTCACATCGCGGGAAAAACGGACAGCCCCGCGGCAACTCTGAGCGCCGCAAGAGACCCTTCAGGGGAAGACCCGTGCGCGCTCCACCTTCAGCAATACGAGGTATGGAGGCAATCAGCCCTTGCGTGTAGGGATGGCGGGGACGGTCGAAAACTACCGTCTTGGACGCCGTCTCAACCACATGACCGGCGTACATCACGCATACCCTGTCGGCGATCTGGGCCACGACTCCGAGGTCGTGGGTGACATAGAGCATCGCCATCCCGTGCAACGCACGCAGATTCGCGAGCAACCGCAGGATTTGGTCCTGGGTGGTGACATCCAGCCCGGTGGTCGGCTCGTCGAGTACCAGCAGCGACGGATTGCAGGCAAGTGCCATGGCGATGGTGACCCGCTGCTGCTGCCCGCCGGAGAGCTGATGTGGAAATCGCCGTGCTGTACGAGACGGGTCGGCAAGGCTCACACTCTCCAACACCTCGTGCACGCGCTTGGTCGTCGCTGGACCACTCGGCGTCACACCGTGGAACCTCAGCACCTCCGCGATCTGGTCCCCTACCCGCATCGAGGGATTGAGCGAGGTCGTCGGGTTTTGGGGAATGAGTGCTACGCGTCGACCGCGAATCCGGTCGAGCGTCTCGCGGTCAAGCTTGAGGAGGTCCGTTCCCTCGAACATGGCCCGGCCGTTCGTTACGCGAGCACTCGGGTGCCGGTAGCCAAGAAGCAGGCCGCTCAAAGTAGACTTGCCGCATCCCGATTCTCCGACCAGACCAACCACCTCGCCAGGAGAGATGTCGAGCGAGACATCCTGGAGCACCCGCAGCCAGCCGTCGCGATGCCGATAGTCGAGGCGTACCCCTTCGAGGCGTGCGACCGGTCCAGAAGACGAACTCATTCGTCGTACCGTACACTTCGCCCCAGGATGCGGGCGAGGCCCTCGGTCCACATGTTGAGACCGATGATGAGCGAGGCGAGCATCAGCCCCGGCATGAGCACCACGAAGGGCGAAGCCAGAAGCAGATTGCGGTATTCGCTGATCATGAGCCCCCATTCGGGACTCGGGGGGCGCAGCCCGAAGCCGAGGAAACCGAGTGTGCCGATAAGGACAGGCGCGTAACCTGTGCGAAGCGCGAACTCGACAAGCAGTGTTCCTGTGGCGTTGGGAAGCAGTTCGCGGACGACCACAGACCAAGGACTCTCTCCGCGCAAGCGGGCGATCGTCACGAAATCTCGTGTCACCACGTCCAGTCCCGCGGCCCGGGCCATGCGAGCGACGCGAGGCGAGAAGACAAATCCGACCACCAGCACCAGGAGCACAGGATCACCTGCGTACTCCGGGCCCGCGGCAGCCACAGCAAGCAGCGCAAGGACGAGATACGGAATGCTGATCAAGGTCTCGATCAGGCGCATCACCAGCGTGTCGAACCAGCCACGGAGATAGGCACTCAAGAGGCCGATGGTGGTCCCGACGACGACGCCTATGAGCGTTCCCAGCACTGAGAGCACGATGACGAGATGTGCACCGTGGACCACGCGGCTGAACACATCGCGCCCCAGGACGTCGGTGCCGAACGGGTGGCTCCAGCCGGGTGCGGCAAGGGCCGGGCCGACAAACAAGTCGGCTTGGCCATACGGGGCCCACAACGGTCCGGTAATGGCCACCGCGATGTGGAACGCGAGAACTGCGGTACCGATGCGAAAACTCGCAGGTGCCTGCCGCCAAAAGCGAACCACGTCCGCCCGCGAGAAGGAGACGACCCCAAGCGACGCTCTTGTCGTCATCCGTCAGCCCTCCCGGAGCCTGGGATTGAGCAGTATCTGCCCGAGATCGGCCAACAGGTTGGCCGCAATGTAGACGCCCGACGCGAGCAGCACCGTCGCCTGCACCACCGGTTGATCCTCGATGAGCAGCGCATCGACCATCTGGCGGCCGAATCCGGGGTAGGCGAAAACCTTTTCGACCACCACCACGCCGCTCACCAGAAACGCGACATTGAGCGCGGTGATGTTGAGGCTCGGTCCCAGTGCGTTCGGCAGCGCGTGGCGCCATAGGACACGCTGGCGTGACATGCCCTTGAGTTCTGCCATGCGGACGAAATCGGCATCAAGGATCTCGATCAGATTGTCGCGCAACATCCGCATCGTGTAGGCGGCCATGGAGATTGCCAATGTCGCGGTCGGCAGGACCAGCAACTGCACAAGGTCCCACGATGACGTCTCTTCGGTGACGGCGGAGATCGCCGGAAACCAGGGCAACACCACCACGAACACCACAAGCAGGAGTGTCGCGAGGAGGAAAGGCGGTATGGAGACAGCGAGCAGGTTGAGGCTCGTGAGCAGATGATCGGCCGCGCGGTCGCGATTGACCGCGGCGAAGGCAGCCGGAATCAGGGTAAGCGGCAGGTAGAGGATGAACGCTGAGACCGCGAGAATGGCGGTGTTGCGGATCTTTGGCCCCAGCACCTCCGAGACGGGACGCTCGCTCGCCAGCGATACGCCGAAGTCTCCCACCACGAACCCGCGTATCCACTCGAGATAGCGATCCGGCGCAGGACGGTCCAGCCCCATGCGTTTCTTGAGCACGGCCACCGCCTGCGGCGTGGCCTCCTGACCAAGGTATCGGGTTGCCATATCGCCCGGAATGATTTCCACAGCCGCAAACGTGAACACCGACACCAGAAGAAGCGTGACCGCAGCCAGCGCGATTCGAGTGAGAAGAAGGCTCGCAAGCTTCAATGTGCCAGACCTGTCAGGAACTACGGGGCGAAGCTGCCGCTTCTTCTTCGAATCATGGTCGACGTGCGGTTCATTCTCGCACGTCGACCGTGATGGCAGTGATTCCCGTCACCTCAATTCGCGCACTCCACAGTGCGGAAGTTGAAGTAGAAACGAATCGTGTGTGGTTCGTAACCGGTACAGTTGCTCCTTGTTGCCGAGACCACCGGGAAGAACGCGGGCACGATGGCACCTCCGTCCTCGGCGAGCAGCTGTTGCGCCGCTTTCAGGTGGGCTGCCCTCTCGCCCAGATCAATCGCGGCGTTGGCCTTGTCGAGCAGGCTGTCAAACTCGTCATTGTACCAGCGGGTATCGTTCCACTTGGCATCGGAGCGGTAACCGACGGCGAGCGCCTCCACCGGATGCCGCGCCGCCCAGTTGGACGATGAGAATGGCTTCGTCATCCATACCTCGCTCCAGTATCCCGCAGCAGGCATCATGTTGATCTTGACGCGGATTCCCGCTTCCGCCGCCATCTGCGCGTAGGCCTGCGCCATATTCACGTACCCGACACCGGCGGGCGCGGTGTAGAGTTCAACATCTATCCCGTCGGGGTAACCCGCCTCTGAGAGCAGGGACCGCGCCTGAGCGATGTCGCGTGGCCGGATGTCATTGCGGTGAGCCAATGGATTGGAGGGAGGGATGGGAGTGTCGTTGCCCGGCTCGCCGAGACCCAGGAGCGGGCCGTCCACGATGGCCTGACGATCCACCACGAGCTTCATGGCCCGACGAACTCTCACATCGTCGAACGGCGGTACATCGATCAGCATGTTGAGCACCAACGGACCGCCACCGGGTGCGGTCCGCACCGTCACGGCATCGTTCTTGTTCAACAGACCGACGAGTTCGGGATCAATGACGCTGGCAACATCAATGTCGCCGGACAGCAGCGCCGCGGCGCGGGTGATAGGCTCGTTGATCACGGTAACCCGCAGGCATTCGGCCTTGGGCAAATCAGGCTCCCAGTAGTCGGGATTTCGCACAAGTTCATGGAAGGGTGCGCCGCGAGTGAATGATTCCTGCATGAACGGACCAGTACCGATCCCGGCCTGCTCGAACTGTTCGTGTGTGATCCCCTCCGGAACGATGTAGGTCCACTTGCTCCGCAGCCGCAACGGGGCAGTGGCGGTCGGCTGCTTCAGGCTAAAACGCACCGTGTGCGTGTCGACCACCTCGACGCTCGCGACAAAGGGATCCAGGAGAGCCTTGCCCGGCGAGCCGACATCCGGATCCAGAACGCGGTTGTAGGAGTAAACGACATCGGCAGCGTCAAAGTCACTGCCATCGTGGAACTTGACTCCTTCGCGCAGTTTGAACGTCCACTCGGTCGCGTCGGCATTCGCCTCCCACGAAGTGGCGAGCCGGGGTATGAGTTCGAAATTGTTGTCGAAATCAACCAGAGCGTCGTAGACGTTGACCAGCACTCCGGCGTTGTCCAACCCGAAGTTGAGCGCGGGATCCATGCTGAGGCTTTCGCCGCTACTGTAATCGTGGGCAACTGTGACACAGTTGCTGGCGGCCCATGACTGGGAAGTCCACGCAACGCAAAGGACCGCAAACGCACAAATGAGATTGTTTCGTGTTCGAAATTTCATCGGGTTGCCTCCTCCACCGGCGGTTGTCCTTCACTCGAACCTTACTCGGTTCGTGCCCCGTCTGTAAGTGTAACGTCTTGGCATCCGGCGCGTCGAACCGGAACGCTCAGGCCGCCACAAGAGGCACCGTCAAGCACCCGTGTCATGGACCGGCCACCAAGGGCTGCTCGAAGCGGCTGTCGCAGGTGATTGCGGCTTTCCGCACCGTCTTCAAGGGCAGGGTTGTCGTCAACGGCGTCCCGGAACTGCTACAGACCGAATGCTTGTTCGAACACGGCAAGACCGGCGCTCGTGCTGGCATTGGTAAGGTGGCAATTGGCACGAAGGACGACTTGCGCTTCCCGGGACAACGTGCCGACAGACGCTGCGCCGCCTTGCATGTTCCGACG
>MPMV01000075.1 GCA_002238685.1 bacterium EF100-94H03 bin56
TTCGACGACCGCCTCGCCATGATGCTCGAACGCGAGGTCCAGCACCGCGATCACAAGAGCTACCTCGCCCATCTCCGCCAGGCCCAGCTGCGCATCCGCGCCGTTGTCCAGGACGTCGATTGCCGCGCCGGCCGCGGCATCGCCCGCACCACTCTCACCCAACTCGCCACCGGCGACTGGATCCGTCAGGCCTTCAACTTGATCCTCGTCGGGCCAACCGGTTCCGGAAAGACCTTCGTGGCTTGCGCCCTGGCCCATCAGGCATGCCGGCAGAAGCAGTCCGTGCTCTACAGGCGCGTGCCCGAACTCGTCTCCGAACTCGCCCGCGCCCGCGACAGGGGGACGCACCACCGTCTCATGCGGCGTCTCGCCAAGGTCTCCCTGCTGGTGCTCGACGACTGGGGACTGCAGAACTTCTCCGCCGAGGGCCGCCGCGACCTGCTCGAGATCGTCGAGCAACGCCACGCACGAGCCTCCCTCCTGATCGCCAGCCAGATCCCGTGGAGCATTGGCCGAAAGTAATCGCGGAACCAACCATCGCCGATGCCGTCCTCGATCGCATCGTCCACAACGCCTACCGCATCGAGATCACAGGCGAGTCCCAGCGCAAGCGCAACAGGCCACCGCCGCTGGACGGTGCATGAGGGGGCCCGGCCTGGCGGCCGGGTCCATGGGCGCCTGCGGCGCCAGGGCGCCATTCACAGGCCCGGAACGCGCGGCGGCCATGCCACAGTGAGGGGACAGCCGCCGCGTTCAGCCGCATGTTGAAAGAACACAAGGGCTCTCTTACGCTCGCATCCCGCTGGCCAACCGCCAGCTACACAAACCAACCAACAAGGAACGCTCCTGCAGACACTCGGGAGAGAACAAATCGGCACCACTACGGCGGTCAAATGACCAGGAACAACGGTCAAGTAAAATAGGAACCCGCCGTCAAGTCCGTAGGAATTTTGCAGACGGGGAGTTCGAATCCCTGGTGGCACGAATCGTCGGCCTCATCGAAGCCCCTTCGCTCGGTATCGATTTGCCGCTCGACATCCGCGGAACGACGTTTCAGCGGCAGATCTGGCTGGCGCTTTGCGATGTTCCGGCGGGTACGATCGCCAGCTACAGCGAGATCGCCGATCATGTCGGCTCGCCGAAGGCTGCGCGAGCGGTCGCGCGCGCATGCGCCGCCAACCCTCTCGCCGTTGCGATCCCCTGCCACCGCGTGGTCCGGAACGACGGCACTCTTGGCGGCTACCGCTGGGGCGTGGAACGCAAGCGGGTGCTGCTTGCCCGCGAGACCTCGTCCTGAACCCCGCTGCCGGTTGAGGCGAAACTCCGTCCCGCGGCGTGGGTTTCGTCGCTGGACGGAAGTGCGATCATCACCCGCCCTGGCACGCACGGATACGCGTTGACGTCACCGCTGCTCGCCACCGGGGAACGCCGACGCTCCACGGACTGGATGGAGTGTTCCGCGACCGCGTGATCATGGCCCGGAACGGCTCCTTGATGTCGGGTATCTCGCGCCCCTTTCTTCCCGTCTTCGAATTCAGTGCAGCCAAGCAACGCCGTGCGCCTGTCGAAGCCGGGACAAATCGAGCGGCCACGCGGGATGTAAGGCCGGCGCCCTAATCATTCGAGGGGAGAACAGGCCCGCACCCTGGCCAAATTGATCATCCCAGAAATGTCCAAATATCGAGTCCCACTCGAAGAATGCTCTATCCTTGCGTTTGGTTGCAAATGTCAGTCATAGTGTCCCTCTGCCGTTCGAAAGGCCGACCACTGCGAGAGATCATGGACACATGCTACTACCGCTCCAGATTTCTCTATCCGCTTGATTTCGTCCAGGACTTTCGTATACAAATCCTGGTTCCAAGTGTTCTTTGGAATGATCTCCCGATCCAAATGCTCTCTGAGAACTGCAGCGTCGGACGCCAGTAGATATGCGCCGCTGTTGGGCAGACAAGCAAGCGCGCCGGTCAGTCCGGCCGTATGGCCGGGGAGAGGCAGAAGCACGATGCGACCATCATCGAAAATATCGACCTCTCCGGTGATTTCGATCATTGACATCGGATGTTCCCAGTCGGCGCTGAAGCAACCCACTTGCTCCATGTTCGGCCGCCGCGCCTGCTCAAGTCATCTCGGTGAACATAGATTGTCGCCCTGGAGAAGAATTCATTGCGGCCACAATGATCGCAATCCAAATGGGAATTCACGACAGCATCAATGTCAGAGGATGTCAGGTTTACCCGGGCAAGCTCGCTCACGACATTTCTCTCGCTTCCCTTGACCGGAACGACTGACCGGGCAAGATTCCCCCATCTCTCTTCGGGGTACTCGGCGACCATTGGGTGGCAGCCGGTATCGAATAGCACATTGCCCTGTGGATGTCGGAACAGGAAACAGGAAACCGGCAGGTCTATGGTTTCGTCCGGCGCCGCATCAGGAAAATAGACGTGCTTCAACATCCGAAGTCGACCTCCGGACAAGATGTGCATTCTCAGGTGATGAACCCCTTCCCCCAAGTGGCGGACTTTAGATGAGACCAGCATTGATCGGGCTGGTCTTCCACACCCTCGAGGAAACCCGGATACCCATCGATGCCTGGAGGCGCCACTACAACACTTTCCGTCAACGCAGCGGCGCGGAACGTGGACCACCAGTCCCAGAAACATCATTCCCGCCGGTTGACCAACAAACCCGCAGAGCATCCCCATGCGACTTGAACCAGTCGACGGGGGCAGGTCAGGTTCACTGCTTTCGTTCCAACTTGTTCTTGAAAAACGAGGGTATGTCGGGAGATAACCTCGCCCATGACACTTTTGAAACGGTCCAAATCTGATATCTCGGATCAACAACATCAGGGTCGTCGAATGACCCTGCCTTCACGTGTATTGTATTGTCATTGTTGGATGAGTTCGTGAAAACAGGTGATCCACAAACCCTGCAGAAGTATCGTGTAATCTCACGCCCACTTTCTCCTGTCGTCGTGAACGCGGAGAGAGTACGACCTTCAAAGCTGAACGTCGACTTCTCTACTCGTACACCGACATTGAACGCGCTGCCACTTGCGCGTCGACAATCTGCACAGTGACAGTAGTTCGCTCCACCAATGTTTCCATCGATGCTGTATCGAATGTTTCCGCAAAGGCACCCACCACAAGTCTCTTTCCCCGGTTTCATTCAAATCTCTCCAATCATGTAACTCGTCTTTGAGAGGGGCGCGTTGTCCGCTGCTTCCCTGGTTACGGTCGTCCTCCCCAAGCATACCGAAGAAAGGCCGACTGTGTGGTGCGGAGCCTGCCGTTCTGCAGTGCATTGTCCCCGCCGTCTGACAGACGGGTTTGGGGTGCTGGTGACGGAAAGGGCATTGCTGCGGCAATTCCGGTCGCGCATTCCTCGCGCCCGGCGTCGTCAAGGGTCGTGGAAACCGGTTCAGCGTTCCAGCCTTGTTCGGCGTGTTGCTGCGAGAATCGCCAGGGCCACGCCGAGCCCCGCAATGAGCAGGAACGTTGCGCTGCCACCAGCGAGACTCAACGAGAACCCGATCCACGCCGCGGCCAGCATTCCCGCTCCCTTGTCGAGCAGGGCGGAGGCACTCACGACACGTGCCATCAGTTCGGCGGGGGTGTGCGATGCCCTGGCCGAGAGATAGAGCACAAGCAGGAACCCTTCGCCAGCTCCGATGAGGAAGGCGCCAGACATGACAAGGTAGACGCCCCCCTTGGAAACGAGTATCGCACCGGCCGCAAAAGCGACCAGGCAACAGGCCGGGATGTTCCCGCTCCGCACCTTGAGACAGCCGGCACAAAACGTTCCGAGGACTGAACCGGCCGCATAGGACGAGACGGCGAAGGACGCCGCAAGGGCACCGCTGGCATTACCGCCGGAACCCACGTAGACGAGACCCAGGACCACGCCGTATCCGACGGTACCGTAGGCGGTCCAGACCAACTGCATGGTGCGCAGGCGCGCATGACGCCAGAAGAACGTCAGACCTTCGCGGATGTCGAGCACAAGGGTGCTCCTGCACGAGGAAGCGTGGACGATGGTGTCAATCCTGACGAAGAGGATGGCGAGGGCGAACAGGGCGAGAAAGGCGGAAACCAGCGACAGCGCCTCAACGACGCCAACCGTTGCCACGGTGAGGCCGGCGACGGCGGGCCCGGCGATCCAGGCAGCCGACTCGGTGGCCTCCGTCCATCCGTATGCGCCTTCAAGTTCGGGTTTCCCGACGAGCTGCGGCACGATCGCCGACCGCGCCGCGTCCGAGATTGACGACAGGGTTCCAAACGGTACGGCAACCGCAAGCAGGGCGATCAGAACGGGGCCGTCCAGAACGTGGACGCCGACGACAAGGAGAAGAAGAAGGGCACGGCCGAGGTCGGCCAGGATCATCGCTCGCTTGCGGTCGCGCCGGTCGAGGAGAGCGCCGAAGGGAAGGTGAAACACGAAGTACGGCACCATCTCCAGAACGACGACGAACGACACCAGGGCCGCAGATCCGGTGAGGTCAAGAACGACCAGGGGAATGATGACATTGCTGGCTGCCTCCGCGACGTTCAGTACGCATTGCGCAAGCACGAAGAGGCGGAAACGGGCGTTTCTCTTGATGAGTTGAAACATTGGTGAGGGCAGCGGCGGCGAACGCCGTTTCGGTCGCAGGAGTAAGGACGCATAGGGCATGCCGACAGCGAGGCGCAAGTGTCGGGGCTGAGGTCCGTCGAAGCTCGCCTCCCGTCTGGATTGCTTGCAGGAACCGCCAGTCCCTGGAATTCACCGCCGGAAACCAGAGCCGGGCGAAGACCTTGTGCCCTGCATTGGGCCCCGGCCTCCTTGTTGGCCCAGGTGTCGCGATACCGCCGGACTTCTGCAACACTGCAGTCTCCGCCGGGTCGGGAGAATGGCAGGCGTCGTTGTCAGAACGTGTAGCGCAGCGACAGCCGGACGCCGTGGCTCTTGAGCCTCGCCTTCGTCGGCGCGATATCGAGCGGTATCGGCTCCCGGCTCCCGTCCCGCCAGACCACCCGGCCCGGACCCCGCGGTGTGCGGACTTCGCCGAGGTCCGTGTAGCGCCAGGCAAGATCGAGGCTGACTCGCTTCGCCAGCGCCACTGCGACCCCGGCCGTCGCCATCCACGCCAGTCCGGTCCTGCTCCCGCCCGGCACGATGGTCGTCGTCGCCGGAAAGGTCATGGTCGTCTGCCCGATTCGGGTGTGTACGGCGCCGATCCCTGCACCGATGAACGGCGCGAAGGGACCGGGCTGGAGCAACTCCAGCGCGGCGAGATCCACGAAACCGGCCAGCATCCCGGACACGGAGGTGAGGTCTGCCGAGACCTCCTGTCGGCGCTCCGGCGCCAGGTAGTTCGCACGCCCCTCGAAGGAAAAGTCGGGGCGATACTCGGCCAGCACCTCGAAACGGACCGCTCCGGTCTCGTAGCCGAGGCCGAGTTCCACCGACGGCGCCGTCCCGAAGTCCCCTGCCGAACGCAAGCGCGCGCCATCGCCGCCGGTTCCGCAACCATAGAGAGCCGCCGGCGTGGCGCTGGAGCAATCGGTGTCGGTAAAGGCTGTCGTCACCCGCCTGTCGAGGCCGATGCCGCCGCGCAGGTAGTAGTCTCCTGCAAAGGCCAGATCGGAAGCCAGGCACAGTCCGGCCGCGAGTGCCACTGTCGCGAGTCTTGCCTGGTATCCACGTCCGCCGGGCGGAACCCTGAGAGGCGATCGAGCCTCGCTGCCATCCGGAATTCCGCACGGCGCTGCAGCCTTCGGGGAAGCGCCCTTGTCATGGTTGCCAGACATGGTCTGTCGATACCATGGCCTGCGCCCAAAGCCCAAGCCTTTCCAGATGTCAGCCATGGCTGTCGGCACGCGTCGATTTCCTTGATCGGAGCCGTCGGTGTTGCCTGATGTTTCGCTCTGGCCCCTCAACTGTCCCACGCAAGCAAATGGTATCGGGGGGCGACGGCGACTTCGTCCGTGAGGACAGGCGGGTCGATGTAGCCGACTTCGATCAGGGGGCGCCGCAGACCGTGCGCCTGTCGTGAAACAGGGGAGGACCGCTTCGCGAAATCGCACGATGCGGTTCGACAACGGCAGTCATGGGCGTCAGCGGCATCTGTAGGCATCACGTCGTCCTTCGCGTATCCTCGGCATCCATGGATACGGCCGCCGTCATCTTCATCACCCTGGGCGTCATGATCGTCGGTTTCGGGCTGCTGTCGCTCGCCAATATCCTCAACATGAGTTTCACGGAACACCAGCGGGAGCATGCGGATATCACGGACCCGGGCTTCAGGCGCTTGATGGCGAAGTTCATGATCATGGGCTTCGTGATCATCGCCATCGGCGTCGTCTTCGCCCTTCTTGCCTGACGCTCCTGTCAGCTGTCCAGGCGGCCGCTGCCTCTTTCGTGACGGACAAGCGCATCGTCGGTATCGAACCACGCAAGGGCTGCCTCGCACCAGACATGCATGGCGGGCGGCAGGGAATCAGGATCGTCGCAGGTCCCCGTAAAGAAATGGACTTCACCGGGGACCTCGTCCGATTCATAGGTCAACGGCGTCCCGCAGGAAGCACAGAACCCTCGCCTGACACCGGGCGATGATTCATGGATGGCCCGGGTGCCGGCGGTGAAGGTTACGGACGAGGCGGCTGCCCCGACAAAGGCCGCCACGGGAGCACCGGTGGCGCGCCGGCAACTCCGGCAGTGACAGTAGGCCGTCCACAGCGGCGGTGCGTCGATGGAAAAGCGCACGGCGCCGCACAGACACCCTCCCCGGACCGGCGACATCGATCAGACGGTCCGTGGCAGGATCTGTGGCAGGCCGCGCACGCTGATCCGCCAGAGAAGGCGGGCGTTCTCCTGCGACGTGGCGAAGGCGATGGGGCTCGCCGCATGCATCGTCTGCAGGGTATCCCAGATGACAAGATCGCCCGGGCGATAGGAGTGGCGGTAGACATGTTCCTCGCGCAGGGCATGGGCTTTTAGCGAATCGAGCAACGCGCCGGCCTCCCCGGAGGCCATGTTCCTGATGGCGTAGGCTCCGTGACCGACAGCGTAGAGCACCTTCCTGCCGGTGACCGGGTGGCGCATCACCAGGGGGTGATGGACCGGTGGCACCCGGTTGTCCTGGTCATCGTTGATGATCGGGTTGACCTCGGCTTCGCCCGCAAGGCGGCGGCCACGTCCGTACTTGTGCGCCACCTCGAGAGAATCGATCCTCTCCCTGGTGGCGGCGTCAAGGGAATCATAGGCGCCCGCCATGTCGCAGAACTGCGTTTCGCCGCCTTCCCGGGGCGCCAGGACCGAATAGAGCATGGTAGCGCTCGCCGGCACCTCCTCGTAGGACTGGTCGGTGTGCCACAGGGCGGCACCGTTGCGGATCTTCGCGTCCCTGTCCCGCTCCTCGGTATTGCCGACGGTCATGAGCTCGGGATAGCCCTCCATGCGCATGTGATCGAGGACATGGGGAATGGGGTCGCCCCATAGCCTGCCAAACCGGAGAAACCGGTCCTTGTCGAGATCCTGGTTCCTGATGACGATGACGCGATGGGCATGAAGCGCCTCCACGAGGGTGCGCATGACCCGCTCGGAGATATGGTCGGCAAGCCGGACTCCGTGAATCTCCGCTCCGAAGGCCGCATCAAGCGGCGTCAACGTCACCATGGAAGCCTCCAGAAGGCAACGCTACCGTGAAGTGATGCCGGCGACAACGTCACCGGTGGCGATGTGCCGTTTCAAGGGCCTCGATGACATCGCCGCTGCCTGCGAGAGTCCCGAAGACGCCACCGGACGAGCGAATGAGGTCGATGGCGGCATCATGTCGCCGCTGGCTCGCCGCGGCCGTGCAGTCTTCGATGACCATGCACTCGATGCCACGATCCAGGGCCTCGCGCAGTGTCGACGTGACACAGCAGTCCGTCGTGAGCCCGACCAGGATCGCCGCCCGGATGTCCCGCGCCCGAAGGTCGGCACCGATCGCAGTCGTCGCGAAGACCCCGTAGCTTGCCTTGTCGAACACGTCCTCGCCTGGAGATGGAGCAAGTTCGTCAATGATGTTCCACCCCTCCTCGCCACGCACGAGCGCCCGACCCAGGGGGCCGGCGCTGCCGATCGCCTCGTTGGCGGCTCCGCCAACCTTCCAGGGCTGCAGGTCCGAGAGATCCGGCGCATAGCCCTCGCGCGTGTGGATGACCGTGATCCCGCACCGGCGCGCCACGTCAAGGACACGGCGAATCGGCTCGACAGGTTGTCTCAGGCGCGCCAGATCGACCCCAAGACGATGCATGTAGCCATCCTGCGCACAGAAATCGCGCTGCATGTCGATGACAAGAAGCGCCGTGCGCGAGGGCTTGAGGGCTCCCCGCTGCGGAAAGGGCAGCGGGGAGCCCTCAACGACAGGCATGGTCACGACCGGCGGGCGGGTGGGGGGAAGAAGCTGGCCGGCGTCATGAGCCGGTTCTCCTGGCTCACCAGGGCGCCGAGTTCAGCGCTCCGGGCCAGGAATTCCTGCCAGTCGGGATCCGCTTGCATCGCCTGTCGGCGCGTCTCGCGGTCACCGGCATTCTCGTAGACCCAGATATGGATGAACTGGTTGGGATTGCCGGTCTCGGTGACCAGCCATGCCAGGGGCTGTCCGAGGTGCCTCGTCTGCGGTTCCTTGCCGAAGGCTTCATAAAGTTCCAGGAGTTTCTTCAGCCTGCCGGGACGGCAGGTGTAGGTTCGCACGTCAAGCAACATCATGAGTCTCCTTGTTCTGGCTTCGCCGGTGTTCCTCCACCAGGCCCTCGATCATCGGGATGAAATGCGAAAACCCGGGTGTCTTCATGCCGGGTCGCTTGCCCGCGTCATCCAGGAGTCGTACGGCGATGATCTCACCGAGATGCGGGTGCCGGGCAAATCGTTCGGCCTCGCGTGCCCCCATCGGCCCGCCCTGGAGGGAAAGCGAGTGGTGCGACGCATCACTCAAGCGGTCCAGGTAACCGCGTCTGGTAGCCGAGAGATAGCGCTTTGCCGCCACGTGGTGGCGTATGCAGTCGATCACGACGGCCGGAAAGAACCGCTCCACCAGACGGGCGCCGGCCACCTCGTGGTGGCGGTCCCGGGTGTCTGTCATGGAGAACATCCCGGAGTCGCCTGCGACATGGCCGATATCGTGAAGCAACGCACCAACGATGACCGCATCCTTTCTGCGGCTTCTCTGGGCAAGGGTGGCGCTCTGCAGCATGTGTTCGGCTATTGTCACATCCTCGCCAAGGTATTCAACCGCAGCAACGTCTTCGAAGATGGCAGACAGGCAATCGATGATGGCATGGGACATCAGACCGGCGCCCGGGATGTCGCGTGCATCATCGCCTCGTGTGTGGAGCGCAGCCCGTCCATGTCCGCATAGCAGCCCTGGAGCCAGCGATTGCCGGCGCCTGTCCACGCCGTACGGCCGTGAAGAATGCGGGTGTTGTCGACGACGAAGCACTCGCCCGGATCCAGGCGGAACGAGACGGCCATCATCGGGTCGTCGATGATGTCGCCGAGATGCCGGTAGGCGGCATACCACGTGGCCATGCGCTCGAAGGGCACATCCCTCACCGCTGCCAGCGAACGGTTGTTGAAACGCACGCACCGGAGTTCTCCATCGGGCGCCAGTTCGATCAGCGGGCGGCGGGCGGCAAGACGGACGCCATCCTCTCCGTCAAAGGCAAATCGTGCACAGTGATTGCTGAGCACATCGAAGTGATCCGGATTTTCCTCCCGCAAGCGGTGGACGGCGGCAAACCCGTCAATGACCATGCCGTCGCCACCGGCCAGAGAACTCTCGAGACAGTAGAGCAGCTGAACCGTCGGCACCGGATCCCGGTAGGGATTGTCGGTATGGGCCTGAAGGGCGCGTCCGGTGTGACAGATAAATAGCCAACACCGCACCTGTATGACACTCCCAACCAACAACGCGCCTCTCTCTATTCGCATGTAACTACCCCACAATAATGCCTATGTCAAGTACCGGCAGCGACATATGGCCTATACTAGATCTGATATCACAAATTGCACAGTTGCATTCGGGGAAGTAATCGATACCATTTCTCCAATGAGCCAGATATGGCGGTGCTCCGCCAGTACATGACAAACACGAACAATGGGAATCAATGAGCAGCATTGAGGTTCCATGATGTATCAATCGTATATGCACCTCGTCACGCCTTCCGAGGACAACGCCATATGTCGTCCCGCCCACCGGCGCCTGTGCGAATGATGGACACGAAGGAACCGAAGCGCAAGGCGCGCTCGATCATGGCCTCCGACAGCGAGTGGGCACGGATCCGCGAGCGCGCCCGTGCCCTCGACATGCCCATCTC
>MPMV01000076.1 GCA_002238685.1 bacterium EF100-94H03 bin56
CCACAACTTCGCCGTGGGTTGCACCGGGCACTGCCCTGTCCAGCATCGCCTCGGTGGCCCGGCTGCCGATGTGCGAGGCACGACGCAGCATCGCGACCTCCCCTGGAGACTTCACCATGCGCAGACGTCCGAGAATGTCGTCCGCCGGAATCCACGTCACCTCCGGCAGGCCCGCAGCGAGAGCGTTGTGGAGGCTCCACGGAAGGGTGTCGGATCCGGCAACGCCGACGCGTCCCCCGGCAAGTCCGGCCTTCAACATCGCGGCAATCACCGATCCCGTCACATCTCCGGTCACCGTGACATCGCCGATCGCAAGGTCCGAGTCCCGCTCCGGCCGGTCGTCTGCCACGAGGACCGGCTCGCCATCGGCCGGCAGGATGACGAATGCGTGGGCCCTGCCCGTCCACTCGCCAGGTACGTCCGGAATATAGGGAAACCGCGTGTAGAAGTTGGTGAGGTACTTGACGTCGGCGTAGCGGTCGGTGGTGCCGCCGCCACGCGAACAGACGAGGAGACCGGCAAGACCCGCCTCCCGGATGGCCTGCCGGGCCCGGTCCCGGCGCGCCGCAAACTCTGATGAAGGAATCATGGGCGCTTCTCCCGGTTATGGTCCCGAATTTCCCTCTTGTGCCCGCGATCGGCTCTCGCCGGAGCATTCCTGATCGCCTGCCACACCTTGAGCGGTGTGGCAGGCATGTCGATGTGATCGATGCCAAGGGGAGCGAGCGCATCCACCAGCGCGTTGATGACGGCCGGAGGGCTGCCGATCGCCCCGGTTTCGCCGATTCCCTTGACGCCGAGAAGATTGCGTGTCGTCGGCACCTCGATGCGATCGGTTTCGATCATGACAAGATCGCCGGCCCTGGGAAGCTGGTAGTCGAGGAAGGAACCTGTGAGCAGCTGCCCCGAACCGGGGTCATAGAGAGCCTCCTCGGCCAGGGCCTGACCGATGCCCTGGACCACGCCACCGTGCACCTGTCCGTCAACCAGCAGGGGATTGATGACGACTCCGGCGTCGTCCACCGCGACATAACGCTTGAGTTCCGTCACCCCGGTTTCGGGATCGACCTCGAGTTCGCAGATGTGGGTGCCGTTGGGGAAGGCCGGTCCATCCGGAGGCTTGTAGGTGCCGCTCACCCGCCAGCCCGGTTCCTCCCCTTGCGCCAGGCTGGCGGGATCCCCGGCCGCCTCCGCCACCTCATCGAAAGTCAATGTCCGGTCAGTGCCGTCAATACGAAACACACCGTCCTCGAAGACAATGTCGTCGACCGCCGTCTCGAGGAGGTGCGCCGTGATGCGCCGCCCCTTGTCGATGGCATGTCCGACAGCGATGAGACAGGCGCTGCCGGCTATGGCGATGAAGTTGGATCCACCATTGCCCGAACCGAAGGGCACCAGTTCGTTGTCACCCTGGAGAATGCGGATGCGTCCGGGATCGACCTTGAGCCTGTCTGCGATGATCTGCGTGTAGACCGTCTCGTGGCCCTGCCCGTTCGTCTGCGTCCCCACTCTGGCAAGGACATGTCCCTCGCTGTCGATATCGAGGTCGACCATGTCCGGCCCCATGCCGCCGCAGCGGTCGAAGACGCCCGTGACACCGAGACCGCGCAACATGCCGCGGCGGGTTGCCTCCTCGCGGCGCGACGGGAAACCGGCGACATCGGCATGGTCGAGCGCCCGGTCAAGATGGCGGGCGAATTCGCCGCAGTCGTAGATGACACCGACACCGGTGTCCCAGGGAAAGTCCTCCTCGCGTACGTGATTGAGGCGGCGGATGGCGCTCCCGGAGAGTCCGAAACGGCGCGCCGCGAGGTCGAGCAGGCGTTCGACCATGAACCCGGTTTCCGGGCGGCCCGCCCCCCGGTAGGCATCGATCGGCACGGTGTTGGTCATTACCCCGCGCACCCGGGTGTGGATGGCCGGAATCCTGTAGGCCATGGACTGGATGGCGGTGGCGGCTCGGGTGGCCACGAACGGCATGAACTGCGAAACGTAGGCGCCGAAATTGGCAATGACATCGACCTCCAGGGCGACGATCCGGCAGGCATTGTCGAAGGCCATCCGCCCCTTCATGACACGGTCGCGGCCCTGCAGGTCGCTGACAAAGCTCTCGCTGCGGTCCGCCGTCCACTTGACCGGCCGCTGCAGGCGCCGCGCCGCAACCAGCACGAGGACATACTCGTGAAAGAGAAAGTTCTTCATGCCGAAGGCGCCGCCCACATCTCCGGTCAGCACGCGAAGACGGTCTGTCGGCACCTTGAGAACACTCTTGACCAAGGGGGCGGCGAGTTTGTGTGCGCCCTGCGAGCAGGCATGGAGGGTGAAGCGGCCGCTCTCGGGCGCGTAGTCACCGACTGCGGCACGCGGCTCCAGGGGTGCGACGACCACGCGGTTGTTGACCACGTCGAGTTCCACCACACGATCGGCCGTGGCGAAGGCGCTGCGAACCGCAGCGGAGTCTCCGACCTCCCAGTCAAGCACCACGTTGCCCGGCGCTTCCTCCCACAGTTGCGGCGCATCGTCTCCAAGCGCCCCGGCGGTGCCGGTCACGGCATCGAGCGGACGGTAGTCGACATGGACCGCTTCGCATGCATCACGGGCCGCCTCCCGCGACTCCGCCACCACGAAAACTACCGGTTCGCCGACATGCCGGACCCTGCCGGTCGCCAGAACCGGGTGTGAAATGGCCGCGATGGGAGATCCGTCCCGGTTGGTGACGGCGCCCACGAACGGCAGGGAGCCAATTCCCTCGGCCTCCAGGTCGGCGGCGGTCAGGACAAGGCGCACTCCGGACCCGGCGCACGCTTCACTGCAGTCGATCCCGTCAATGGCGGCATGGGCGTGGGGTGAACGGAGCACCGCTCCCCACAACTGACCGTCGAGATTCACATCGTCGGCATAGCATCCGCCACCCCTCACAAGGCGAGGATCCTCGGTTCTCGGATTGGGTTGGCCCATGGCGAACTGCATGCCGTATCCTCTTGCGGTTCAGTTCCGCCGCAGGAGCCAGCCGAACAGCACGACAGCGACGATGGAGCCAGCGCACTGCGCAACAATGAACGCCGGTGCGTGGGCCGGAAGGATACCGGAGAAGGTGTCCGTCAGACTGCGGGCAATGGTGACAGCCGGATTGGCGAAAGAGGTCGAGGAGGTGTACCAGTAACCGCCGGCGATCGCCAGGCCAACGGCCCACGGCACGGCATCCGGACGCCACTTCAGACAGCCAAGAATGGTGGCCACCAGGGAGAACGTGGCCACCAGCTCCCCTGTCCACTGGCCGACGCCCGTGCGCGCCTGCTGCGAGGCAAGGAGAAGCGGCTGGTCGAACATGACATGGGCGAGCATGGCGCCTGCAAGGGCGCCGGCCACCTGGACCACGACATAGGCCGCCGCCTCAGCCACCGTGATGTCACGCCTGAGGGCGAAAGCCAGTGTCACCGCCGGATTGAAGTGGGCACCCGAAACGGGGCCGTAGATCAGGATCAGGACGACCAGCATGGCCGCCGTGGCCAGCGTGTTCCCGGCAAGCGCGATGCCGGCGTTGTCCGGTGACAGCGTCTCTGCCATGATGCCCGATCCGATGACGGTCGCCAGCAGGAAGGCCGTGCCGATGAATTCGGCGGCAAGGCGACGCCCGGGATCGTTCACCGGACTGTTCCGTGTGTGGCCCGTGGTTTCTTGCTGGAATTCCCATTCCGGATCATCCGCCCATGACCGACACCGACCTCTGCTTTCTTGACGCCAGGGAGGCCTTGCGGCTGTTCAGGGCCCGCGAACTTTCGCCCGTGGACATTCTCGAGGCACAGATTGCCCGTGCCGGCGTGGTCGAGGGCCGTGTCAATGCCCTTGCCTTCACCTTCTTCGATGAAGCCCTGGAGGCGGCACGGCGAGCGGAAGCGCGCTATGCCGGGAAGGATGGCGGTCCCAGACGGCTTGAGGGTCTGACGCTGGCGGTCAAGGAAGATACGGCCGTACTCGGCAAGCCCCGGACCTTTGGATCCCTCATCTTTGCCGACAACCTGGCGGATCACACCAATCCCACCGTAGCCGGCCTTGTCGATGAGGGAGCGATCATCCATGCCCTCACCACATGCCCGGAGTTCGTCTGGCCCTGGACATGCACGTCGCGTCTGCACGGGGTCACGCGCAATCCATGGAACACGGCGATCACGTGCGGCGCCTCGTCCGGCGGCGCTGCCGCCGCCGTCGCGGCCGGAACAACGACGCTTGCCACCGGTTCCGACAGTGCCGGAAGTATCAGGATGCCGGCTGCGATGTGCGGCATCACCGGCTACAAGCCACCCTACGGCCGCAACCCCGGAAGTCCCGAAGTGGCGATGGATCCCTTCTTTCACATCGGCCCCATGACCCGTGCCAGCGGCGACGCCGCGCTCGTGCAGAACGCTATCGCCAACGGCCCCCATGGAGCAAGGGACCCGGCACACGTTCCCGGTGCCCCGTTGCTGCCCGAGTGTCCGGCAGGCGTGGAGGGACTGAAGGTGGCCTGGTCGGAGGATCTCGCAAGCCACGCCGTCTCGCAGGCAGTGAGGAAAAACACCCGGCAGATCATCGAAACGGTCCTTGCAGGAGCCAGCACGCAAGAGATTGCAACCCCGTGGGCCGGGGACTTGCTGGATGCCTTCCCGGCCTGGGGAGGAATGATCTATGCCGATGAATTCAGCGATGCCGTGGAGCGCCATCCCGACCTCGTCTGCGACTACACGGTGACCTTCGCGCGACACAACGAACGCTATACGCCCCGCATGTTCCACGACTGCATGAAGACGATCGGCGACGCCTGGCTGAAGTTCATGCCCGACCTGGCGGGCCACGACGTCTTCATCTGTCCGACGGTCGGCACGACCGCGATTCCGGCAGACCTGAAGGACTGGGAACAGCCCGTCGCCGTCGACGGTGTCGACCATGATGTTCACAGTGTCATCATGACTCCGGCATTCAACGCGTTCAGCCGCCTGCCTGTACTGTCCATCCCCTCGGGGTTTGACGCCAACGGGGTTCCCACTGGCGTGCAGGTCGTCGGCAATCCCTTCGACGAGGAAACCGTGTTCCGGGTGGCTCATGCAATCGAATCCGCCATGCCACTCTATGGCGAAACCGCAACGAGACCACCGCTCGACGAATAGGGTTCAGGTTCCGCCCTGCGCCGCGAGGAGGGTCGCCTCGTCGTGCTGGCACATGACGACATGCCCGCGTGCCATCTCCCTTGCCGGCGCCGGTTCCCTGTCGCAGGTTCCGGCAATGACAAGGGGACAGCGCATGCGGAAGGGACACGGGCGGTCGTGAAGCATGACATTGGAACGCATGCCCGCTTCCGCCTCGCGGCTCGTGATGACTTCCTCGAGCCATCCCTGGCGCAGCGCCGGCACGGAATTGATGAGCAGCTGAGTGTAGGGATGATGCGGCGGCGCGAACACATCGCTGGTGTAACCGGCATCGACGATCCTGCCGGCATACATGACCGCCACCCGGTCGGCGATCGAGGCGACGGTCGAAAGATCGTGGCTGATGAAGACGTAGGCCACCTGGTGGGATTCCCGCAGGTCCTTCATCAGTTCGAGCACGCGGGCGGCCACGACGGTATCGAGGGCGGACAGAACCTCGTCACACAGGATGATGTCCGGTTCGGCGGCAAAGGCCCGGGCGATGGAGACACGCTGGCGCTCGCCACCCGACAGTTCGGCGGGAAAGCGCCCGGCGTAATCAGGGTCGAGTCCGACCAACTCGAGGAGATCGGCGATCCGGTCGTACTTCTCGGATCCCGACATGCCGAAATAGAGTTCGAGAGGCCTTCCGATAGCATCGTCGACACGCCGTTCCGGGTTGAGCGACTGGTCCGGGCTCTGGAATATGATCTGGATGCGGCGCAGCTGATCGCGTGTTCTGCGCCGCGCCCGGCCGGCAAGCAGATCGCCGTCAAGCGTGATCTCGGCACCGGGAAGAGGCGGATGCAGACCGGCCATGACCCTGGCGAGGGTCGACTTGCCGCTTCCCGACTCGCCGACCACGGCCAGCACTTCGCGGGGCCAGACATCGAGCGCAATGTCGTGGAGCACGTATTGTTCACGCTCGATGGTGCCGAACAGGGTCTGCCGGGCGTAGCTGGCAGAGGTATGCTTGACGGAAATCACCGGCTCACTGCCGCTGGTCACGGTGGGGTTGACCACCGTCTTCTCGGGTGAGGGCGGCGGTTTCACCGCGCCCAGCAGGGTCCGCGTGTAGTCCTCCCTCGCATCATCGAGAATGCGGGAAGTCTCTCCCTCTTCCACGACGTGTCCCTGGTTCATGACCAGAATCCTGTCGGCCACCTGGGCGACAACGGAAAGATCATGGCTGACGTAAATCGATGCGGTGCCGAGGTCGCGGTTGACCGACTTGATCGCCTTCAGCACCTCGATCTGTGTGGTCACGTCAAGGGCCGTTGTCGGCTCGTCGAGCACCAGAAGCCGCGGCCGGCAGGCCAGCGCCATGGCCATCATGATCCGTTGCTGCTGGCCGCCCGATGTCTGGTGCGGATAGCGTCGGGCGATCATCTCGGGGTGCGGTATGTCGAGGAGATCGAGCAGCTCGATCGTCCGCCGCGTTGCGTCGGCGCCTTCGGCGACCTGGTGCAGGTGAAGGCTCTCCGCGATCTGTTCGCCCACGGGAATGGAGGGGTTGAGCGAGGCCTGCGCACTCTGTGCCACGTAGGCGACATCACGGCCACGCAGGTCGCGCTTCTCGGCAATCGACATGGCAAGGACATCGCGGCCCTCAAGGAAGACCCGACCGTTCCGGAAGCGGGTTCCGGGCCGCGCATAACCCAGCGCCGCAAGCGCCACCGTCGTCTTTCCGGCACCCGATTCGCCGATCAGGGCCACGACCTCGCCCGGATGCACCTCAACGCTGCAGCGATGCACCGTCTCCACCCAGATTCCCGACGGCGGTCGTCCCTCGACGACGAGATCCTCGATTCTGAGAAAGGCCGTCATCCGGTGAGCTCTTCGGAAATCGACCGTCCCGACTGCGCTCCGAGCCAGTCGACGATGAGGTTGACGCCAACAGTCAGGATGGCGATGGAGAAAGCAGGAAGCAGGACGGCAAGATAGGCACCCGTCTGCAAGGCGTTCAGGTTCTCCCTCACCATGGAGCCCCAGTCGGCTTCCGGCGGCTGGATACCGAGCCCGAGGAAACTCAGACTCGACAGGAAGAGGATCGAGTACGTCAGGCGCAGTCCGAACTCGACGGCCAGGGGACGGATCGTCGATGGCCAGATCTCGCGCACCAGGATGGACACCAGGCTCTCCCCCCTCGCCCGCGCCACCTCGACGAACTCCAGGGCGGCGACGTTCATGGCCACTGCCCGGCCGACACGGGCAACGCGGGAGGCGTGGAGGACGGCGATCGTACAGATGAGAACCGGCAGGCTCGACGAGAGAGAGGCGATGACGATCAGGGCCAGCAGCAGCGGTGGAAAGGACAGCATCATGTCCGCCAGCCACAGCATGAAGTCGTCGTAGCGTCCCTTGATTTCCGCCGCCGAGAACCCGGCGGCCATGCCGATGAGGAAGCCGAGCACGGTAGCGGCGAGCGCCACACCCACTGTCAGGCGGGCGCCATGGAGGAGGCGTGACAGTATGTCCCGCCCCAGCGTATCGGTCCCCAGGAGGGTGGTGATGCCGGGCGCCTCGAAGTTGGAGTCCGAGATGATGGCGCCGACGTCGTGGGGCGCCAGCCACGGCCCGGCGACCGCCAGAAGGAGGCCGGTGGCGACAATGATGATGCCCGCCCAGGCCCATCCGTCGGGCCGCGGCCGGGCGCGCTTCGAACGGGTGCGTCCCGCGACACGGGTCACTTGGCGAACCTCAGTCGCGGGTTGGCCATGATGGCGGTGACGTCGGCCGTGATGTTGAGGGCGACATAGAAGCCACAGAAAACGAGCGCCGCCACCTGGATGAGCGGCAGGTCGCGGAAGATGACGGAATCCACCATGAGGCGGCCCAGCCCGGGATAGGTGAAGATGACTTCGACGATCACCACACCGCTCACCAGGTAGGCAAGATTGAGTGCCACCACATTGACGATCGGCCCCAGAGCATTGGGAATCGCGTGACGGATGATGATGCGCGACTTGGGGGCTCCCTTGAGCAGCGCCATCTCGATGTAGGGCTGCTTGAGGACGTCAAGGACCGCGGCCCGCGTCATGCGGATGATGTGGGCGAGGATGGTGAGGACGAGGGTCAGCATGGGCAGAAAGGTCTGGCCCAGGGCCACCGGCACATCGCCCCATCTCGGCCGGTGCACGACAGAGGGAAACCAGCCCAGTTCACGGGCAAATATGATGATGAGCACGATGGCGATGACGAAGTCCGGGATCGAGATGAAGAACACGGTGGTCGAAGAGGTCGTGCGGTCGAAGGTCCCTTCCGGCCAGGCAGCCGAGAGCAGCCCGAGAAGGAGTGACAGGGGCAGCGCAATGACCGTGGCGTAAAGGGCGAGATTGATCGTGTTGACGATTCTCTGACCGATGATCCGGTCAACGGGGATGCCGTTGGCGAGCGAGTTGCCGAGATCGCCGGCAAGAATGTTGGCGAGCCAGGTGAAGTAGCGTTCCCAGGGCGGTGCGTTGAGACCGAGCTTCTCGCGCAGGGCGGCCACGGTCTCAGGCGTGGCCGATTGACCGAGGATCGCCTGGGCGACATCCCCGGGGAGGATTTCCGTACCGAGAAAGACCAGGACGGTGATGGCCAGAAGTGTCAGAAGACCAAGAAAAAGACGTCTGATGATCAGCTTGAACATGCCTCTCAGCCCACGCGCCGCCAGGCCGTGGTGCGCGGCCAGGCGCGCAACACCGCCTGCACGACCGTGGCAAGCGGGATGGCAAAGAAAACACCCCACAGACCCCACAACCCGCCGAAGACAAGGATGGCAACAATGATGGCGACGGGATGGAGGTTCACGACCTCACTGAACAGCAGCGGGGCAAGGATGTTGCCATCGAGGGCCTGGATGATTCCATAGGCGATCACCACATAGCCGAAATTCCATGTCATGCCGTACTGGAGGAAGGCGATGGCGGCGACGGGAACCGTCACCGCGGCGGCGCCCACGTAGGGAATCAGCACCGAGAGTCCGGTGATGACGGCAAGCAGGATCGCAAACTCGACGCCCAGGAGGGCGAACACCACGTAGGTCACCACGCCGACGATGAGAATCTCCCAGACCTTGCCGCGCATGTAGTTGTAGACCTGCGCCGTGATCTCGCTCCACACGGTGCTTGTCAGTTCCCGGTCGCGGGGCAGGAATGTCATCAGCCACGCGACGATCACCCGCTTGTCCTTGATCATGAAGAAGACCAGCACCAGGACAAGGATGAGGTAGACGATCGCGGTCAGCAGTCCGACCACGGAAGCGCCGGCGAACGACGGCAGGGATGAGGCCGTCGCGACAACGATGGAACCGATCTCCTTGATGAAACTGCTGATCTGGTCCTCGGAAAACATGTCGGGATAGCGCTGCGGCAATGCCACAAGGTGGTCCTGGAGTGCCTGGGTCATTTCCGGAACACGGGCGACAAACTGACCCATCTGGCGGAACAGCACCGGCAGCAGTCCGAGGAGAAAGAGCAGCGCGGCCACGAAGAAACCGACAAACACGACATTGACCGCGACGATGTGATTGACGTTCCTGCGGGTCAGCCAGCGCACCGGCCCATCAAGCATGAAAGCGATGATGAAGGCGGCAATCACCGGCGCCAGCATGTCCGCGATGAACACGATCCCTGCCACCGCGATCAGCAGAATGACCGTGAGAATCAGGACCTGACGATCCGAAAACGTCTCGTGGAACCAGTCGCGGATGAGCTTCATGAGCGTCCTAACGTCAAGCGGGGCGCCATGGCGACAATAGGCCGAGGCCCCTCGTGGGACAAGCAACGGCTCTCCCGGATCCGTCTGTCCCCGAAAGACGACACTGTCATTACACGACACGGTCCTCTAGCCCGCATCGATCACCAAAGCCTTTGCATGGGGATGGGATCCATGGTATATGAACGTGTTATCCGACACTTACATATACAGGAGTTCCCATCCCCATGGTTACACAGTGTACATCACAGCAATTG